>JBQCGH010000027.1:0-14231 GCA_051955835.1 Gemmatimonadales bacterium
CCCGTGACCACGATGGCGGAGGAGAACGGCACCTACGTGAACCGCGACCGGCGGCTGCAGCGCTATCAGCAGGCGAAGAGCCAGCCGGGCATGGCGCGTCCGGCCTGGTGGGTGGCGGGCGAAGTGCTGGCCGGTCCGGGACCGAGTCCCGACGCCCCCTCGACGGCGGCCGAGGCCTTCGCGCTCCTCGGCGAGCGGTGGCCGGTGTTCGCCGGCCTCACCTACGGCGATCTCGGCTTTACCGGCCGCCTGCTTCCCGCGCCAACCGGGGCCGCCGCGGCGGCCGGTGAGGGGGCAGCTCGGTGACGCCCGAAATGAAGGGTTTTCTGCTCCTGAGCATCCTCAAGATGCTGTTCGTGTTCACCGTCATCATGATCGGGGTGGCGCTGCTCACCCTGCTCGAGCGCAAGGTGAGCGCGTGGATGCAGAACCGCCACGGCCCGAACCGCGTCGGATGGGCCGGCCTGCTGCAGCCCGCCGCGGACGGGCTCAAGAACATCCTGAAGGAAGAGACCTATCCTGCGCTCGCCACGCAGGCGCTCTTCTTCCTGGCGCCCGCGATGTCGTTCATCCCGGCGCTCCTACTGTCCGCGGTGATCCCCTTCGCGGCGCCGCTCCCGCTCGACTTCGACTTCTCGCTCGGCCCGCTGGGGCGCTTCGTCTGGCACGGTCCCGTGCCGATGGTCGTGGCCGACGTGCCGATCGGCTTCCTGTTCGTGCTCGCGATCAGCTCCATGGGGGTCTACGGCATCGCGCTGGCCGGCTGGTCGTCGAACAGCAAGTACGCACTGCTCGGCGGGCTACGGGCGAGCGCGCAGATGATCAGCTACGAGGTGGCGATGGGGATGAGTCTGATCCCGGTGCTGCTCCTGAGCGGGAACGTCAGCTTCGCGGCCATCATCCGCGACCAGCAGGCCGGGCTCTGGTACGTGCTGCCGCTGTTCCTGTCCTTTTTCATCTTCCTGGTGTCCGGCTTCGCGGAGACCAACCGGCTCCCATTCGATCTGCCGGAGGCCGAGTCCGAGCTCATCGCGGGGTACCACACGGAGTACAGCGCGATGAAATTCTCGTTCTTCTTCATCGCGGAGTATGCCAACGTCGTGACCGTCTGCGCCATGGTGACCACGCTCTTCTTCGGCGGCTGGGACATTCCCGGGCACTGGGACGAGCAGGGCGGGGTGCTGCAGACGCTCGCCACCGGCGCATTCTTCTTTCTCAAGCTGATGTTCTGGATCTTCTTCGTGATGTGGATCCGGTGGACGCTGCCCCGCTTCCGCTACGACCAGCTCATGGCGCTGGGCTGGAAGGTGCTGACGCCGCTGGCGCTGGCGTACATCATGGTGGTCTGCGTCGCGATCTATCTGATCGAGCACGTGGGCGGCCTCACCGACCCCACCTTTCGCTCGCTCGCGCTCTTCGGGCTCAACGTGGTGCTCGGACTCCTGGTCTTCGGGCTGCTCGACAGCGGCGTCTTCATCCGCGGCGCGGACCGGCGCGCGGCCGCGTCGGAGGTGGCGGGCTGATGGCGATCGGCGTCAAGGTGCTCACGCGCCCCGAGCGGCAGGTCAGCTACGTGCGGGCCACCCTCAAGGGCATGGCCCTCACCTTCAAACACATGTTCGAACCGAAGGTGACGCTGCAGTACCCGGAGCAGAAGAGCTCGACCGACTGGAGCATCTCGCAGCGGTGGCGGGGCACCCACCGCATGCTGACCGACGAGCAGGGTCGCTCCAAGTGCGTGGCCTGCGGCCTGTGCCCGCAGATCTGCCCATCCAACTGCATCAAGCTGGTGCCCGGCGAAGACGAGCAGGGAAACCGTTACCCGCTCATCTACGAGATCGACGAGTTCCGCTGCATCTTCTGCGGCTATTGCCAGGAGGTGTGCCCGGAAGAGGCGATCCACCTGGGTGTCCACTTCGAGAACTCGGAGTACACGCGCGGCCGCTTCGTCTACGACCTCGAGCGGCTCCACGCTCAGACGCACCCGGTCTCGACGCTCTGGGACCCCAGCGACCCCCGGGGCCAGTAGATGGCCCCCTTCGTGTTCTATCTGTTCGCGGCCGCCGCGGTGCTGGGCGCGGCCATGTGCGTGCTTCAGCGGAACCCCGTCGCCTCGGCGATGTGGCTCATGAGCACCATGTTCTCGCTCGCGGCCATCTTCGTTCTGCTGGGGGCGGAGCTGATCGGCATCCTGCAGGTGCTGGTCTACGTCGGCGCCATCCTCGTCGTGTTCCTGTTCGTCATCATGCTGCTCAACATGACCCGACCAAGCTCGGACCTGCGGGGGCCGGTGAGTCTCGGGGCCACCGTGGTGGTCGTCGGGCTGCTCGTGGTCGAGCTGGCGGCCCTGTGGCAGTATACGCCCCGGCGGCTCGCGGCCGACCTCGCCCAGGCGCCGGCCTTCGCCGACCCCGCTCGCGCCTTCACGGCGGGCGAGCTGGCCCGCCAGGCGACGGCCGCCCAGGGGGTCGTCGGCGCGCTCGCGACGCCGCTGTTCCAGACCTACCTCGTGCCCTTCGAGGTCACGTCGATCCTGCTGCTCGCCGCGATCATCGGCGCGGTCGTCCTCGCCAAGCGGAAGATCTGATGCCAGATACCACCTTCCTCGGCCCGTCCCTCGCGCTGTCGGCCATCCTGTTCAGCCTCGGGGTGGCGGGCGTGCTCCTGCGGCGCAATGCGATCGTGCTGTTCATGTGTGTCGAGCTCATGCTCAACGCCGTGAACCTCGCCTTTGTGGCGCTCGCACAGTTTCACGGCGAGAGTGGCCAGATCATGGTGCTCTTCGTCATGACGGTCGCGGCGGCGGAGGCCGCGGTCGGGCTGGCAATCATTCTCGCGATTTTCCGGCACAAGCAGTCGGTCGATCTTCAGAACATCAACCTGCTCCAGGGCTGATGCACCTCACCCACATGGTCTGGCTCGCCGTCGCCCTGCCGGTCGCCGGGTTCCTGGTGAACGGCGCGCTCGCGCTGTGGCGACCCACCGCCAAGAATGCGGTGTCGATCATCGGCGCCGGCGTGCTGGTCGCCGCCTTCGTCGTCGCGCTCGGCGTGTTCGCCGGGCTGGCCGCCGACCCCTCGCAGGCGCCGGTGGTCGTCCGGCTCTGGTCCTGGCTTCCGGTCGGCCGGCTCAAGGTGGACGTCGCCTTCCAGGTCGATCAGCTCGCCGCGGTCATGCTGCTCATCGTGACCGGGGTCGGCAGCCTGATCCACCTGTTCAGCATCGGGTACATGAAGGAAGACCCGGGCTACGCGCGCTACTTCTCGTATTTGAACCTGTTCGTCATGTTCATGCTGGTGCTGGTGCTCGGGTCGAGCTTCCCGGTCGTGTTCATCGGCTGGGAGGGCGTCGGCCTCTGTTCCTACCTGCTGATCGGGTTCTGGTTCTCGGATAAGGTCAATGCCGATGCGGGCAAGAAGGCCTTCATCATGAACCGCATCGGGGACTTCGGCTTCCTGGTCGCGATGTTCTTCATCTGGCGCGCCTTCGGGAGCCTGGACTTCGCCTACGTCACGGAGCATGCGGCGACCGCGCTGACGCCGGGCGGGGCCGTGGTCACCGCGATCACGCTGTTCCTCTTCCTCGGCTGCACCGGCAAGTCGGCCCAGATCCCTCTCTATACCTGGCTGCCCGACGCCATGGCCGGCCCGACGCCGGTGTCGGCGCTGATTCACGCGGCCACCATGGTCACCGCTGGTGTGTATCTGGTGGCGCGGACCAACGTGCTGTTCGCCATGGCACCGGTCTCGAGCACGGTGGTGGCCGGCATCGGGGCGCTCACGGCGCTGTTCGCCGCCACGATCGGGCTGCGGCAGTACGACATCAAGAAGGTCCTGGCCTACTCGACGGTGTCCCAGCTCGGGTACATGTTCCTCGGCGTCGGCACGGGGGCGTACGCGTCGGGCATCTTCCATCTCGCCACCCACGCCTTCTTCAAGGCGCTGCTGTTCCTCGGCTCCGGCAGCGTGATCCACGCCATGCACCACGCGTATCACGCGACCCACTCGCACGAGGACGCGCAGGACATGCGCAACATGGGCGGGCTCCGCCGGTACATGCCCGTGACGTTCTGGCTCATGATGATCGCCACGCTCGCCATCGCCGGCATTCCGCCCTTCGCCGGGTTCTTCAGCAAGGACGAGATCCTGGCGGCGGCCTTCGCCCGCGGCGCGGCGGCGCCGGTGTACTACGTGTTCTACGGGATGGGCATCCTGGCCGCGTTGCTCACGGCGTTCTACATGGCGCGGCTGATGGCCATGACGTTCTTCGGCGAGAATCGTACGGGGGAACGCGAGCGCGCCCACCTCCACGAGGCGCCCTGGATCATGACGGGGCCGCTCGTCGTGCTGGGGGTGCTGAGCGCGGTGGGCGGGGCCCTCAATCTGCCGCCGCTCGTAGGGGGACACGCGGCCCTCGAGCACTGGCTCGAGCCGGTGCTCGAGCCGGGCCTCCGCGTCACTCACCTCATCATGCCCACCGGCTCCGCCGAGTACTTCCTGGTCGGTGCGGCGGTGGCCATCGGCGTGGTCGGCCTCTGGCTCGGCTTCCGGGTCACCCTGGCGCGACCCATTCCGACGGCGCGAGCGGCACCGCCCGACCGTGGGGTCGCGCTCGTGCTCAACCGGAAGTACTACGTCGATGAATTGTACGATGCGATCGTGGTGCGGCCGATCGCCTGGCTGTCACGGGCCGTGCTGTGGCGGGGTGTGGACCAACGGGCCATCGACGGCGTCGCGGTCAACGGCGCCGCCATCGTCTCGCGCCTCGCAGGCGGTGGGCTCCGGCTGCTGCAGACGGGGCAGGTGGGCGTGTACGTGGTGCTCTTCCTCGTCGGCGCCGTGTGGATCCTCAGCGCCGTGCTGCGGTGAGCCGATGACGACCTTCCTCGAGTCCCTCGGGTATGGACGGTGGATTCTCCACGTCCTGCTCCTGCTGCCCCTCCTCGGTGTGGTACCGGTGCTGCTGGGCCGCGAATCCTGGGCCAAGCGAACCGCGCTGGTGGTCACCCTCGCGGAATTCGTGCTCTCGGTGGGGCTCTGGTGGTCGCTGATCCCCGGGCTCGGCGCCATGCAGCTCGTGACCAACGCCGTCTGGATCCGCAACTGGGGCATCGCCTACCGGGTCGGGATCGACGGCATCTCCCTGGTGATGGTCCTCCTCACGACCGCGCTGATGCCGCTCAGCGTGCTCGCGAGCTGGCGCTACATCACCACCCGGGAGCGAGGCTTCTACGCCTTGATGCTGACCCTGCTCACCGGACTGGTCGGCGTGTTCATCGCGCTGGACATGTTCCTGTTCTACGTCTTCTTCGAGGTCATGCTGATCCCGATGTACTTCATCATCGGGATCTGGGGCGGGACCAACCGCCTCTACGCCGCGATCAAGTTCTTCGTCTACACCATGGCGGGCTCGCTCCTGATGCTGGTGGCGATCGTGGTCCTGGTGTGGAAGGTCCGGGCCGCCACCGGGGAGATGTCCTTCTCCTACGGGTACCTGCTCGAGCACGCGGGCGCGGCCGGCGGGGCGGCGCCCTGGCTCTTCGCGGCCTTCGCCCTCGCCTTCGCCATCAAGGTCCCGATCTTCCCGTTCCACACCTGGCTGCCCGATGCCCACGTGGAGGCGCCCACGGCGGGGAGCGTGCTGCTGGCGGCGGTGATGCTCAAGATCGGCACATACGGATTCCTTCGCTTCGCCGTCCCGTTCTTCCCCCAGGTGGCGCTGAGTCCCGCCGTGAGTCGCCTGATGGTCGTGCTCGCGGTCATCGGGATCATCTACGGCGCGCTGGTGGCCCTGGTGCAGCCGGACGTCAAGAAGCTGGTGGCGTACTCGTCGGTGAGCCACCTCGGCTTCGTCATGCTCGGCATCTGGGGCATGACCCTGCAGAGCGTGCAAGGCGCACTCATGGTCATGATCAGCCACGGCTTCTCCACTGGCGCACTGTTCCTTCTGATCGGCATGCTGTACGAGCGCCGCCACACCCGTCTGATCGCCGACTACGGCGGCATTGCGCGGGTGGTCCCCGTCTTCTCGCTCATCCTGACGGTGGTGGCGCTGTCGTCCATCGGGTTGCCGGGCCTCAACGGGTTCGTCGGCGAGTTCCTCGTGCTGCTCGGCAGCTTCACGGCGTATCCGTGGGCGACCGGCATCGCGACCACCGGCGTCATCTTCGCGGCCGCATACCTGCTGTGGGCGCTGCAGCGCATGATCTTCAACCGTCTCGACGACCGGGAGAACGAGCACCTGCACGACCTCTCGCTGCGCGAGCTCGCCGTGATGCTGCCGCTGGTGGTGGGCATCGTGTGGCTGGGCCTCTATCCCAAGCCGGTGCTCGAGCGGATGGAGCCGGCGTCCCGCAAGTTCGTCGAGGCGGTCGTGCCCGGGGGCACGTCCCCATCCGCGGCGCTCGGCCCAACCGCGGCGGGCCCCGGGAGCGGCCGATGACCCACCTCGACCTGGGCACCCCCTGGGGCCTCACGCTCGCGTTGCTGCCCGAAGTGGTGCTCTCGGCGTGGGCGCTCGTCGTGCTGCTGGTGGTGAGCTGGCGCCACCAGGGCGCTCAGGACAGCCGGCTCGCCGGCTGGCTCAGCTTCGCCGGTGTCGCGCTGAGTGCCGCGGCCCTCGCGGCCATGTGGGTCAACGGCGCCACGTCGGAGGGATTGGCGCAGATGGTCGCGCTGGACCCGTTCCGGTACGGAGTCGCCGCCGTGGCGCTGCTGAGCGCCGGGGCCACCATTCTTCTCTCGTTGGGGTACCTGGAGCGGGAGAACCTGCTCGCGCCCGAGTACTATCCGCTCGTGCTGCTCGCCACGGCGGGAATGATGTTCCTCGGTGGGGCCGAGGACTTGATCGTGCTTTTCCTTGGGCTCGAGCTCATGTCGGTCTCGGTGTACGTGCTGGCCGGCTTCAATCGGGCCAACGCGTTTTCGTCCGAGGCCGCGCTCAAGTATTTCCTCATTGGGGCGTTCGCCTCGGGCTTCCTGCTCTACGGAATCGCGCTGGTGTATGGCGCCACCGGCACCACCAATCTCTCCCTGGCCGGCGCCCAGCTCGCCGGCAAACCGCTCGGCCTCATGGCCTCGCTTGGACTTGGCCTGCTGCTCATCGGGTTCGGCTTCAAGGTCGCCGCGGTGCCGTTCCACATGTGGGCGCCCGACGTCTACGACGGCTCGCCCACGCCGGTGACGGGCTTCATGGCCACGGGCGTCAAGGCGGCCGCGTTCGCCGCGCTCGTCCGGGTCCTGATGGAGACCTTCCCGACCGCCGGGGCGGTGTGGCAGCCGATCATCGCCGGGCTCGCGATCGCCTCGATGGTGCTGGGCAACCTGGTGGCCCTGGCGCAGCGGTCCCTCAAGCGACTGCTGGCCTATAGCTCGATTGCCCACGCGGGGTACCTGCTCGCTGCCGTGTGGCCGGGCACGCCCGTCGGCGCGGGGGCGGTGCTGCTGTATCTCGTCGCGTACAGTCTGACGTCGCTCGCCGCCTTCGGCCTGCTCGCGGCGCTCGGACGGGGCGGCGAGCGGGATGTCACGCTCGACGACATCGCCGGCCTGGCCGCCACGCGTCCTGGCATCGCCTTCGGCCTCACCGTCTGCATGCTGTCCCTGCTCGGGTTTCCCGGGACCTTCGGCTTCATCGGCAAGTGGTATATCATCTCGTCGCTCGTGGCGGAGAGCCAGTATCCGCTGCC
This sequence comes from Gemmatimonadales bacterium, assembly GCA_051955835.1. Taxonomy (GTDB): domain Bacteria; phylum Gemmatimonadota; class Gemmatimonadetes; order Gemmatimonadales; family GWC2-71-9; genus CAVVWJ01. Next base: position 7,688 of record JBQCGH010000027.1, read on the forward strand.
GGTCATCGTCGTGGTGACGAGCGTGGTGAGCGCGGGCTACTATCTGCCGATCGTCATGGCGATGTACATGAGGCCCGCCCCGAGTGCCGACCGGTACTCGGCCGTTCGTCTCGCGCCCAGCGCGGCCGGTGCGATCGCCGTCGCGGTCGCGGCGGTGCTCCTGTTCGGAATCTGGCCTGCCGGGATGCTCGACCTGGCCGGCCAGTCGGGCAGGACCCTGACGCAGACGGGCGTGCCGATCGCGGGCCCGTGATCACCGCCGCCCGGCGGCGCGGGCCGCTCCTCTGCGGGAGGCGCCGGGCCGCCGGATCGGCGCCCCGATGAACGTTCCCAAATCCATTTTTCGACAGTACGACGTCCGCGGGCTCGTCGGGTCCGAGCTCACGCCCGAGCTCGCTCGTGCGCTCGGCAGCGCGTTCGCCAGTGCCGCCTGGGACCGCGTGGGGCGAGCGCCGTCGGTCGCAGTCGGTCGCGACAATCGGCCGTCGGGTGAGGCGCTCGCGGCGGGAGTCCGACGTGGCGTGACCGACGCCGGCGGCACGGCTGTGGACGTCGGCACCCTGCCCACGCCGGCGCTGTACTTCGGCGTCCATGCGCTCGGGACGGACGCCGGTGTCCAGGTGACCGGCTCGCACAATCCGCCCGAATTCAACGGTTTCAAGCTCGTGCTCGGCGGCGAGGCGTTTCACGGCGAGGAGATCCTGGCGCTGTGGGAGGCCATCATGACCGAGCGCTGGCGGAGCGGGGCGGGCCGAGAGACCAGCGATGGTTCGGTCCTCGCGCGCTACCGCGACGGCATCGTCGCGCGTCACCACCTGGCGAGGCCCGTCCATGTCGTGGTGGACTGCGGGAATGGCACGGGCAGTCTGGTGGCCGTGCCGACGCTGCAGGCCCTCGGCGCCGAGGTGACCTCCCTCTTCTGTGAATCGGACGGGACCTTTCCCAACCACCATCCCGATCCCACCATTCCCGACAACCTGCGCGATCTGCAGGCCGAGGTGCGGCGCTCCGGCGCCGAGCTCGGCATCGCGTTCGACGGCGACGCGGACCGGATCGGTGCCGTCGATGAGACCGGTCGGATCATCTATGGCGACCAGCTCCTGGTGGTGCTGGGGCGGGACGCCGTGGCGCGCTTCGGGCCCGGAACGCCGGTGATCTTCGACGTGAAGTGCTCCGAGGTGCTGCCCGCGGCGTTGACGCGCGCGGGAGCACGCCCGATCATGTGGAAGACGGGGCACTCGCTGATCAAGGCCAAGATGAAGGAGGAGGCCGCGCCGCTCGCGGGCGAGATGAGCGGCCACATGTTCTTCGGCGGGGACTATCTCGGGTTCGACGATGCGCTGTTCGCCGCGGCACGCCTCCTGGAGATCGTGAGCCGACAGCCCTTCGGCCTCGCCACCCTGCTCAGCGACCTGCCACCCACCATCGCGACGCCGGAGATCCGCGTGGACGTGCCCGAGGAACGGAAGTTCGAGCTGGTCGAGCGGGCCGTCGCGCACTACGCTGCGCGCTACCCCGTGAGCACCATCGACGGCGTTCGCATCACCTTTCCCAAGGGGTGGGGGTTGCTGCGCGCCTCGAACACCCAGCCCATCCTGGTGCTCCGGTTCGAGGCGGCCGATGAGCGGTCGCTGGACGCCGCGCGTAGCGACGTGGCCGGGTGGCTCGCGGCCCAGGGCGTCCGGGTCTAGCCCGTGTCCCGGCGCGGCCGCCGGATCGCGCTGCTGTTCGGGGCGCTCGTGCTCGTGTTGTTTGCCGGGCGATGGGGCTCGGCGGTGCTGGCCGACCGCTGGTGGGGCGCGGAGATTTCACCGTCCGCGGCGGAGTTCCTCACCGAGTGGGATCTGCTCCGGGGCGTCCTCACCCTCGCGGGCGTCGTGGTCGCGGCGTCCTGGTTCGTCGGTCATCTGCTGATCGTCTATCGCGCCATCGGCTCGGTCCAGGTGCGGCGCAACGTCGCGAACATCGAATTCCGCGAGGCGCTCACACCGGGCGCGCTGCTGAGCGTGGTGGTCGCGACGGGGCTGTTGCTCGGCGTGGTCGTGGGGCAGGGGGCCGGCTCGCGCGCGGGGGTCGTAGCCCTGGCGTGGCAGGGGGTGAGCTACGGCGTGACCGAACCGCTGCTCCAGCGCGATGTCGGACTGTACGTAGCGCAGGTTCCGCTCTGGCGTACCGCCCAGCACTTCGCCTTCCTGCTGGTCACGCTCGGCCTCGCCGTCGTCTTCGGCCTCTACATCCTGGTCGGCGCCATTCGCTGGCTCGACGGGCGGCCGGCCATCAATACCCACGCCCGCGCGCACCTCGGGTGGCTGCTGGTGGCGCTCGCGGTCACGCTCATGTGGGGGTACCTGGTCGAGCCGTTCGAGCTCGTGGCCGGCTTCAACGGGCCGCCCGACCGGGCGGTCTGGCGCGCCACATCCTTCCTGGCCCCCGTGCTGGTCGGCGTCGCCCTCGCCACGGCGCTGCTCTCGGCCGTCTGGGCGGTTCGCGGGCGGCACTCACTCGCCGTCGCCGGCTGGATCATCCTCCCGGTTGCCTCACTCATCGTGCACTGGATGGTTCCCCCGGCGCTCGGCGGCGAAGGCGAACCCATCGCCGAGGCACGCACGGTCGACCAGTTCGAGCGTCTGGCCTATGGGCTCGAGACGCTCAACGAAGCCGAGAGCATTCCGCGCGACCGCGGGACGCCGCCGACGGTCCCGTCCCTCTGGACGCTCACGATGGCCGCGCGCCTCATGGCCGCCGACTCGGGCGATCTCGTCGGCGCGGATCCGACGCAGCTCTCGGTGCGTGGCCGGGTGCGTCCCGTCTGGCTCATCTCACGAACGTTGCCGGATGGCCGGTTCGTGGTGCATGCGCTGGCCGATGACCGCACGGGCGCGGCCGGTGACGCCTTGTTCTACCGCCCGCAGGACTCCCTCCCGCAATCGCTGCTGGTACCCTGGCTCGACCTCGGCACCGGAGGCTTCCATCAGCGGTCGCCGGGCCATCGCCTGCACAAGGGGGGCGAAGCCGGTGTGCCGCTCACGGGGTGGGGACGACGCGTGCTGCTCGCGTGGGCTCTGCAGGCGCCCGACCTGCTCGGTCCGCTGCCACGCGACGCACGCGTCGACTGGGCCCTTGGGCCCGAGGAGTGGCTCCGTGAGCTGGTGCCGTTCGCTACGTGGGCCGCGCCGGTGGCGAGGATCGTGGACGGCGAGCTCGTGTGGCTGGTCGACGGCTACCTGCCCGCGGCGGCATTTCCGCTCGCCTCGCGAACCCAGTGGAACGGACACCGTGTGGCCGGCTTGCGGGGCGCGCTGCTGGGCACGGTGGCGGCCCAGTCCGGCGCGGTGCGCGTTTACCTCCGCCCGGGCAGCGACGCCCTCGCCGCGGCATGGGCCGCGATCGCCGACGGTGTGATCGAGCCGTCGAACGCGATGCCCGAAGCGGTGTGGCACGCCGCGCCCTATCCCGCCGAGCTGTTCAAGGTGCAGTCGCGCGAGCTCGAGCGCTCACCGCGCCGGCTCGGCGTGCTGAGCGGCCGGAGCGGAGCGGACCCCGCCGACCTGCCTCGACCGGACGTCGCCTGGGCGGACGATTCGAGCGGCCCCGAGCTTACCCTCGCCTTCGAGCGGCCGGGCGCGCGCCGGCTCACGGCGTTGCTGGTCGCGGGGCACGATGACGAGAGCGACGTGCTGCGGCTGGCCCGCTTCGATTCCAGTGCCGCGCTCCCCTCGCGCAGCGGGCTCGAGAGCCGCTGGTCGCGTTTCCCCTCCTATGATGCGCTCAGCGACTCGATCCGCGACGACGGGGGTGCGCTCGAGCGCGGGCCGGTGCGCTTCGACCTCGGGGACGACGGCGTGGTGGCGTACCAGTCGCACTACGCCGGGCCACCGAACGGTCGTCCTGCGCTGGTCTGGGTGACCGTCGCGACCGGCGAGCGCCAAGGGGCGGGGCATTCGATGAAGGAAGCGTGGAGCAACCTGCTCGGTGCCACGGTGCCGCCCATTCCGGGACAGGCGCAAACGACGAGACTGGACGACGCGCGGCGGTTCGTGGTCCAGGCCGATTCCGCGCTGCGCGCGGCCGACTGGGCGGCGTTCGGACGGGCCTGGAACGGACTGCGGCGCGCGGTCGGCCTCTCCGCCGATTCGACCGGTCCGTGAGCTTGCTCGCCTGTGGGGCAGGGACTACTTTCGGGGGCTTTTGCCCCGAGGGGACGACGTGAAGACCGCCGTCGTGGCGCTCGGCGGCAATGCGCTCGCGCTGGCGGACGAGGCCGTCACCATCACGAGCCAGTTCCGCCACGCGCGCGAGAGCATGGCGATGATCGTCGAGCTCGCACGCGCCGGATGGGGCGTGGTGCTCGTCCACGGCAACGGTCCGCAGGTGGGCGACGAGCTCGCGCGGAACGAAGCGGCGCGCCGGCTGGTCGAGCCTCTGCCGCTCGGCGTGCTCGTCGCGGAGACGGCCGGCTGGATCGGCTACATGCTGCAGCAGTCGCTGCAGAACGCGCTCGCGGCAGCCCAGCTGCGACGCGACGTGGCCACCGTCGTCACGCAGACGCTGGTCGACCGTTACGATCCGGCGCTCAGCCAGCCGAGCAAGCCGATCGGGCATGCGCTGACCGACGCCGAGGTCGCGCGGCTCCGCGAGGCGGGTCGCGCCGTGGGACGCGACGGCGCGGGCCGCTGGCGCCGGATGGCCACGAGCCCGCGCCCGCTCGGCGTGGTGGAGATGCCGGTGGTCCGGCAGCTCGTCGAACGGGAGACGATCGTCATCGCGTGCGGCGGTGGCGGTGCCCCCGTGTACGACGACCCGCTGCTCGGCCTTGAAGGCGTGGACGCGGTGGTCGATAAGGACCGTGTGGCCTCGATCCTGGCCGCTCAGCTCGGCGCCGAGGCCCTCATGATCCTCACCAATGTCGATGCGGTATTCGAGGGGTGGGGTACGCGCGCCGCGCGCCCCATCCGCCGCATGACGGTCGATCGGGCACAGGCGCTCATCGCCGCGGGCCAGCTGGACGAGGGCGGGATGAAGCCCAAGGTGGAGGCCGCGGCCGATTTCGTTCTGGCCACGGGCGGCCGGGCCATCATCGCCCGTCTGGGCGCCGGACCTGCGGCGCTCCGAGGCGAAACCGGTACGACGATTACGAGGGAACCGTGAATTTGCACGAGTACCAGGCCCGGGCGCTGCTCAAGGCCACGGGGATCCCGATGTTCGAGGGCGACGTCGCCTCGACGCCCACCGAGGCCGAGGCCATCGCCCGGCGCATCGGCGGCACGGTCGTCATCAAGGCGCAGGTGCACGCCGGCGGCCGCGGCAAGGCCGGCGGCGTGAAGCTGGCCCGGAATCCCTCCGAGGCGGCCGACGAAGCGGCGCAGATTCTCGGCATGACGATCAAAGGTCTCACGGTCCACAAGGTCCTGGTCGTGCCCGCCGCCGAGATCGCCACCGAGAGCTACGTCGGCCTCATCATGGACCGCGAGACCCAGCAGCCCGTGTTCATGGTCAGCTCGGCGGGAGGCGTGGATATCGAGGAGGTGGCCGCCAAGACCCCGGAGAAGATCGTCCGGTTGCCGGTGGACCCGACCTACGGCCTGTTCCCGCACCAGGCGCTCCGGCTCGCCTTCGTGCTCTACCGCGATTTCGGACAGGTGAAGGCGGCAGCCAAGATCATGGAGCAGCTCTACACGGCCTTCCTGAGCAACGGCGCCTCGCTCGCTGAGATCAATCCGCTGGTCACGACCCCCGAGGGCCGGGTGCTGGCCCTGGACGCCAAGATCGTGATCGACGATAACGAGCTGTTCTGGCGCCCGGATCTCGGCGTTCTCCGCGACGACTCCGCCGAGGAGCCGAGCGAGGCGGCGGCACGGCGGGCCAATCTCTCCTTCATCAAGCTCGACGGCAACGTGGGCTGCGTCGTGAACGGGGCGGGGCTCGCGATGGCGACGATGGACCTGGTGAAGTACTACGGCGGCGAGCCGGCCAACTTCCTCGACATCGGTGGCAGCTCGAGCCCGGAAAAGGTCATCAACGCCCTCAAGATCATCACCGCCGACCGCAACGTGAAGGCGATCCTGTTCAACATCTTCGGCGGCATCACCCGGACGGACGACGTGGCCAACGGCATCGTGGCCGCCACGCGCCAGTTCAAGGTGGATGTGCCGATCGTCATCCGGCTCACCGGCACCAACGAGGTCGAGGCGATCCGGATCCTCGAAGGGGTGGGGATGCGCGCGCTGAGCGACATGGACCAGGCCGTACAGCAGGTGGTGGCGCTGGCCAAGGGGGCCGCATGAGCATCTTCGTCGACGCGAAGACCCGGCTCCTGGTGCAGGGCATCACGGGACGCGAGGGCTCGTTCCACGCCCGCCAGATGCTGGAATACGGCACCGCGGTGGTCGGCGGCGTCACGCCGGGGAAGGGCGGCCAGACCTTCGAGGGCAAGGTGCCGGTCTTCAACACCGTGGACGAGGCGGTGCGGACCACCGGCGCCAACGTGACGGTCATCTACGTGCCGCCCATGGCGGCCGCGGCGGCCGTCTTCGAGGCGGCCGAC
>JBQCGH010000028.1:0-4437 GCA_051955835.1 Gemmatimonadales bacterium
CCGGCTCGGCTACCGCGTCACCGTGTGGCTTTGCCCCGGCCACGCCTCACAAGCGTTCCAGACCAAACGCAGCGGCCGAGACTTCGCAAGGACGCTGATGGGCGTATGGCAGGCAAACGGGTGCATGACCCAGGCCCGGCATCGTGCCCTGGATGCCCAGCTCAACCAACTCCGCACCCCACCACCACGGCAAAGACCCGGCAGCTACGCCTGGCCAGACCTGCGAAGACGCCTCGAAGCGCACTACGCCCAAGGAGCACCGCCCACCGACCCACGCCAACTCCACCCATGCGCAACCTGCACCACCCACACCCCCAGCCGCCGCACCCTCCACCGCTGGCACACAGAACGCCGCTGGCTCAACCGGCCACCGTAACGGCGCCGCTAGGCGGTCGCGACCGGCCGGGCGCGGCGGCGGCGGGTGCGCAGGGTGCCGCCGAGGAGCACGAGCTCGACGCGGTCGCGGAACCGCCACAGGATCCAGGCATAGCCGGCGGTGCCGACCACGATGCAGATGACGAGCGCCGGGATGGTCGCCCCCATCGTCAGCCGCAGGGCCATCCCGAGCACGCCGAAGCAGAGCAGGGACGCCCCGGCCGCGACCGGGAACCCGCGCCCGAATGGGTGCACTTTCAGGAACGCCCGCACCTCCGCGAGCGGGGCGACGTTGTTCACGAGCAGGCTGCCCGCCCAGGCGATCGCCGCGCCGACGATGCCGATCTGCGGGATCAGCAGGAGGCCGAGGGTGATGTTCACGGTCAGCGCCACGACGACGTTGAAGAGGTTCCAGAAGCTACGCCCACCCATCAGGAGCACCATGTCGACGGGGCCGATCCCGGTTGCGACGAGCATCGCGATCGCGAGGATCTCGAGCGTCGACGTGCCGCTCACGTACTGGGGCTTGAACACCCGCAGGAGCAGCGGCGCGAACACGGCCAGGCCGATGTACATCGGCCAGGCCATCATCATGAGCCACGCGGTCGCAACCTGGTACACCTCCTGGGCCCGCTCGCGGGCGCCGGCCGTCAGGAGCTCGGAGAGCTTCGGCCCGATGGCCTGGATGATCGCCAGGTTGACGACGCTGCCCGCGACCAGATACCGGCTGGACGCCGTGTAGATCGAGGCGCTGGCGGTGTCCATCAGCGACCCGACCATCAGCGTGCCGACCCACAGCGTCGTCACCTGGAAGATGCCGGTCAGGCCACGCGGAGCCGTGAACACCCAGAACTCGCGGTAGAGTCGGCGCATGTTGGTCGGCGGCTTCGTCGCCCGCTCGCGCCGCTCCACCCGCTGGACGAGCCGCCCCAGCCAGAGCAGCGTGATCGCGAACGCGATCCCGATCGGCAGGCTCCACGCGACGGCCACCGCGAAGCTGCCGCCGCCGGCGAGCACGGCGAAGGCGACGGCGAGCGTCTGCGCCCCGGACTTCGCGATCCGGTCGAGGAGCGCGTTCGGCACCATCGTGCCGAAGCCGCGCGTCGCCGCGATGGCCACGGTGTAGGCCGACGAGATCGGCAGGAACACCGCCAGCACCTGGATGTAGGTCGCGACGGCGTCGGCGTCCTGGTGGCGGTGGTTCGTGAAGATGGCCGCGAGCGGGGCCGCGAACGCGAACGAGATCGCCGCGAGCAGCACGCCGGCCGCGAACGACGGGACGAGACCGACGCTGAGGCTGCGGCGCACGTCCCCGACCCGGCCGCTCACCCGGTAGCTCGGGATCATGCGCGTGAGGCCCGTGTCGGCGCCGCACTCGGCGGTGTTCGAGAGGATCAGGAAGAGCGCGATGGCCTCGAAGAAGGCGCCCGATTCGTTGCGCGTGAGCGCGCGCGTGACGACGACCACCAGCGCGAACTGGAAGAGCCCGTTGGCGACCGCTCCGATGAAGTTGAGCGAGCCGCCTCGGGCGACCATCTTGAGGTCGTCGGTACGCGCCCGCTCTGCAACCGCGGGCTCGTCCACAGCGGTCACCGCTCGGCCCGGTCGCGCTCGCCCGCCGGCCATCCCATCCGCATGCCCAGGAACTCCTCCAGCCTCCGGTTCGGCTCGGCGTAGTGCTGTTCGAGCCGCTCACGTGTCTCGACCGCCATGCCCGCAGCCGGACGTGCATTGTAGGCCTTGAATCCGGGCGCGCTCGGCGGGTCGGGCAGGCCGAGGAACCGCAGCACTTCGGCATACGTCGAGGCGGGGTCGGAGAAGAACCGCTCGGCGCAGATCACGTGCATCTGCTCGGCCGGGAAGTGCTCCCGCCAGGCCGCGAGCTGGTCGACGTACTCGCCGCGGGCCACGTAGGCATGGTGCTGCACCGCCCGGCTGGCGTACGTCGGGTCGGCCAGCATGCGCTCGCGCTCACCGGCGAGGCGGACCGGCTCCAGGTCGAGCGCCGCCTCGAACGTCCCGGCGTCCTCGAACCCGCGCGCGTACTCCTGGCGGTAGTGCGAGTAGGCCCGCTCGACCGGGTCGCGCAGCATGGCGATCACGCGGGCCTTCGGCACCGCCGCCGCCGCCCGGGCCGGGCCGTGCGGGTGGAACAGGTAGTAAGGGCTGCCCTCGCCCGTGATGACCGGGCCGCCGTGGCGGCGCTCCCGCGCTCGCCGCGCCCGCTCGGTGGGGAAGTGCGCCCGGTACCAGCGCAGGGAGCGGTCGGGGTGCAGGTCGAAGTAGTGCACGCCCTTGCTCGGGATCGCCGGCATCACCTGCGGGTGCTCGAGCAGGTAGCGGTAGAGCGACGTCGTGCCGCTGCGCTGCGCGCCGATGATGAGGAAGTCGGGCAGCGGCCGCTGCGACGCCGTCAGCATGTTCCAGCCGGTGACGGCCTCCCGGCCCGCGGTGATCACCGGCGCGGGCAGGCGCGAGTAGTTGTCGTTCTTCGAGCCCCGCTCGCGCGGCATCAGCGCACCCTCTCGAGGGGCGTCAGCGTCTGCGGCTTCCGGAGGCTGTAGCCGAAGCGGCCGACCCGCTCCTCGAGCGTCTCCATCGCTTGTTCGATGTCCGACCCCGTGCCCGGGTTGTGCCGTGCGAGCGACCAGCGCCGGAAGTAGGAGTCGTTGATGTCGGTGCGCACGTGGAGGCCGCTTGGGCGCGGCTCGAGCTCGAGGAACCGGTAGACGTCGGCGAGCCGGTCGTCCGGGCTCGAGACGAACTCCTCGTAGCGCATCACGAGCATGTGATCGATCGAGGCGGCGTCCTCGAGCATCAGCTCGTGGCAGTGCAGCCAGTGCTCGACGAGCGAGGAGTAGGACATCCGCCGCCACGTCCGCCGCTTGCGCCCGAACCGGCGCGTGGCGGCCGCAACGGCGATCGGGTGGCGCAAGATCATCACCATGCGCGAGTCCGGAAAGAGCGCCTGGAGGAACCGCGAGCGGATCAGGTTCGGCGGCGACTTCTCGAGCAGCACCGGACGGGACGCGTCCCAGTACTTGCCCCACTGCTCGAGCAGGCGCGTGCGGCTGGCGTCCGAGACGAGCGCGGAGTTCTCGGTGAGATGCGCCTCGGGGTCGAAGCCGAATCGCCCCGGCCCGCCGTAGGCCCTGCCCGGCTGGTACACGTTCTGCAGGTGCTGGCCCTCGTCCTCGGGCGCGCGCGTCCCGGAGAAGCCGCTGACCTCGGGGTGCTCCGCGAGACAGCGGGCGAGCAGCGTGGTGCCGCTGCGGTGCAGGCCGCCGACGAACACGAACCTGTGATCCTGCCAGTCGATGGTCATGCCGGGACGAGCGCCCTCCGCCGCGTCGGTTGGATCGGCCGCTCCGGGGCCGGTTCGGGCTCCGTCTCGGTCTCCGGGCCCCGCATCATCACACGGTAGGCGATCGCGGCGGCCACCAGCATGAGCGGGAGGCGTTCGGTGATCTCGTAGTACGGCACCTGGATCAACGCGATCAGGAGCGACACATGTGCCCAGAACGCCCACGGCGAGCGCCACCGCGCCGAGCGGAAGAGCGTGTAGAAGAACCACAGCATCCACAGGCCCAGGCCGGGGATCCCGTGCGAGAACACGAGCAGGAAGATCTCGCTCTCGGTGCCGACGGAGCTCTGGGTGGGGTCGGACGACGGCAGCGGCGCACCGAAGCCCAGCGCCGGTGAGTCGAGCAGGCGCTGCTGGGCCTCCTGGTCGCGCTGGATGCGGCCGGCGTCTCCGGTCTTGTGCTGGAACCGGCCCGTGGCCAGGTCGCCGAGCGGGCTGAGCGACACGACGGCGGCCAGGATGGCGATGACCGCGAGGACGCGGCCGACCTGGCGGAAGTCGCCGCGCATGCCGAAGCGGATCGTCGCGTAGACGATGCCGATGCCGAGGCTGAGCCAGAGGCCGCGGTTGAGCGAGAAGACGACCGGGACGAGCGAGAGCGCCATCGAGATCTGGAGCGCCCGCCTCCACGCGCGGGCCCTCGCCTGCGTCATCGCGCAGATGGCGAACGGCGTGAGCATCGCGAAGCTCGAGCCCCA
>JBQCGH010000029.1:0-55665 GCA_051955835.1 Gemmatimonadales bacterium
CCATTCACACGAGAGGATCTGGATGCCGCGTTCGAGCCGCGCACACTCTGGCGTCGCGAAATCGAAGGTTCGCTGCGGTATCGGCTGTAAACCGGGCCAGTGGCGCTACGCCGCCACCCCCGCCCCACACTGCGCGCAGAACCGGCTGTCGACGTCAAGCGCGGCTCCGCAGCTCGCACACGCGCCGCCGTCGGCCATGCGCCGACCACAGGTGCTGCAGAACACCGCGTCCGCTTCCGGGCGCGGGCCACAGAGAGGACAGGTGGCCCCCCCCAGTGGTGCCGAGGCCGCAGCGAAGCGGAGGGCCCGAACCCTGGCAGCGATCATGGCCTCGACATCACCGTGGCCGCCCGCCCCTCCGAGCTCCGGTGTCGCCGTGGCAGTCGCCTCCGCCGCTCCGTCTGCCGACCCTCCAGCCTCCTCCTCGCGGAGGGCCTCGAGCGCCGCCCCGGTGTATTTCCTCTTCAGGAAGGCATAGTCCTCGTCGGATAGCTTCCCGGTCTCGCGGTCGAACTCGATCTCCTTGAGCGCCGCGAGTGCCACGCCTTTGGCCGTGTCCTCCGGGTCCGGCGGCTCGTACACCGCCGCACGCACCGGTCGGCCGCCGACCAGCGGCTGAAGGATCCCCCACACCGCGGCCAGTCCGACCAGCACGGCGGCCACGATCTCGAGGGTCATCAGTCCTCCACGTCGGCAAGCGCGCGCCGCAACCGCTCAAGCTCTTCCGGCGTCGCCTGGACGTCGGCCGGCGGGACACCTTCCGCGGCAGCGACCGCCGTCTTCCGCCGCCCGATCAGCATCACGAGCGCCGCGCCCACGCCGACGATAGCCGCGCCCGGCACCAGATAGCCCGCCAGGTTGAACCCCTGGGGCTTCGGCGCCATCAGCGCCTTCTCACCGTACTTGGCCACGAACGCGTCAAGCACCTGCTGCGCGGTGAGGCCCTGCGACCGGAGCGCGAGCACCTCGCGGTGAAGCCGAGGCGAGTAGGTGCAGGAGAAGTCGGTGGTGCGGCAGGTGAACACGTCGAGCGTGCAGCCGCAGTTGCAGGCGAGGTGGGTCTCGATGGCCTGGATCTCCGCCGCGTTTTCGTCCGCCGCGGTCGGCGCCTGGGAGGTGCCCGCGGCGGCGGGATCGGCGAGGGTGCCGATCTTGCCGCGGCCGGCGAGCGAGTCCTGCCGCACGTGGGCCTCTGTATCGACCGTGGCGCCGTGTGGCCGCATCCCGGACATCGACGCCATGCCGTGAGGATGCCGGAGCGCGGCGCCGACGTGCTCCACGGCCGACCCGCGCGCAGCCGCGGCCCCGAGCAGGGGAATCGCCGCCGCGCCGAGCGCAGTGCAGAGGAACTGCCGGCGGCCTCGGGCCGCGTCGTCGTTCATAGATCCCCCGCCGACGCGGGCGCAGGGCCGGAAAGTCGCCGTGGGTGGTGCGTCACGTCGCTCATTCCTTCTCCGATCCGGCGCCGACCAGCGACACACCGTACCCGCTCGGGGCCGGCCGCGTCCGCGACACCACCGGGCCGCCGCCGGGCCACATCGTCACGATGCCGCCGAACGCGAGCACGAACCCCCCGAACCAGACCCACCAGACCAGCGGGTTGATGTTGAAGCGGTACACCGCCTCTTCGGTCCCGTTCACCGCTCCCGCGAACACGAGATAGAGATCCTCGCGGAGCCCGCTCCGGATTCCCACCTCGGTGGACGGCTCGAAGGTCGGCCGTTTGAAGCTGTCCACGTGCTGGCGCTTCTCGCTGGTCAGGAGACCGTCGGGGTGGCCGTCCACCTCGACCTGCACCGTCGCCGCGCTCACGACCCGGTTGAGCGCCTCGTACTGGGAAATGCCGACGTGGGTGAACTTGTAGGTGTGTCCGAACGGGCTTCGGAGCTCGACGGAATCACCCGGCTTGAGGGTGGCCTCACGCTGCACCTTGAACGCCATGCCGGCGAAGGCGACGAAGTAGATGAGCACGCCCACGTGCACGATGTAGCCGCCGTAGCGGCGACGGTTCCGCTCGATCAGCCGGAACAGGGCCAGGGGCACCGACTCTCCGTGCATGCGCCGGCGCGCCCGCACCCCGCGGTAGAACTCCTGCACCACCGTGCCCGCCACGAACGCGGCCAGCACGAGCGCGATGACGGCGTACCCGTCGCGCATGCCGGCCGCGAGCAGCGTCACGAGCGTGACCAGCCCGGTCGCGAGCGGTCCGACGAACTGGCGCCGCAAATTGGCCGGCGACGCCTTGCGCCACGCGATGAGCGGCCCCACGCCCGTCAACCCGAGCAGGAGCAGGCCGAGCGGGACGTTGACCCGGTCGAAGAACGGCGGCCCGACCGTGATCTTGGTTCCCCGGACGGCCTCCGACAAGATCGGGAACAGCGTTCCCCAGAGCACCGAAAAGGCGATGCCCACCAGCAGCAGGTTATTGAAGAGGAACGCCGCCTCACGGCTCAGCATCGACTCGAGCTGCACCTCCGCCTCGAGCGCGGGCCACCGGGTGTACAGCAGCGTGAACGAGAGCACCGCCGCCACGGCCAGAAAGGCCAGGAAGAAGTAGCCTACGTTGGACTGGGTGAAGCTGTGGACGCTCGCGATCACGCCCGAGCGGGTGATGAAGGTGCCGAAGATGCTGAGCAGCCACGTCCCCACGATGAGCCCCAGGTTCCAGCGCTTGAGCATGCCGCGCTTCTCCTGGATCATCACCGAGTGCAGGAACGCCGTCATCGTAAGCCACGGGAGAAAGCTCGCGTTCTCCACCGGGTCCCACGCCCAGTAGCCGCCCCACCCCAGCTCCACGTAGGCCCACCACATGCCGAGCGTGATGCCGATCGACAGGAACAGCCAGCTCACCAGGGTCCACTTCCGGATCGCCTGGATCCAGCCCACGTCCAGCCGCCGCGAGAGCAACGCCGCCACCGCGAAGGCGAACGGGATCGTGATGCTGATGTAGCCCAGATACAGCATGGGCGGATGGATCACCATTCCGACGTTCTGGAGCTGGGGGTTGAGCCCGCGCCCGTCGGCGGGGGTGTACGGCAGCCGCTCGAACGGATTCGAGCCGAACAGCATCACGCTGATGAAGAAGACGATGACCAACGAGGTGACGGCCGCGACGTACGGCATCAAAGCCGAGTAGCGCCGCGGCGTGAGCAGCTGCGCGAGGCTGGCGAAGATCGACAGCACCACCGCCCAGAACAGCAGTGAGCCCTTCTGCCCGGCCCAGAACGCCGACACGACGAAGTACGGCGGCAGGTTCCGGCTGGTGTAGGCCGCCACGTACTCGATGTTGAAGTCGTGGGCGATGAGCCCCTTCCACAACGCCAGCGAGGCCACCGCCAGGCAGCCGAATACCGCGTACACCGACCGGGTGACGGTCGCCGCGAGCTCCGGCCGATCCTGCCAGCGTCCCGAAAAGGCGATGACCGCCCCCCAGATACCCAGCAGGAACGCGGCCCACAGCGCGAATTGTCCCAGGAGCGTCATGCCGATCTCAGGCTTTGGGGACGGCCTCGTAGCGGGAGCCGCACTTGGCGAGCACGTCGGTGGCGCGGATGACTCCGTCGCGGCCGAGGCGGCCTTCGACGACGACCTCGATGTCGTCCGCGTCGGTGAAGGTGTCGGGGACAAGGCCGTGGTAAGTGACGGGATACGTCTTCACCCCGTCCGACACCTTGAAGTCGATGGTGCGGGTGGCATCGTCGCGACGGACCGAGCCGGGGACGACCTTGGCGCCGACCTTGAAGCCCACGTTCTCCACGAACGTCGGGTCGGCCGCGCTCTTGGCGGCCAGCTCGGCGGGGGTCAGAAAGTAGACCCCCGTCTCTTTCACGCCTTCGCGGATGAGAAAGCCGACGCTCCCCACGATCAGCGCGGCACCGAACAGGAACTTATGACCCGCCTTCATGGCCCCTCCGGCCCAGTGATACCGATCCGAAAGTTTCCCGCCTGCGCCCGGGGATTCAAGTACCCGGCGCCCCAGGCTTCGCTTCCAGCGCCTGCCGGTGGAACTGGTCGAGTGCGGGTCGGTGCTCTGCGTATTCGGGCCGGTCGGCCGCCAGCTCCGCGTCATAGTGCGCCAGGAAGCCGGCGTAGGCCCGGGCGAGCCCGGCGTCGTCCCGGCGCCAGCGAGCTACGGTTCCCCGGATCACATAGCCGAACAGGTGGCCCGGCTGGCTCGCCAGGATGGTGTCGGCTAGCGCGGTGGGACCGGTGACGTCGCCGGTGTGGATCTCGAGCAGGGCGGCGTGATAGCGGGCGTCGGTATCTATGGTATCGAGCTGCGCGTAGGCCGCGAGCGCCATGGGGGTGAACTGGGTCACGGTGGGCTCGTCACCGGTCTCCGCGGCGCTCATTACCCGATTGTACAGGCGGTCGAACCGCTCGCGGGGCGACATGGCACTGATGTCCGGGGCGGCGGCACCGTCGCCCGGAGCGGCCTGCGCCACCTCGGTCGTGGCCGGCCGCGCGGGGGAGCTCCGTGTCAGCATGACGAGCAGCGCGCCAAGCAGGGCGACCAAGGCAGCGCCCGCAATGATCCACGGCGTCCGATCGCCGCCGGATGCCGGAGCTCCGACGGCGAGCCCGCACGAGGTGCAGAACCGCACGCCGGACGGCACGTCGGCGCCGCAGCCGCGACAGGCCGCGGCCCCCATCGGCGTGCCGCAGGCCGGACAGTAGCGGCCGCTCGAGTGCCGGCCGCACGCAGCGCACGCGGTGGCGGCGGTCACGCGGAAATCCACTGCTGGGTCGGGAGCACGCGGCTAATCTAGGCTGGGCCGGAGGAGGAGTCATCCTGAATGGAGCAACGGCACCACGAGCTTGCACGGGTCAGCCTCACGTTCGGCCCCGCGCCCAGGCGAGCGCCGCCTCCACCGCCCGCGCCCAGCCGTGCCGGAGCCGGCGGCGCTCCGCGTCGCCGGTGGTCGGCTCGAAGCGCTGGAAGCGCCGGCCGGCCAGGAACTCGTCCGGCCCCCTCCACACACCGAGCGCGATGCCGGCCAGACCGGCCGCGCCGAGCGCGGTCGTTTCCACCATGTCCGGCCGCTCGACCGGAATGCCGAGCACGTCGGCCTGGAACTGCATAAGCCAGTCGTTCGCGGCCACACCGCCGTCCACTCGGAGCGCGGGGACGTCGATCGAATGCCCCGCCATCGCGTCCAGCAGCTCGGCGCTGCTGAACGCCATCGCCTCGAGCGCCGCGCGGACCAGGTGCGCCCGCGACGTGCCGCGGGTGATGCCGGTAATCGTACCCCGCGCCTCAGCGTCCCAGTGCGGCGTGCCGAGGCCGACGAACGCGGGCACGAAATGGACGCCGCCGGTGTCGGGGACGCCGCGCGCCAGCCGGTCCGAGTCGGCCGCGGTCTCGAGCAGGCCCAACCCGTCCCGAAGCCACTGCAGGGCGGCCCCCGCGATGAACACACTGCCCTCGAGCGCGTAGGCCGGCTCGCCCCGCGGGCCGCACGCGGCAGTAGCCAGGACCCCTTTGGTCGGCGACGGAATCTTCCCGCCGGTGAATACCAGCAGGAACGAGCCTGTCCCATAGGTGTTCTTGGCCGATCCGTCCGAGCAGCATCCCTGACCAAACAGCGCCGACTGCTGGTCACCGGCGAGCCCCGCGACCGGCAGCCGCACGTCCAGGTGCGCCGGGTCGGTCTCGGCCACCACCTCCGCCGAGCGCACGATCTCTGGCAGGACCTCGCGCGGAATGCCGAACACGGCGAGCAGCTCGGGATCCCAGGTCCTGGCCGCGAGCCCGTAGAGCAGCGTGCGTGACGCATTGGTGTGATCGGTGACGTGCACCCGGCCGCCGCTCAGCCGCGCCACCAGCCAGCTCTCGACCGTGCCGGCCGCCAGCTCGCCCCGCTCCGCGCGCCGGCGTCGCTCGGGGTCGCGCAGCAGCCATTCGAGCTTGGTCGCCGAGAAATACGGATCGGCGACGAGGCCGGTGCGCTCACGCAGGAGCGTCTCAACACCCGACTCGCGCAGCTCGCGGCAGCGCTCACTGGTGCGCCGGTCCTGCCAGACGATCGCTGGCGACACGGGCGCCAGCGTGCGCCGATCCCATAGCACCACGGTCTCGCGCTGGTTGGTGATGCCGAGGCCGGCCGGCGGCGCGCCCGAGCCCGCGAGGGCCTCGCGCATGGCCTCGAGCGAGACGCGGAAAATCTCTTCGGGATCGTGCTCCACCCAGCCGGGACGCGGGTAGTGCTGGGTGAACTCGCGGTAGCCTCGGCCCAGGACGGTGCCGTCCTGATGCACCAGCAGCGCGGTGCTGCCGGTGGTGCCCTGGTCGAGCGCGAGGATGGCGGGCATTACGGCTAGCGGAGGATGGAGTGGCGGGAGTGCGCGGCCCGACGGGTCAGCTTCACACCCCGCTCGCCACGTCGCGCGGGGCGAACACGCCGCGGTCGGTGATGATCGCGGTGACCAGCGCCGCCGGCGTCACGTCGAAGGCCGGGTTCCAGACCTGTGCCTCGGCCGGCGTGGCCGGGTGGCCGCGCCAGCCCGCCACTTCCGCCGCCGCCCGCTCCTCGATGGGAATGCGCGCGCCGTCGGGCGTCGCCGGGTCCACCGTCGAGCTCGGCGCCGCGACGTAGAACGGCACGCCGTGGGCCTTGGCCGCGAGCGCCAGGCCGTAGGTGCCGATCTTGTTCGCCACGTCGCCGTTAGCGGCGATGCGGTCGGCGCCGACGATCACACAGGTCACGTCGCCCCGGCGGAGCCGGCTCGCCGCCATCCCGTCCGCGATGACCGTCACCGGGACGCCCGCGCGGCTCAGCTCCCACGCCGTGAGGCGGCTGCCCTGGAGCAACGGCCGCGTCTCGTCGGCCACCACCGCCACGTGCCGCCCCGCCTCGTGCAGGGTATACACGGGCGCCAGCGCGGTGCCAATCCCGCCCGTGGCGAGTGCGCCCGCGTTGCAATGCGTGTGCACCAGCGCGTCGCCACTGATCAGCGCCGCTCCGGCCTGGCCGATCCGCTCGCACATCGCCCGATCCTCGTCCCAGATCGCGGTCGCCTCGGCACGAAGCGCGTCCAGCACGTCGTCGCCGGCCTGCATGGCCGAGGCGGCGCGGCGCTCCATGCGCTCGAGCGCCCACCGCAGATTGACCGCGGTCGGCCGAGTGGCGTTGAGCGTCTTGGACGCGGCGCAGACGGCCTCGAGCGACACGGGGGCGTCGCGTCCCACCAACGTCAGGCCCATCGCCGCCGCGATGCCGATCAGCGGCGCGCCCCGGACGCGCAGTGTGCGGATCGCCTCGGCCACGGCGTCCACCGTGTCGAGATCGAGGTAGCGCTCGACGTCGGGGAGCAGCGTCTGGTCGAGGATGCGGACCGTGCGCTCGGCGGTCCAGTCGATGGGGCGCGGGATGGGCATGGGGCAAAGATAGCGAATATGTTTGCGTGTCCCCCAGCGGTCGTCTCCCCCCTCACCTGCGATCACCATGGCCTACACGACCCTGCTCTTCGACCTTGCCGACGGCATCGCCACGATCACGGTCAACCGTCCCGACAAGCTCAACGCGCTCAACACGACGGTCATCGCCGAGCTGGACGACGCCGCGGGGCGCGTGGAGCGCGAGCCGGACATCCGCGGCGTGCTGCTGACCGGCGCCGGGCCCAAGGCATTCGTCGCCGGGGCGGACATCAGCGAAATCGGCGGCCAAGGCGCCAGCGACGGCCAGGCGCGGGCCTTCCGTGGGCAGCGAATGATGCGGCGGTTCGAGCGCTGCGGGAAACCGGTCATCGCCGCGGTGAACGGGTTCGCCCTGGGCGGCGGATGCGAGTTGGCGATGGCCTGCCACCTCCGGATCGCGAGCGAATCGGCAAGATTCGGTCAGCCGGAGGTCAAGCTGGGCATCGGCCCGGGGTACGGCGGCACCGTGCGGCTGCCGCGGCTGGTCGGACGCGGGCGCGCGCTCGAGCTGCTGCTCACCGGCGCTGTGATCGACGCCCAGGAGGCGTGGCGGATCGGCCTGGTCAACCGCGTCGTGCCAGCCGACCGGCTCATCGCCGAGTCGACCGGGCTGCTCCGCACCATTCTGGAGAACGGACCGCTGGCGGTCCGGGCCTGTCTCGAGCTGGTGGACGCCGGCTCGGAGATGGGCCTCGACCAGGCACTCGGACTCGAGGCGAGCTGGTTCGGCCTGCTCAGCACGACGGCCGATATGCGGGAGGGCACCCGGGCCTTCCTGGAGAAGCGAAAGCCTGTTTTCACCGGGACTTGAGCCTGCAATTTCACCCTGCAACCGGCTATTTTTCCATGATCTCCGGACGGGCGTTTCGGTGGGCTGGCCTGGTGGTCCTGACGGCCTGCGGTACGCGGGAGCGGCTCACCTTTCCCACGGAAAACCCGGGGAACAACGAGGGCCCGATCAGCGAGGTCACCCATCCTGAGGCGCAGGACACGGCGGTCACCTCGGGCGATCTGCTCATCATCCAGGGGCGTTCGTACGATCCCGACGGAGTGGACACGATCTACGTCGCCGTGTCCGGCACGAACCAAGGGTTCGCGCCGATCCTGGGCGAGGGAGACGACACCGTGAACTTCGCCGTCCAGCTGTCGACGATCGACGACGCGGGCGCCCGTGTGACGGTCCAGGTGTTCGCGGTGGATCGGCTGGGTGACCGGGGCGCCGCCGTCAGCCGGCACATCAACATCGAATAGTGCGGCTGCGTCGCCTGGTCGCCCGCGGGTTCCGCAACCTGGGCGACCTCGACCGCGAGCTGCCGGCCGGCGGTGTGGCTCTGCTCGGCGCCAACGCCCAGGGCAAGACCAACCTGCTCGAGGCCGTGTACTACCCGGTGCTGTTCCGCTCGTTCCGGGGCGCGCGCGACCAGGAGGTCGTCCAGTTCGAGGGCCCCGGCTTCGTCCTCGAGGCGGAGCTCGAGGGCGCTCCGGCAGCCGCGGTCGGGGCCAGCTACGCAACCGTCGGGCGTCGGAAGCGGATCACGGTGGAGGGCAGCGAGCCGGTCCGGCTGGCCGACGCGGTCGGCGCGTGGCTCGCAGTGTCGTTCCTGCCCGAGGACGTCGGTCTGGCCAGCGGCACCGCGGCGGGGCGCCGGGCCTATCTCGACCGGCTGCTGGCGCTGGCCGACGGGCGCGACCTCCGGGCCCTCTCGCGCTACCGTGCCGCGCTGGCGCAGCGCAACAGCGCTCTCCGACAAGGCCGGCGCGAGGTGGCTCAGGCGTTCGATGCTCCGCTCGCCGCGGCCGGTGCCGAGATCGTCGCCGCGCGTGAGCGGTGGGCCGGGGGTGCGACCGAGCAGTTCACGGCAGAGCTCGACTGCCTGGGCGAAGGGGAAGGCACCCGGCTCCGTTATCGCGGCGGCGAGGGCCTGGCAAACGTCGAAATGTGGCCCACGGCGCTCGAGCGAGTGCTCGAGCGGGACCTGGCCCGCGGGATGACCAGTGTGGGCCCTCACCGCGACGACTTGGTCCTCGAGCTGGGCGGCAAGCCGCTCCGTGAGTTCGGATCGAACGGGCAGCAGCGCGCGGCCGCGGTGGCGCTCAAGCTGATCGAGCTGGCATCCCTGCGTCAGGCGCGGGGCACCGAGCCGGCGCTCCTGCTGGACGACGTCTTCGCGGCGTTCGACCGGGAGCGCCAGCGGCGGCTGGCCCTCCGGCTCCTGGCGGCGCCGGGACGGCAAGTGTTCCTGACCGCGCCCCGCGCCGACGAGCTGCCGCCCGACCTGGAGCTGCCGGTGTGGCGGGTGGAGCGCGGACGGGTGATCTCGTGAGCGAGTCGCGTCGGCCGGCCACGCTGGCGGAAGCGTTGCAGAGCTGGCTCAAGCAGTCGGGGATGTCGAAGCGGCTGCAGCAGGCCGGCATCGTCGAGCAGTGGGCCGAGCTGGTCGGGCCGCAGATCGCGGCCGTGACGACCCCCGAAGCGGTCACCCCGGATGGGGTGCTCCGTGTCCGCGTCGCGACGGCGGCGTGGGCGAACGAGCTGAGCCTGATGACCCCGCGAATCCTCGCCCGCATCAACGCGGGCCGGACCGGACGGGTGAAGGAAATCCGCTGGGTTCCCGTCGGACCCGGCACCAAATGACGGAGCCTATGGCCAAGAACGACGACACCGCGCCGCAGTACAAAGCCGATGCCATCCAGGTCCTCAAGGGTCTGGAGGCCGTCCGCAAGCGACCCGGGATGTACATCGGGTCCACCAGCGAGAACGGGTTGCACCATCTGGTGTACGAGGTGGTGGACAACTCGATCGACGAGGCGCTGGCCGGGCACTGTGACACGATCACCGTCACCATCCACGCCGACAACTCGATCACGGTGCAGGACAACGGGCGCGGGATCCCGGTGGACATCCACCCGACCGAGAAGATGCCGGCGGTGGAGGTGGCGCTCACCGTGCTGCACGCGGGCGGCAAGTTCGACAAGAACACCTACAAGGTGTCGGGCGGCCTGCACGGCGTGGGCGTCTCGGTGGTGAACGCGCTGTCCGAGCGGCTGGAGGCCGTGATCGACCGCGACGGCAGTCGCTACCGCATGGCGTTCGTGCGCGGCAAGACGGTGAAGAAGCTCGAGACCCTGGGGAAGGCGCGGGGCACCGGCACGACCATCCGGTTCAAGCCCGATCCCGAGATCTTCACAGTGCTCGAGTTCCACTACTCGACCCTGGCCGACCGGCTGCGCCAGCTCGCGTTCCTGAACAAGGGCATCTCGATCACGATCAAGGACGAGCGGCCCGACCAGAAGAAGGAAGAGACCTTCTTCGCCAAGGGCGGCCTGTCGGAGTTCGTGCAGTGGCTCAACCGGAACAAGAAGCCGCTGCATCCCAAGCCGATCGCGTTCAGCGCCACCAAGGACGACGTGGAGGTGGACCTCGCGCTGCAGTACGAGGATGGCTACAACGAGAACACCTTCACCTTCGTGAACAACATCAACACGCACGAGGGCGGGACGCATCTTACCGGCTTCAAGAGCGCGCTCACGCGCACGATCAACGACGTGGCCAAGCGGCGCGACTTCCTCAAGAAGGAAGGGTTCACGCTGTCGGGCGAGGACATCCGCGAGGGGCTGACCTGCGTGCTGCACGTCAAGGTGCGCGAGCCGCAGTTCGAGGGGCAGACCAAGACCAAGCTGGGCAATAGCGAGGTCGAGGGCATCGTCAAGGCGGTGGTGAACGAGCAGCTCGGCAGCTGGCTCGAGGAGCACCCGCCGGTGGCGCGGAACATCATCGAGAAGGCGGTGAGCGCGGCCCGCGCGCGCGAGGCGGCGCGGAAGGCGCGCGACCTGGTGCGGAAGAAGTCCGGGCTCGAGAACGCCGTGCTGCCGGGTAAGCTGGCCGACTGCTCGTACGACGACCCCAACCTCTGCGAGATCTACCTGGTCGAGGGCGACTCGGCCGGCGGCAGCGCCAAGCAGGCGCGGAAGCGGGAGTTCCAGGCCATCCTGCCGCTTCGGGGCAAGATCCTGAACGTGGAGAAGGCGCGGATCGACAAGATCCTGAGCAACGAGGAGATCCGCGCGATGATCACGGCCATCGGCACGGGCGTCCGCGAAGACTTCAAGCTGGACGACGCGCGGTATCACAAGATCATCCTGATGACCGACGCCGACGTGGACGGCGCCCATATCCGGACGCTGCTGCTCACCTTCTTCTTCCGGCAGATGCAGGAGCTGATCGAAGCGGGCTACGTGTACATCGCGCAGCCGCCGCTCTACCGGGTGGCCAAGGGCAAGGAAGCGTTCTACGCCTACACCGAGGCGGAGCGCGACGAGTACGTGAGCCGGTTCACCAACGGCGACGGCAAGGGCAACGTGAACATCCAGCGCTACAAGGGTCTCGGCGAAATGAACCCCGACCAGCTCTGGGACACGACCATGGATCCCGAAAAGCGGACCATCCTCAGGGTCACGATGGAGGACGCGGTCGAGGCCAGCAAGCTGTTCGACGAGTTGATGGGCGACGAGGTCGAGCCGCGCCGACAGTTCATCGAGCGCAACGCGAAGTACGTGAGCAATCTGGACGTGTGATGCCGAAGCCGGGCTCCTACACCGCCTGAGCACGCGAAGGGGCATGCGCAAACGCATGCCCCTTTCGTTTTCCGCCCCTCCTTGGGAACCCGGGCCGCCCTGATGATGTTCAAGGCTCCATGCGCCTCCTCTTCGTGCAGGTCGGCCGTCCCGCGCTCCACCCCGTTCCTGGGAGCGACGGTGACGACGAGGACCCTGCCGGCGAGCCGCGCTTCTTCCGCAGCGCCATCGCCAAGCGCGCGGTGACGGGCCCGATCGAGCTCTCGCCGCTCGGGCTTGCCGGCGATCAGGTCCAGGACACTCGCGTGCACGGCGGCCCCGAGCAGGCGCTGCTCGCCTATGCGGCGGCGCACTATCCGCTCTGGCGCGTCGAGTGGGGTCGCGACGATGTCGGACCGGGTGGGTTCGGCGAGAACCTGACGGTCGAGGGCGCGGACGAGACTACCGTGCGTATCGGCGACCGCTGGGCTATCGGGTCGACCCTCGTCCAGGTGACCAAGCCCCGGAGCCCCTGTAATACGCTGGCGATGTATCAGCGGCGCGGTGACCTGATCCAGCTCGTCCGTGCCAGCGGGCGCTCGGGCTGGTACCTCCGGGTGCTCACACCGGGGATCGTCGAGGCCGGCGCGGAGATCCGGCTGGTCGAACGCGGGTGCCCGGACATGACGGTGCGGCGGGCGGCACTTGCGATGCAGCACCGCACCGAGCGGCGGGACGAGGCGATCGCGCTGGCCAGTTGTCCGGCGCTGGCGCAGGACTGGCGGATTCGGCTTGCGAAGGAGGGGTATCGGCGGAAGGGGTGAGCAAGAGGTGTCAGGCCTTGTTGGTGCCCCAGAACCCTCCGCCACCGGGAGGTTCTCTCGACCGGACTTCACTTTACCGCCTGATGGCAACGCAAGGCTGCGAGTCATGTCGCAAACCAGGCCCTAGGATGTCGCCAATGGGGACTTATGCGTGGTCTCCTGGAGTCTCAGATTAGGGCATTGCGCCCGACGTATCCTGAGGTCCGCTTTCCAACCTGGTGGCAACCGGCTCGCTGCCTTGGAACGTTGACCGGTTTGAAGATGCTGGGGCCACCCTCAAGCGCGACCCGCCTCGGCCTTGGCGATGGCGTGGCGATCCAGTACACGTTCCCGGGTGACAATTAGCCTTCCGGCCCAGGTGATCCACGTGGCCACGCGCGTGAGATCCCCGGAGCCACGCCGAGTGGCTATGCTTTCGAACTGGAGAGCTCTATGACTGACTACGCATGGTCGGAGCAGGTCGCAACGTTGAGCGGGATGCTGGATCGCCTCCAAGCCCAGGTAATGCGCGGCGATCGGGCGCCCGGTTTGGAGGAGTTCAAGGGTGCCATGGACGACCTCCGGCTCCGAACGTGGAGCCTGCTCATGGCCGCGAACACGGATGATCCGCACGGATTTCAGGAACAGTTTCGCACCCACCGGGGGACGCAGATGTGCCAAGCTCTGAGCGCCGACCTGCGGACGGGCAGGCTGAGTGCGGCGCAGCCCGATCTGCCAGACCTGGGTGAGGCAGCGCGGAACCTGGTCGCAGCCGTGAAGGATGCCACGAGGAAACCTGCCAAGCGCCGGCGGAAGGAGGCCGATTGAGCGACTGGACGCCGAGACGTTGGCCGCCATGGCTCGGCTCAGGCGCCGCCGAGATTCGCCCCATCGTTTGCCCAGGCCGCACCGCGTCCCTAAGTTGGTCCCACACCACTGAACTCATGAACGCCGGAGGTCACGATGAACCGCTTCGCGTTCTTCTGCTGCGCGGCCACGCTCGTGGGCTGCGGCAAATCCAAGGGTCAACCCGCTGCGGACACTACAGCGGCGTCGCCCCCCGCTGCGGACACTACGGCGGCTCCCCCCGCCCCAGCCGAGCGCCCGGCCGCGATGTCGCTGTCCGATGTTGCCGGAAAATGGAAACTGCGCTCGACGGATGAGGCCGGGAAAAACGCCGTCGAGTCGGGCCTTACCGCCACCGCCGACACCTCGGGGTGGTCGTTGACCCGACCGGGCGGGAAGACCGTTCCGGTGCGCGTCTCGGTCGAGGGCGACAGCATCACCCTGGTGCCCGGCAAGTACGAGAGCGCCCTGCGCAAAGGCGTGCCGGTTCAGGCACGCATCGTCCTCCGCCTCCAAGGCGGCAAGTTGGTCGGCACCACGGAGGCACGATACACCATGAGCCACGGCGACTCGGTGGCGAACCGTCCGACCGAGGGCACCCGCGCGCCGTGAGGGACGGCGCGCCCCGGTCAATAGATGTGCAGCTTCTCCAGCAGGGTGAACGTGTCGCCGACGCACTCGAACAGGTCCTTGTTGTGCTTGATCATGCGGGTGCGGAGATACACTCGCATCCATTGCTTGTACATCATCTGCTCGTAGCGTTCCAGCATGTCGGGCAGCGCCAGATCGCTCCGCGAGAGCAGGCCGGCCAGGAACATGGCGCACTCGAAGCCCAGCGAGATCGATTGGAAGTACGGCGAGCCCATGGCCGAGTCGCCGACCAGAAACACCGGCGTGCGGGCGAGAAGATCGCCGTCGGCGCTGGTCTCCCGAAGCCGACGGCTCGTCGCATGACGGGCCCGGTAGAGATCCAGCGGAATGCGGACGATCTCCAGGTCGCCGACGATCGTGCCACTGGTCTCCGTCTTGACCTTTGCAATGAAGCGGTCCATCGACTGGGCGACGTGCGGGAAGTGCTGGCGTAGCCACTGGCCGTCGAACCGCGACGGCATGCGCTCGTAGTCTTCCGCGGTGATGTTGACGATGCCCGTCACGTGCGTCATGCGACCGTCGTAGCAGGTGCGGTTGACGGCCGGAATGAACTTGTAGTAGGCGTTGTCGATGTTCTTGTAATATTTGCAGTACTCGTTGCAGTCGTAGGCCTGGTCGTACAGGAAGGTGATGACGAGAGCGTACTCGAGGCGCACCAGCTGCGTGTTGGCCTCACCGTCGCTCCCAGGCAGCAGTCGGTTCCGAAGCACCGACTTGGTGCCGGTGCAGTCGATCACCATGTCCCCGGGCTGCAATGCCGGCGCCAGCTCCTCGAGGGTGACGGTGCCCGCGATGCGCTGCACCGGAGGCATCGGCCGCGAATCAATAAGACCGCTGAGCGAGCGCTCGATGTCCTTCAGCGGCACGAACCCCACCGTCCAGCCGCGCAACAGTTCCAGCAGGTCGGGAGCCAAGGATTGGCGGAACGCAATGCCCTCCTCCAGCTCGGCGGGATCGAAAATGGCCCCCATGCTGTCGCCGTCGATGTAGTCGGCGCAGTAGCTCGCGAGCGAATCGGCCACCAGATAGGGCGCGAGCTGCACCATCCGGGTCCGGGTGTAGTCGCGTCGCTTCTCATACAGGTGGACGGAGAACCGGTCGCTCGATTGGAGCAGGGCGGCGACGACGAGACCCACGGGCCCGGCACCAAGGACGTGGACGCGGGCCGTGGCGTGGGAGCTGGACGAACCGGGTGGGGCAGGCATCGGCGTCCTCGACTGATTTGCTGAACGGGGCAGGGCTGGAATGTACTACGGTGCGGTGCACGGATCACCGTCGCACCCCTTCACCAGCGAGCGACGGATCGAGGCGCCGCTGGCCGACACTGAACGGGCCAAGATGCTTCGCGGCGAGCCGTGCCGGCCCGACCCCGATGGTCCCGGAGCGGGGTAGCGGCGTGCATGGCTGCGCGAGTCGGTTGCTGCGTTGAGGGCGGATTGCCCACGGCCCGACGTACAACGCCGGCACCCAGGTCCCTTGCAGCTCATTGACATGTGCGTCGGGCCGACGGCACTCTCTTCCTGGAGCGCTCATGACCGCTCGTGTGACAGGCATCGGTGGCATTTTCTTCAAGGCTCGTGACCCCGAGGGCCTTCGCGCTTGGTACCGCGATCACCTCGGCTTGGCGCTCGACGAGTGGGGCGGCGTGGTGTTCGAGCCCACGATGGCGAGCCCGGCCGGGCGGCCGAGCACGCTCGTGTGGTCGATCTTTCCGGCGGACACGAAGCACTTCGCTCCCAGTGCTGCCTCCTTCATGATCAACTATCGCGTGGACGACCTGGATCAGGTTCTTGCCGCCCTGCGGGCAGAAGGCTGCCAGGTCGACGAGCGAGTGGACAGTTCCGAGTTCGGCAAGTTCGGGTGGGTAGCGGATCCCGAGGGGAATCGAGTCGAACTCTGGGAACCGCCTCGAGCACCACAGACGTGACCGCCGTGCCGGCAGGGGCCGGTGCGGGCGGTCATCGCCCGCTGATGAACGTCGAGCTTCGCTCACACGCGCGGCCGCCAGTCGGCCCGCGCAACCGTTCTTCCCGTGCACGCTTCGAAAGGGGGCAAAGATGAGCACCTTGGTGAAAGCGCTCATTGGGCTGGCCGCGGTGGCGTTCGTGCTCGCGGTGGTAACCCACTTCACTGGGGCGATCGTGTACACCGAGGCCGAAGCCTACTCGAGGGCGAGTACGAATCTGGCCTTGCTGGCCATTGCCCTGATCCTCACCGACGGCAGCAGGCCAGGCACGGGGCGCTCGCTGTAGCGCCGTTCGCCGGTCCGGCCGGCGGGTGCCGGCTCGCCCGTGGACCCAGCCGATGAGCCGGAGGCTCGGCGTCCGACATGGAGGCTCGTGATGGATCGGCTCTTCAGCGCCATGGCTATCTTCATCGAGTACCCCGCCCTCGCCGGGATCGTCGGTGTCGTTCTGATGGCGCTGGGACGCCGCAATCATCGTCGAGTGGCAGTCGGAGTTGGTGTCGTGTGGCTGCTGTATGCGCTCTACGAGTTTGGAATGAAGGAGCGCTGGCTGTGTAGCGGTGAGTGCAACATTCGCATTGACCTGCTGCTGATCTATCCGGCCCTTTTCCTCGGACTGGTGGTGGCTGGGGTTAGCCTGCTTCGTCCGTCTGCGGACACGTGATGTCCATGGATCCGGCAGCGAGATCGTGCGAGTCCGCTCTCGCGATCGAAGCAGGCAGCTTCGTGGCCTGGGGCACGTAGGTCACGGCCCCAAGACCGGGAACGCGGCATGACTCGACCCGCACTGTTTGATGCTGATCTTCGCCCTGGCTGACCCGCTCGGCGCCCAGGCGGGACTCTCTGCCCGGATCCGGCAGAAGCTGAGCACGACCTATCGGAGTTGGCACTTCGCGACCTTCACCGCCGACGGCGGCGGTTCCCTGCCCCCCGGTGGCAGCGCTGCGTGGATCCGTGGCGATTTCGACGGGGATACTCACACCGATTACGTCGTGCAGGTCGTGACCACCTCGGGCGCCGATTCTGTCCAGCAGGTCATTGCCTTCCTCGGAAGAAATCGCGACTACGTGCACCCGATCGGGCCGACCCATGGACCTGGAATCGAGAACAGTAGAGACGGATCTCTTCGAGCATCGCGAGACGAAGCCACATTTCATCAATCCCTGCTGCTTTGGGGAAGACTTTGCCCGGTGGCTCCGACTGCAGTTGACCGATCTTGGCAGCGCAGGCTTCGAGCTGTCCGAGCCGATACAGGAGGACTACGGCTGGGGCTTCTGGACGACGTACGGGACGGACCCGTTCTGGATCGCACTGTCCTTTTGCGGCGACGGGGACTGAGGAGCCCGTGGAATGGGTCGTGAGCGTTGGGTACGATCCCGGGCTCAACCTGCTCAAGCGTCTCTTTCACAAACCCGATGTCGGCGCGCTGGCGCGCCTGCGGACTCGCGTATGGCAGGTGCTCGGTCCGACGCCTGGGATCCGGGTCCTCGCTGACGACGGCACGCGGTAGCAACGCTCCAGTGCGCATGCGGGGCCCGACTCTGGGTCGACGCGACCCTCATCCCCGGACCGTCGAGAGTCTGGCTCGGGTCCGTACTATCGTTTTCCTTGCCTGACCGCACGAGCTCCACTGAACCTCAACAGGGATGGGTGAATGGCGAGTACCACCTCGCTGGCTTGTCCAACGTGTCACGCGGCGCTGCCCCGCGTTCCCCGAGCGCGAAGCAAGTGCAGAGCTTGCAACCAGTGGGTGTACCCGTCCTTCAAGTCGGTGTTCGACTCCACGCTCCTGACCGAAGCCCAACATACCGTGACGAAGGCTGTGGATTCCCTGCAGGAGAAATCGCCGGCGAATGCCAGATTGGTCGCCCAGCACCTTCCGCAGCTGCGAGCAGCGCGCACCGACAAGGACAGCCTGGCGTCGGTGGCTCGCGATCTCTTCATCGCAGTGGAGCCCAGGGATGATCTGGCTGCCGCCGAGGTCCATTGGCATCAATGCGCGCTGTTGATGGCCCAGCTCGATCAGGATTTCGAGTGGGCCCTCCGACGCTCCGCCGAGGCGTTGCTCGATCGCCGGATGCTGGAGGCCACCCTTGCACAATCGGCTGCGGGAAAGGCGACAACCGAGGAGGACGTCGTCCTGACGGTCTGTTACCAAAGCGATGCCTGTGAGGCGTGTCGAAGCACCGGCGGATACGAGGATGGATCGTTCGGACCCGGGACCTTTCGGTTCACCGTCGCCGAGGCGCGCCGGCAGCGCATTCTTCCCCACGGCGACTGCCGGCACGCGGTAAGCGGCGTGCCCGGGTTCTGCCGATGCCGCTACAAGGCGGTCTAGGGTCCTGGCTGAAGGGTCCTGCAAAGGCAGACGAGGGGCTCGTTGTCGCGGCTCATACCACGCGCAGAAGGGGAGCCGAGTTGGAGATTCAGGAACCTCGCCGTTGGCTCGCGGACAATCGCATCCTCGTCTCAGTCGTGGCGGTCGGTGTCCTCCTGCTCGCTGTCAGCTTCTGGTGGAGGCGCGGGCGGCAGGTTGATATCACGAGTTCGATGAGTCGCGCCAATTGCGCGTCGCTGTACCAACGAGCTCGGACCGGTGCCGACTCCGAGCTCGTGGACGGCCACGTGGCGTCGGTCGGATCCGAGCGACGCCTCGGCTACCTCCAGCCCGATGTCCGATGCGGAGAGATTCGCGCCTACGACTCGGCTCGAGCGGCACCAAGCCGTTGACGGCTGGACCGCATGCCGACGTGCACCCGAGAAGCACAGGCACCCGCCGCACGGATCGTCGGCTGGTTGCGGGGCGCGTGCGCCGGCCGTGATCCTGGTCAGAGCCCTGCCGCACGATCTGCACTTTCGTTCGCCGCGTGACGGGAGTCCGACTGTGTTCAAGCTCCGTTTCCCTCAACACCAGGTGGTGCACTGGGCGGCGCGGTATCTGAATAGGGCCAACGATCACGCCCTACGGGTGCGCCTGAGGCCGCTCGTCCGAACTCGGGGATGTCTCACCCGCGACGAATTTCTGGCGATCTGCCGGTGGAAGAGCCCCCGCTCGCAATCCTGGTGCGCGCAGAACGACGATTTCACGGTTCGCACCGTCACCAGGGCTGCGTTCGGTCTCTCGGACGAATCCCTCAAGATCGATCTGCTGCGGACTCTCAAAGGCGTCGGGTGGCCAACGGCATCGACCCTGCTTCACTTCTGTGACCGGCGTCCGTATCCGATTCTGGATTTCCGGGCACTATGGTCGTTGGGGCACGCGAAGGCTCCCGCCTACACGACTGATTTCTGGCTCGCGTACCTCCGGTTTACGCGAGCGCTCGCCCGCCGGCTGGCGCTCGACATCGGAACACTGGACCGCGCGCTCTGGCAGTACTCGAAGGAACGGCAGCGTTCGGCACGGTCCGGCAAGCAAGGGCCATGACCGAGGCCTCGGGGCCCCCGACGGGCGCGCCATGACGGACGCTCGACTCGGCTCGTGGGAAGCGGCAATCGCGCGGTTCGACGAGCAGCTGCGCCCCATCGCAAAGCGTCCGGTCGACCTCAGGGATCGGCAGTGGATGACCAGACTCACGACCCGCCGGCCGCCGCTCGATGAGGCCAGCATCCGCCCCGAAGTCGAGGCACTACTCGAGGAGATCGTCCCGCAGTACCCGGAGCTGGACGAGGCCGCGCGCCAGCGAGTTCGCGATCTGTTCCGGACGCACCAGTCGTTCGCCTGGGCGGGAGGCCTGGGATACCGGCCCACCGATAGACAAAGCCTCCGCAAACATCTGCTCCTCGTCGCCATCAACGACCAGGGCCGGGATCCGCGCGATGCGATCATGTGGCTGGACCAGCTCTGCCGCGAGGCCCGGGCGGCCGGCATGGATCCACGGCCGCTGCTCGAGGAGGTGGCGGCCGTCGCCAGCGCGACCGACCGCTGGGGGTTCGGCTCGATGCGGGAGCTGATGCTCGCGGCAGCGCGCCGGTGGGGACTGCGTTAGGCACATGGCGGCCCCCGCCGAATTCGATCTTCGCGCCCTTCAAGCCGCGGTGGAGGCCGACCGCCGCGCGCGCGGGCTTGGCTAAACGGCGGCCGCGCGTGAGGTCGGCGTCAGCGTTGGCACACTGCGTGGACTTGGCGGCCGGCGGCCGGGCTAGGGAGACGGCTCCTGCAGATCTTTTCGAGGAAGACAAGACCATGCACCTCCTGGATTTCACTTCCTCCCGCGAGGCACCGATCTCGGTCTACGATAGCCATGCGGCGTACGCGCTCCCACTCGGCGAGGGGCGTGGCGAGGGCCACGTCTACTGCATCCGCTTCGACCCAGGCGGAGTCATCGGCCCGCACGAGGCGGGCTTCGGCCAGCTTTTTCTGGTCGTCGCGGGGAGCGGCTGGGTCAGCGCTGACGACGGGGTGAGGCGGCCACTAAGCGTCGGGAAGGGCGCCTTTATCGCACGGGGTGAAGTTCATGCCAAGGGCAGTGACACAGGACTGACCGCCATCATGGTCCAATTGACGGATCTGGCCGCGGCGCCCGCGGCTCGAGTGGTCTGATCGCGCCCATCGCGCACCCGGCAAGCCAGGACGGTTTCCGACCAGCTAGCCAGGCTAGCTCGACCTCGACCTGACCGGCATTCAGGCCACCATGCTCTTGAACTTCGTGCTCAAAGAGATTGCCCCGACGGCGTACAATGCCGGGTGGCGGCGGCGGAGGCGTTCCTCCGTGACCGCCTAGCGGACCTCGCGGGTACGTGCTACGAGCCCGAGTTTGCCTTTTGGCCGAAAGCCGAGGCGGCTCGACGGAAGCGGTAGCTCCGCCCGGTTGCAGCTGTGACGCCCGACATCGGACCGGCCCGTCGGGTCTACCCGGGCCCCGCTCTACCTCCGGCTTCAGCGCGGGCTCTCCGAGGTAGCCCTGGAACCGCCAGACGCTGATAGATTTGGTCTATGGATCTATATAAGCCATAGATTGGCGATAACTTGCATCCCCCGACAGCTTTCTGTGAAGAGATCATGACGACCTGTGCATGATGATCCCCAGGAGAATGTCCTCATGGCCATGAAGTACACCCGGCTTACCGAGCCCCTCGTCCGTGATGGCAGCGAGCTCCGCCTTGCCACATGGGCGGAAGCGCTGGACCGCGCGGCGGAAGGCTTCCTGCGCACAAAGGCTCGCTATGGCGGCGACGCCATCGGCACTTTCAGCTGCTCGAAGGCCAGCAACGAGGTGAACTTTCTCGCGCAGAAGCTGACCCGGCTCGGATTCGGTACCCACAACATCGACAGCTGTAACCGAACGTGACACGCTCCTAGCGTCGTCGGTCTGGCGACGGTGTTCGGTGCCGGTGGAGGCACGAGCTCCTACCGAGAAGTGGAAGAGACCGACGTCATCTTCCTCTGGGGGGCGAACGCCCGGGAAAATCACCCGATCTTCTTTCACCACGTCCTCAAGGCAATCCACCGGGGCGCCCGGATGTTCGCGATGGATCCCAGGCGAACCTCCTCCGCGCAGTGGGCCGACCAATGGCTGGGGCTCAACGTGGGGAGCGACATCGCGCTGGCCAACGCGATGGCGCGGGAGATCATCCACGCGGGTTTCGCGAATCAGACGTTCATTCAGCGGGCGACCACCGACTTCGATAGGTACGCCGCGTCGGTCGAGCCCTACACGCTCGAAGTCGGTGAACGGGAGACCGGGGTCCCGGCCGAGGTCATTCGCGACGCGGCGCACGCCTATGCCCGCGCTGATCGCGCCGTGATCTGCTGGACCTTGGGCATCACCGAGCATCACAACGGGGTCGACAACGTCCTCGCGCTCATCAACCTGGCGCTCCTCACCGGGCACGTGGGCAAGTACGGGTCGGGGGTCAATCCACTTCGGGGCCAGAACAATGTGCAGGGTGGCGGCGACATGGGGGCGATCCCCAATCGCCTCGTCGGGTTCCAGGACTGGACCAAGGATACCGAGGTGCGGGCCCGGTTTGAGGAAGCGTGGGGGGTCGAGCTGAAGCCGCAGTATGGCTTGAACGTGACGGAGATGTTCAGCGCGGCCGAGCGGGGTGAGCTTCACGCTCTGTACGCCATCGGCGAGAATCCGGCACAGGCGGAGGCCGATCAGCACCGCACCGAGCACATCCTGACGAGCCTGGATCACCTCGTGGTCCAGGACATCTTCCTCACCGCGACGGCACGCCTGGCGCACGTGGTGCTCCCGGCTTCCTCCAGCTGGTGCGAGGGAGAGGGGACGGTCACCAACAGCGAGCGGCGGGTGCAGCGGCTGCGCAAGGCGCTGGAGCCGCCGGGCAACGCCCGGGACGACCTCTGGATCATCTCCGAGCTCGCCCGCCGGCTGGGACACGACTGGGGCCATCCGAGCGCCGAGGACGTGTGGAACGAAGTCAGACGTCTGGCGCCGATCTTCGCCGGCATGAGCTACGAGCGGCTCGAGCGCGAAGGGGGCCTGCACTGGCCCTGCTTCGACGAAACCCACCCGGGAGAGCTCTACCTCCACAGCCGCCTCTGGCATGACCCGATCGTCGGGCCCGCGGCGCCGTTCTCGGTGGTCGAGCACGACCCGCCGCTCGAGCGCCCGGACGCCGAGTACCCTCTCACCCTCACGACCGGCCGCCGGCTCGACTCGTACAACACCGGCGTGCAGACGGGCGGGTTTACCTCGCCTTTACGGCGCGGCGAAACCCTGGACATCTCGCCGGAGGACGCGGAGCGTCTTGGCATTCTCGACGGCGATCCGGTGCGCGTCACCTCCCGGCGCGGCAGCGTGGTGGCGCCTGCTCGCCTCGATCGCTCGCTCCGGGCCGGCCTCGTCTTCATGACCTTTCACTTCCAGGACGAGGTCAGAGTCAACCAGCTCACCATCGACGAGACAGATCCCAAGTCGGGGACGGCGGAGTTCAAGGCCTGCGCCGTTCGGGTGGATCCAGTGCGAGCCTCGGAACCGCTCGCGGCAGCCGCCCGCCAGGCCGTCGGACACGGAGGCTAGGTGGATCTGCACCTGATGGATGCGGCGCCCACGGCCGAGGAGCGCGAGGCAGTCGACCTCCTCCTCGGCGAGCCTCGTTCCGGGTGGGAAGGCGGCGACCGGGACGAGGGCCGGGACGCCTTCACCTCTGCGGGCGGCCACGAGGTTCGGGCCCTCCGCCACCTGCTGCTTCCCGCGCTGGAGGCCGTGCAGGCGCGGGTTGGCTGGGTGAGCGAAGGCGCGCTGAACTACGTCTGCCAGCGGCTCTCCGTCCCTCCCGCCGACGCCTATGGAGTGGCCACCTTCTACGCCTTGCTGTCGACCGTGCCGCGGCCGACGCGCATGCTCCACGTCTGCGACGACATCGCCTGCCGCTGCAAAGGCGCCGCGCAGTTGTGCGAGGCGCTGGAGCGTACGGCCGGCCCGGCCTATCACGCGCCGGACGGCGAGCACGTGGATTTGGACACGGTTCCCTCCGGCTGGCTGCGCAGCCCGTGCCTCGGGCTCTGTGAGCAGGCTCCGGCCGCGATGGTGACCGTCGCCGGACCGAAGCCGGTGGAGCGGCTGTTCGGGAACGCGAATTTGGCCGGCTTGTCCAAGGTGTTGAAAGGGGATTTGACGCCGTCCCTGGCGCCGCGGCCCCGTCTCTGGCAGGCCGGAGACCCATTCCTCCGGCTGCTCAGACGGGTGGATGTGACCGACCCGACCAGTCTCGACGACTACCGGGCCAACGGCGGCTACGAGGCGCTGCGCATCGCGTTCAGCCTTGGCCCGGAAGGCGTCATCCGCGAAGTCACGGACGCCAAGCTCATGGGTCGTGGCGGCGCGGCGTTCCCCACCGGTCGCAAGTGGGAGGCGGTGGCCCGCCAGCCGGTCCGACCCCACTACCTGATCTGCAACGCCGACGAATCCGAGCCCGGCACCTTCAAGGATCGGGTGATCATGGAGGGCGATCCCTTCGGGCTGGTCGAGGCCATGACGATCGCGGCCTTCGCGACGGGCTGCGAGCAGGGCTTCATCTACATCCGGGGCGAATACCCGCTCGCGACCGAGCGGCTGCAGAACGCCATCGACGTCGCGAGAGCGCGCGGCCTCCTGGGTCCCGACATCATGGGCCAGGGGCTCAGGTTCGACATCGAGATCCGGCGTGGTGGCGGGGCGTACATCTGCGGCGAGGAGACCGCGATCTTCAATTCGATCGAGGGTCTGCGTGGCGAGCCCCGCAACAAGCCGCCGTTCCCGGTGAACGTCGGCGTCTTCGGGAAGCCGACGCTCATCAACAACGTCGAGACACTGGTCAACGTGCTCGAGATCCTCCGCATCGGGGGACCAGCCTACGCCGCGATCGGCACCCCTGGATCATCCGGCCCCCGGCTCTTCTGCCTGTCCGGGTGTGTCACGCGCCCGGGCGTCTATGAGGTCCCGTTCGGGACCACCCTGCGGCAGATGCTGGCGTTGGCCGGTGGCGTGGCCGGCGGGCGGCCGCTACAGGGCATTCTGCTGGGCGGGGCCGCGGGTGTCTTCGTGCGGCCCGACGAGATCGACATGCCGCTCACCTTCGAGGGCACCCGGGCCGCCCAGGCCACGCTGGGCTCCGGCGTGATCATGGTGTTCGACGACACGATCGATATGGTCCCGATCCTGCTTCGCATCGCCGCCTTCTTCCGCGACGAATCCTGCGGCCAGTGCGTGCCCTGTCGCGTCGGAACCGTCCGGCAGGAGGAGGCGCTCCATCGCATCCAGTCGGGGCGCACACGGGGTGGCGTGAGCGGCGAACTGGCATTACTCGATGAGATCGGCTTGGCAATGAAAGACGCATCAATCTGCGGCCTCGGCCAAACCGCCTACAGCGCGGTCGAGTCGGCGATCAAACGGCTGCAGTTGTTCGATAGGAGTGTCCGATGACGTTGGAACGCCCGCTGACCGGGGAGCGCCCCATGATCGCGTCCGGCACCCTACTCATTCCACTGCGGCCGCCACCACGGGCCGTCGAGCTCACCATCGACGGCGAGAAGGTGCAGGTGCCCGAGGGCAGCACCATCCTCGACGCGATCCGGGTCCAGGGCAAGGAAACGCCGACGATCTGCTATCTCGACACGCTGCATCCGGTCAACGTCTGCCGGGTGTGCGTCGTGGAGGTCGAGGGGTCCCGCGTGCTGGTACCCTCGTGCTCGCGTCCGGTCGAGCCTGGCATGGTGGTGAAGACCGACAGCGAGCGGGTCCGCCACAGCCGCAAGATGGTGCTGGAGTTCCTGGCGTCATCGGTGGATCTCTCGACGACGCCAGACGTGGACCGATGGATCGCGGATTACGCCGGCCGCCCCGAGCGCTACGGCCCGCCGGCCCCGCCCTCGCCGGCTGGAATCCGCGACAGCCTGCAGCCCGGCCACCACGCGCCACCCGATCCAGACTACGCCGCCACGGTGGCGCAGCCGGTGAAGGTAGACAACGAGCTGTACGTCCGCGACTACGGGAAGTGCGTGCTCTGCTACAAGTGCGTGGAGGCGTGCGGCAAGGACTACCAGAACACCTACGCGCTCACGGTGGCGGGGCGCGGCTTCGACGCTCGCATCTCGACCGAGTTCGCGGTCGAGCTGCCCGAATCCGCCTGCGTGTACTGCGGCAACTGCATCGCGGTCTGCCCCACCGGCGCGCTGATGTTCAAGAGCGAGCGCGACCATCGGGACGCCGGCACATGGGACGAGTCGCATCAGACCGTAACCGACACGATCTGCCCGTACTGCGGGGTCGGCTGTACGCTCCAGCTCCACGTCCAGGACAACGAGATCGTGAAGGTGACGTCGCCGTACGACCACGAGATCACCCGCGGCAATCTCTGCATCAAGGGGCGGTTCGGCTGGCGGTACGTGCAGAATCGGTCGCCCGATGCTCGGGGCGACGGGCGTGGTGACGCGAGAGGCAACGGCCGGAAGACGGAGCGCTAGTCCCCCACGCGGCACCGTTGGCGGCGGGCGGACCGCCCCTGGCGAGACGTCCCACCCCCGCTCCGTACGAGAGCAGTACGTCAGCGTTCATTCAAAGGGCCGCAGGCCAGGTCGCCTGCGGCCTGGGTCGTGCCTAGCCGCGGCTCAGCCGCCGGATGCCGGCGGACGCTTCATGGCCCCGAGAATCCACTGCTGCCTCGGAATGCCGGAATCGACCGAGATCCGCCAGTTGAAGCTCAGACCACGCCCCGTTCCGGAGCTCCCATCGGTCTGGTCAGGGACCAGCTCCAACAGGGATGCGTGCTCTCCGGTGATCCGAAGGATGAGCGCCTGTTGTTCTTCGGTGAGCGGCAGCTGAATCGGGGACTCGGGATTGCTCATGAGGATCTCCCGGGCCGTGCGGCCCGAGCCGGCGGTGTGGCAGGCGAGGCGCCTGAGGTTCATGCGGGTATGCGGCCAAAGTGAATACCGCTTCAAGTGGCTGGCAACCGCCCGTACGTTCGTGTGACCCACTTGTTACGAGTCGGGTCCGTTTCGCCTCACAAACCACCCGATACGGAGGGACCGAACGCCTGGAGAGTGCCTGCGTGCCCGTCTTCGCGCCCACTCCGCTCGGCTCCGAGCTCCCCAACTCTGGCATGCTCCGTGATGGACTTCCGGAACCCGCAGACCGTGGAGACGGCCAACATCGATCCCCTGCTGAGACCTCAGTAGTCATGGGGCCTGTTGTGGACGGCGCGCCGGCGCGAGATTGCGAGGCACGCCGGCTCGTCAAGTCCGCAGGTCTCCGTTTCTCGACATTCGATGCTCGTGGCAAGAGGCTGCATCCGGTGCAGGCTACCGGCCCGGCCTGTTGCAGATGGGCAGAGGATATTCGGGCCGACCTGCTCAGGTATCCGCGGGGGTTGCGACACGATGCCCGATTTTCTCAGCCAGGGTCACAACCTCGAGCACGTGCTTGCCTTCCTGATTCTGATCGCACGGGTCGGGGACATCGGCAGCACCTATCTCGCGACCCCGACCCTCAAGCTCGAGACCAATCCGTTCGCCCGCCGCCTCAAGTGGCCGATGGGCGTCCTCAGTCTGGGCCTCTGCCTGACCCCGTACTACAACCCGGCGCTGGCGGTGACGGTGCTGGTGCCGTCGCTCCTCGTGAGCGCGAGCAACCTGAGCCGAGGGTGGGTGGCCCACGCCGTCGGCGAGGACGAAATGCTCCGGTTTCTGGAGCGGGCCGTCGGCCGCATCTCGCGAAGAAAGGCGGTGGCCTTCACGCTCGGTGCGGGGTCCTTCGTCGTGCTGGCCGGTACGGTGCTCCTGGTGCTGAGCGGCGGTCAGCAAACCTGGGCGTATTGGTTCGCCTGGGGGTTGCTGCTGTACGGCGTGGTCATCGGGGTATACGGCTCACTGTTCGTGCTGCGTCTGCACCGGATCGGTCCTGGTGCGCTCACAAGCACTGGAGGCATTGCATGAAGCTCATCCCTCGCCTCAGTAGCGTCTCATTCGCGGCAGTCGGGGTCCGATGACGCCCACCCGCCTGCTCCTCCTCCTGGCCCTCTCGGCATGCGCGCCGCACATCGACCTCACGGCCGATCGCGCCGAGCTCCTCCGCTTGCACGATCAGGCGCGAACTGCGCACCTCGAGAAGCGCGCCGACCTCCTGGTCGCCTCCTTCGCCGACAGCCTCATGGAGATCTCGCGCGGGCTGGTCTCGCTCCGCGGCCGGGCGGAGAGCGAGCGGCGTTTCCGGAGCTACTTCGACCGGGTCAGCTTCCAGCAGTGGGATGACGTGGCGCCGCCTCGCATTCGGATCTCACCGGATGGTCAGATGGCCTATGTGGTGGTGCAGAAGAGCGTCCGGCTGACATCGACCGAAGGCATGGGCACGCCGAAGGCGGAACACACAATTTTCGCCTGGGTGGAGATCTACGAGAAGCATCACGGGCAGTGGACCCTGATGGCGGTCGCGTCCACCGACCAGCCCGGGGCGGCCTGACTCGCCACGAACGGCGGAGGCGCGTGAGCGGCCCCTGAGGCAGCGTCACGCCCTCGTCGCTCGTCTACGAACCGCTTCCAGGCGTCACTCCTCGTCGGACTCCGCGCCGACCGCGGCCGCCGCCTGGTTGATACCACCCTCGCCCAGCGCGGTGAGCGCCTTGTCCGTGGCCTCTTCCTCGTGGAGGGTCTGTTCGAGCAGCCGGTCGGCTTCGTCGTTGCCCAGCAGCTGAGCGTAGGTACGGAGGCAGCCGTAGGCCGCGATCTCATAGTGCTCGACCCGCTGCGCCGCGGAGATCAGGGCCGCGTCGATGACCTCCGGCGCGCCGTCCTCCTGCATAATCTCCTTGCCCTCCTCCACCAGCCCTTCCATTCCCTTGCACTGCTTGCCGCGGGCCGTCTGCCCCAGCGAGCTGAAGATCCGCTCCAGGCGATCGACGTGGCCCTCGGTCTCCTTCAGGTGTTTGGTGAATGCCTGCTGCAGGTCCGGTGACTGCGCGGCCTTGGCCATCTTGGGGAGCGCGCGGACGAGTTGCTTCTCCGCGTTGAGAACGTCCTTGAGCTCGTTGATGAAGAGTTCGTTGAGGGATTCGAGCGCCATGATTGTTCCTCCTGGGGATTGCTCTGCAGACAGCGGACGAGCCGCTCGTGGGGCCTTTATCGTACGGCCGCGCCCACGCGGCCGCTGTGATGATATCCCGAGAGGCTGCGTGCCCGTGGTCACATGACGCCGGATCCGCGGCGGCGACCGCCTGACGAGTGCCCGGCCACGGGACCCGCACGCCCGGATCTCCGTGTTTATACCAGCTTTTAATCGATCACGCTTCGAAACAGCCGTGGATGGTCCGGGTCGGCCAGATCGAGCCACGCCCACGGCAGACGCCTGACGCGGGCCGGCCTGCCGAGGCCCAGGGCCGTGAGAACGGGGATCTGGTGCGCAAAGGCCAGGATGCGGGTGAATGGAGCGTGCGGGCCGATAACCACGTGGGTGACCACGTAGTCGTCACCCTCCGGCTCGGCGACGACCTCCTCGATCAGGCCGACCGGTCGCCCGTCCGCGTCAGCCAGCAGGCGGCCGAGGAGCCGCTCGAGGCGGAGCTCCTGGCTCACGCGCCGGGAATCCTGCGGATGATCCGGTCTCGTACCCAACGCTCCCAGCGGAGCGCGGGACTGCGTGCCGCCTCAACGTCCACTTTGACGTCCACCCCGATCTTGAGGATCCGGCTCCAGGGGATGCGCGCCGGGTGGCCTTCGCCGCCGAGCTTGCGCTCCGCCCAGCGCGCGAGTCCGGGATGGATGCGCCAGAGGGCCGTCGTGCCGCCGATGACGATGGC
Organism: Gemmatimonadales bacterium; assembly: GCA_051955835.1. GTDB lineage: Bacteria > Gemmatimonadota > Gemmatimonadetes > Gemmatimonadales > GWC2-71-9 > CAVVWJ01. The sequence goes on from JBQCGH010000029.1 coordinate 29,474, forward strand.
CGAGACGCGTGCCGGCTGACCCTGGCGCAGCTCGAGCACGACGCCGTCGACTTTGCCCATCAGGTTGTCGTGCACGTCGATCACCTGCTGATCGAGCATCGCGCGTCCGAGCTCCATGTCAGCTCCCGAATAGCTGCAAGGGGATGGCGACCAGCGCGACCACGCAGGCCAGGACGCTGATGCCGAGGACCGCCGCGTTGCTCACCCAGCCGTTGCCCTGGTCCTCCAGGTACATCCGGTCATTCATGAGCACGAGCAGTGGAACCACGGTGATCGGCAGGGACAGCGCCGTCAGCGCCATCGAAAAGACCGTCAGCTTGAGGGGATCGACCCCGGCGAGGATCACCAGGGACGCGAGCGGGAGCGACACGGTATAGACCAGCGAAAACCGTGCGGCGTCCCGGGGCCGCAGATTCTCTCCCCAGGGCCAGCCGAAGCCCTGCGCCGCCAGGTAGCCGAGCTGCAGAGCGATCTCGAGCGCCGCGCCGAAGCAGGCGATCGCCAGCGCGGCGATGAACAGGATGAATCCGGTCCGGCCGAGGGGTGTCGTGAGCAGCAGCGGGATCTGCTCGTAGCGGTCGACGCGGATGCCCAGCGGATGGAGCACGAGTGCGGCGCAGACCAGCACCGCGACCGCGACCACGCCGCCGAACCCCATTCCCAGCCCCGACGTCGCGCGATTCATGTTGAGATAGCTCTCATCCCAATGGTCCTCGACCGCGCCCGCCGAGTAGAAGTAGAACAGGTAGGGGCTGACGGACGCGCCGAGGATGCTGACCGCGGTGAACCAGTACTTGGCCGGTTCGTGCGACGGGAGCGACGGCAGCAAGGCCGCGGCCACTGCGCCCGGCGACGGGTGGAGGCGCACGGCCCCCACCACGAACGCGAGGGTGACCAGCCCGAGCAGCGACACCCCCTTCTCGACCATACCGAACGTGCCCTTCCACAGGAGCAGCCACGCGAGCGCTGCGACCACCGGCGCCCACCAGCGAAACGACACCCCGCTCGCGAACTGGAGCGCGAGACAGACACCGCCGATCTCGGACGCGAGCACGAGGAAGGAGACCAGTCTGACCACGGCGAACTCGACCACTAAGAACGTGATGCCGAACCGCTCGCGCATGGCGTCGGGCAGCGTATGGTGGCTCACCGCGGCGAGCCGGCCGGCCATCTCGATCAAGAAGGCGATGCAGATGGTGCCGAGCGCGATGGCCCAGGCGAGCTGATACCCGAACGCGGCGCCCGCCTGCGCCGCGGTGGCCAGGGAGCCCGTCTCAAGAAAGCCGCCGATTCCGGTGACGATGCCGAGCGCGATCTCGAACAGCTTGCTCACGAGGTCGGCTTCCCTGCCGTCTGGAGCGTCCCGCGCGCGCGAGCCTGCTCCTGGTCGGCCGCCTCACGCACCTGTCGCGCGAAGCCCTTCGGGACCGCGCCACGGCCTTCGGCATTCTCGAGCAGGCCCAGCGTTGCGTCCCACGACTTGACGGTTTGGGCCGCTTTCGCCTGGGCCGAGGAGCCGCCACACCCCGCGGCGGCGGCGGCGAACGCCACTGCCATCGCGCGGTGGAGGCCTCGGAGAGCGGGGGGTGCGGCACGACCGGTCACGCGAGTGGCCATGGCTCGACTCCATTCTGGCCGCCACGAGGGCCGGCTGCTGGGGCTGTTCGAACCTACGGCGAGTTGAAGCCCCTCTCAGCGACTGGCATCACACCCAATAGCGGAGCATCGCCCCACCGTGAGGACGGCGAGAGCGGCGCTCGTTGCGGGAAAGGCGCCGGCGAGGTACGCTGGATCACCCAACCCTTGCGGGAACAGGAGGTGCCGATGCGCAGCCGCCACGCGTGGGTCCCCGCCGCGAGCCTCGTGGCCTGTGGATCTCCTCGTACGTCTCGCTCGCCCGCAGCCGCGGGCACCGGCACCGCCGATGCGCATCGGGCGCACCAGAACTACGTCGATGCCATCAACTCCAACGATCTCGATTCGCTGCTCAACATGCTGACCGACGATGTCGTGTTCCTCTCGTCCAACGAGCCGGTGATGGTCGGCAAGGCTGCGGTGCGGCCGTGGGTCGCGTCCTACTTCAAGGCCTACCGCACGCACTGGGACAAGCCGGTACAGGAGTTCGTCGTCAACGGCTCGTGGGCCTACGAGCGGTATGCGTACGTGTCGACCGACACTTCGCGGACGGACGGGTCAGTCGTGCGCGGGACGGGGTGGGGTCTGCTGCTCTATCATCACGATCCTGACGGGAAATGGCGCGTCGCCCGCGACGCGTTCGGCCCGGACCATCCACCTTCCGCGCGGTGATCCGGCGACGACACCTGGCAGGGCTCGGCCTCGCCGTCGGCCTGATGCTCGCCCTGGTGCTCGGCCTCTGGCGCCCCGGAGATTGGCGGCGGGGGTCGACCCCGCGCTTCATCGCGACGGCCGCTCTCGTCGTGGTCGTGTCCGCGGCCCTCCGGTGGCGACGCCGCCCCGGACGGGGCTCCGGCGCATGAGGTACACCCGACGGTGCGCGCCCCGACCTGGCACAGAAACATCGGGACCGTCGGTGGGGGCGAGCTGGCGGAACAATTCCACGACCGCGGTGCTCGACGAGCTGTTCGTCCCAGCGCGCCGGTGTCCGTGACGCTGGGCTCCGGAAAGCCGCTCCTGCCCCGCTGATCGTCCGCCCGTCACTCCGCCTGATCTCGGTGCGCCAGGTGGGAGCCGGTTTGCCGAGCTCCACTGCGAAGTGCCTCGACCGTCAGCCGTACCATTGACGCCGCGCTGAGCGGCGCCACCTTTCTCGCGATACGCGCGCCGGCCCGGCGCCCCATCGGGTCCTGGACCCCTTCCCTATCTCTCACGCCATGTCGCCGAACCGACGCGAAGTGCTGGCCCGGCTCGCCGCCCTCGTCGCGCTGCCGCTTCCCGCCATCCTCCGCATAGGAGACGATCCACTCGAGGGCACTGTGGCCGACTACCAGGCGGGCCGCCGTCGGGGCGCCTGGACCGCCGCCGAGGTGACGACACGCGCGCTCGACCGCTGCCGGGACGACGGCGCCCGGTGGCGGGCGATCGACGCCGTGTCACCCACCGCCCTCGCCGAGGCCCGCGCCGCTGATGCCCGCCTGCGGTCCGGGCGGACGCTCGGACCGCTCGATGGGGTCCCCGTGTTTGCCAAGGCCATCTACGACGTGCACGGGCTCCCGACCACCGGCTCCAACGCAGACTGGGCCCGGCTCTTTCCCGACCCGGTTCGCCGCGATGCGGTCGAAGTCACCCGCCTTCGGGCGGCTGGTGCCATCGTCCTCGGCAAGACGGCGGCCGATGATTTCGCCTATCACGGCAACGGCACCAGCACCCACACCGGCCAGGTGCTCAACCCGCACGACCCGACCGGCACCCGCACGCCGGGTGGCTCCAGCGCGGGCTCCGCGGTTTCGGTGGCGTGCGGGATGGCGTTCGCCGCCCTCGGCACGGACGACGGCGGCTCCAACCGGATTCCCGCCCAGTTCACCGGCGTGGTGGGGATGAAGCCGACCTTCGGCCTGGTGCCGCGAACCGGCGTGATCCCGACCTGGCCCTATCTGGACACGCACGGCCCGCTCGCACGATCCGTGGCGGACGCGGCCCTGCTCCTCGGTGCGATCGCGTGCGGAGATCCCTCCGATCCGCTGGCACTGCGCGGCCGCTGGGACGGCGCCGGTGTGACGATGCTGCGCGACGACGCGCTCACGGGCGTCCGGCTCGGTCTGGTCGAAGCGCACGTGCCGCGGATGCAGATGACCGCCGAAGCCGTCGCAGTATGGGACCGGGGCATCGCCGATCTCGGGAAGGCCGGCGCCTCGGTCGAGCCGTTCGCCCCCGCGGTCACGCTCGCGACCTATCGGGCCGCCTTTGCCGCTGCCGCGGGACGCCGCGGCGATGTGGTCGGTGATCCCAAGTCCCCGGCACCGACCGCGAACGCCCTCCTCCGCTATTTCGCGGGACGCAGCGCCGATCCACGGACGGCGGTGCGCCGGGGCTATCCGGCGTACCGGGCCTACTATGACGCGCTACCCGAGACCTTCGAGGAGTGCGAGCCCTTGCTCGATCGCTCCATGACCCAAGACCAGTCAGGCCGGGCGTTCGCCCGCTCGCGTGCCGAGGTCGTAGCGGCCCTGGCAGAGTCGATGCGTGCGGCGGGCGTGGCCGCGATGGTCTATCCGACGATGCCGTTCAACGCGCCGCGCGCCGTCGACGACTGGCCGGACATCCGCACGACGCTCGGCTACGGCAACTGGCTTGGCCTGCCCGAGGTATCGGTGCCGGCGGGCCTTGGAGCGGATGGCATGCCGGCCCTCAACCTGTCGGTGGTCGGCCTCCCGGGCGACGATGCCCGCGTACTCGCGCTGGCGCACGCGTACGAGCGGCAGTCGCGCCGCTTCGTCGCCCCGCCGCGCGCGAGCCGATGAGCTCGGCGGGCTCGACACTCGGCCGCGGTCGCAATCCACCAAGCCCAAGGCTGACACGACCGGGGTCGCGCGTCCGCGCTGACTTCTGTTGCGATTGTGCCGTGGGTAGCCTGCGAAAATGGAAATGTCGGGCCGGCAGGCGCAGGACCGACTCAGAGCCGCACCGGGGGCCTGGGGCGCGCCGCTCCAGGGCCCCAATCGTCTCCCTCAAAGCCATCATCCGGACGGTGCCTGCTTTCGAGCTCGCGCACCTCGCGCTCGGCGGCCTCGAGCTCGTCCCGGTCGATGCCGTCGCTCCCGACGAGGCGCGGGCCCGGATGTTTCCGCGGGCGCAGGAGCCAGCCGAGCATGGCGGCGGCCACGGTCGCCGCGACCAGCAGAGTTCCGACCGGCCCGCTCACGAAGGGCACGTCAGTCGCTCCCGAGCTGCTGTTCGCCCTTGGCCGTAAGACGGTGCGAGATGAGCGGCGTCAGACGGCCCTCCTCGCCGATCACGATCGCCTCGCCGAGCGATGCGAGACCGCGTGAGATGCCGGCGGCGTCGCGCGCGAACACCGAGGCGATCGGCTGACCCGCGCGCACCGGGTCGCCCGGCTTCACCGTGATGACGAAGCCGACCGTGGGATCCACCGGATCGTCGACTTTCCTGCGGCCGCCGCCCAGCGCGATCACCGCGTGCCCGATCCGCCGCGGCTCGACCGCGGTGACGATGCCGGTCCGGTCCGCGCGAAAGACTTCGACCGCCTGCGCCTGCGGGAGCACGCCTGGATCCTCGATCACCGCCGGGTTGCCGCCCTGCGCCTCGATCACCTTGGCCAAGGTCTCGAGGGCGCGTCCCGAGGTGACACTCTCCTCGAGCCGGGTCCGCGCCTCGGCGAGACCGCGCGCGGCGCCGACCAGGACCAGCATCTCGGCGCCGAGCGCGTAGGTCACCTCCATGAGGTCGTCGGGGCCACCGCCGCGCAGGCCCTCGATCGCCTCCTCGACCTCGAGCGCATTGCCGCAGGCGCGCCCGAGCGGGCGATCCATCGCCGTGAGCAGCGCGACCGTGGCACATCCGTGGGCCTCGCCCAGGCGGATCATGGTGCGCGCCAGCTCGAGGGACTGGTCGAGCTCGGTGAGGAACGCCCCGCTCCCGGTCTTCACGTCGAGGACGAGACCGTTGAGGCCCTCCGCCAGCTTCTTGGACATGATGCTGGAGGCGAGGAGCGGAATGCACTCGACCGAGCCAGTGACGTCGCGGAGCCCGTAGATCCGCTTGTCGGCCGGCGCGATCTCGGGCGTCTGGCCCAGCATGGCGCAGCCCAGGCGGTCGATCTGCGCCCGGACCTCCTTGAGCGTGAGCCCGACACGAAAACCCGGAATGGACTCCAGCTTGTCGGACGTGCCGCCGGTGTGCCCCAGCCCGCGGCCCGACATCATCGGCACCGAGACGCCGCAGCTCGCCACCATGGGGGCGAGCAGGAGCGAGACCTTGTCGCCGACGCCGCCGGTCGAGTGTTTGTCGGCCACGGGCCGCGGATGGCCGTCGAACCGCAAGCGGTCGCCCGAATCGATCATCGCCTCGGTGAGCGCCGCGAGCTCAGCGGGCTCGAGCCCACGGAAGTAGACGGCCATGAGCAGCGCCGACATCTGGTAGTCGGGCATCTCCCCGGCGGTGTACGCGCGCACGAGCGAGGTCCACTCCTCGGCGGCCAGGGCCTGCCCGTCGCGCTTGTGCTCGATGAGCCGTGGAATCACCATTCGGGTTCACCCTCGACCAGGAATCACCGCTGACCCGTCTGTCGCGCGCCCTCGGGCGCGTCCTCGCTGCCTCGCTCGTGGCCGGTACGACCATTTCCCGCGCCGCGGCGCAGACCGCCCGGGACCACGTGGCGCTCGGCAACGGGGCGATGCAGGTGCACGACCTCCGCACCGCGCTTGCCCACTACCAGGCCGCGCTGGCGCTCGACTCGACCGACTACGAGGCGAACTGGCGCGCCTCGATTGCCCTGCTCGACGAAGGCGAGCAGATCCCGGACAGCATCCACAGCCCGGAGCGCGACTCGCTCTACGCACGGGCGGAACGGCTGGCCCGGCGGGCCGTGGCGGCGGACTCGATGGGGGCGGACGGACACTTCGCCCTCGCGGCCTCGGTGGGTCGCGCTTCGCTCACCATGGGGAAGAAGGAGCGCATCCGGCGGGCCAGCATCGTCCGCGACGAGGCGCTACGCACCATCGCCCTCAACCCGCGCCACGACGGCGCCTACCACATCCTGGGCCGGTGGAACGCCGAGATCATGCGGCTCTCGGGCCTCAGCCGCTTCTTCGCGAAGTCGCTGCTCGGTGCCGGCGTGTTCAAGCAGGCCTCGTGGGACGCCGCGATCTCCAACATGGAGCGGGCGGTGGCGCTGGATCCCGGTCGCCTGTATCACCGTCTGGAGCTGGCGCAGATCTACGTAGACCGCAAGCGGTACGACGATGCCCGAGCCCAGCTCCGAGAGCTCGACTCCCTGCCCGATCGCGAGATCATGGACAGCGTATACCGTCGGCAGGCACACGCGCTGGAGGCGAAGATCGCGGGGAAGCACTGAGGCGGGTCCCTCATTTCTCTCGGATCCGCTCGCGTTGCTCCGCCGCCTGCTCCCTGAGCCGTGCCAGCCGCCGCCGGAGCCGCCGCCGGGACCGATCGCCGCGCTCCGGGGCGAACAGCACGCCCAGCGCGGCACCGATGACGGCCCCGAGCAGCACGCCCGTAAGAAAGCCCGGGGAACGCCTCCAGGCCGACTGCCGTCCAGCGCTCGTCGCCGCCAGCTCGTCCGATTCCTCGACGAGGTCTTCCTCGAGCTCGTCCATTTCGTCGTCCATGCGTGCTCCTTCGCTACACGTCCACCTCGTCCCTGCAACCTACCCCCCTCGGGGGTGCCGTCAACCATCGTGACACCATAGACTTTTGACAGAACGGCTGCACATTCCTTCATGGATTTTCGGAGGGGGGCGGCCGCCTTATACTGCTCCAGGCGGCGCCCTCCGGGGCGCGGTCCGGCCCCCTTTCCCAGGACGCTCCATGTCATCGACGGCCATGGCGATCGACGAGATCGAACGACTCCAGACCAGGCTCGCCGCGCTCGAGCAGGAGCGCAAGCATCTGCTGGCGATCATCGAGATCCTGCAGGACATCGGCGGCTCGCTCCACTTCGCCGATGTCGTCCAGTCGGTCACGCTGCGGCTGGGCGAGACCTTCGGGCTCGACCGGTGCTCGATCTTCCTCGCGGAGCGGGGGGGCGAGAGCGTGCGCCTCGTGGCGAGCTATGAGGATCCAGGCATTCGGAACTACGTGGTGGACCTGGACCGCTACCCCGAGCTCCGCCGCGCCCTCAAGACCGGGGAAACCGTCTTCATCGCCGATGCGGCCACCGATCCGTCGCTCGGTCCGGCCCGCTGGGCGCTCGCCGCGCGGAAGGTGAAGACCATCACGGTCATCCCGATCTCGTGGCGAGGCAGCGCCATCGGCGCGATTTTCCTGCGCACCTTCCGCGACGGCCCCAGCTTCTCCGCCGCGGACCTCCAGTTCTGCCAGGTCGTCGCGAACCTCACCGCCAAGGCGCTGCGGAACGCGCATCGGTTCGAGCGGCTCCGCAAGCGGAAGGGCGAAGACGACGATGCGCGCCGGCGCGAGCAGGAGCAGGCCGCGCTCATCGGGTTCATGCGCCGGTTGCTCGCGAGCTATCCGGCGCCGTCGCCGGAAGAGCCCGGGCTGGCGGACGGCGTGTCTCCCGAGATTGAGCGGCTGGTCGGCGTCGCGCAGGCCGTCCTGAGCCAGGAGTCCACCGCGCGGTGACCCGGGGCGCAGCCGAGCGGGTCGCCGCGCTGCGCGAGCAGATCGACCGGGCCAACCACGCCTATTACGTGCTCGATGCGCCGGAGATTTCCGACGCCGAGTACGACACGCTGTTCCGCGAGCTGCAGGCGCTCGAGGCGCAGCACCCCGAGCTGCGCTCGCCCGAGAGCCCCACCCAGCGGGTGGGCGCCCCGGTGGCGAGCGCGCTCGCCAAGGTGACCCATCTCCGCCCCATGATCTCGCTTGGCAACGCCTTCACTCCCGAGGAGCTGGACGCCTGGGAGGAGCGCAACGCGCGCATCGTGCCCGAAGTGCGGAAGGCCGGTTACACAGTGGAGATCAAGATCGACGGCGCGGCCGTGAGTCTGACCTACGAGGACGGCCGCCTGGCCATCGGGGCCACCCGCGGCAACGGCGTCATCGGCGAGGATATCAGCGCCAACCTCCGCACGATCTCCGACATCCCGCTGGCCCTCAAGGGCAAAGGCTGGCCCCGCCACATGGAGATCCGTGGCGAAGTGTACATGCCCTACGCGGGCTTCACGCGGGTGAACCAGGAGCGGGAGCGCGAAGGCGAGCCGCTATTCGCCAACCCGCGGAATGCCGCGGCAGGCGGGCTGCGCCAGCTCGATCCCAACATCACCCGGCGCCGCCGGCTGCGGATGTTCGCGTTCGCCGTCGAGCCGGTCGATGGCCGGCTCACGGCGAAGACCCATTGGGAGCTGCTCGGCCTCCTCGAGGGCTGGGGCTTTCAGGTCGAGCCGCATCGCGCACGGTTCAAGAGCATGCCAGAGGTACAGACCGCGGTGGAAGGCCTCGAGCGGCTCATCCCCACGCTCGAATTTCAGGCCGACGGCATCGTGATCAAGGTCGATCGGCTCGACCTCCATGGCGAGCTCGGTACCGTCGGCGGACGCGAGCCGCGCTGGGCCATCGCCCGCAAGTTCGCCCCCGAGGTCGCGGTCACGACGCTCGAGGACATCCGCATCAACGTCGGCCGTACCGGCGCCCTCAATCCCTGGGCAGTGCTCGCGCCGGTGGAGATCTCGGGCGTCACCGTGAGCGCTGCCACCCTGCACAACGAAGACCTCATCGCGCAGAAGGACATCCGGATCGGGGATCGGGTGGAGGTGATCCGCGCGGGCGAGGTGATTCCCCAGGTGCTCCGGCCCGTGCTCGAAGGTGTCGACCCCGCGGCCCGGAGCAAGCCGTTCGTCATGCCGGACCATTGCCCGGCGTGCGGCACAAAGGCAGACCGCGTCCCGGACGAGGCGATGCGCTACTGCCCCAACGTCTCGTGTCCGGGCAGGGTGCTGGAAGGGATCGTCCACTTCGGCTCCCGCGATGCCATGGACGTGCGGGGTCTGGGCTACGAGCGGGTGCGCCAGTTGCTCGAGACCGGCCTCATCCGCGACGTCACCGATCTCTACGATCTCACCGCCGAGCGCCTGGTCCAGCTCGAGCGCTTTGGCGAACAGTCCGCGACGCAGCTCGTGGCTGCCATCGAGGCGTCCAAGGAACGGCCGCTCTCGACTCTGCTCTTCGGCCTCGGCATTCGTCACGTTGGCAAGACGGTGGCCCAGCTCCTGGCCCGGCGGTTCGGCACCATGGATGCGCTGATGAAGGCCGATGAGGCGGCGATCAATGACGTGCCCGGCGTCGGTGGCGCCATCGCGGAGGCCGTGGTGGCGTTCTTCGCGGAGAAGCGAAATCGACAGCTGCTCGAGCGCCTGCGCCGGGCCGGCCTCACCTTCACGGAGCCCCGCGCCGCGTCCGCCGACGGCGCGCTCGTGGGCAAGGCCTACGTCCTCACCGGCACGCTGCCGACGCTCTCGCGCAGCCAGGCTACCGAGCTCATCGAAGCGGCCGGCGGGCGGGTCGCAGGCAGCGTGAGCAAGAAGACCGACGCCGTGGTCGCCGGCGAGGAGGCCGGCGGCAAGCTGGAGAAGGCCAGAGCGCTCGGTGTCGAGGTTATCGACGAGGCGGAGTTGCTTCGTCGCGTCGGTCCAGCGTCGCGGTAGGATGTGGACGCCCGGTCCCGGATCTCCGTTCCAGGCTGCGGGACCCGACGCACGTGAACCGCCGTCCCGCGGCCTTTACCGAGCCCACCAGCACCGGCTAACTTCGACCGTCCTCTCCCACATCGGCTTTGTCATGACTGCACACCCGCCTCATCCGCCTCACACCGGCGTCCGCCTTGGGCGCAAGGTCCTCCATCAGCTCCGCGCCGCGCTCGAGCGCGACACCGGTCTGCAGGCGGCGAGCTACCTTCAGGAGGCGGGCTTCGCCGGCGGGGAGGAGTTGTTCGCGGAATTCTCGGAATGGCTGGTCGCCACGCGCGGCGTCGAGCGGCCGGCGGAGCTCGACGCGCGCTATCTGGGCGAAGTCCTGTCAGAGTTCTTCAGCGAGCTTGGCTGGGGCACGCTCGCGGCCCGGAACCTGGGGGCGGTGATGGCATTTGATTCGGCCGAATGGGCCGAGGCGAGCGAGGAGGGTCGCGGCGAATTTCCCTCGTGTCATCTCACCTGCGGGCTGCTGGCGGACTTCTTCGGCCGCCTCTCCGACGGGCTGGTCGCGGTCATGGAGGTCGAGTGCCGCACCCGCGGCGATGCCCGCTGCCGCTTTCTCGCCGGAGCGCCGGAAACCCTGAGCGCGCTCTACGACCGCATGGCCCAGGGCACCGGCTACGCCGAAGCGCTCGGTGTCAATCCGTCTTCAGCAGCCTGATCCCGCCCGACCCGGTCTCGATCGCGATCGTCCCCTTCCCGTCCCCGATCGTCCCGACCATGTGATCCCGGCCGCCCCGGGTCACCTGGAGCGGAAAGTCGGTCTCGATGTCCCCGCTTGCGGTCTGAATCTTTACCCGCGCCCCGAGCGACGACGGCGCGCGGATCGACACGTCGCCCGATCCCGTCTCGACTTCGAGCGATGCGAGGTCGCGGCGCAAGTCGGCGGTGATCCCTCCGCTGCCGGTCTCGAGCGAGAGTCGGGGCGACGTGACGTCCGCCAGGCGGATCTCGCCCGAGCCGGTGTCCACACCCAGCTCGTCGGCCGTGAGATCGCTGCCGGTTACCTCGCCCGAGCCGGTATCGACCGAGAGATCCGAGCCGCTGAATCTCGTGACGTCGACCGAGCCCGAGCCGGTGTCCACGTTCAGCTCGCCCTGGGCATCGGAAATCCGCACCTCGCCGGCGCCGACCTCGATGGAGAGTGTGCCGCGCGTCCCGCTCGCCGTGACGGGGGCGTTCTGGGTATGCACTCGAAGCTCGCCGTCGACATTCGCCACGGTCACGGCGCCGACCGCCAGGTGGGCCGCGACCCGCTCGCCCTTGGGCACCCGGACGACGAGGTCGGCGCGCGCGTCCAACCCGTCGTCACCGATGGTCACGCGGCGTCCCTCATCTCCTTCGTGTCGGCCGCCGTGCCGGCCATGATCGTGCCACTCGTCCCCTTCACCGCCGAACGTGCCGTCGTCTCGGACGCGAAGCTGGGTCGACCCGTGATCCGGGGCACGCCCCGAGCGGATCCGGTCGGCCGGGTAGATGACGCGGAAGGTCGGACGCCCGGCGATCTCGCCCTGACCGATGGTGAGCTTGCCCGCGTCGGCGCCGGCCCTCGTCACCTGAACGCTGACGTGGCCTTCGCCCGCTTCGATTCGGAGACTGCCGACGAGGTTGTATACCACCGCCGGTCCGGTATCGAGGGAGTAGCGCTCGGTCTGCTGGGCGGCCAGGGCGACGGGCGAGGCGAGGAGAGCGCAGGGGACCACGAGTAACCGCGGCATCGGGGCTCCATGAGTAAGTGGACCCCCGTTGGATGGGTCAGGCGACACCAGGGTTGCAGGGCCTCGCGAGCTCAGGACAGGCGAGCGGCGTACTCGGGGCGGACGATCAGCTCCCCGCCTTGGACGATCTCGCGGTCCCAAGGCAGAATGATGAAGCTGTCGGTCTCGAATGCGTGGTAGTCGGGGGCGTACTCTCCGGTCTTGAAGGACACGGCGGTCCGGACCTCGGCGGGCCGGAGCGCCCGCACCTCATTGAGCGCAAGCCGTATGGTACTGCCGGTATCGCAGGTCTCATCCACCACCAGGATGCGCCGGCCGCGGATGGTGGCCGGCGGCCCCGACACCAGCACCGGGGCCGCGCCATCCTCGCGGCGCGTCACCGTCATCGAGGCGAATTCGCATTGCAGGATGGAGGCGACAACCACGCCCGGGATGACGCCCGCCTTGGCCACGCCGAGCACGATCTCCGGCTGGTAGTCACGCGCCACCCTGAGGGCCAGCGCGCGGCAGATTTCCCCGAAGAACGGCCAGTCCACCTCGAGGACGCCCCGGGGACCGGGCGGTACCGAACGACGCATGAACGCCTCCGTGTGGTGACGGCAACGTACCCCAGCCGCGAAGCCGGGGCAACCGGCGCTCAACCTCGGTCCGCCAATTTGCCCTCCTTTTCCGGGCGGGCTATTTTCTCCTATCCCAAGCCGTTGTGGCCGTTCGACTTTGCCCGGAGAGCCCCTGCAACCCATGAGCTTTTGGAGCCGATTGTTCGGGAAGGAGCACCGCGAGTCGCTGCGCCCGCAGCGGCTCGACTACCTGAACGAGGGGCTGGCGTTGGAGCGGCAAGGCGACTTTGAAGCGGCGCTCACGTCCTATCGGCTTGCCTTCCGGGACAACCCGACCGACTCGCGCATCCTGCTCAACATGGCCATCGCCTTCACCAAGACGGGGCAGCCCGAGGAAGCGATCCGTCACTACAAGCGCGCGCTCGAGCTGGATGACGCCCTCGTCGGCGCCCACTACGGCGTCGCCTTTCTCCTTCTCAAGCGCGGCGATGCGCAGCAGGCGGCGGACCATCTGCGCGCGTTCCTGGCGCGGCCGCCCAAGGGGCCCGATGCCGAGCGGTGGATCCGTCACGCGGAGACTGCGCTGCGCGACATCGCCGGCAGTCCCGCCCCGGGGACCACGTGACGCGAGCGGTCGCACTCTGCCTGGCCGCGCTCGCGGCGGCGTGCAGCGGACTGGACGAAGCCGAAGGCGGCGTGGTAGGCATCCAGGTGGGGGTGCCGGGGCCGGACAGCATCGAGGTGGGCGAATCCATCCAGCTTACGGCCAAGCCGCTGGACAAGAACGGCGACAGCGCGGCCACGGCCGTCACCTGGGTCTCCGCCGATCCTACCGCATCCATCGATCCGGCGTCCGGGGTGCTCACCGGCGTGAGTCCGGGCAGCGCGCGGGTGCAGGCAACGGTCGGCTCGCTCGGCTCGGGGCTCATCACGTTTGCCGTGGTTCCCTCGCCGGACACGCTCGCCATCGCCGGCGACTCCAGCTTCACCGTGGCGCCGGACTCGGTCCCCTTGCCCTCGTTCGTGGCCCGGCTCGCCAGTGCCAACCCGCCGGGCCCCGTCACCAACCTCAAGATCGTCTTCGCCGTGACCGATCCGGATCCGGCGGCGGCTCCGCCGCCGCTGGTGTTCACGACCAACGGTCATGCGACCGATAGCGTCCTGAGCGGCGCCGACGGTACGGCAACCGCCGCCCTTCAGGTCGTTCCCGGGCTTACGCCGCCCGAAAGCGTCGTCGTGAGCATCGGGGCGCACCACATTCGCGGGGCAGACGTGTTCGGCTCGGGTCAACGGTTCGTGCTCCGGTTCACCGCGGCCGCCGTTGCGGGGGAGGCGTCACGCCGGGCACGCTGAACGAGCTCTTCTTCGGCGCGGTCGATCGCTTCGCCGATCGGCCGGTCGCCATGCGGGTCCGTCGGGAGGGCCGCTGGATCGGCCTCGGCTATCGAGACCTCGCCGAGCGCGTCCAGGCGGCGAGCCTTGGACTTCGCGAGCTGGGCATTGCCGAAGGCGAGCGGGTGGCATTGCTGTCCGAGAACCGACCCGAATGGGCCATTGCCGATTACGCCTGCCTGGCCGCGCGTTGCCCCGACGTGCCGATCTATCCGACCCTGCCTGCCCGCCAGGCCGAGTACATCCTCCGAGACGCCGGCGCGGTGGCAGTGCTGGTCTCGTCCGCCGCGCAGCTCGACAAGGTCCTGAGCCTCCGCACCCGGCTTCCGGCGCTGCGTCACATCATCGCGTTTGATCCCGCGGTCGAGAGTCCGGGCGTGCTCGCCTTCGACGAGCTGCTCCAATGCGGCCGTGCGGCCGCCGGCCGGCACCCCGACTGGCGCGCCCAGGCGCTCGGCATCGGCCCGGGCGAGCTCGCGACCCTGATCTACACGTCGGGGACCACCGGCGACCCCAAGGGCGTCATGCTCACGCACGGCAATATCGCGTCCAACGTGACCACGTGCGTGGGGATGTTCGACTTTCGCCCGACCGACGACTGTCTCTCCTTTCTTCCGCTCTCCCACATCTTCGAGCGGATGTTCGGGCACTACTCGATGCTCCATGCTGGGGTCGTGATCAACTACGCCGGGAGCATCGACACTGTCGCCGCCGACATGCAGGAGCTGCGGCCGACGATGATGGCGTCGGTGCCACGGCTCTATGAGAAGATCTACGGCCGTGTGCTCGACAGCGTCCGCGCGGGCTCGCCCGCCAAGCGCCGCATCTTTGCCTGGGCCCGGAGCGTCGGCGAGGCCTGGGTCGAGCGGTCCCTCGCGGGCGGACCGGTGCCGATAGGCCTCACCGTGCAGCGTGCGTTGGCGGATCGGCTGGTCTTCTCGGCGCTTCGAGCGCGTACCGGCGGCCGCATCCGGTTCTTCATTTCTGGCGGGGCGCCCCTCGCCCCTGAGATCGCCCGGTTCTTCTGCGCGGCCGGCATGCCCATTCTCGAGGGTTACGGGCTGACGGAGACGTCGCCGGTGATGGCCGTCAACGTGTTCGGGCGTACCAAGCTGGGCACGGTGGGGCGCCCGATTCCGGGCGTCGAGATCCGGATCGCCGACGACGGCGAGATCCTGACGCGCGGGCCGAACGTGATGCGGGGCTACTTCGGGAAGCCGGAGGCGACCGCTGAGGCGCTCGATGGGGACGGGTGGTTCCACACGGGTGACATCGGCGTGCTCGACGCGGAGGGATACCTCCGCATCACGGATCGTAAGAAGGACCTGATCGTGACGGCCGGCGGCAAGAACATCGCCCCGCAGCCGATCGAGAACCTGGCCAAAGGCAGCAAGTACGTCTCCAACGCCGTCATGCTGGGAGACCGGCGACCGTTTCCGGTCATGCTCGTCGTGCCGAACGCGGAGACGCTTCGCGGGTGGGCCGCGCGCCACGGTCTCCCGACCGACGACCTCGAGCGGCTTGCCGCCAGTCCTGAAGCACACGCGAAGCTCGAGCGCGAGGTGCGCAAGATGCTTCGGGACCTCGCCCAGTTCGAGATGCCGAAGAAGTTCCTGGTGCTCGCGCGTGATTTCAGCGTGGAGGCCGGTGAGCTCACGCCGACGCTCAAGATCCGCCGACGGATCGTGGAGGACAGGCACCGGGCGGCGATCGAGGCCTTGTACACGGACCCCCACGTGACCTGACGCACCGCGGCCGGCGTGCCCGCCGACGCTAGTTGGGGCGGTCCCGGTTGCGGAGTCGTCTCATGGGTATCGAAGTCATCGCGGCGGTCATCATCGGTATTATCGGCGCGATCTGGTTCATCTCGTCCCGGCTGCAGCGCCGAAAGCGGTGATCACCGCCGGGCGGTCCCCACCCACACGCCGTCGGCGCTGGCCATCAGATCGATGAGGCCGGCCGGCGGATCCGACCCTTCACCGACGACGCGCAACCCGGGCAGCAGCACCCGCGCCGCCTCCCGAATCCAGGCCTGGTCGCCGCCGAACGGCGCGCCCAAGACGACACCGCGCATGGAATGCGACTTGAGCGGCAGACGGCCGCTCCGGATGACACTCCAGTGTTCCTCGTCGGCCACGCCTTCGGGCGGGTTCACCCCCACCAGGCCCACGCCCGGCATCCCGGTCGCCACAGCGCGCCAAACCGCAGCGGGCGCGCCCGCGAGGACTGCGTAGCCGCCGGGGCCGTTCAGTCCGGCGAGGGCCACGAGCGCCTCCGCGCCCAGGCGGCTGGGACCCGCGGGAGGCGCCACGGCGTCACCGGTATCGAACACCCCATCGCGCAGCGTGAACCGGCGGTCGCAGATCGGGCAGCCAAGCGTGCCCTCACGTACCGAGCGCCCCTCGATGCGATCGGGCAGCAACACCAGGAACGCCTCGTCGTGGGGTTCCGGACACCTCAGGTGATCGGTGAGCTCGATGAACATCGCTAGGGCTTGAACACCACCCACGTGAGCTTGCCGGGCTCCACGGTCACCTGCCGGTAGACCTTCCGGCCGTCGATCGTGGCGCCCAGCACGTATGTGCCTGCCGGCACGTCGCTCACCGCGAAGTGCTCGTGGTACAGTGGATGCCCGTGCGCCTTGTCGCCGTAGGTCTCGGCGTACGAGAAGGGGGTCTCGATCGGATCGCGCTTGACGATGCCGTAGATTCGCGCTTGCGGCACCGGCGCGCCGGAAGAGTCGAAGACCTGGCCGGCCACGATGCCCGTGTTGGGCAGCGGCTCGAGCCACAGCTCGGGGTTCACCGTATACGGCGGAAACCGCTGCAGCGAATCCACGATGGCACCGATCGAATCCGTGGGCGAGGCCGCGAGCTCGAAATGAAGGTGGTCGTTCGTCGCCCGGCCGGTGTTGCCCACCCGCGCGATCACCTGTCCCGTCTTCACCCGATTCCCCACCTTCACCGCGAGCGAGGAGTTGTGGTAGTAGATGGAATAGAGCCGGTATGTCTTCCCCTGCGCCTTCACCGTCGTATCGTGCCGGATGGCGACGGTGTTGGCGCCCTCCTCGGCCCGCCCGGCATACACCACACGTCCGCCGAGCGCCGCCATGACGGGGGTACCGTCGGGATTGTTGAACTCGACCCCCTGATGCTGCTGGAAAAAGCCCCCCATGGTCGATCCGTACCGGTAGGTCTGGTCGATGTAGGCATTGTCGGTGCGGGCAATGGGCCGCCGGAGCCACACGGTGAGCGGGTCCTTGGGTGGCGCGGCCGCCGGGGCCCTGTGGTTGATGCACGGCAGCGTATCGGTCGCGGGCCGGAGGCCGCAGGGAGTCCCGACATATTGCACTCGCCCGATCAGGACCGCGTTGGTCGGTGGAAATGCCGCGGCCGCGAGCGGCTGTGCCTGCCAACCGGCCGCCGTGTGCACCAAGCGCTGGTTGCCACGCAGCGTGGTCACGTTCCACCCGCGCCGGTCGGGTGCCAGACGCTTCACGTATTCATTCGTGAGGAGCGGGAGCGCGGTATCGGCAGGGCCCTTGGCCGGCGGGCCGACCGCGTCACCGATGGCGGTCCAGTGCGCGCCGTCATCGGTGGAGATCTGCAGGCCGTCCGCCGTGGCGACGACCGTAGTGTCGGCGCGGATCGCGATGCCGTTGGGAACGACATACTGCCACTCGGGGCCAAGCTGGTCGTAGGTCCAGTTCTTCCAGGGACGGCCGCCGTCGAGCGAGAGGCCCCACCCGTTTCCGACCGTGCCGTACCACACCTCCCCCTTCGGGCCGAACGCGAGCGCCTGGACGAAGTCCATCGAGATGGACGTCGCCACGGTACTGTCGTGACGGATCGACTCCCAGGCGGTGCCACCCGGCGGCAGCCGGTAAATCCCCTGGCCGTACGTGCCTACCCACAGCGTGCCACCCGGGTCCCGCGTCACCGTCAGCACGTGAACACCCCAGCCGGTGCTGTCGGGAAGTGGCGGCGGTCCGACCTGGGCCGTGAGTGATGCGGCGGGGACCACGAGGGCGACAACGACGGCGGAGAGGCTCACCGCGGGGCGGATGGCCATGGCACATTGCACCGGTGGGGGGTCAAACAGGGCCCAGCCGTAGCCAATCGATGGCTACGTGCGCCGGGCGGGTAGCGACGAACAGCACGGCGTCGGCGACGTCGGCGGGGCGGAGCATCTGGCCACGGGGTGGAAATCCTTTCCGACGATCCGGGTCATACGGCTCCCACACCTCGGTATCAGTCGGGCCTGGCGAGATCAATGTGAGCCGCACGCCGGTCCCGCGATATTCGGCGACGAGGGTCTCATGCAGCCCGCGAACGCCGTACTTGCTGGCAGCGTAGGCGGCGTTCTCCGGAAAACCAACGTGATCGGCCACACTGCCCACCGTGATGTAACACCCCCGCCCAGCCGAGCGCTGCAGCGGCAGCAGGCTGCGGGCGAGAATGAAGGCGGCGCGGAGGTTGATGGCGAGCAGGTCATCGAACCGGTCGACGGGGGTCTGCTCGAGCGGCGCGAGCAGGAAGCCCCCGGCGTTGCTCACGACAATGTCGGGCACGCCCGCAGTCCGCTGCACTCGCTCAGCCAAGGCGGACGCCTGATCAGCGTCGGCCAGGTCGGTCGGGAGGTCGATGTATCCGTCGGCCGGACCGAGCCGGCGTGAGACTCGCACCACGCGCGCACCCGCCTGTGTGAGCGCGTCGGCCGTCGCGGCGCCGATGCCGCGCGACGCCCCGGTCACCAGCGCGACCCGGCCGTCGAGGGGCCTCACTCGGAGAGCTTGCCCCCGTGCGCCAGGCGCAGGAACTCGACCCGGGTCTTCGAGTCATCGCGGAAAATGCCGCGCAATGCGCTGGTGACGGTGCGCGAGTTCTGCTTTTCCACCCCTCGCATCATCATGCAGAAGTGCGCCGCCTCGATCACCACGCCGACGCCGGTGGGCCGGAGCACGTCCATGATCGCATCGGCGATCTGGTCCGTCAGCCGTTCCTGAACCTGCAGGCGCCGTGCGAACACATCCACGATGCGGGCCACCTTCGACAAGCCGAGGATCTTGCCGTTCGGGATGTAGGCGACGTGGGCCCGGCCGAAGAATGGCAGGAGGTGGTGCTCGCAGAGCGAGTAGAGCTCGATGTCGCGCACCATGATCATGCTCTGGTGCGACTCGGCGAACACGGCGTCCCCGATCGCGTCGGCCACCGACTGGTGATATCCCTGCGTGAGGAAGCGGAGCGAGGATTCGACTCGCTCGGGCGTCTTGAGCAAGCCCTCACGGCCGGGGTCCTCGCCCAACGCGGCGAGCACCTCGCGAATCTTGTCGGCGAACGGCTCGAGGTGCGGCTCGGGGCCGCCGGTGCGGGTTGCGTGGGTGCGCGGGGGTCGGGCCGGTTGCCCGCCGTCCTTACCCGCCTTCGTAGTCGACATAGTTCCTCGGGGTTTCCCAGAGGCGCAGACTGAGCGCCAGATCCGCCCGAATGGCGGCCCGGAGCTCGCGCCAGCAGACCACGGCAATGTTCTCGGACGTGGGCACCAGGTCGCGGAACCAGGGCACGTCGAGGTTCAGGTTTTTGTGATCGAGGTGGCGGATCAGCAGGTCCTGGGCGAGCTCCTTCAAATGATTGAGATCCATGACGTACCCGGTTCGCGGGTCGATCTCACCTTCCACCGACAGCTCGAGCTCGTAGTTGTGGCCGTGGTAGTTGGGGTTGTTGCACACCCCGTACGTGGCCTGATTCCATGCCTCGGTGGCATCGGGGTTGTGCAAGCGGTGCGCGGCGTTGAAGTGCACACGCCGCGTCACTCGGCATCGTGGCATGGCCCGTCCCGGGACAGGGTCGTGGAGGAATCAGGCGGGGGGCCGGAGCCAGGTCAAGCGGGTCGAGAAACACGTGCGCCGACCGGAGGTCCGATCGGCGCACGGCGACACGGCAACGAGGAGGATTATTGAAGCCCAATGAGAATTCGCGGCGCCCTCACCCTGACTCCTGCCTTCCCCCGTGGGGCGTGACATCGGCCACGGCATTCGGGCCCATCACTGGACCTGTTGGCTCAATAATGTGGCTCCCCGCCACCGCTGGCACTAAGATAGAAGTCCACCTCCCCGGAATCAACCGACCAAGGACGATCGATCATGGCACCGAGGCTGCTCGGACCGACGCTGTTCGTGGCCGTCGCCGCACTCATCGCGTGGGCGGTTCTCATTTTTGGCGGCATCACGAGCGCGGGCGTGACGCACCTCTTGCTCGCCGTCGGCGCCGTCCTGCTGGTACGCTGGTGGGCCCTCCGGGCGTGAGACCTGCGTCACACGACGCTGTCGCGCTCTGCGAGGTGCGTGTAGGTGAGCTACGACAAGGGCTCCGCGCGGGACAGCTTGACAGGGCGCGCCAAGTGGCATGAACTCATTGGCAATGAACGGTTTAAAGTGGTGCAAACGCGTGCTCTGCGGGCCCCCCTCCCCAGGCATGGATCGTGCGAACTCCGGCCATGACCGGCGCCGGTCGCCGAGTCTGGATCGGAGGCTCACGCGGCCGCGTGGCCATGGTCGATCCGGCGACACGACTCCTACACACTCGACACACACGGACGATCGACGTGATGCGTTTGCTCGAAGCGCTGACCGCCCGCTCGGAAAGCAGCACGCACCGGCCCGCGCCGGACGATCCCTGGCTCCCCGGCGAGGAGCTGGCGGATCCTCCAACCCAGTACGCGACGCCGCGGCAACGCGCGACGCGCGCGCTCAATTTCCTGCTGGCCCTGCTGGCCCTGCTGGCCCTGCTGCCGGTGTTCGTGCTCCTCGCCATCCTCATCAAGCTCACGTCGCGCGGACCTGTCTTTTACGTGCAGGAACGTGTCGGACTCGACCGGCGCATCCCGGGCCCGGACGCCGCGAATCACCGGCGGAGCCGCGACCTCGGCGGGCGGCCGTTCACGATTTACAAGTTTCGCACGATGCACGTGGACGCCGAGCGGCACAGTGGGGCGGTCTGGGCAGCCGAGGCCGATCCGCGCGTGACGTTCGTGGGCCGGGTCCTGCGCCAGTATCGCCTGGACGAGCTCCCGCAGCTCATCAATGTGCTCAAGGGGGAGATGAACATCGTGGGGCCGCGCCCGGAGCGACCCACGATCTTCGCTGAGCTGCGTGGGCACATCGCCGAATATCCGCTGCGCCAGCGGGCCAAGCCCGGCATTACGGGGCTGGCACAGATCAATCACCATTATGATCGTTCGCTGGACGACGTGCGGACGAAGGTGAGCTACGATCTCGAGTACATCCGCCGCCAGAGCCTGCGGGAAGACCTGCGCATCATGCTTAAGACCATCCCGGTGATCCTGCTCCGCCGCGGCGGGTGGTGAGGCGCACCAGCAAGCCTGTGACGTGGTCTGGTGAGAGGCGGATACCAACAGGGGGCCGCGACGACGAGTCGCGGCCCCGTTGCGCTACGGTACCTCCGGGGGATCAGCTTCCCTTGCAGCTCTTGAAGCTGTGGCTCCCCGCCTTGCTGCGCAGGTACTGCATAGCGTCCTTAATGCCGGACGAGCCGAAGTACGTACTCCGATACTGCCAGTTGACGAAAGCGCACGCATACGAGTTCGCCATGAGCGCGGCCCCGTAGGACTTCACCTCGCTCGCGCTCATCTCCGTGTGCTTCGGGCTGCCGCCGTCGATCACGTTCATTCCGAGGATGAGCGCAAGACCACGCGCCTTGGCATCGGACACCTGCTGGTTCACGTACGTCGTCGGGCTGCCGTACCAGGACACGTACTGGGCCCAAGCCGCGTCAACGTAGTGTGGATTGCTCTTGAAGTAGCTAGGCTTTACGCGGATGATCGTCGCCATGCCGGGCCAGATCTGCTTGCTGTACTGGCCCATCTGGTCCACCGTCGCGGGCGTCACCGGTACGCCCTTCCAG
This sequence comes from Gemmatimonadales bacterium, assembly GCA_051955835.1. Taxonomy (GTDB): domain Bacteria; phylum Gemmatimonadota; class Gemmatimonadetes; order Gemmatimonadales; family GWC2-71-9; genus CAVVWJ01. The sequence goes on from JBQCGH010000029.1 coordinate 51,391, forward strand.
TTGGTGGGGTCCTGGGGCTCGTCGAGGAGAAAGTGACCGATGATCGTGCCATCGGTGATGTAGGAGCCGAAGTTGATTCCGCGGTACCGGTCGATGCGCTGCTTCCACTTGGTGAGGCTGAAGTGCCCCGCCGCGTCCTTGTAATTCACGGGCGAGCCGGCCAGCATGACGATAACCCTGCCGCCGCGCGACTTGATCGTGGCCAGCTCGGTGCGGAGGTTCGACGGCCCCGTCGTGATCTTCCCGCCGCTGTACAGGCTGCCGAACATGGTCACCGGCTGCGCCATGTTGCCGAACGGCATGCCGCCTACCGCAGAGGCGGTCACGCCGTCGGTCGTGACGGCCAGCGTGTCGACGCCGGCGTCATTGCCGACGCTCGTCGGAACCGCGGGAGCAGCGGCAACGCTATTCGGGTCGAGCGTGCCATCGCCATTGCAGGCCGCGAAGAGCGACGCAAACGCAACGCACACGGGGAGTCGGAGGCGCGAGATCCGACGGGACAACTTGAAGCTGTAGGACATACCCAGGCTTTCCTCTCTCCGTCACAATTGGTGTGGAGGGACACAGGGGGTTGCGACAGGCGAGGGGCCATCGCTTGGCACGGCCACAGCGGCGGCTCGTCGGGATGATCCTGACGCAGTGGGATGAGACAGGGTGTCTGTCCGATCCCTATGATGTGTTTTGGGTACGAGGTACGCTGAGACTAGTGGGAACTAGTCATCCAGGGCACGATGGAATGAGCACCGGACATGGTGTCATCTCGTTGTCGAGGCTCGCGCCGCATAGAGGATCGTGACCTAGGTCACATTTGTCAAGGGGGTTTCTCAACTTGGGTAGCAACCGTGCAACAATCGGCAGCCCAAGCGCCTGCACCCCTCCGTGGTGGAGCGGCGGAGGACCCGTTAACCTTCTGCGCCGCCGAGCCAATCGCCGAGTTTCATGCCACTTACATGAGGTGCGGACATGGCAGTCCAGGACCAGCGGGAGGTGAGGGTCCAGGCAGATCACGTGGCGGATGCGACCCGCCGGTGGTCACCGACACTCGGCGTAGCAGCCCTCACGCTGCTTGCCCTGCTGTCGCGATTCGGACGGCTGGGCCACTGGGGCTTCGACAGCGACGAGATCTTCATGCTGCGGGATTCGATGCACCCGGGCTTCACGAATCCGCGTCCCCTCTTGTATTTCCTGAACCACCTGATCGCGCCGGTGCTCCCGCTCGATGAGTTCGGACTGCGGTTCCTTCCCGCTGTGTTCGGCGTGCTGGCTGTGCCCGCCATCTACCTGGTGGGACGACGTCTCGTGGGCGCCCGAGGGGCCTTCTACGCGTCGTTGCTGGTGACCCTGAGCGGTCTGCTTCTGATCTACTCGCAGTTCGGCCGGTACTGGTCGCTGGTGTTCCTGCTGTGCGCGATCTACCCGTACGCGCTGTACCTCGGCGTGCGGGAGCACGACCGTCGCGCGCTGACCATCGGGATCATCACCGGGCTGCTCGCGTGCGTCGCGCATCCGACCTCCGTGCTGCTCGTCGGAGGACCGGCGATCTGGTTTCTGGCCATATGGCTCCGGCCCGGCAATCTGGCTGCGCTGTGGCGGCGTCCGCAGGTCCGCTGGGGCGCGCTCACGCTCATCATCGCGCTGTGTGTGATCGCCTGGCGCTTCGTGCCGATCCTGCACCACTGGGTCTCGTCCCACGATAACAACCCCGGCAGCGGTCAATTCCTGCTCCGGCAACATGTGCCGCTCGGGCTCAAGCAGGCGTTCCTGCTGCTCGCGTATGTCCAGGGCCTCACGTTTTCGGTGGTGTGGACGGGGCTCGTCGGCCTCTTCCTGTTGTGGCGCGACCGTGATCGGTTCCTGGCGCAATATCTGGCGAGCGTCGCGGCGTTTCCCATCGCGTTCATCACGCTGACCTCGATCCGCACGCCCGTCTCCACCTATTACATGGTGCCGGCGGCCCCGGTGTTTTTCCTGGGCGCGGGTTACTTCCTCGATCGGATTTTCGCGACCCCCTGGAGCACGCGTCCCCGGTGGCTCGTCCCCGCGACCGTCCTGGGATTGATGCTGCTCGAAGGCATGCCGACGTTCGTGTCCCAGTACCTGAACGGGCGCCGCTACGACTTCAAGTCCACCGCGCAATGGCTGCGGCCCAGGCTCACCTCGCACGATGTCGTGTTCTCCGACCAGCCCGTGGCGCTCCAGCAATATCTGCCACAGCTCGAGGTACAGCGGCTGCGATACGACACCGAGCCGCTCGCCCATTCGCTGGAGCAGGTCCGGGCGACATCCGGCGCGGCCCTCTGGGTGGTGGCGCCGGCGCCGGCGCACGCGTTCCGCACCAATCTGAAGCAGGGGGGCCTCGCGGACTGGCTGTACGCCAAGTGCCAGCTCCGCAACTCGATCGGTCAGGGTCGGGTGGATTTCAGGGAGCAATACCTGCAGGTATTCCGCTGCCCGCCTTCGTCCTGAAGCCGCCGGCTCGCGGACGGGACGGGCTTACGCCGAGGCTCCCGTGAGGTCGGGGACGCCTTTCCGCGCCAGCACCTCGCGATAGAGCGCCTCCCAGCGCTCCACCACGCGGGTGAGTCCGTACACGCTCAGCACCCGCTCGCGCCCGCGCGCGCCCATGGCGCGGCGTTCCGACTCGCCCAGCGACATGAGGCGGAGCATCGCCTGCGCGAGCGCGTCGGGGTCGCCGGGCGCCGCGAGGAAGCCGCTGGCTCCGTCCATGACGACCTCCCCGTTTCCTCCCACGTTCGTGCTCACGATCGGCAGGGCGGCCGCCGCCGCTTCGAGCAGGACCATCGGCATGCCCTCCCAGGCGGATGACATGACGTACCCGTCGGCGCCACTCATGACCGCCGGCACGTCACGACGAACGCCCAGGAAGCGCACCGCGCCCTCGAGTCCCAGCCCGCGCGACAGCGCCTCGGTATCCTCCTGGAGCGCCCCGCGGCCGACCAGCAGGAGCACGGCGTCCGGCCGACTCGCTCGCACCGCGGCGAACGCCCGCAGCATGTTCGGATAGTCTTTGGCGACCTCGAACCGGCCCACGGCCAGCCATGCGAACTCCTCCCCCAGGCCGAGCTCCCGCCGCATGGAGGCCCGCGTGTCCGTCGGGACGCGAACGAATTCGTCGACGTTCACGCCGTTCGGGATCACCGTCAGCAGTCGATCCGGAACGATGCGGTCCCGGATGAAGCGATCGGCCGCGGCCTGGCTGATGATGGTCATGTGATCCACCAGGGCGTTGCTCACCCGGTAGCCCGCCATCAACGCCGCACCGCCTTCGGAGATGTTGTGGATGGTCGAGATGACGGCCGGCACGGGCGCCAGTAGCCGCAGCGCCCGCGCCATGAGATTGGCGTGGACCATGTGGCTGTGGACCACGTCGGGCCGCCACGCGCGCGCGAGCCGCACCAGACGGAACAGCCCCCGGGGATCGGGAACGCCTCGGGCCATGTGCAGCGATTCGGTGGGAATGCCCGCGGCCCGCGCCTCGAGACCCATGGGGCCGAGCGCGGTGAGGGAGACGATGCGGATCTCGTGCCCGCGCGCGCGCATCTCCCGAGCGGCGGCCAGGAGCTGCGAATCCGCGCCGCCCATGCCCATGCTGGTCGAGAGGAACAGGATTCTCACACGTCCCGCTCTCGCGACCCTCCCAGCGTCCGGCGGACGATACGCTTGACCGCCGCTGGGCAGTAGGCATACCCATAGCGCCCGGCGGCGAACACGTACATCCACGCCGGCAGCCGAAGCTCCCGAACGACCTTCGCTTGCACGCGAGCCAGGTTGCGCTGGCGATCGGCGTACTTGTACGTACGGTGAAAAAAGCTCGAGGCGTGCACGAAGTGCTCGCCCATCACATGGGGCGGGTTCGCGAGCTTCCAGCCCCGCTTGACCGCGTTGAGCCAGAACAGCAGGTCCTCGAGGTCGCGCACGACCGGGATGCCCCCCGCCTCGGCCCACACGCGCTTCCGAAACGTGGAGATGGTGTTGGCCATCGGGATCTGCTTGGCCATGGCGAGCACGATGTCGGCGTGGTCGGCGGGCGGCATGCGGACGTACCGCTCGCCACGGTTCTCGTCGACCAGCATGTAGTGCCCACCCACGAGCCCCACGTCGGTGTGTGCATCGAGAAATTCCACCTGCACGCGCAGGCGGTCGGGATAGCTCCGATCGTCGAAATCCTGGCGCGCGATGATCTCGCCTCGCGCCTGCTCGACCCCCAGGTTGGCCGCGTTGCAAAACCCCACGCGTCCCGGGGACAGGACCCGG
>JBQCGH010000030.1:0-77542 GCA_051955835.1 Gemmatimonadales bacterium
TCAAGAAATTCATAGTTATGATTTAGGCAAAAGATGAGAACACCGGCGTTCGTCCGTTGCACGGACGAGCGCGCGAGCAGACCGGAGACCGCAAGCCGCTGGACAGTCCACGACCCGCGTCGTGCCAACTCAACGTTCAGCTCGAAGGCGTCAAAAGGCTTGACCGATGGTGCGGTAAACGCATCACCGTACCGCACCCCGAGCCGGGCGAAGCGATAGTTCTGCAGCGGACTGGTGTCTGTTTTCAGTTCCCGAGCGATCCCTACCGCGAGCCACTCGTCCGCTGTCGTCGGCTCGCCCAGGAAGGGGGCTGGGACCCGCTTCCGACGGACCCAGTGCTGTGCGTGCCCCACGGGATCGAGAGCCGCCGCCGCCAATCGACCCTGGAGGTTGGGCCGGTGGTCGGCTCGGTGGGTGAGGAGTGTGGCCAGCCGCGACGTCACCTCGCCTAGCGCGGTACCCCCCAGCGTGGTGTTGATGACGGCATTGGGGGAGGGCGGCACATTTTCGGCCAGAAATTCCCAGGTCAGGCTCCCGAGCGCCACAAACGGGACGGATTTCCAGAAGGAGTAACCGACGCCACGCGCGGCATTGAAGTACAGAGCGCCGTTGAGTGGATGAGCGAGCTGGTTGTCGGTGAGAGCGTCGTCGTCCCAGCGGAAACCAGTCCGCACGTTCTGCCACCACGTTGCAGGGCTCACCTTGGACCACTCCCACCGCATCGCGTAACGGTCGTAACCCCACGTCAAGCTGTTGACGAGGACGATCACGCTCGTGGCGGGGAGAAGCGCCGGGGACGGCACGGATGACGTGTCTTGCGCGGTGGCGAGAGTTGCCGTGCAACAGGCCGTCGCCACCAGAACTGGGAGGAAGCCAAGACGCATAGAGGAGCCCCCGCATAGGATGGCGGGACCTCTGCGAAACCGCAGTGAGTGTGATCACCGTAAGTCGTGCAGGACTTTGCACTTACGCGTCGTCGCAAGACACAGCTGATTCCCTACCAGGGAGACATTCGGTCACAGGCGCGCTGTACCGCGACGCTCGCGCTCCGCTACTTGAATCGCGGAGACCAGGCCCCGAGCGGTTCCCTCCTGAAGACATCTACATGGAGTGGGAAGGTTATGGGAAGGTTTGGTCAGAGAGAACGCGAAATGGCGGGAAGTCTACAGCTCCCAGAATGGCATAAGCAGCTTCACCAGCAACGACTTAGGAACAGGTGCGAAGCAACGCAAGTGATCGAGGATAACTGCAAAACCTCCATTCATCGGTTCGATTCCGATCGGCGCCCTCTGTTTGAGCCGCAATCACTTACGACCCTCGCTGTAGGGGGGCTATTGGCATCTGGACATTTTTTGGGACATCAGAATCGATTCCGCGCAGGCGTTATGACAACTCACTAGCATCCTTCAACCATCCTTCAAATTCTTTGGGGTTAAGAGCAGAGGCCATTGGAGCGGTTCACCCCTTGAACCATCCTCCGAGGCAATGAGGGTTGAGAGAGAGAGAAGTGACTGATAGAGAGGGGTAGCTAGTTCACCCGGCTGTCGATCCTAAGATGTCAGAAGCTGGAGTTCAGTGACTTGCCATCAGATGCCGAAGAAGTTGTCGAGACCTGCCGCACGCCAACCGCTCGCGTAAAGTACAGTAAACAGCAAGCTCCCTTGGTTGGCGGTCCCCTTAGCGTAGCAGATGTGCTCAATCCGAGAACGGAATCTTGTAATGCCGCGGTTGCGGACGCCGTCACACCCGAGCACGGTCCACATGTCTATCGCCTTCAGCAAGTCGGCAATCAGCTCCCTTCTGGGCCGTGGGAACGAGGCCTTGAAGTCGGGAGTTACCAGGGGTGAGTCGGTGTCAGATGCGATCGCGCGCAGCAACTGATCGATCGGCTTCGGTGGAGTCGCACCTGGTAGTCGGCTCGCCAGTAAATGGGGTGGAGTCAAGGCCGGCTCGAGGAGACCGGCGATGCCGACAGCGATGCCCTCGGAGTTTGCCTGCCCCAGGTTCAGTAACACAATCACGGTAAGGTCGAACTCAGGATAGCGTTGAATGGTGGCGTGGCAGCCACGCCAGGCGCCGCTGTGTCCGATCCGCTGATAACCGCGCTGTTCGAAGATGTTCCAACCGAAGCCGTAGGGATACGTACCGCCGTTGTTCAGCTTGACTGGGGTCCAGCTCATCTCGAGTCCGGCACGGCCGAGGACCTTTGCGTGGTTGAGACCTATCGCCCAGCGCGCGAGGTCGAGCACGGTAAAGCTGAGGCAACAGTCAGCTGTCCCGTTGATCGAGGGTGACACCCAATCCGCGTTCTTGAGCGTGTCATTCACGAAGTAGTATCCGGCGGTCCGGTTCGGCACTATGTCCGTGTCCGAGTTGGCCCGCGCCGTGCGCATACCGAGGGGGCGGAAGATGTGGTCTCGCACGAAATCACCCCAAGGCATGCCTGTCACCCGGTGAATGATGACGCCGAGCAGTGCATAGCCGGTGCTGCTGTAGCTCTCGAGCGTTCCGGGCTCGAATTCGAGCGGTTGAGCGGCGGAGCGCACCAGCTCGCTCTCCGAATAATCCCGGTGCCAGTCGAGGGTCGTGTCCTCGGGAACGCCCGAGGTGTGGGTGAGGAGATGCCGAATGGTCACGCTTGACCACACTGCCGAACCTTCGGGCAGGTATCGGGTGATCGGATCGTCGAGCCTGAGGCGACCCTGCTGGGACAACACGACGATCGCCGCGGCGGTGAACTGCTTGCTGAGCGAGCCCACCGCGTACACCGTGCTGTCGGTCGCCGGCACGCGGTGCTCGAGGTTGGCAAAACCGTACCCGCGGGCCAGGAGCACGCTGTCGCCGCGCAGGATAGCGACCGACATACCGGGGATTCGCTGGCGCTCCAGCTCGGCCCTGATGAATCGGTCAACCGTGTCGGGCACGGGAGGCGTCTGTGCCGCCGCTCCGCTGACGCAGAAGAGCAGGATGATGAGCGAGCGGGTCATCGGTTCCTCAGGTGACTGAAGCCGGAGTCCTCATGCAGGATCTGGTCATCGAGCCAGCGATCGATGATGGTCTTCCGGAAGCGCCACTCCTTGCCCAATTTCGCGCCCGGAATGCGTTTCTCCTGGGCCCACTTGTAGATGGTCTGCGGAGTGAGTCGGAGATACGAGGCGACCTCTTCGAGGGTGAGAATGTCATTGCCGGGTGCCCGGCCGTTGTCTCGGTCTGAACTCATGGCTGTGTACTGGGAGCCACAGCCGAGTCGTGGGTACGGAGCAGCTCTTCCAGATTTCCTTTGACGGGCGAAGCCGCCGGCGCCGCCGTGGAATCGGAATCCCCAGCAAGCCGCTTCACAGCATAGATCACCGCCGTGTAGAAGTTGCCCTGGTAACGGCCGATGAGCTGGGACGGCTGATTGCGGTCACCCAGGAAGGGACGAAGGTTCCACGCCATCTGGATTCCCACGAACCCGAAGAGCACTGCCCAGAGCCGCATGATCGTGAGTGCCTTGCGCGGGTACACGCCGCGCCGTTCACAGATCATCGTGAGGCCGTCGTGGAGGGCATACATCCCGAAGATTCCCGCCGCTCCCACGAGCGCGATGTGCAGAAGGTGCTGGAAGTAGTAGTTGGCGCCGGTGATTAGGAAGAAAGCTGGTACTGGAATGAATGCCGCGAGCACGACCGTGATGAGCGCCAGCGCGCTCGTGACCAGCACCACTACCTGCAGCAGCCGGAGCCGCGACCCCACGAGGACTTGCACGACGTAGAACGCAGGGAAGCAGACGGCAAACGTCGCCAGGAAGAGGAAGGGGAGCTTGGCGGCCGCTGCCATCGCTTGGAACGGCCCGCTGTAGGCGCCCGCTACACCACCGTAGAGCCCACCCAGTACGACCAGGGTGGCCAAGGAAAAGCGTAGCTTTCGACCAAGCTCGATTCCGGCGACCACTTCATCGAAGAAGCGCTCCCGGTCGCCGAGCAGGGCAGCCAGAAACTCACCGTAACTGTGGAGCGAAGGAGTGAGCGGGACGGGCACATCGGCCGCAGTGCTCATTGAGGCTCCCTGATTATAGAGCCAGATTATCGATCATGTGCGTGTTTGTCAATGTATTCTGATGTTTGCCACTATATTCTCGAGCCACCCTGAGGCGGGTTGCCTGGATTACTCTCTGGAGGGGATCCGGGGACGCAGAATCTTCAGGACTGGAGGAAAGTGCGACAGGGGGATCCGCTTCGATTCAACCACGGCATCCCGCAAAAGCAGCCGACAGGCCGGAGGCGGGCGCGGCGCTCCTCCAGGCCAAGCACTGAAAGCGTTGATTTGTGTGGGGCGGTAGGACTATGGCCTGTAACTGATTTGCATTTCGTTCAGGAACCACCCGGCCATCTGAGCTCGCAGAACCGTACAACTTGGATTCAGGATGCGTCTACGCTGCCCAGCGACCGCAGGTGCGTTGAGTCTAGCTCTGATCTCGAACCAGGCGCTCGCTCAAGTGGCCGCAAGCCCTGATGGCGCACCCGTTGATCGGTCTCCTCACGTTGAGCGCTTCTTAGATATAAACGGGGTTCGCCTTCAACTGCTCGACTGGGGCGGGCATGGCCCAGTCATCCTCTTCATGCCTGGCTTTGGGAACGGGGCACATATCTTTGACGGGCTCGCGCCGGAATTCACCGATCGCTTTCACGCGCTTGCAATTACGCCGCGAGGCTTTCCTCCATCGAGCGCCCCAGACAGGGGCTATACGGTTGCCCAGCTAGCACAGGATGTTCGAGCCGTCCTCGACAGCCTCCAAGCCTCTAAGGCGGTCCTCGTAGGGCACTCGATCTCTGGAGCTGTGCTGACGCGCTTTGCAACCCTCCATCCAGACCGTCTACTGGCAGCCGTCTACCTCGATGGGGCCTACGATTTCGGGGACGCCTACCGGCGTTCGCAAGAGGCAAGGCGAGAGGCACCTCAGCCACCAGCAGACACAACGGCATCCGCGTTCCAGTCGTGGCGTCGGCGATTTCCCGGCTGGGACTCCGTCAGGGAGATTGATTCCGGCATGTGGAATATCGATTCGGCAGAGACCGCCCGCCGGCAAGCTCTTGTGAAATCGCTGGTGACGGAAGTCCGGTCGCACCCGAATGAGGTCTGGCGCGTGCAAGCTCCCGCGCTTTCCGTCTGTGCGCTGGGAAGTATGGAGCGAGGTTTCGGCTGGCTCACGCCGGATTCGGCCAGGTGGAAGATGGCCAGCCGCTACGCGTCTCAGGTCCTACATCGCAAACATGAAGTATGCGAGGAGTTTGCTCGGAAGGTCCCTCGTGGGCGGGTTGTGGACCTTGATAGCGGACACTACGTGTTCCTAGATCAACGGCTAGCGGTAGTGCGCGCCATGCGGGAATTTCTCGATGATGTCGTCGAGAACCGCTAGGTTCGTACGCTGTGGGTGCCTAAGCCGCGCATGCAGCCGACAGGCGCTACAGACCACGGCTCCGCTGCTGATGGTCGAGGAGTCATTGACGCTGTCTAGCCTTCCGAGCGGGTACCGGGCGCTATGTCACTCCCTGCACGGCGCAGCCGATGGCAGGCACTCGAAGCTACCGGCGAGGTGCAATGATCTCTGGTCCGGCCTGGTGGAATGGCTATACGAACAGAAGCTTGATGACGACATTCCTGCGCAAATCCCATTCTGATGACGTGCCCGCAGCATAGTCAGGGCACCTGGCGATAGGATAAGTTCAAATCACGCGGCGCTTCGCTTACAGAGTGCGCCGTGACGCCCTTAGAATGCCTGATCCGTCAGTCAGTTGAGTCTGTTAGCCGGGCCATAAGGAAGGGGAACAGCTCAAGCTCCCCACATCTTTCAAACTCTAAGGCGGTGCTGGGGTTCGTCGGCTTCCCTTGGACATTTTCTGGACATCGGTGAGGATACGCCATAGCATTACCAGATAAAGGGCTGAACGGGGAAGAGGTTGCGAGACAACGACATAGCACCCAATGACACCACCTGATAGAGCTTGACGTGATCTGCAAAACCTCCATTCATCGGTTCGATTCCGATCGGCGCCTCTCACCCAAGACGCACTTCCACGGGCCCCGCAGGGGGCCCGTTTTCGTTTCCAGGGAATATTTTCCGATGCAGCGCGGTCTCTGGTTCCCAGTCCGCGCTCCGCGCGGTTTCCAGGTGACCTCCAGGATGTGAGCAGACATGCCGAGCACCACCGAACGATGAGACCGCTGTCCTGCTGTGCCGGCCTGATCCTTACACTGCTGGCGCGCACCAGCGCGCAGGCGCAGACGGCCGCAGCCTCGACGGATTCCGTGGTGTACCACGTCGATCCCAGCAGCCGCCTCGTGGTCAAGACGGGCAAGTCCGGCCTCCTGAGCTTCGCCGGTCACACGCACGTGATCCGGGCGCGCGGCGTCCGGGGCGTACTGATCTATCGTCCGGGAACCTCGATGTCGTCGCTTCGGCTCACGGTACCCACCGAGAGCCTGGAAGTGCTCACGCCGCCGGACACGGCCGAGATCCGCAAGGTGACCGAAGCCATGCGGACGGAAGTGCTGCACGTCGACAAGTACCCGCAGATGATCTTCGCCGCCGATTCGCTCCGCGCCGGCACGGGAAAGATGCAGCTCCGGCTGGCCCTCACCATGGAGGGCACCACTCGAACAGTGCCGGTGGAGGCCGCGGTCACGCTCGACGAGGATACAGTCAGTGCGGGGGGCACCTTCACCGCCAAGCAGACCGACTTCGGTATCAAGCCGTTCAGTGGCGGACCGGGCGGGACGGTCAAGGTCGCCGATCGAGTGACGTTCTGCTTCGATCTCGTCGCGGTGCGCCAGCCCGCCGTCGGGTCCGCGGTCCGGCCCGACGCCAACGACCCGCGCGCGGTGCCCGGGTGTGTGGACACCAGGGGCGCAGACACGGACAAGCATCGCGGGCCCATGTAGGCACGGAGACTCCGCAGTGCCGAAGCGCGCCCCAGCCCACAGGATCCGTTGAGCGCGGTCCGCCTGCGGTCTCCCGCCGGGCGGTGGATCGTCGTCGCGTCGGTGCTCGGCTCGGGCGCGGCGTTCCTCGAAGGGACCGTCGTCAATGTCGCCCTGCCGGCCATCGCCAGGGACTTCGGCCTGGGCATCGAAGGACTGCAGTGGGTGCTCAACGGCTACCTGCTCACCCTCAGCGCGCTCATGCTGCTCGGCGGCGCCCTGGGCGATCGATTTCCTCGCTCGCGCGTGTTCGCCGCCGGCTGCGTGGGATTCGCGGTTGCCTCGGCCGGCTGCGCGCTCGCTCCGAATCTCGGCGCCCTGGTCGGGCTCCGGCTGCTCCAGGGTGTGGCCGGCGCACTGCTCGTCCCCAACAGCCTGGCCATTCTCGAGACCACGTTCGCCGAGGATGACCGCGCGGAGGCCATCGGCCTGTGGGCCGCCTGGTCGGCATTCTCGAGCGCGGCCGGGCCGCTCTTGGGCGGATGGCTGGTGGACGCCGTGTCGTGGCGCGGCGTGTTCGCCACCATCATGCCGTTCTCGCTCGCCGCCGCCTACCTGGCCATCCGTCACGCGCCACGCCAGCGGACCTCGCGCACGTCGGTCGACTACCTCGGCGCCGTGCTCGCGACGCTCGGCCTCGCGGGGACGATATGGGCGCTCATCATGGGCCCGACTCTCGGAGCCGCCCATCCGGCGGTCCTCGCGACCGGGTGTGGTGGTCTCGCGCTGCTCATGGCGTTCGTGCTGGCTGAGCGTCGGACCGGTCGCGGGGGACGGCAGCCGCTTCTGCCGCTCGGCGTGTTCCGCTCGCGTCAGTTCACCGGCGCCAACGTCATGACGCTGTTCGTGTACGCGGCGCTCAACGGGCTCTTTTTCCTGCTGATGCCGCAGCTCCAGATCACCCTGGGCTACCGCGCGCTGGTGGCCGGGGCGGCGCTGCTGCCGGTGAACGTCCTGATGCTCGTCCTCTCACCGCTCGCGGGGCGGGTGAGCGCCAGGATCGGTCCCCGGCTCCCCATGACCATCGGCGCGCTGCTGGCCGGGGGCGGCATGCTCCTCTTCGCGCGCGTCGACCAAAACGCGACCTACCTCGGGGCCGTCCTGCCGGCCGCCGTGCTGTTCGGGATCGGTTTGGCGACCCTGGTCGCCCCGCTCACGGCCGGGGTCCTTGCCGCGGCCGGCCAGCGCGAGGCGGGCATCGCCTCGGGGATCAACAATGCCGTCGCGCGCCTCGCGGGACTGTTCGCGGCCGCCGGGCTACCGCTCGCCGCGGGCATCGGCGGGCTGGGCGAGCTCAAGGGACCCGCGTTCGCCGAGGGCTTCGTGCGGGCCATGGTCATCTGCGCGGCGTTGTGCATCGTCGGAGCCGCGGTCGCGTTCGCGACGGTGAGGAACGACACCACCCGACGGAGAAACGGCTAGCGCGCCTGCACCCGCGGCCGTCGGCGACCGGTTAAGATGCGCAGGTCGCTACCTCAGCCGCGAATCGAGCGCCATGCCCGCAGAACATCCCGCCCGCCGTCCATCGCTGATCCGGGCGCTCCGACATCGCAACTACCGCCTGTTCTTCGCGGGACAGAGCCTCTCGCTGGTCGGCACGTGGATCACCCGCATCGCCACGAGCTGGCTGGTGTATCGGCTCACGGGGTCGGCGCTTCTGCTGGGCGTCGTGGGGTTCTGCGGACAGATCCCGACGCTGTTTCTCGCCCCGGTGGCCGGCGTATTCGTGGACCGGTGGAACCGCCACCGCGTGCTGGTCGTGACGCAGGTCCTGTCGATGCTGCAATCCTTCGCGCTGGCGGCGCTCGCCTTGGCGGGAATCATCACCGTGGAGGAGGTGCTCGGCCTGCAGGTGCTGCAAGGCATCATCAACGCATTCGACACCCCGGCTCGGCAGGCGTTCGTGGTGAGCATGATCGAGGACCGCGCAGACCTTCCGAACGCCATCGCGCTCAATTCCTCGATGGTGAACGTGAGCCGCATCCTGGGCCCTTCGATCGGCGGGGTGCTGATCGCGGCCGTCGGCGAGGGCTGGTGCTTTCTCGTGGACGGCGTCTCGTACCTGGCGGTGATCGCGTCGCTGCTCGCCATGCGCCTGCCGGCGCGCACCGGCGCCCGCGGCGAGAGCCGGGTCATCGACGAGTTGCGGGCCGGCCTCCGCTATGTCACGGGCTTCGAGCCGATCGGCACCGCGCTCCTCCTCCTCGCCATCGTGAGCACCATGGGCATGCCGTACACCGTGCTGATGCCCGCCGTTGCCGCCAAGCTGCTGCACGGCGGACCTCACACGCTGGGCCTGCTGATGACGGCGGCGGGCGTCGGCGCGCTGTTCGGCGCGATCTACCTTGCCTCCCGGCCGAGCGTGCTCGGACTCGGCCGGGTGATCGCGGGGGGGACCGCGCTGTTCGGCGGAGGGCTGGTGGCCTTCGGATGCTCCCGCGCGCTCTGGCTCTCGCTGCTCATCCTGCCGCTGATCGGCGCCGGGTTCATGGTGTCGCTCGCCGCCACCAACACGCTGATCCAGACGATTACCGAGGAGCACCTTCGGGGGCGGGTCATGGCCTTCTACACGATGGCGTTCCTCGGCACCGCGCCCCTGGGGAGCCTTCTCGCCGGCGTGCTCGCCGACCGCATTGGCGAGCCGCTCACCATCATCGCCGGCGGCGTCGCATGCCTGCTCGGGTCCGTCTGGTTCACCAGCCGGCTGAGCCGGCTGCGCGAGCTGGTTCGACCGCTCTACCGAGAGCGGGGCATCCTGCCGTCCGCGGCGGAGCAGGCCGAGCCCGGGTGAGCGGTGTCGGTTCCCGTTCCGCGGCTGGTAGAGTCACTCACGCCGGCCGATCACCCCACGTCGGCCAAGGCGGCCTGAGCCGCGAAGTAGCCTCCCATCCCGTGCACCCCACCGCCGGGCGGAGTCGAGGCGGAGCAGAGATACACCCCCTTGAGCGGGGTGCGGTATGGGGTCGGTCCAAACACGGGGCGACGGAAGACCTGCGCCAGGTCCATGGCACCCCCGTTCACGTCGCCGCCCACCAGGTTGGCGTTGCGCCGCTCGAACTCGGCTGGCGTGATCACGCTCCGCGCCAGAATGCGGTCCCGGAATCCCGGGGCGAAGCGTTCCACCTGACGCTCGATGAGCTCAGTCACATCCGCGGTCCACCCATTAGGGACGTGGCAATAGGCCCAAGCCGTGTGTCGGCCCGGAGGAGCGCGGCTGGGGTCGAACAGCGTCGGCTGCACGAAGAGCACGAATGGTCGATCGTGGACCTCACCGCGTTCGTGGGCCGCTTCGGATGCGACGATCTCCTCGAGCGTCCCGCCGAGGTGGACGGTGGCCGACCGAAGGCACTCCGCCGCGGTCCACGGGACCGGCCCGTCGAGCGCCCAATCGAGCTTGAACGCCGCCGCGCCGTAGCGGTACCGCTCGAGCCGCCGATGGTACCGGTGGGGCAGCAGCGTGCCGGCAATCCGCGCGAGCTGTCTCGGCCCCAGGTCCAGGATCACGATTCGCGCCGACCGCAGTTCCTCGAGTCGCTCGACCTTCGCGTCGGTCTGGACTTCGCCGCCGAGCGACAGGAAGTAACCGACGAGCGCGTCGGCGATGCGCTGCGAGCCGCCGCGGGCGATCGGCCAGCCCACGCCATGGCCCGCAATCGAAAGCAGCAGCCCGAACGCGGCGGTGCCCGGCTGCTCAAGCGAAAGGAACGCATGCGCGGCATTGCCCGCGAACAGCCCCCGGGCGGGCACGCCCCGGAGTGCCCGGGCGAGGACGGTTGCTGGCAGCAGCGCCTCCGCGCCGAAACGCGTCATCAGCAGGGGATGACGAGGAACGCGAATCGGCGGGGCGAGCACGTCCTCCGCGAGCAGGTCCCATTCTCGGGCGAACGTTCCGAAAAGCCGGGACCAGTGGTGGCCGTGGGGACCGAGACCTCGTGCCGTATCCTCGACCGAGCGCTCCAGCATCGCGGCCGTTCCGCCGTCCAAGGGATGCGCCAGCGGTGCCGGCGGCTGGATCCATTCGAGCCCGTATCGCTCGAGTGGAAGCGACCGGAAGAAGGGCGACGAGCAGGCAAGGGGGTGGACCGCCGAACAGACGTCATGGATGAAGCCGGGCAGGGTGAGCTCGGCCGATCGGAGCCCGCCACCGACGGTGGCCTGCGCCTCGCGCACCAGCGTACGAAGGCCGGCACCGGCGAGCACGATGCCGGCCGCGAGCCCGTTGGGACCCGAACCCACGACGACGGCGTCGGGAGCATTGGACATGGCCACGGAAGATAGACGCCCGGCCGAACCCGGCACGCAAGCACGAGCGTCACGCCACCCGCGTGACCGACTGGCCGACCGAAGACGTGACCGCGCGCGCGGACGGCATTCAAGGCCCACCGCACCTTGGGGCAGCCTTCGCGCCGGAGCGTCTGCCCATGTACGAGGGGAGCAGTGGGGCGACCGCACTCGCCCTGCTCATCGATTCGGACCCGACCATGCGATCGCAGGTCCGCCCGATCCTCGAGGCCCACGGCCTGGAGGTCGTTCATGCGCGCAGCAGCGTGGCCGCGCTCGAGCTGTTGCAGCGGATGCCCGACCGATTTCGGCTCGTGCTGGTGAGCATGGAGATGCCCGGCCTCTCCGGCCGCGTCCTGCTCGAGACGCTCCGGCTCTTTCGCCCGCAGCTACCGGCCATCTGTCTGACTGGTGCCGTCGGGACGGCGGTCGGCGCCGCCGAGACCAATTGCCTCCCGAAGCCGCTGGGTGCCGAAGACGTGCACCCACGGATCACTCAGGCGATGGGCGGCGCAAGCACGCTCGTGCTCGGCCAGCCGATCGCCTCGGATGCGGCGGCCCGCGTCCGGGCGACATTCGCTTCGTCGGGCAGCCTGCTCGAGGCCGCGCGCGAGCTGGCCCGCGCGCTTCCCGGGTCGACCGACGACGGATGATCAGGTGGCCGGGCGGCCCGCCCGTCCGGATTCCTCGCCGTTCCGCCGGGGCAGCCGGAGCGCCTCTTCTACCCTTGCGATGAGCTCGTCGCGGGTGAAGGGCTTCCCGAGGAACAGAACGTTCGGGTTGGAGAGGCCCTCCTGGACCAGCACTTCCGCTGGATAGGCCGACATGTAAAGTACGCGTGTGCCGGCCCAGTCCTCGCGAATCAGTCGCACGAGATCCACGCCGTTCACCTCGGGCATGACGACGTCGGTAATGACCAGGTGCACCGGCGGACGGGCGGTAGACAGGACTTCGAGCGCCTCCCCTGCGGAGGCAGCCTCGAAGACGCGGTATCCGGCCTCGGACAGGAAGCGAAACACGGTCTTCCGGACGACCCCGACGTCGTCGACGACGAGAATACTCTGCCCGGCAACTGGAGGTGGGGGTTGGACGTAGTCGGTCACGACAACGGCCTGGCTCGGATAGAGAGGGGGTGGATCTCGCTCAGCGGAGGACCGCAAGTAGCCATTGTGACCCTTCCGCTGCGGTGACCTCGGTCACCTCGGGAGGCAAGATGTGGAAAACCTGAAACTCGTGCGCGCTGATGGCCGTCTGGTCCGCACCGCCGCGTTGCCCGCTCACACCTACTCACCGGAACGCCACTCATGACGGTCCCGACCCGCCGGCTCGCGCTTCTGTTCGCTGTGCTGCTGCCTGCCGCCGCGCGGGCGGAGGCGCCGGGCGCAGCGTCGACCCTGGCCTACAGCATCGACCTCAACCGGCGGTCGGACGATCTCTTCCACGTGACGCTGCGGGTAACGGGGCTCGGCGCCGGGAACGAGATCTACCAATTCGCGGCCACGGCACCCGGCACGTACCAGGTGATGAACATCGGCCGATACGTGAAGGCGTTTCACGCCTACGATGCACGGGGCGCCGAGGTGCCGGTGGAACAGCTGTCGGTGAACCAATGGAAGCTGTCCAATCCCGCGAAGGTCCGCACCATCCGATACACCATCGGGGAGACCTGGGACAGCCCGGTCGATCATCCGATCTACCGCATGTGCGGTACGACGATCGGACGGGACAACGTCCTCATCAATCCTCACGCCGTGCTCGGATACCCCGAGGGTCTGCAGGCGGCGCCCGTGCGGCTGAGGCTGGCCTATCCCCCGGGGTGGCTGGCCGGCACGCCGTTGCATCGGGGCCCGGATGGCGCGTACGTCGCCGCCAACTACGACCAGCTGGTGGATTCGCCCATCCTCCTGGGCCGGCTCACGCGCGCGCGCCTGGTCGTGACCGGCGTGCCGGTCGACGTGTTCGTGTACTCGAGCGGCAACGACATCAAGGCGACGCAACTGCTCGGCGCCATGACCGGCATGCTCAAGGCCGCCGGACGGTTCCTCGGCAGGCTGCCGGTTGACCGCTACACCTTTCTGTACCACTTCGGGGACAGCTCGGCCGGCGCCTGGGAGCATTCGTACGGCTCCGAGTACGTGCTCAAGGACGGCGAGTACACGGACTCGGTCGGGGAGAGGGTGACCGACATCGCGGCGCACGAGTTCTTCCACGTCGTCACGCCGCTCAACATCCACAGCGAGATCATCGAGCACTTCAACTTCGTGACGCCGGTCCCGTCGCGTCACCTGTGGCTGTACGAGGGCACGACCGAGTGGGCGGCGCACATGATGCAGCTCCGCGCGGGACTCAAGACGCCGGAGCAGTACCTCGCGACCCAGATCACCAAGATGAAGATCGACCGTCAGGCCTTCGACAGCACCTACAGCCTAGGCGAGCTGGCCATGACGTCATACAGTGACTCGGGCCAGAAGCAGTACGGCAACATCTACATGCGCGGGGCGCTGACGGCGGGCCTGCTCGACATCCGGCTACTCGAGCTGTCGGACGGCCGGCGCGGGCTGCAGGACCTCATTGTCGAGCTGACCCATCATTTCGGCAAGCGCCGCGCATTCCCCGATTCCACCTTCGCGGATACGCTCGTCGCCATGACCTATCCCGAAATCCGCGACTTCTTCGACCGCTACGTGTGGGGTTCCCAGCACCTGCCGATCAAGGAGTACTACGCCAAGCTGGGGATCAATCTGATCGAGGACGAGAAAGGCGCGCCGGTCCGGTTTGAGATCGACCCCAATCCGACCGACGAGCAGCGGAAACTGCGCGAGGCATGGCTGGGCCGAAAGCCGGCGGCCCACTCGTAAGCGGGACGGAGAGGCGAAGTCCCTCCCCCTCGCACCCGCTCACGAATAGTAGCGCTTGAGGTGGCTGGCCACGCCGTCCAGGTCGGGGAACAGGCGCCGCTCGTCCACGCTCACGAGGTCGAGCTGGTCCCGGATCCGGCCCCGTTCGCCCGCGGGGATGACCAGCTTGGTCAGGGCGTCGCCTAGTCCGTGCTGCTCGAGAAACCGGTCGAACGATTGGCGCTTGTCGGAGCAGAGCGTGAACGCCGCCGACTGCGCCACGATCCGGATGTCGAGTGACGGCGGCTCGAGCATGCAGGCGAACGGCCTGACGTCGGGCCGCGTGGCGAAGAGCGTCGATGGCGTGAAGGGCCGCTCCCCCCCGAAGATGCCCACGAGATCCTGAATCAGCAGGGCGAGATCCGGCAGCTTGAAGTGCCGGTGCATCGCCTTCCAGTCCAATCGCCAGACGGCGCGGTCGGTATCCCCGCCCGAGTCCACCGTCGCGAAATGGGCAGCGACCAAGGGCGAGTACGTCCAGTCGAGGAGCCGCGTGGGGAGCCCGTGGTGCTGCGCGGCCACCAGTACCTCCCAGTCGTTCTCCGGTGGGTTGACGAAGTAGGGCCGGGAGTAGCGGATGAAGTTGCGGAGGATGTACTCCTCGAGATCCGCCTTGGTGTGGGGCGGCTGGACGCCGCCCAGGGCGTCGAGACTCGTGAGCAGGGGCCAGTGCGCGTCCGCGGCGCCGCGGTACACGCCAGTGCTGCGCCGCCGCCCCGTTGCCGGATCGGGCTCGGGCGGCGTGGTCTGGGCGATGAGATCGCCGAGCGAGTGGACCACGACTTCGCGAATCATCGTGGATATGAAAGGACCGCACCGGGATCGCGCAAGCCCGCCGGACCCGGCGATCTTCCCCGGGTGACTGTCGTCGACCTCGCGCGCCTCGCGGCTCGGCTTCCGCCGAGCCCCCTCACCCGCTTCGCCCCGAGCCCGACCGGGTACCTTCATCTCGGCCACGTCGCCAACGCGGTGTGGGTCTGGGGCCTCGCCCGTGCGCTCGGGGGCCGGGTGCTGCTGCGTTTGGAGGACCACGACCGGGGCCGCTGCCGGCCAGCCTACGAAGCGGCGCTGCTCGAGGACCTCGCCTGGCTCGGGCTGGAGCCGGACCTCGGACGGCCCGACGAGCTTCGGGTCGCCCCCTCGCCCTATCGCCAAAGCGACATGGGCAGCCACTACGAGGCCGTGCTCGCGACCCTTGCCACCCGCGCGACGGTGTTCGCCTGTGACTGCTCCCGCAAGGACATGGCGCGCGCCACAGCCGACGTATTCAACCAGGAGACCCGATACACCGGCCGCTGTCGGACGCGGGGTCTCTCTCTCGCCCATGGCCGGGGCGTGCGCGTGCTCATGGTCCCGGGCCTGGAGCAGTTCGACGATGTTCGGCTCGGTCTGCAGGCACAGGAACCCGCGCTTCAGTGCGGTGATCTCCTGCTCCGGGACCGACTGGGGCGGTGGACCTATCAGTTCGCGGTGGTCGCGGATGACCTCCGACACGGCATCGACCTCGTCGTCCGGGGCGAGGACCTGCTCGACTCGACCGGGCGGCAGATCCTGCTCGGACGTCTCCTGGGCCGGTCGGAGCCCCCGCTGTTCCTGCATCACCCGCTCATCCGGAAGCCCGGCGGCGAGAAGCTCAGCAAGTCCAGCGGTGACACGGGCATCCGTGAGCTCCGGTCGGGCGGGCTCTCACCCGCGGCCGCGCTGGGTCTCGCGGCCCACCGCACCGGATTGCAGCCCCGGCCCGATCCGGTCGAGGCTCGTGATCTGGCCAAGCTGTTCGGCGCGGGTTAGCATCACGACCATGACGCTTCGCCCATTGGCGCTCGCCGTGCTTGCGGTCGCGTGGCCCGCGCCCGCCCGCGTCGCCGCCCAGATGCTGCCCCGTGTCGTGATTCAGACGAGCCTCGGCAACATCGAGGTCGAAGTGGACACGATCCGGGCGCCGATCACCTCGGCCAACTTCCTGCGCTACGTGGATCTGGGATTCTACCGGTTCGGACGGTTCCACCGCACCGTGCGGGCGGACAACCAGCCGAAGGACAAGATAAAGATCGCTGTGGTTCAGGCGGGCCTGGACTCGCTCCGGGTGAAGGACTTCCCGCCGATCACGCTCGAGCGAACGCGCACCACGGGCCTGTCGCACAAGGACGGAACCATCTCGATGGCGCGGGACGGCCCGAACACGGCCACGTCCGATTTCTTCATCTGCATCGGCGATCAGCCGTCGCTCGACTTCGGCGGGAAGCGGAACCCGGACGGCCAGGGGTTCGCCGCATTCGGGCGGGTGGTGCTGGGCATGGACATCGTGCGGCAGATCCAGGCGTCACCGGCCCGCGGACAGACGCTGGATCCGCCGATTCCGATCTACGGCGTCGTGCGAAAGGGCTAGGGGCCAACCACGCCCTTGAGGATGCCGTCGCGTACGCGGACGGCCTTCGGTGAGGCCGTCGAATCGACCGCCAGACGGCCCTCGACGTGCGGCACGAGGTGCACCTTTCCGGTCAGCGTCATGGTCTGGCCGGCCCGGCGCACCTGAATCGGCAGCGGCTGGCCCTCCTGCTTGAACCGCTCACGGAACTTGGCCGCGAAGCTCTGATCGGTGATCGCAATGTCGCCGAGCGAGACCAGCACGTCGCCCGCCTTGATCCCCGCCTCCTCCGCCGATCCGCCCGGCTGTATCTCACGTACCACCACCGCGCCGCTCGAGTCCTGTCCCGCGATCAGGCCGAGCCGCGCCTCGTGGGTGGTGTCGACCGCGATGCGCAGCCCGACCATCGGCAGGAGCTGGGCCCACGGGTACGGGTCGCGGCCGTCCACGTACTTGGCGGCGAAATCCGCGAAGCTCCGGCCGCCGGCGGCCTTGGATACGGCCGCCCACCATTGGGCGCCCGTGAAGCCGCGCCCGCCCGCCTTGTAGGTGGTGCGATACAGCTCGCGCATCACGTCGTCGAGCGAGTGCTGGTTGTTGCTCGCATCGCGGATCATGATGTCCAGCGCGAACCCCGCGAGCGAGCCCTTCGGGTAGTACAGGTACTCGCTGCCGTCGGTCGGGTGAATCCAGGTGGTGAGCGACGCGTCCTCCAGCGCCGTCGGCGGAGCGGCGGCAACCTTGGCCAGCTTCTCGCCCGTGACGTTGAGGAACTGTTGATCGTTGATGAGGCCGCCTCGCCGGAGCGCAAGGTCGGCGTAGTAGTCGGTGATTCCTTCGCTCACCCACAGCCACACGGTGGGCTCGCTGCGGTCATAACGGTATGGCACCATGTCGGCCGGCCGGAGGCGCTTCACGTTCCAGGCGTGAAAGATCTCATGCGCGGTGATCGAGGCCAGGATCGCGTTGCCGATGAAGCCCGGATTGTAGATGCCGACGTGCGAGTTGGTGTGCTCGAGTGCGCTGCCTCCGCCGTACGCCGAGTCGAAGATCATCATCACGTTGTAGGCCGACCACGGCGTTTCGCCGAAGACCTGCGCCTCGGCGGGTATGATCTTGCCCAGCGCGTCCAGCGTCTGGGTGCGGGTCGCACCAGTGAGCATCCCCGCCGGATAGGTGACGAGCCGGGTCCAGTGACCGGCCACCTGGGTGCTGTCGAGGTCCATCCGGCCGATGAAGAACGGCTTGTCTACGAGGTCGTGGTAGTTCTCCTCGCGATAGGTGTGCGCTGACGTCGGGACGGGCTGCATGCCGGTGGCCACCAGCCACGACGGCTCGGTGTGCACGGTGACCGTGGCGGGAAAGGCCGTGCCGCGCCCTTCGGGGTACAGGAAGACGTTGGTGCCGTTGAAGAGCGCGAAATCGGGCCGGGCCCACGCCATCGCATTGTCCAGGGTGTCGGCCAGATAGTTGAACCGCACGGTCATCGATTTGGCGCCGGCGGGCTGCACGCGCCAGGTGTCGTAGTCGAGCTTGTCCCAGGCCAGCGGCTTGTCTCCCGCCACGGGCGTGAAGTCCGACACCCAGCGTGCGAAGAAGCTGAGCTCGTACGCGCCCGGCGTCCATTCGGGCAGCGACAACACCACTGGTCCGGGGCCGGCCACGTCGAAGCTCATGGCGACCTGGAGCCGCCGCGCCTGCGCGGTGATCGAATCGAACGTCACCTCGTAGCGGATGTTGGCGAGCGGCGCTGAGACCGGTGGGGCGGCCGGCCGCGCCGCGGGCGGACGCGCGGGCGCCTTCTGGGCGGCGGCTGGGGCGGGCAGCAGGCTCGCGAGGGCGAGCGCGAACGACGAGAGCAGCGTGGAGGCAGCGGACATCATGACCCTGCGGGCTCGAGGGGGGGCCGGACAAACGCGGCGGACGTCGGGGCACAGGACCATGCTCCTGCCCCTCGACTCTCGTCTCCGGTCCTACGTGGGATACGGGGCGGCATGACTCAGGGATTCGCCGGCGCGGGATCCTAGCCGTCCGAGGGCGCGGGGGCCACGGCGGGGGCGAGGCCGGGCATCGGAGCATCCAGGGCGAGGTCTCCTTCCCAGCGCGCGATCACCGCTGTGGCCAGGCAGTTGCCGACGAGGTTGGTCATCGTCCGGGCCATATCCATCAGCGTGTCGACGCCCAGCACCACGGCGACCCCCTCGAGCGGAAGCCCGAAGGCGCTGACCGCACCGGCCAGGACCACCAGCGAGGCCCGCGGCACTGCGGCGATGCCTTTGCTGGTGACCAGGAGCGTCAGCATCATGTAGAGCTGCGTTCCCACGCTCATCTCCACCCCGGCCGCCTGGGCGACGAAGATCGACGCGACCCCCAGGTAGAGCGTCGAGCCGTCCAGATTGAACGAGTAGCCGGTCGGCATGACGAACGCCACGATGCTTCGCGGCACGCCGAACTCCGTCATCCGCTGCATCGCGAGTGGGAGTGCCGCGTCGGAGGACGTGGTGGTGAACGCGATGATGGCCGGGTCCTTGGCGGCGGCCAGGAAGCGCCGGAGCGGGATGCGTGCCACCATCGCGGCGGGCACCAGCGCGAGGAGCGCGAAGGCGATGAGCGCGCCGTACAGCGTGCCGACCAGGAGGCCGAGGTTCCGCAGCACCTGAATGCCGCTGTGGCTCACCGTCACCGCCATGGCCGCGCCGACCCCGATCGGCGCGAACTTCATGACGATGGCCACGAACTTGAACATCACCTCCATCAGCCCTTCGCACAGGTCGAGCATCGCCTGTTTCGGCCGCCCCCGCACCTGCGTGAGCGCGATGGCGAAGAGGGTGCCCCAGAACACCACCTGCAGCACTTCGTTGTGGACGGCGGCCTCGAACACGCTCTGCGGCACGACGTGCTGGAGGAATCCGTCGAACGTGGTGGGCGCCGCGGCGGGGATGGGTGCGTTCGGGTCGGGGGGCGGCAACACGACGCCCACGCCCGGTCGGGTGATGTTCACGGCCAGGAGACCGACCGCGAGCGCCACGGTCGTCATGACCCAGAAGTAGGCGATCGACTTGAGTGCCAACCGCCCAAGACGCTTGAGGTCGTCCCCGTGGCCCGCGATCCCGACCACCAGCGTGCCGAAGATGATCGGCACCACCACCGACTTGATCATCCGAAGGAAGGTGGTGGAGAGCGGCTTGGACGCGGCCCCGACGTCGGGCCACAGCCAGCCGATCAGGATGCCGGCAGCCATCCCGATGAAGATCCACCAGGTCAGCGTGATCGAGCGGAGCAGGCGAAGCATCAGCGTGCCGCGAGGGCCCCGGCCTTTGCTTCGATGCCGGCCAGGAGTGAGGTGTAGGAGGCGGCAAACCGCGCAACGCCATCGGCCTCGAGCTCGCGGGTAACGGTCCCGAGATCGATGCCCAGCTCGCCCAACGCCGCGAGCAGCTCCGGTGCCGCCGCCATGCCGTCCGCGATCCGCACCGCGGGCCGGCCGTGGTCGCGGTAGGCGGCGAACGTCTCTGGCGGCAGCGTGTTCACCGTCCGGGGTGCGACCAGCGGTTCCACGTAGTGCACGTCCGAGTACGCGGGATCTTTGGTGCTGGTGGACGCCCAGAGCGGCCGCTGCGGCCGCGCCCCGGCCGCGGCCAACCGTTCCCACCTCGGCGTGGCGAGCGACTCCTCGAACCCGCGGTACGCGGCGCAGGCATTCGCGATCGCGATGCGACCCCGGAGGTGTTTGGGGTCGCCCAGGCGGTCGAGCGCGGGGTCGACCTTGCCATCCACCCGGCTCACGAAGAAGCTCGCCACCGACGCGATCGGCCGGAGCGGCTGGCCCGCATCGATGCGGCGCTCGAGACCCGCGTGGAACGCCTCGATGACCTCACCGTACCGGGCGACCGAGAAGAGCAGCGTCACGTTGACGCTGATGCCTCGCGCGATGCACTCGGTAATGGCCGGGAGCCCTTCGGTGGTGCCGGGGATCTTGATCATCGCGTTCGGCCGATCGACCGCGCGCCAGAGCCGAACGGCCTCGCGCACGGTCGCCGCCGAGTCGTGGGCCAGCGCCGGCGACACCTCGAGTGAGACCAGCCCGTCGTCGCCACCGGTCGCCTGATAGACGCCGGCAAAGGCGTCGCAGGCGGCGCGCACGTCGGCGACGGCCAGCCGCTCGAAGATGTCCTGGGGGCTCGCGCCCCCCTCGGCCTGTGTGCGGATCTCCTCGTCATAGAGGCGGCTGCCCGCAATGGCCTTCTCGAAGATCGATGGATTGCTGGTCATGCCCCGGAGACCATCCTCGCGAATGAGCCGGGCCAGCTCACCCGATGTGACGAGATCGCGGGTGATGTAGTCGTACCAGGGACTCTGTCCCAGCTCGCGGAGGCGGAGCAGGGGATTGGAGGGGCGGGTCGACAGGCCGGTCATGCGGACCTCCGGACGATCAGCTGCCGCACCAGTGTGGCGGCGCGCTCGGGCGTGAGCTTGAACTCATCGAACAGACGCTCGGCGGGGGCCGAAGCGCCAAACCCTTCCATCGCGAGCATGGCGCCATCGGGGCCTGTCCAGCGCTCCCACCCGAATGGACTCGCGGCCTCGATGCCGAGCCGGACACCGACGGCGGGCGGCAGCACCTCATGGCGATAGCTCTCCGGCTGGCCCGCGAACAGCTCCCACGACGGCATCGAGACCACCCGCACGCGCACCCGGTCGGCCTGGAGCAGCCGGGCCGCGGCCAGCGCCACGTGGACCTCGGACCCGGTGGCGATGAGAATCGCCTGAGGGTGGCCCCCGGGCGGGTCGAGCAGCACGTACGCCCCGCGCGCCGTCCCGCTCGCAGCGCCGAGGGTCGCGCGGTCGAGCACCGGGATCTTCTGTCGCGTGAGCGCAAGCAGTGTCGGACCGTCGGTCCTGGCGATGGCGCAGCGCCAGGCCTCGACCGTCTCGTTGGCGTCCGCAGGGCGGAACACCATGAGATTCGGGATGGCGCGGAGCATCGCGAGGTGCTCGATCGGCTGGTGCGTGGGCCCGTCTTCCCCCAGGCCGATCGAGTCGTGGGTGCCGATGTAGATGATCGGCAGCCGCATGATGGCTGCCAGCCGGATGGCCGGCTTCATGTAGTCGGAGAAGATGAGGAAGGTGCTCCCGAACGCCCGGAGGCCCCCGTGTGCCGCAATGCCGTTGAGACATGCGCCCATGCCGTGCTCGCGCACGCCCCAGTGGAACGTTCGCCCACTCGTCGTGGGTCCGAATGTGCCACCCTGCTTGAGCACCGTGCCGGTGCTGCCCGCCAGATCGGCCGAGCCGCCCACGAGGTTGGGTAGCGCCACCGCGAGGGCCTGGAGCGCCTGGCCCGACGCCTGACGCGTGGCCAGCGGCTCCTGCTCCGCCGTGAACGTCGGCAGTCCGTGGTCCCATCCCTCGGGGAGGGCGCCCGACAGCCACAGGGTCAGCTCGGCCGCGCCTTCCGGGTCGTCCGCGCGATACGCGTCGAGGCGGACGCGCCAGTCCGCCTCGGCCGCCTCGCCGCGCGGCACTGCCTCGCGCCAGTGGTCGAGCGCATCCTCGGGGACGAAGAAGGTCGGCTCGAGCGGCCAGCCCATGATCTCCTTGGTCCGGCGGACCTCCTCGGTCCCGAGCGGCTCGCCGTGGGCCTTGCTGGTATTGCGCTTGGTCGGGGCGGGATCGGCGATCGCCGTGCGAAGGATGATGAGGGACGGCCGGGCGGCCTCGGCAATGGCGGCCTCGCAGGCGGCCGCGATCGCGGTGAGGTCGTTGCCCTCGCCCACCCGGACGACGTGCCACCCATAGGCCTCGAAGCGCTGACGCACGTCCTCGCTGAACGAGAGCGCCGTGTCGCCGTCGATCGTAATGTGATTGTCGTCGTAGAGCAGGGTCAGCTTGCCGAGGCGAAGATGCCCCGCGAGCGACGACGCCTCGTGCGACACGCCTTCCATGAGGTCGCCGTCGCTCACGAAAGCCCAGGTGCGATGATCGACGATCCGATGCCCCGGCCGGTTGAACCGCTCGGCCAGGAATCGTTCGGCGATCGCCATGCCCACCGCGTTCCCCACGCCCTGCCCTAGCGGGCCGGTGGTCGTCTCGACGCCGGGCGTGTGGCCCCGCTCCGGATGACCCGGCGTGCGCGAGCCCCACTGCCGAAACGCGCGCAAGTCATCGAGCGACACGTCGTACCCGGTCAGGTACAGCAAGGAGTACAGCAGCATCGACGCGTGGCCGCAGGACAGCACGAAGCGGTCACGGTCAGGCCAGTCGGGGTGCAGGGGGTCGTGCTTGAGGAAGTGGTGCCACACGACGTACGCCGCGGGGGCGAGCGCCATCGGGGTGCCGGGATGTCCCGACTGCGCTGCCTCGACGGCGTCCATCGCGAGCGCGCGGATGCTGTTGATACTGCGCCAGACCACCGGATCGGCGAAGGACCCAGCGGTGGGCGCGCTGTCGGCCCGCGCGGGTCGGGTGCGGGTGGTATCTGCGGTCAGAACGAGGCTCCTTGTGCGGGACCCGGCGGAGGCGGGAAGATAATCGTCCCACGCGAGGACGGGCAGGAGGTCGCGGCGATCGTGTGTCCTCGACGGACGCGCCAACCCGGGTTACGATCTGTCCTGGGCTCGTCCGTGGTTTCAGCCGCGAGAGTGCAGGATCCGGCACCGGCGTGCCCAGAACGGACGCCGCGAGTGCACACGCCCGTGTTGTGTCCCGCCGTGCTTCGGCGGCTCGCCGACACCCGCCCGTCCACTCAGGGAGGCATCGATCGTGATCGGCAGACTGCTGGGTCGCCGCGCCATCCTGTCGGATCGCGAACAGGATCTCCGCGCCCGCGAGCAGGAGCTGCTCGACCGTCTTGCCGGCGCGCTCGACCGCTTCGGTTCCGAGGTGGACGCGGACGACCTCCGGCGCTTCCGCGAGGCGCGCGAGCAGCTCGCCGGCCTCTTCCTGCTCGTGATCGCTGGCGAATTCAACTCGGGGAAATCGAGCTTCATCAACGCACTGCTCGGCGAGCGCGTGCTTCCCGAGGGGGTCACCCCGACCACGGACCGCATCAACCGGCTGCACTACGGGACGGAACCGTCGGAGCAGCCGATCGAGGCGTTCCTGCTCGATCGGACCTATCCCGCCGACGTACTGCGCGAGATTACGGTGGTCGACACCCCCGGTACCAACGCCATTATCCGACGGCACGAGGAGCTCACCCGCGACTTCATCCCGCGGGCCGACCTGGTACTCTTCGTCACCAGCGCCGACCGACCGTTCACGGAGAGCGAGCGTGGCTTCCTGGAGCAGATCCGCCAGTGGGGCAAGAAGATCGTCTTCGTGGTGAACAAGATCGACATCCTCGGCACGGCCGAGGAGCGCTCGCAGGTGGTGGAGTTCGTGCGCCAGCACGCCACGACCCTGCTGGGCGAAACGCCCCGACTGTTCGCCGTCTCGGCGCGGGAGGCGCAGGCGGCGCGCGCGGAGGCCTCCGACACGCGCTGGGCGGCGAGCGGATTTGACGCGATGGAGACGTACCTGGTCCGGACGCTGGACCAGGAGGAACGCATTCGCCTCAAGCTGCTCAACCCGCTCAACGTCGGTCTCCGCCTCGCCGCCCGGTACAAGGACGTCGCATTCGAGCGCCTCAAGCTGCTGGCCCAGGACATCGAAACCATCCAGAACATCGACCGCCAGCTCGCGGCCTTCCACGACGAGATGGTGCGGGACGTCGAGGGACGCCTGGCGCGGCTCGACGTTCTCCTGGGCGACATGGAGCGGCGCGGTCACCGGTTCTTCGAGGAGACGCTCCGGATAGGTCGCATCCGGACTCTGATGGACAGCGAAGGGGTACGCCGCGCGTTCGAGCGCGAGGTCATCGGGGACACGCCTAGCCAGGTCGAGGCGGAGACTGGGCGGGTCATCGACTGGATCGTCGAGCGAAACCTCAAGGCCTGGCAGGACGTGAGCGGGTACATCGAGCGGCGTCAGATCGATCGGCACCGCGAAGGCATGGTGGGCGATGTCGGCGGCAGCTTCACCTACAATCGGCAGGCGCTGCTCGACTACATCGGGCGGGTGGCGTGCGAAGTGGTCGGGAGCTACGACCGGGAGGCGGAGGCGCGGGCCATCGCTAACGACGTGCAGGGGACGTTTGCGACGACGGCGCTGGCGGGGGCCGGCGCGCTGGGCCTCGGGACCCTGGTCGTCACTGTCCTGACCGGAGCGGTCGCGGACGTGACCGGACTGCTGCTCGCGACTGCGCTCGCCGTGAGTGGGTTTTACGTCATCCCGCGCAAGCGGCGGCTGGCGCAAAAGGACTTCGCCAGCCGCGTCGCCCAACTGCGGCTCAGGCTCCGGGAAGGGCTCACTCGGCAGGTGCACCTCGAGATCGGTCAGTCGGCCGATCGGATCAACCAGGCCATCGGCCCGTACCGCCGATTCGTCCAGAGCACCCAGCAGGAGCTCACCGACGCGCGTGGCGCGCTGGTGGCGGCCGAGGACTCGTTGATCAGGTTGCGCACGGAAATCGAGAAGACCTGAGCCCGGTGCGCCCTGCCCGGCCGGGGCAGGGCGCCCAGATTTGGGCCGGATCGAACCGCCGATCGCGGAGGGGGCCGCGGATGGACGACGAATCAGAGCTCGAAGGCGGCAGCGGACGCTGGGAGCGGGCGCGGCGGGCACGGGGCGGACGCCCGTGGCTGGGCCCGTTCCTAGTGATCGTCGTCGTGCCGATTCTGATCGGCGCCGCGGTCGTCCTCATCGCCGGCCGGGGTGTGGCCTTCGAAGCGATTCGGCGGCTCACGGCCCACAAGTTTCCTGACGCCCAGTGGATCAGCACGGCGGACCTGGGCCGCTGGCGCGAGGATCCCGGACGGACCCAGCCGCTCGTGGTCGATGCCCGGACCATGCCGGAGTATCTGGTGAGTCACCTGAAGGACGCGGTGCGGATCGACGCGGGGCGCCCCAGCCTGCATCCGCTCCGTGGCCGCGCCAAGAACGATCCGATCGTGGTCTATGCCTCGGTGGGGTACCGCAGCGCCAGGCTGGCCCACTGGCTGGCAGGACAAGGCTTCACCAACGTCCGTAACCTC
This sequence comes from Gemmatimonadales bacterium, assembly GCA_051955835.1. Lineage (GTDB taxonomy): Bacteria > Gemmatimonadota > Gemmatimonadetes > Gemmatimonadales > GWC2-71-9 > CAVVWJ01. The sequence goes on from JBQCGH010000030.1 coordinate 25,581, forward strand.
GCGGGGGGCATCTTCGAGTGGGCCAACGAGGACCGGCCGATCTTCCGGGACGGCCGGCCCACGACGGAGGTGCACCCCTACGACCGCCGGTGGGGCCTTCTCCTCGACCGCCGCTGCCGGGCTCCCGTGCCCGATGTCGAGACCCCGTTCGCGGCTCCTTGAAGCGGGTCAGCTGATCGAGGGTGCCGGCGAATCATCCTCGTCATCGTCGTCGGCGTCACCGCTTTGGTTCCAGATATCCGCAGTCACCTTCCACGACCCGTCCCGCTGTCGCTTGAGGCACATGACGTACTTGCCGGAATCCGCCGGCTCGTCATCGGTAGCCGGCAAGTGGTACCGGCCTACCAGGTATCCCAGGTTGCCATCCACCTCGACGTCCAGGTTGGTGACCTCCAGTCCCTCGTCCGTACCCTGTTCCCAGAACGCGCCGATGGCCGCCCGCCCCTTGATCGGCTCGTGGTCGGGTGGGAGAAGCATGGCGTCCTCCGCGTAGAGTGACGCAAGGGTCGCGGCGTCACCCTGGTTGGAGGCGCTCACATAGCGTCGGATCGTGGTTTCGATGGCCTGCCTGGAGGCCCGGTCCCCCGGATTGGTAGCCGTTGGTGCCGGGTGGGGGCCACACCCGACGAGGACCGATACGAGCCCCCCGATGACCGCTCCGGCTGTCGTTTTGGCGCTAATCTTGCTAGATTTCCACACTGTCCATCGCAGGTCTGCCTGGCAGGCCTCCATGTTCACCCTCAACTTGGATCTTTGTGGCACGCAGATCACGCAATCGAAGCGCGGTTTCCACCCCTAGTTTCCGCCGGTCACCTGGCCGCTCCATGCAGTCCCACCGCGATTGGCTTCTCGAGCTTCACGGTTCGGTGTGCGCCTATTGCGGTACCGAGACATCGCCCGAAACCATCACGCTGGACCATGTTCGGCCCCGCCGTGGGCAGACCGCCTACGACCGCCCGGACAATCTGGTCCTGGCCTGCAGGGAGTGCAACGCAGCCAAGGCTGACACACCGCTCGTTGCATTTCTCATGCAGAAGCGCTCGCGCGGGGTGTATCTCCTGCACTATGGCGACCACCTGTCCGACCCGCTCAGGCAGCTGGCCCGACAGGCATCGGAACGACCCATCCTGCCAAAAGACTGACACCGGCGAAGGGGTAGGGAAATGCCGGGGGGCGGCCGTTCGCGGCCGCCCCCTCTTGCGTTCCCGGTCACAGACGCCGACCCCCCCGGCCGCCCATCGTGCATTCGCAGGACGGACCTCTGCCGGCCCCGACCCAGGAGATGCACCATGCGAATCCGACGCTCCGCCTCCGACCGCCACACCATCGGCCGTGACTTGATCAAGGGAGCGATCGCCGGTGCGGTCGCTACCTGGGTCATGGGGAAGGTGACCACCGGACTCTACGAGCGTGAGGAGCGAGGCGTACGGCGCCGAGAGGATTCGGCTCGTCATGGCCGGACGGCGTATGGCGCCGCGGCGGAGAAGGCCGCGAACGCCGTCAGCCTGCCCTTGGGAGACGAGGAGCGCGAGCGCTATGGGGGCGCCATTCATTGGGCGCTCGGGATCGGCTCCGGGGCGGTGTACGCGGTGGTTCGGCGGCGGCTCTCGTGGATCGGCCGATTGTCGGGGGTCGGATTCGGCACCGCCTTCTGGGCGGCGGTAGACGAGGGGCTGGTCCCGGCCCTGGGGCTGACCCCTGGCCCCGGCGCCTTTCCGTGGCAGACGCACGCCCGTGGGCTCGCCGGTCATCTCACGTTCGGGACGGTCACTGACGGGACGCTGCGCCTGCTCGACGCGGTAGCGTAGCAGCCATACCCGGAGCAAAGCGAAGGGGGCATGCCCGAACGCATGCCCCCTTCGCCTTGCTCCGGGCGCTCGACGAAGGTCCATCAACCCTTGCTTTCTCCGGCCGCCACCGTCCTTGGCAGTGACGGCTGCGCCTCCGGCGCCTCGATTGCCTCGCGGATGATGCGGCTCTGCTCGGCGAGATGCGCAGCCGGATACCCTTCGGCGGGGCTGGCCCGCTCGGGGCGGCCGACGTAGGCCACCTCCACGCCTGGCGGCGCCAGCTCGTCCAGCTTGGAGGCGAGATAGGCCCACGCGCCCATGTTCCGCGGCTCCTCCTGGGCCCACACGATCTCCTCGATTCGCGGATACCTCCCCAGGGTTTCGCGCGCCTCCGACCAGGGGAAGGAATAAAGCTGCTCCAGCCGGATGATCGCGGGCCGCCGCTCGGAGCGTTTCTCGGCCTCAGCCAACAGCTCGTAGTACAGCTTGCCGGTGCACAGCACGACGCGCGTGATCTCCGCGGGCCGCTCGGCCGCCCAGGAGTCGTCGAGCACCGGCTGCCAGCGTCCGAGGGCCAGCTCGTCCAGGTGTGACGCGGCCTGCGGCAGCCGGAGGAGACTCTTCGGCGTCATGACCACGAGCGGCCGCTGACGGGTCCGGCGTGCCTGCCGCCGCAGCAGATGGTAGTACTGGGCCGGCGTCGTCGGGTTGGCGACCCGGATATTTCCCTCGGCCGCGAGCTGGAGGAACCGCTCCAGACGAGCGCTCGAGTGCTCCGGGCCCTGGCCCTCGTAGCCGTGGGGCAGGAGTAGTGTGAGCCGGGTGGTCAGGCCCCACTTCGAGAGCCCGGCGCTGAGGAACTGGTCCACGATGACCTGAGCGCCGTTGATGAAGTCGCCGAACTGCGCTTCCCACAGCACGAGCGCCTCGGGAGCCGCGGCGCTGTAGCCGTACTCGAAGCCGAGCGTGGCCAGCTCGCTCAGCGGGCTGTTGTGCAACTCGAGCGGAGCCAGCGCGCCGGGCAGCCGCTGGATCGGCGCGAGTGGCTGCCCGGTGCGCACGTCATGCAGCACCAGGTGCCGCTGACTGAACGTGCCGCGCTCCGTGTCTTGCCCCGTGAGCCGGACGGGGACCCCTTCGGTGAGCAGCGAGGCCAAGGCGAGCGCTTCCGCATGGGCCCAATCGATTCCGCCTTCGTGGCCCATCGCGGCGCGCCGGCGCTCGAGCTGCTTCCGGAGCTTCGGGTGCACCGTGAAGCCTTCCGGCCAGGAGAGGAGCTGGTCGTTGAGTGCGACGAGGAAATCCGGCGCGAGCGCGGTCTCCACCTCGACCCCGGCGCCCGACAACTTGTGGGTCGGCTCGGTCGGGCCGGCGCGATTGGCCTTGAAGCCCTGCTGTACCTCCACCAGACGCTGGTAGGCCTCGGACGCCTGCCGATCGGCCTCGTCCTGCGTCATGACGCCGGCCGCCACCAACGCCCGCGCATACAGCTCGCGCGCGGTCGGATGGCTCTTGATGCGGTCGTACATGAGCGGTTGGGTGTACGCCGGCTCATCGCCCTCGTTGTGGCCGTGGCGCCGGTATCCGACGAGATCGATGAGCACATCCTGATTGAACCGCTCGCGATACGCCATCGCGAGGCGGACGGCACTGAGACAGGCTTCGGCATCGTCCGCGTTCACGTGGATGATGGGGATGTCGAAGCCCTTGGCCAGGTCGGAGGCGTAGCGGGTCGAGCGCGCGTCTTCCATGTCGGTGGTGAAGCCGACTTGGTTGTTGGTGATGACGTGGAGCGTGCCGCCGGTGCGGTACCCCTTGAGCGCGCCCAGGTTGAGCGTTTCGGCGACCACGCCCTGGCCGGCGAACGCGGCGTCGCCGTGGATGATGACCGGGAGCGCGGCCGTCGGGTCGTGGTGCGCTTCCCGCCCGCGCCGCTGGGTCTGCTTCGCGCGCGCCCGGCCATCCACCACCGGCCCCACGAACTCGAGATGACTCGGGTTCGGAGAGAGCATGACGGTGACGACCTTGCCCCCGTGACTCTTGTAGGCGCCTTCCGCGCCGTGGTGATACTTCACGTCGCCGGTGCCACCCTCGGGACTGAGCTGTCCACCCTCGACGTTCCGGCCGCCTTCGAACTCGGCGAAAATCGTCTCGTACGGCCGTCCGACGGTGTGCGCCAGCACGTTGAGCCGCCCGCGGTGCGCCATGCCGATCACCACGTCGCGCGCGCCCTCATCGGCCGCGAGGCCGATCGTGAGATCCAGCATGGGGACCAGGAGATCCACGCCCTCGATCGAGAATCGCTTCTGGCCGAGATAGGCCTTGTGGAGGAACTTCTCCAGAGTCTCGACCTCGGTCAGCCGCTGGAGCAGCCACCGCTGCTGCTCGGTCCCCATCGGTTGGCGGTAGGCGCCGCTTTCGATCTTCTCCCGGAGCCAGACCCGCTCCTCGTGGGTGGCGATGTGCTCGATCTCGTAGGCCATCGTGCCGCAGTAGGTGGCTTGGAGATACGGGAGGGACTCGGCCAGCGTCCGGCCCGGCACCGCGATGCGGAGCACCTTGGACGGGATGGCCGCCATCACCTCGGGCGTCAGTCCCAGCGGGCCGGGATCGAGGGCGGGGTCGCCGATAGGGGGTGTGCCGAGCGGGTCGAGGTGCGCGGCGAGGTGGCCATGCATCCGGAATGCCTTCACCAGCGCCATCGCCGCGGCGACATGGTACAGCATCTCGGGCGCAACCGGTCCGGCCGCCTCGCGGCCAGGCTGTGCCGCGGGGGTCGGCCGCGAGATCTGGTAGCCCGCTTCGCCCAGGCCGAGGCTTTCCGCGACGAGATCGTAGAACCCCTCGTCGCCCTGGAGCAGGCGATCGAGCGTGGCGAGAAACGCGCCCGATTCTGCGCCCTGGATGACGCGGTGGTCGTACGTGCTCGTCACGGTCATGACCTTGCTGATCCCGAACTCCCGGAGACGCTCTTCCGGCACGGCGGAGAACTCAGCGGGATATCCGATGGCGCCGACGGCGATGATACTGCCCTGACCGGCCATGAGCCGCGGGACGGACGCAACCGTGCCCAGGCCGCCCGGGTTGGTGAGCGACATGGTGGCGCCGGCGAAGTCGTCGGGCATGAGCCGGTTGCTGCGCGCCTTCTCGACCAGCGCCTCGTAGGCTGCATGGAACGCGGCGAAATCCATGGTGTCGGCGCGCTTGATCACGGGCACGACCAGCCCGCGGCTCCCGTCCTTCCGCTGGACGTCCACGGCGAGGCCGAGCGCGATGCCCTCGGGCGTCACCCGGTGCGGCACGCCCTCGTGCATCATGAGGGTGTGGCCCATCACCGAATGCTGTTTCGTGGCCTGCACGAGCGCGAACGCGATCAGGTGGGTGAACGAGACCTTGTTCGACTTCCCGGCCGCCGCGAGCCCCGCATTGAAGGCACGCCGCCGGTCCTCCAGAACCGCGACGGGAAGCACCCGGAAGGTCGTGGCGGTGGGCACCGTGAGGCTCTCGTCCATGTTCGCGACCAGCTTCGCGGCCGGCCCCTTGATGGGCGAGGCGCCGGCCGGAACCGTCGTCGAAGCCGGACGCGCCGGTGCCGCGGCCGGGGCGACGGCGGGGCGCGGCTCAACCGCCGGCCGCGGGGTCGATGACGAGGTACCGTTGCCTTCCGGACGCACACCGACGATCCCGCTCTCGAACAGCCGGCGCCACTCGGGCCCGACCGCCGCGGGATCCCGCAGGAATTCCTCGTACATCGCCTGGGCGAATCCGGCGTTGGCGGTCTCGAACACGTTGAAGTCCACGACGTTCACCATCCCGGCTGGGAGCACACGACAGGGGCCGCCGGCGCGCCGACGACCCTGAAAGGAGGATGCCCGGAAGATAACAGTCCGGCACCGACCGGGCAGGACGACCGAGGCTCAGCGTCCATGCGACGGCTGTCCCGACGTCCCCTGCTGATCCATGCGACTGGCGCGGCCGTGCGTGATCGGACCAATGGTGCTCGCTTCGCTGCTATCAGGGTGCGGCGGCGGCGACCGCACCGCCCCTGACCCGGGCGAGCTGGCGATCGCAAAGGCCGAGCAGGAAAGCGGAGACACTCAGGTAGGGGTGGCCGGAACCACGCTGGCCCACGAGCTTCGCGTGGTGGTCACCCGGGGCGGGGTGCCAGCGGCGGGGGTTTTCGTCGTGTGGCAGACGATCGAGGGAAGCCTCGCTCCGGCGTCCCCGGTCACGGACGCGGACGGCATCAGCCGCGCGCGATGGGCGCTCCAGCCGTTGTTCGCCCAGCAGATCGCGAGAGCCTCGCTCGACTCCGCGGGTCCCGCCTCGGTCACCTTCACTGCGATTGCCACCCCGGACCCGCATGCCTGGAATACGGTGCTCGTCGGCGCCGGCGGCAACCGGTTCGAGCCGGCCGACCTCACGATCGCCGCGGGCGAGACGGTGAATTGGCTCTGGGCGGAAGGCAGCTCCGGCCACAACGTGCTCCCGGACGATGGCGGGACCCCGCCGCCCTCGGGGCCGCCGGTGGACTACCCGCGCTATCACAGCTTCACATTCGAGACGCCGGGGGTCTATCGCTACCACTGCGTGACCCACGGAGCGGTCGGGGCTGTCGGCATGTCGGGTACGATCACGGTCCTGCAGACTTGCGGCGACTCCTGCAGCAGGTAGCCTAGACGATCAGCGTTCGGGCTCACTCCGGAGGTGGCACATGCGCAGGCTGACGGAAATCCCGCGATGGGCAGTCGCGCTCCTTGCGGCGGCGGCAATCGGTGGGTGTGGGGGCGGCGACGACTCGGGACCGTCCTCGACGGCGACCATCGCCAAGACAACGACCAAGAGCGGCGATGCGCAGACCGGACCGGCGAGCCAAGCGCTACCGGAGGTGCTCCGGGTGGTCGTCACACAGAACGGGTCGCCGGCACCCAACGTCATGATCACATGGGCGGCCGGATCGGGCAGCGTCGCCCCGGTCACCCAGCCGACCGACGACCAAGGCGTGAGCACCACGACTTGGACTCTGGGCGACACGCCCGGCACCCAGACGGCAACGGCCAGCCTGAGCGGCGCCTCCGGGTCGCCGGTCGAGTTCACCGCTACGGCCACCGGCCCTGGCCCAGCGGGCACGGTCGTCGAAGTACGGAGCCCCGATGGCAACGGAGGCTATCGGTTCGATCCGGCGGACATCACGGTGACTGCCGGCACCACGGTCACGTGGGACTGGGCACCCGGGGCCGCGGGACACAACGTGGTCCCTGATGATGGCAGCACCCCGGCGGCGAGCGGCGATCTCGCGAGCGCGCCTCACCAGTATCAGTTCACCTTCACGACGCCCGGCACGTATCATTATCACTGTCAGGCCCACCAGGCCGTGGGCATGGTCGGCACCGTCACCGTCACGGAACAGCAGTAGGCGTCGCGCGGGCGGGCGCCTCGGTCACCCGCCTGCAAACTCGAGGTACCTCGCGGCCTCCGCCTCGACCCGCGCCTCGTCCCACCCCCGCTCGCGCGCCATCAGCTCCGCCACCCGTCGCGCCGCCTGGATCCCGCGGTCATCGGTTTCGTAGTAGATGTGCGTGCGCCGCACCATCACGTCCTCGACCGTCTGCGCCAGCTCGCGCCGCACCGCGTGCACCACCTCCGCCTCGACCGCGGGGTGCCGCGGCGACAAGCGGCGGAGCAGTCGCCGCTCGCCGGCGCCCAGGTTGTAGATGCCGGCGGCCTCGGTGCCGTAGCTCCGCAGCAGGTGATCCACGCTCTCCGGCGCAAGCCCGAGCTCGAGGCCGCGCTCCCGGAACGACGTGAGATCCGCGGCCTCGCCGCCGGGCAGCGGCTCCTCGTCGGTGCGGCCGCCTTCGGCGCGGGCACGGCCGTCCTTGAACCGGAGCTCGCGGACGGCCCGATCGACCACCTCGGCGGCCATCGCTCGATATGTGGTGAGCTTTCCGCCCACGACGGTAATCATCCCGCCGGCGCCCCGTACGATGGCGTGCTCGCGCGACCGGCTGGATTCCGTCTTCCGGGTCCGCTCCGCCAGCAGGGGCCGGAGCCCGGCCCAGGACGCGCGGACATCCTCGAGGCCGAGCCGAGCGCTGGGAAAGCGCGCATTGGCGGAGCGGAGCAGGTAGACGACATCGTCGGGCGAGACGCTGAGCTGGTCCGGGGGCTCGCCGGTATCGGTGTCGGTGGTGCCGATGTACGACCGATCGTTCCACGGCAGGATGAACAGCACGCGCCCGTCGATCGGGCTGGTGAACACGATCCCGTCGCGGTGGTCGAGGCGGCTCCGGTCGACGACGACGTGAATGCCCTTGGTGGGCTGCAGCAGGGGCGTGGCCCCGGAGTCCTCGAGCAGCCGCACGCGGTCGGCCCAGGGCCCGGCGGCGTTCACCACGACGCTCGCCCTGAGGGCGGCGCGTGTGCCGGTGAGGCGGTCCTCGAGCTGCGCGCCCACTACGCGGCCGGCCGTGCGCTCGAGCGCGCGTACCGCGGTATAGTTCGCCGCGAACGCGCCGTGGTGGACTGCTGAGCGCACCGTCGCGAGCGTGAGGCGGGCGTCGTCGCATTGGGCGTCGTAGAAGCGCGCGCCCCCGACGAGCCCGCGCTCGCGCATCATCGGCTCGGCCTCGAGCAGCGCGCGCTTGCCCAGCATGCGGTGCATCCGCACATTGCGGAACAGCGCGAGCGCATCGTACAGCCACATGCCCGCGGCGAGGCGCCAGATGGGGATGCGGTCGCCCTTGTGCACCGGGAAGATGAACCGCAGCGGCCACACGAGATGCGGCGCTATCCGGAGCAGGACCCGCCGCTCGCGGTTGGATTCGAGCACCAGCTTGAAGTCGCCGGTCTCGAGGTAGCGCAGGCCGCCATGTACCAGCCGGCTGGAGCGCGAGCTAGTGCCCGAGCCGAAGTCGTGCTGCTCGACCAGCACCGTCCGAAGCCCGCGCATGGCTGCGTCCCGCGCCACGCCCGCGCCGGTGATGCCGCCGCCGATGACGAGCAGGTCCGCAGGCTCCGCCGTGAGCTGCTCCAGCGTGGCCCGCACTGAGGATCGACCGCCGTGACCCTGCCTCCGCTCCCACGCCTGGCCCGCCCCAGCACCTGGTTTCTCTGGTACGCTCATCGGATCCGGCCCGGGATGCGCGTCCTCGACCTGGCCTGCGGCGAAGGGCGCCACAGCATCGCCGCCGCGATGCGGGGCGGTCGGGTGCTCGGCCTCGACCGCGACGAGACCCGGCTGGCCACGGCGCGCGAGCACGCGGAGACCCAGGCGCTCGACGTGGACTGGCGGGTCGTGGATCTCGAGGGTCCGTGGCCCGAGCTCGGACGTTTTGAAGCGGTTCTGGTCTTCAATTATCTTGCCCGTGCGCGGATGCCCGAGATCCGCCATCTCGTGGCGCCCGGCGGCCTGCTGATGATGGAATCGTTTCTGACCGGCCAGCGCGAACTCGGCTGGGGGCCGGCCTCGGAGGATCATCTGCTCCGGCCGGGCGAGCTGGCCCGACTCGCGGCGCCCCTCAGAATCCTGCACGGGCGCGAGGCGCTCGAGCCCGTCGACGCGGAGCGATGGCGCGCGGTGGCCAGCATCGTGGCCGTTCGGGAGTGAAATCTAAGGGGTGCGCGGTGAGCGGTAAGCGGTGAGCGGGACCGGCACACCGGACGTCTGGTGCGGCTTTCCCGTTCACCGCTCACCGCTTAACGTTTCCTGACCCCCTCACCGCTCACCTTCGGGACCTCATGCACGACGCCCGGCCCGGACGACGAGTGGCCATTGTGGCGGGCCTTCGCACACCGTTCGCGAAAAGCGGAACCATTTTCCGCGACGTCTCGGCCACCGCGCTGGCGCGCCATGCCGCGCGCGAGCTGCTTGTCCGCGCGGAGCTCGACGGACGCGAGGTGGACGAGGTCGTCTTCGGCCAAGTCGTGCCGTCGGTGCGCGTGCCCAACGTGGGGCGCGAGGTAAGCCTCCTGCCCCAGCTCCTGCCCAGCGTGCCGGCCTATTCGCTCAACCGCGCATGCGCCTCGGCCGCGCAGGCCATCGCCAACGCGGCCGACCAGATCGCCCTCGGCCACGCGGACGTCATCCTCGCGGGCGGCGTCGAGTCGTTGTCCGACATTCCGGTCCTCCATTCGCGCCGTTTCAGCCAGATCCTGGTCGAGGCCGGGAAGGCCAAGACCATGGGGCGCCGGCTCGGCACGCTGGCCCGCACCCGCCCGCGCGACCTGGTCCCGGTCACCCCCGCTGTCGCCGAGCCCTCGACCGGCGAGACCATGGGCCAGTCGGCGGAGAAGATGGCGAAGGAGAACGGCATCTCCCGCGACGCGCAGGACCGCCTCGCGCTGCGGAGCCACCTGCGCGCGGCCGCCGCGACGTCCGACGGCCGGCTCACTGCGGAGATCGCCCCCTGGTTCGGGGGCCGCGACTTGGACGAGGTGGTCCAAGCCGACAACGGGATTCGCGCCGACACGTCGCTCGAGGCGCTGTCGCAGCTTCGTCCGGTGTTCGACCGACGCTACGGCTCGGTGACCGCCGGAAATTCCTCCCCGCTCACCGACGGCGCGGCCGCGGTGCTCCTCATGGCCGAAGACAAGGCGACGGCTCTCGGCTATCGCCCACTCGCGTTCCTTCGGAGCTACGCTGTCGCGGCGGTGGATCCCGCCTGGCAGCTGCTCATGGGGCCGGTCTACGCCGTCCCCCGTGCGCTGGAGCGCGCGGGGATCGCGTGGGCCGACGTGGGCCTGGTCGAGATCCACGAGGCGTTCGCGGCGCAGGTGCTGAGCAACGTGCAGGCATGGGCGTCCGCCGCGTGGGCGGAGCGGCTCGGCCTTCCAGGGCCCGTTGGCGAGGTGGATTGGGATCGGACCAACGTCATGGGGGGCTCCATCGCCATCGGGCACCCGTTCGGCGCCACGGGCGCCCGGCTGGTGACCACGCTCGCCAACGAGATGGTCCGCCGTGACGTGCAGTTCGGACTGATCTCGATCTGCGCCCAGGGGGGCATGGGCCACGCGCTCGTCCTGGAGCGCGCCTAGTGTCCGCGTTCACGACGGTCGTCGAGAACGGGATCGCGGTGGTCACCTTCGACCTGCCGGGCGAGCCGGTCAACAAGCTGAGCGACGCGGTCAAGGTCGAGTTCGAGGCCCTCCTCATCCGTCTGCGCGACGACACCACGATCCGCGGCGCCGTCCTCATCTCGGGCAAGCCCGACACCTTCATCGCCGGCGCCGACATCGAGGAGTTCACCGCGCTCACCACCGAGAGCGCGGCAGAGCGGCTCAGCTTCGAGGGACAGGAGATGGTGAACCGGGTCGAGACCCTGTCCACGCCGGTCGTCGCCGCGATCCACGGCGCCTGTCTTGGCGGCGGCCTCGAGCTGGCCCTCGCCTGTCACTATCGAATCGCTACCGATCACCCCAAGACCCAGCTCGGTTTGCCCGAAGTGCAGCTCGGCCTCATTCCCGGGGCCGGCGGATGCCAGCGACTGCCCCGGCTCATCGGCGCTCGGGCAGCGCTCGACATGATCCTCACCGGGCGAAGCGAGCGCGGCGCCAAGGCGCTTCGGCTCGGGCTGGTCGACGAGCTGGTCCCCCCCAGCATCCTGCGCGCGGCGGCCGTGGCGACGGCCGATCGGCTGGCGCGGGAGGGCGTGCCACAGCGCAAGCCCACGGGCGGATTCCCCGGTCTCGCGCTCGATCGGACCGTGGCGGGCCGGCGGCTGGTCTATCGCGCGGCCGAGAAGCGCGTGCGTGACAAGAGCGGCGGCCACTATCCTGCACCCCTCCGCGCGCTCGAGGCGGTCCGCATTGGCCTCGAAGAAGGCATCACGGCCGGGCTCGCGGCGGAACACCGCGCCTTCGGTGAGCTGGCGGTGGGAGAGGTCTCGCGCAAGCTGGTGCAGGTGTTCTTCGCGGCCGCCGCGCTCAAGAAGGACGACGGGATTGCGCCGGGCAGTGCCGTCCCCCGGCAGATCCGGCGCCTCGGGATCGTGGGCGCCGGGTTCATGGGCGCGGGCATCGCCGGCACGGCGGTCGCCAACGTCGAGGTCGATACCCGCCTCAAAGACGCCGACCTCGGCAGGGTGGGTCGGGGTCTCAAGGCCGCGGGGAGCATCGTCACCGAGCGGTACAAGCGGCGCCGGCTGACCCGGCCGCAGTACGAACGGGTGAGCGCGCTGCTCACGGGCGGCGACGACTTCCGGGGGTTCGGCCGCGCGGACCTCGTGATCGAGGCCGTGTTCGAGGATCTGCCGCTCAAGCGCCGCGTCCTCGCCGAGGTCGAGGCGGTGACCCGGCCCGAGACGATCTTCGCGAGCAATACCTCGACCATCCCGATTCGGGAGATCGTGGCCGACGCGCGTCGGCCGGAGCGCGTGCTCGGCATGCACTTCTTCTCTCCCGTCGAGAAGATGCCCTTGCTCGAGGTGATTCCGACCGACGCCACCGATCCCGAGGCGATCGTGACCGCCGTGCGGTTCGGCCGCCGCATGGGCAAGACGGTCATCGTGGTGGCCGACCATCCGGGGTTCTGGGTGAACCGCATCCTCTCGCCCTACCTCAACGAGGCAGCGATTCTCGTCGCGGAGGGCGTGCCGATCGACGTGATCGACCGGACCATGACGGCCTGGGGATTTCCCGTCGGCCCGATCGCGCTGCTCGACGAAGTCGGCCTCGACGTGGCGCAGAAGGCCGGCCAGGTGATGCACACAGCCTTCGGCGACCGGCTCCGCCCGCCGGAGACGCTGAGCCGGCTGCTCGCGGACGGCCGGCTCGGCCGCAAGAGCGGACGCGGGTTCTACCGATATCAGCACGGCCACAAGGCCGGCGTGGACGATTCGACGTACGCGCTGCTCGGCATCCGGCCCATCGAGAACGCGGACACCGGCGTCATCGAGCGCCGCCTGGTCTACGCGATGCTCAACGAGGCCGCGATGGCGCTCGAGGACGGCGCGGCGCGCAGCGCCCGCGACGGCGACATCGGCGCCCTGTTCGGCTTCGGCTTTCCCGCGTTCCGCGGCGGCCCGCTCCGTCTGATCGACGATCTCGGTGCGCAGCGCGTGGTCGATACGCTGCGCGACCTCGAGGACGTGCACGGCGCGCGCTTCTCCCCCGCTGGAAGCCTCATCACGACCATCCTGCACGGCGGACGCTACTACCCAGCCTGATCGACCGCCGCGGCGCGGCCGCGCGCGACCCCATGATCCATCCGGCGACGTCGCCCGATCCCACTTTTGACCCGCGATCGCGACGCGAAGTTGCCGCCCGCGACATTGTGTCTCCGACGAGTGACATGCGTCACGCCCGGACCCGACCGTTTCACACCGGCGTTCGGGCGTCTCGCGACGGGCGCGGTACAGGTCGCTCCGTCAAACGACCGCCTCGCGACTGAATCGTTGTATGGCCGGAACGGCGCGACCTATGTTCGACCGGTCGCGTCGGGCCGTCGACCGCGACAGGTCCTTCAGCCTTCAGAGGTCGTAGCGCCGAGCTCCGCTGTCGCAGCCGCCCGCTGGTCCTCAACCGCTCTACATCCCTCCGCGCGTGGCCCGCCAGATCTCGGCGTCGACAGGAGACAACCATGACCATTCTTCGTCGTGCGGCGCTGCTCGCATGGGGCGCACTCGCCTTGTTCGCACGACCGGGCCTGAGTCAGCAGCAGCCGGTGATGCTGCACGGACGCGTCACCAGCGCGGCGGGCGCGCCGCTCAGCCAGGCCACCGTACTCGTGCAGGAGCTCAACGCCGGTACCACCACCCGGCCCGACGGGAGCTACACCCTCACCATACCCGGCGCGCGGGTGCCGACCGGCCCGGTGACGGTGTCGGTCCGAGCCGTCGGTTTCAAGCCATCGACCACGCGAGTGACGCTCACCGCCGGACAGGTCGCCCGGGATTTCCGGTTGGCGGAGAACCCGCTGCAGCTCGGCGAGATCGTGGTGACCGGCGCCGGCACCGTATCGGAGGTGGAGAAGCTCGGCACCGGTCGAAGCACCGTGGACTCGACCGCGATCACACGAAGCAACGAGCCCAACGTCATCAACGCGCTGGCGGCAAAGGCGCCGAACGTGAACGTCACCTCGGCGTCCGGCGAGCCGGGCGCACCCTCGCAGATCCAGATCCGCGGGCCCACGACCATCACAGCGTCCGACGGCCAGCCGCTCATCGTCGTGGACGGCGTACCGGTGGACAACTCGATCCAGTTCAACAGCCCGAACAACTCGGCGCTCAACTCGAGCGCGCTGCCCTCGAATCGTGCAGTGGACATCAATCCGGACGACATCGCCAATGTGGAGATCCTCAAGGGCGCGGCGTCCGGGGCCATCTACGGCTCGCGCGCCGGCCAAGGTGTCATACTCATCACCACGCGCCACGGCCAACCAGGCCCCACGCGCTATTCCCTGCGGAGCTCGATCGGCCTGAACGAGCATGGCCGCCTGCCTGAGTTCCAGACCAAGTACGGGCTGGGCACCGGCGGCGCGCCACCCTCGTGCGTGCCCGGCGGTGAGACGAACTGCATCGTGGGCTTCTCCGAGGCGGGGAGCTGGGGACCGCTGCTCGCGCCCGGCACGCCGATCTTCGATCACTCGGCGGAGATGTTCCAGGACGGCTGGATCACCGACAACGCGCTCACCATCTCGGGTGGCACCGACCGGACCACGTTCTACCTGTCGGGCGGCTACAACTACGATCGCGGGTACATCGTCGGACCCAACAGCCACTTCCGCCGGATCGCGGTGCGGTTCAATGGATCGCAGCGAATCCTCGACAATCTGAAGGTCGGCGCCAACGTGTCGTATACGGACGACCAGGGCGCGTCGGTCGTGAGCCGGAACAGCACCGAGGGGCTGTTGCTCGGTGCGTGGCGCACGCCGCCGAATTTCGACAACATGCCGTTCCTGGTGAACGGCCTGCAGCGCTCGTTCCGGTTCCCCAACCCGGGCCCGGGCTCCGAGCAGGAAGGCCGGCTGTACGACAATCCGTTCTTCTCGGCGAACGAGAACGTTGCCGAGTCGCAGGTCGGCCGCACGTTCGGCAACGTCACGGCGGATTGGGGCGCGACCCACTGGCTCAAGTTCAACGAGACCCTGGGGCTCGACTACTCCAACGACGAGCGTACAGAGGGGTGGCCGTGGCAGACCTCGAATACGACGGTGCCCGGCGCTAACGGGGTCGGCGCGGTGAACGCCGGGTATATCCGCACCTCGGAGATCGATAACAATCTGACGGCGACCGCCAACTACAAGCTGAATCCCGCGTGGTCGGGCACCTTCACCGTCGGCCAGAACCTCAACTCGAACGGGTACCAGACCCGCCAGACGCTCGGCGTGGGCCTCATCGCCCCGCAGCCGTTCAATCTCGGGAACACGGCGACGCAGCTGCCGCCGGACGATTTCCGGCAGACGGTCCGTTTGGAATCGTACTTCGCGCAGGCCACGGCGGACCTGTGGAACCAGCTCTTCCTCACCGCCGCGGTTCGGAACGATGGCGCCTCGAGCTTCGGATTGACGCAGCGTCGGAGCTGGTTCCCCAAGGCCAGCGCCGCGTGGACGTTCTTCCGAGGCGGGCAGAACGACAACGGTTGGCTCACCTTCGGGAAACTGCGGGCGGCGTACGGTCAGAGCGGCACTCAGCCGCAGCCCTACCTGCTCGCCAACGTGTTCAACTCGGTCACGCTCGCGGAAGGCGGCTTCGGCCCGGCCAGCTCGACCCAGATCGCCGGCGTCGGCGGCCTGGTGACCAGATACAACCTGCCGACGGAGAATCTCGGGCCCGAGCGGGTCAAGGAGTTCGAGACCGGGGCCGATCTCGGGCTGTTTGCCGACAAGGCCGACTTCGGCATCACCTATTATCGCGATAACTCGACCGGCGTCATCCTCAACGTGCCGGTGGCCGGGAGCACCGGCTACACGGAGAAGCCCGCCAACGCGGCCTCGCTCCGCAATATCGGGTTCGAGCTCGCCCTCAACGTCCGGCCGGTGACCACGCGTGACATGTCCTGGGAGGTCGGCGCGCAGTGGGCGCACAACCGGAGCCTCACGACCGACCTCGCCGGCGTGCAGTTCGCGCCCTTCCCCTTCAGCGGCGGAACCAACGGGCTCGGCGTGCAGGCGGTGGCCATTCAGGGCCAGCCGGTGGGCGTGTTCTACGGCACCGATTTCGTCCGGTGCGGCCGCGGACTCGTGATCAACAACGTCAACATCGACCAGACGGCGGGCGCGTGCCTTGGCGCGCCGGCCGGCGCGCTCTACATCGACCAGACCGGCTACCCCCAGGTCGACGCGTCCAACAACTATGTGGTCGGCGACCCGAACCCCGATTGGACCGGCTCGCTCCGGACCGCGTTCCGGTGGAAGAAGGTGTCCGTGAGCGGATTGCTCGACATCCGGCATGGGGGCCAGAACTACGACGGCACGCGCGGCGCCATGGACCACTTCGGCACCTCGCTCGAGTCGCAGCAGTTGCGTGATGGCGGCAATTTCGTCTTTGGACAGACCTACCTGTCCAACCAGAAGGTTGCGGGCCCGGGTGCCGGCATGGCCGTGCCGCTCAACGAGGCCTGGTTCACCGGACCGGGCGGCGTTTTCAACGGTCCGGTCTCGCTCTTCATCGAGAACTCCGGGTTCGTGAAGCTCCGGGAGGTCTCGGTGGGGTACACGCTGGATCAGCGCTGGGTGAATCGCCTGTTCGGCTTCCAGAGCATCGACGTCCGGCTGTCGGGACGGAATCTCGTCACCTTCACCAAGTACAAGGGGATCGATCCTGAGACGTCCCTCCTGGGCTCGCTGACCTCGGTGCGCGGCGTCGACTACTTCAACGATCCCCAGGTCCGCTCGTTCGTGCTCTCACTCACCCTCAACCGCTGATGCTGGCGCGGAGGAATCCACGATGACTGCCAAGACTCGTCCCTGGGCTATTGCCGTCGTCGCGGCGCTCGCGGTCGGCGGGGCGGCGTGCAACGACTATCTCCAGGGGCCCGGGGTGTCCCAGGATCCCAACAACATCAGCAAGCTGACGCGGCCCGGACCGCTCTACATCGGCATCCAGGCGGCACAGGCGGTGCAGTTCCAGGGCCAGATCGCGCGGAACGCCGCGATGTACGTACAGCAGATCTCCGGCAACTCGCGCCAGCAGATCGGGTACGATCGCTACACCATCGACCCGGTGACGATCGACCCGTACTGGACCTCGGTATATGGCTCGAACCGGACCAACAACGGCGGTGGGGGCCTGCTCGACATCCGGAAGATGCAGCAGCTCGCCCGCGCCGTCGGCGACTCGCTCTACATCGGCATCGGCAAGGTGTATGAGGCGTTGGTGATGGACATGGCCGCGAGCGTATGGGGTGACGTTCCCTACCGCGAAGCGGCCGACTCGAACAACGTCACGCCCGCCTTCGACCCGCAGCTGCAGGTCTTCGCCGACCTCATCGCGCAGCTCGACTCCGCGATCACCATCTATCTCCCCGCGGCGGGACCGACCAATCTCGGACCGCCGCAGGACAACGCGGAGCTGATCTACCAGGGCCGCGACGCCGCGGGGCTGCGGGAGGTGTACACCCAGGTTGCCCACTCCCTCAAGGCGCGCATCTACATGCACATGGCCGAGGTGAATCCGGGCGCGTACGCGGCGGCGCTGGCGGAGGTCCCGCTCGGCATCAGCTCGCCGGGCAACGATTTCAACTGGTTCGCCGACGCGACGCCGAACGGCAACAACATCTGGTGGCAGTTCATGGCCACGCGCGGCGACATCGCGCCGGGCGCCGCGATGATCGACATCCTCAAGCGGCGGATCGGCGCCGGGATCGAGGACACCGCCCGCATCAACTTCTACTTCACCCCCGCGGCCGACAGCACCGGCGCGCCGCTCGGCTTCTTCGGCTTCCGGCCGGCGGGCGCGACGAATCTGCAGGTGGCGCCGGGTGGCGACCCGGGCAACGGCGTCGTGCCCCCGGGCGCGAGCGTGGCCGTCTACTCGGGCTTCAACTTCATCGACCCGAACATCGACCCCGGCGACTTCCGTCAGCCGGAGATCACCTACGACGAGACCCAGCTCATCGGCGCCGAAGCCGCCCTGCAGACCGGCGGCGCGGCCCAGACGTTCTTCGACGCCGCGCGGGCCAATCGCGGGTACGGGGCCCGCGGCCTCACCGAAAATGTGTTTCCGCCGCTGGGCCCGACCACGGCCACGCTGCAGAACGTCATGGAGGAGAAGTACCTCGACGAGTTCCTGAACATCGAGGCGTGGAACGACTACAAGCGGACCTGCCTCCCGTCGCTGGCGCCGGCGCCGCCGGTAGGCAGCACCGCACCGGGCGCCGGTCCGAATCCCGGGCGGCTCCCGTACGGCATTACCGAGATCAACGCGAACCCGAACACGCCGAACGTGTCGCCGACGGGACAGAACCCCAACGACCCGAACCCATGCCCGCCGCTCAACTACACGTCGTCGTCGCCGCTCGCCAATTGAGGCGGCGCCCTGCGCTCGCAGCCGCGCTGCTCCTGGGCGGCTGCTACACTTACCGCCCGCTGTCGCCCCCCGTGCCGGCGGCGGGCACGCGCGTGCAGCTGACGCTGACCGACATGGGGATGGATTCCCTCGCCGGGCGGGTCGGAACGGACGTGGGTGTGCTCTACGGAACCGTGGCGCGGGCGGACACGTCGGCGGTCACGCTGGCCGTGGTCGGGGTCGACAACCTCCGCGGCGTCCATGACGACTGGCAGGGCGAGTCGGTGACGGTGCCGCGGCGTTTCGTCCGAGATTTGCAGGAGCGGCGGATGTCGGTGGGCGGGACGGGCCTGCTTGGCGGTGCGATCGCGGCAGGCGTGGTGGCCGCGACCGCGGCTATCGCCGGGGGCGGTGGCGTCGTCGGGGGCGGCACGGCCGCGAGCGGGCCGCGTCCGCAGTGATGCTCAGTACACCCCGATCGCGGACCGGCTGAGATCGCTCTCGAGCGTCCATTCGATCCACTGCCCGGGCTGTACCGTCACCGTCTCGGTGATGGTGCCGCCCGCGCCGCCGATGGGATGGCCCAGCAGCCGGATCTCGTGTCCCTGCCCGATGAGGCGCGCCGGGAGCGTGAAGCTGGCCTGACTCGCGGCGCTCGCGACGCCGAGGCGCACCGGCTCGTCGTCGCGGACGACGTAGATCGTGACGTCGAGCCAGTTATGATTGGTGACGTCCAGCGGGATGTCGGTCGTGTCCGCGGCGAGGGGTTCGGGGTGGGTCTTGGGCGCGTGGCGGCAGGCGGCCCCGGCCACGACGGCGCACCACGCCGCGCGCGCGAGCAGCGACCGCGGGCTCACGGCTCGTCCCGCCCCAGCAGCCGCCGCAGGTTCGCGCGATAGTGCCGCGAGGTCGGCACCTGCGAAGCGTCGTCCAGGATCACGAGCGACTCGCCGTGGAACCACGGCTGGATCTCCCGGATCCGGTCGATGTTCACGATGGCGGAGCGGCTGATCCGCACGAACTGGTCCGGATCGAGATGCCGCGCGATCCGCGCCAGCGCCTCGCGCTGCTCGTGGACCTGCCGCCCGGCATGGATCCGCACCAGTTTGCCGGCCGCCTCGATCCAGTCCACCGCATCCGTGCGAAGGAAGAACGCGCCGTCCGCATGACGGATGAGGAGTCGCGCCCGGCGCTGGCGCTCGGTGTCCCGCTGATCCAGCAGCGTCATGAGCCGCGCTTCCACCGCGGCGGGACACTCGCTCGGGAGCAGCGACGCGGCGTACTCCAGGAGCCCGGCCAGGCGGCGGCGGGCCACCGGTTTGAGCAGGAAGCCCATCGCGTGCACGTCGAACGCCTGCAGCGCCCCGTGCGGCCGGTCGGAGACGTAGACGAGCCCCACGCCGAGATGCGGGCGAATCCGCGCGCCGAGAGCGAACCCGTCGGTGTCGGGGAGCGTGACCTCGAGAAACACGAGATCGGGACGGGCGAGGGCGATGAGCTCCGGCGCCTGGGCGCCGGCGTCGCATTCGGCGACGAGGTCCGCCGCCGATGTTTCCTCGAGCAACTGACGGAGGTGGCGGCGGGCCAGTGTGTCCGCGTCCACGATGACCGTTCGAAGGGGCCGCGCCGCGCCGGCCTCGCCGGGGGCACCGGCCCAACCCTCGCCGGCCGGGCGCCGGGCCTGAGAGTCACCGTCTGATCGGAACGTCGCCTGGGCCATCCGCTGCCGCTGCCGCTGCACTGAAGCTTCCCGAAGAATAGCCGCCCATCGCCGGGCGGACCACGCGCCTTGTCCCCGAGGGGACGGCCGATTCGATTCCAGGGACACCACCGGATCCAAGTGTGCGAGGCCCGAACCCGAGCGCGTTGTGCCCGACATCACCGAACGCCTGCAAGCCGCGCTCGACGACCGCTATCGGATCGAGGAGGAGATCGGCCGGGGCGCGGCCGCGACCGTGTACCTCGCCGAGGACCTGAAGCACGCGCGCAAGGTCGCCATCAAGGTGCTGCGACCCGACACCGGCACCGCGTACGAGCCGCAGCGCTTCCTGCGCGAGATCCGGATCGCGGCCCGGCTCGCGCATCCGCAGATTCTTCCGTTGCACGACTCGGGCGAGTGTGGCGGCCTGCTCTACTTCGTGATGCCCTACGCCGGCTGCGAGACGCTGCGCGACCGGCTCGCCCGCGACGGGCCGCTGCCGCTGGACGTCGCGCTCCGGCTCACGCGCGCTCTGGCGGCGGCCCTGGGCTATGCCCACCGGCTCGAAGTGATCCACCGGGACATCAAGCCCGAGAACATCCTGCTCCAGGAAGGCGAGCCGGTCATCGCGGACTTCGGCGTGGCCACCGCGCTGTCGGCGGCCGGCGGCGACCCGTACATCACCGATCACGGCTTCGCGGTGGGAACGCCCGCGTACATGAGTCCGGAGCAGGCGAGCGCGGAGTCGGGCGTCGACGGTCGCACGGATCAATACAGCCTCGCGTGCGTGCTCTACGAGATGCTCGCCGGCGAGCCGCCGTTCGCGGGGAGCGGCGCCCGGGCCACCATGGCGCGGCATGCGATCGAGCCGCCCGCGCCCATCCGCGCGCGGCGGCCCAACGTGCCCGTGGCGGTCGAGCGGGCCCTCGAGCGCGCGCTGGCCAAGGCGCCGGCAGAACGCTTTTCCAGCATGGGCGAGTTCGTCGCCGCGCTCGACGCGCCCACCGTCGACGTGCTCGGGGCGCCGGGCGTCCCCCCGGGGGCGCGTGCCATCGCCGTGCTGCCCTTCGTCAACGCGACCGCCGACCCGGAGAACGAGTACTTCAGCGACGGGATGACCGAGGAGCTCATCACCGCGCTCACCAACGTGGAGGGCCTCGAGGTCGCTTCGCGGACATCCGCCTTCGCGCTGAAGGGCGTCCGCGAGGACGTGCGGACGCTCGGCGCCCGCCTCGGGGTGAGCGTGGTGCTGGAGGGCTCCGTGCGCCGCGCGGGCACCCGGCTCCGGATCACGGCGCGGCTCAGCGACGTCCGCGACGGTCGCACGCTGTGGGCCGAGCGGTACGACCGGGAGCTGGCCGACGTGTTCGCCCTCCAGGACGAGATCGCGCGCACCATCGTGGACACCCTCCGGGCCACGCTGCTCCACGACCTCGGCGAGCCGGTGCCGGTGCGCTACACCGCCAACCTCAAGGCGTACCAGCTCTATCTCCGGGGGCGCTATGCCTGGAATCGGCGGACGCGGGGATCGCTCGCCGAGGGAATCCGGTTCTTCGAGGCCGCCATCGCCGAAGACGCCGGGTACGCCCTGGCCTATACCGGACTGGCCGACTCCTACGCGCTCCAGCTCGACTACCGCGACATCCCGGTGCGGGAAGGTCTCGAGCGTGCGCGCGCGGAAGCCGAGCGCGCGCTCGCGCTGGACGAGTCGCTGGCGGAGGCGCACACCTCGCTCGCATGGGTGACCTTCGTGTACGACTGGGACTGGCCCCGGGCCGGGCGGCACTTCGCCCGCGCGCTCGAGCTCAACCCGCGCTATTCCGTGGCGCGCCAGTGGCACGCCTGGTTCCAGATCGCAATGGGCCGTATCGAGCTCGCGCTCTCGGAGGCGCGCCGGGCGGTTGCGCTCGACCCGGCATCGGTATCCATCCGCCGGACGATGGGGTGGCTGCTCTACTACGCGCGTCAGCCCGAGCAGGCGCTCGAGCAGCTTCGGCGAGCGCTGGCCATGGATCCGACCGCCGAGGAGACGCACCGCCTGCTGGGCCTGGCCTACCTCCAACAGGGACGATGGGACGAAGCGGCGGGGGCGTTTCGGGAGGCGATCGGGGTCTCGGCCGGCTCCGCGCTCGCTGAAGCGGGCTTGGGCACGGTGGCCGCCGCCCGCGGACGCACCGCCGAGGCACGAGCCATCCTCACGGAGCTCGAGGAGCGGCGCCGCCAGAGCTACGTCTCACCCGTGGCGCTGGTGACCCTGCACGCGGCGCTGGATGACGCCGACGGCGCGTTCGGCTGGCTCGAGCGCGCGTACGAGGAGCGCCGCGGCTGGCTCGCCTACCTCGATGTGGAACCGGTGTTCGACACGCTCCGCCGCGACCCCCGGTTCCGTCGCCTCCGCGAGCGCATGCGGCTCACATAGCCCCTGCCCGCGGCGACGGTGTAGGTTGCGGCATGCACGCGATCGTCACCGACGCCGACCTGCCGCCGCTTCTCGCTGCGCCGCTCGCCTTGCTGTACAAGCACAGCCCGATCTGTCCCACCAGCGGATTCGCGTACGAGGAAGTCCTCGCCTTCCGGCGGCTTCGAGCGATTCCGATTTATCTCGTGGACGTGATCAAGCATCGCCCGCTCTCGCGCGCGCTGGCCGAACGGCTGGGTGTCGTGCACGCGTCGCCCCAGGCGATCATCCTGCGTGCCGGGGTGCCCGCATGGCACCGGTCCCACTTCGACATTCAGGCGGATGCGCTGACCCGCGTCATCGACCACCTCTCGGCGGAGGACGCCGGGGCGTAGCGCGGCGCAGGCTCAGGGCGAGTCGCCGGCTCCGGGCGGGCGGACCAGGCGCCGAAACGCCGAGGGCGACAGGCCCGTCTCGCGACGGAACGCGTTCGAAAAGTGGCTCTGGTCGGCGAACCCGGCCGCGATCGCGACCTCCGCGAGCGGCGCGTCGGTCTCGGCCAGCTGCCGTGCGGCCCGGACCAGACGCAGCCACCGCAGATACGCTCCCACCGTGCACCCATACGCCTTGCGGAAGCCGCGCGCGAGCGTGACCGGGTGCACCCCCACCGCCGCCGCCAGCTCGCCGACACTGCCGATCTCGCCGGGGTCATGCAGGTAGTCCCGTGCCTCGACCACCCAGCGGGGTGTGCTGCCGTGCAGGCGCAGATCCCGGGCACGCGCCAGTCCCGCAAGGATCTCGAGCAGCAGCCCTTCGATGGCGAGCGCGGCCGCGGAATCGGCGTGCCGGACCTCGGCGAGCAGCCGCCAGGCAAGCCAGCTCAGGTGCTCGTCCCGATAGCTCGCGCGGTGCCCCAGCACTTCCGCCCGCGTCCCGAGCCGCCCCACCACGCCGGCGTCGGCCTCGACGAGCAGCCCGCGGGTTTCCTCCCGGCCGAAGCGATTGCTGTGCGGCTCCTCCGCGGGGGTCACCTTGAGCGTTCCCGGAACACACTCGAGGATGGTTCCGGCAAAGCGCTCGGTGAAGCCGCCCGCGTAGACGAAGCACAGGGTAGCACCCGAGTGTCGGTGCCAGGGGAGGCTGCTGCCCGCGGCGTGCCGCCCTTCGCGGACCGTGAAGCCGTCGATCGTGATCGTCCTGTCCGTCATGCGCACCTCTTTTTCTCGTTCCAAGATGCTGCGCGCGCTCGGGTTGCACAAATCCGCTCAGGGCGTGCAAGACCATTGCGCCGGTCTGTGCTACTCATGCAGTTGGGATATGATGACCGGCTCTACAGAGAGGACGTATGCGCGGACGCATCTTGCTCAGCGGATTGGCCCTTCTTTCCCTGGCCGCGTGTGGCGGCGGGGGTGGATCGAACATGCCCACCGCCCCGAGCCCCGGCACCACCGGGACCGGCGGATCGACGGCCACGGTCACGGTGGGCAATAACTTCTATAACCCGGCCCAGCTCACCGTGGCCGTGGGCACCACGGTCACCTGGCAATGGGCGGCCGGCGACACGACGCATTCCGTTACGTTCGACGACGGGCCCACCTCCAACATCCAGAACTCGGGAACGTTCCAACGTGCCTTCGGGACCGCCGGCACCTTTACCTACTTCTGCAAGGTCCACGGCCGTGCGGTCATGTCGGGCACGGTCACGGTCGGGTCAGGTGGCACCGGCGGGACCGGTGGCAGCGGGATGGGTGGAGGCGGAGGCGGCGGATACCCCCGCCCCTGACGTCTTCCGCCGCCGCCCTGAGCAGGCGCACGAGCGCCTGCTCCCCCGGCTCGAGCTTGGGGGTCGCCGAGTTCGGCGGCCTCCCGTTGCCGAGCGACTCGTGCAGCGTGCCCGCCTCGTACTGCTCCAGCACGGCGGGATGGATGTAGTACTTTCGGCACACCGCCCGAGTGTTGTTGAGGCGGTTGGCCACCTCGTCGATCGCGCGGAGAATCGCCGACTTCGTCTCGCGGCCTGAGGGAGCCGGCCCGGCCGCCTCGAGCGCGGCGACCGCTTGGAGCGTCCCGGCCCAGGTCCGAAAGTCCTTCGCCGTGAAATCCTCGCCCGTGACCTGCCGCAGATAATCGTTCACGTCCCCCGACCCGATCGCCACCCGGTTGCCGTCATCGTCCACGTACTGAAACAACTCGGCGCCGGGCACCGCCTGGCACCGCGCGACGATCCGCGCGAGCCGCCGGTCGCTCAACGCCACCTTGTGGGTTTTCCCGCTCTTGCCCCGGAACTCGAATCTGAGGGTGGATCCGCTGATCTCGACGTGGTGATCGCGCAGAGTCGTGAGCCCGAATGACCGGTTGCTGCGCGCGTACTCCTCGTTGCCGACGCGAATCCCGGTACACTCGAGCAGCCGCACGACCGTCGCCAGCACCTTCTCCCGCGGCAGGCCGGGACGCGCGAGGTCCTCCTCCACCTGCCGTCGGATGGACGGCAACGCTTCGCTGAACGCCAGCATCCGGCCGAATTTGGTCTCGTCCCGCACCTCCCGCCAGCGTGGGTGGTAGCGGTACTGCTTGCGTCCGCGTGCGTCGCGTCCGGTGGCCTGCAGGTGGCCGTTGGTGACCGGGCAGATCCACACGTCGGTGTAGGCCGGCGGGACGGCGAGCCGGCGGATGCGGTCGAGTACGCCCTTGTCCTTAACGGTCTTGCCATCGGGTGCCACGTACCGAAAGCCACGTCCCGATCGCAGGCGACGGATGCCGGGCGTCGCATCGCTTACGTACCGCAGACCGGCCGCCTGGGCGGACTCGGGCGGGGCAGGGGACGGCGACGGTTTTCGGCGGCTTCGTGGAGACATGGCGTCCGGGTCGCAGGCGTTCGCGACTACGTAGTCGGCACGGCGAGAAGATCGCGGGCTCCCGCACGGCCGGCCGTGCGGACCGACACAAAATCTCGCCTCGGACCGCAACCCGGGAGACCCGTAAGGTGACGTCAATCACAGGGTTGCATAAAGATTCACCGCTCGGCGGCCTCTACTCCCTCCGGAGGGGCCTCGCTACCTTCGGGGGCGTTCCGGACGGCCCAGCGCCGTCCGTTTCGGCCTTCGACAAGGTGCGATCGTGATCCTGCGACAGGGGCTGCTCTGGCTGTCCGAGCGGCGGGGTGTGTTCAATTTCGTCCGCGGCAACGGCCTCGCGCGCCGGTTCGCCTCGCGCTTCGTGGCGGGCGAGAAGATCGAGGACGCCGTCACCGCCGCCCGGGAGCTGAGCCGACGCGGCATCACCGCGTCCCTCGACCTGCTGGGCGAGAGCGTCACCGCGGCCGCCGAAGCCACCGCGGCGCGCGATCAGTACCTGTGCATGCTCGACCGGATGGCAGCCAGCGGCACCGAGGTCAACGTTTCGGTGAAGCTCACGCAGATGGGCCTGGACATCTCTGAGGCGCTCTGTGTCGCCAACATGACGGCGATCCTCGAGAAGGCGGCCGCCCTCCGGGGGTTCGTGCGACTGGACATGGAGGGCTCGGACTACACTCAGCGGACGCTCGAGTTCTTCGAGCGGCGGCTGTTCGACCGCTTCGGCGAACACTGCGGCGTGGTCATCCAGTCCATGCTTCGCCGATCGGAGCAGGACATCGAGCGGCTGATCGGCCTCAAGGCACGCGTGCGGCTGTGCAAGGGCGCCTATCTGGAACCGCCGAGCGTCGCCTTCCCCGAAAAGGCCGAGGTGGACCGCAACTACGTGCGGCTGATGGAGCGCCTGCTCCTGGCGGGCAACTATCCCGGTCTGGCGACTCACGACGAAGCGATCATTGCCCACGCCCGGGACTTCGTGCGTCGGCACGGCCTCGCGAACGACCGGTTCGAGTTCCAGATGCTCTACGGCGTGCGGCGCGACCTGCAGGAGCGCCTCCGGCGCGAGGGGCACCGGCTTCGGGTCTATATCCCCTTCGGAACGCAGTGGTATCCTTATCTCATGCGGCGGCTGGCAGAGCGGCCCGCCAACATCGCGTTTCTGCTCGGCAACCTCGTGCGGGAGTCGCTACCGGGACGATGAGCGAGCTGACGTTGGGCGGCTACATGGCCAAGCACGAGCGCGCCGCGGCGTTCGGCGGGAGCGACGGCCGCGCCTACTCGGTCGCGGTGTACGTGGACCCCGAGCCCGACGTGCGCGGACTCTACGGCGCGGCCCTGCTGTTCGTCCGCTGGTCGCCGGCCGGCGACCGCCCGGAAGGACACGTCGAGACCCAGACGCTCGGCTGGGGTCGCACCGAGGCGGAGGCTGCGGCCAGGCTCGAGGCGCTGTCGTTGTACGACGTGAAAGCCGCGCTGGACGAAGCGATCGCGCGCGCGCCCGCGGAGTGGTGACCGCGCGCCTCGGCACCGTGCTGGAGCGGGACGGGTCCGTGTACCGCGTGGCCACTGGCGAGGGAGAGATTCGCGCGGTGCTCGCCGGGAAGGCTAAGCGCGATACGGCTCGGGTCGTGGTTGGCGACCGCGTGCGACTCGAGCCCGACGCCGACTCGCGGCTCCATGCCATCGTCGGGGTCGAGCCCAGAACGGCACTGCTCGAGCGCCGCGTCCCCGAAGGCCGCGGTACCCGTCCGGTCGCCGCCAATGTCGACCAGGTCTTCGTTGTCACTGCCACGCGCGATCCCGCGCCGATCTCCCAGCTCATCGACCGCCTGCTGGTCGTCGCCGAGGCGAACGAGATCCCGGCGGCGGTGGTCGTCAACAAGATCGATCTCGACCCCGGGGTCGAGCTGGCCGACCGCTGTCGGCGGGCGGGGTACACCGTGTATGCCACCAGCAGTCGCACCGGCGACGGCATCGACGCGTTCGCGTCGGCGCTGGCCGGCCACGTGTCGGTCGTGACCGGTCCATCGGGAGCCGGCAAGTCGAGCCTGTTGAACCGGGTGCAGCCCGGCCTCGCGCTCCGGACCGGCGAGATCAGCCCCAAGGTGCGCCGCGGCCGCAACACCACGGTCTCGGCGGTCATGCTGCCGCTCGAGGCCGGCGGCTATCTGGTGGATACACCCGGGTTCAGCGAGGTGGGGCTCTGGGGCATCGATCCAGGCGAGTTGGACACCTGCTTTCCGGAGTTCCGGCCGTTCCTGAACGATTGCCGCTACGCCGATTGCCGGCACCGCACCGAGCCCGGCTGCCGGGTCCGTGAGGGGGTCGAGGGCGGGGCCATCGCCCGGGACCGGTGGGAGAGTTACCTCGTGCTGCTGTCGGAACTGGAGAGCGCACCGGAGGAGTGGGAGTAAGCGCTTGGTCCCGATCGTCCGGCGCCGAACGGACGGTCGACCGGTGTTAGGAGGTCACCCGACGAGCCTCGATGCCTTCACTGACCATCCGACCGTGCTGCCGTGCGACCGTCTTTTCGCGTCCACCGATCGCGATCCCGCGTCTCCACCTTCGCCATCATTCGATCGAACGCCGCCTGAAGATCGATCCCTTCCCGGTTGGCCATGCAGATGATGACGAAGAGAATGTCGGCCATTTCCATGGCCAGGTCACCCTCGACCTCGCCCGGCTTCTTGGTCTTCTGGCCGAACCGATGGTTCATTTCGCGGGCCAGCTCGCCCACCTCCTCGGCGAGCCGGGCGATGTTCGTCAGTGGGTGGAAGTACCCCTCCTCGAACTGGCCCACCCACGCATCCACTCGCCGCTGCTCGTCGGCAATGGACATGTCAGCGGCGCCCCGCGGCCGCGGTTTCGCCCGCGTTGGCCTCCGCTGCGCGGGCGGCGAGCGCCCGGATCAGCGCGCGCATGAACTGCGGGAGGTCGGCGGGGGTGCGGCTCGAGATCAGGTTGCCGTCCACCACGACCGGACTGTCCTCCCACAGGAGACCGGCGTTGACCAGGTCGTCCTTGATGGCGCCCACGCTGGTGCCGCGCTTGCCCCGCACGATGCCGGCGGAGATCGGCACCCAGCCGGCGTGGCAGATGAATGCGACGGGCTTGTCGGCCTCGTAGATCTCGCGGGTGAGTTGCAGCAGCTTCTTCGACCGGCGCATGATATCGGGCGCATAGCCGCCCGGGATGACCAGGCCGTCGAACTCGTCGGCGCGAAGATCGTCGACGTTGGCGTCGACCGTGAGCGGGTAGCCTCGCTTGCCCTGGTAGGTGCGCTCGCCGGTGCCGGCGACGACCGTGCGCGCGCCTTCCTCTTCCAGGCGGATCTTGGGATACCACAGCTCGAGGTCTTCGTAGAGGGGGCCGGCGAAGAGGAGAACCTTGGTTCCGTGCAGCGTCATGGCGGGCTCGGCGCAAAAAGACGAAGGCCGGCGCGGGGCGCACCGGCCGCGTCCGCTAAGTATAGCCCGAAGGCTTCGGTCGCTCGACCAGGTACCCGTAGAGGGTTCCCGAGCCGGTGCAGGAAGCCGACATCGTAGGTGACCGCGCCGCCTGCGTGCCTCCCGGGTCCCGGGCCGGGCTATACTTGACGCGACCTCGGAGACACCATGCGCGCCCGCGAACGCATCCTCGCCAATCTGGAGTCGATCTATCGGGAGTCCTACGACCGCGCCAAAGCCGCGGGCGATGACAACCGCATGATCGACCTCGACAGCGCGTACATGCGCGACCAGCTCATGCTCGAGATCCTGCTCGACATCCGCGACCTGTTCTCGGTGGCCCCGGCGGCATCGGGCGCCAGCGCACTTGAGAAGCTCGAGGCGGTACGTCGGCTCACTAAGCTCCGGTGATGTGCAAGGTCGGCCCGCGTCTCGAAGCCTGTGCGCTGCTCCCCTGGTGACCTCGGTCCGGGCCACCGTGGTTGGCCGGGCGCATCGTATATCACGCGAAATCGCGCGAAACTGGGTCAGACCAACCTGGATCCGCTCCACGCCGTCGCAAGGCTGGAGAATCAGCGGACCGCGTTGATCGCCCTGAGCAGCGGAACTCGCTAGGACCGAGCTCGCGGGGCTATCTTTCGCGGAGATCCGACCGGCGATCGCACCTTCTCCCCCGAGTCCGATGGCCACACGAACTTCCCCCCGACCCCGTGCCGCCGCCAAGCTCGAGAAGGCGGACCTGCTCGAGATGTACCGTCTCATGCTGCTGGCGCGGCGGATCGACGACAAGGAAATTCAGCTCAAGCGGCAGAACAAGATCTTCTTCCAGATCTCCGGAGCGGGGCACGAGGCCGTGCTGGTGGCCGCCGCCAAGGTGTTTCGTCCGGCGTATGACTGGTTCTACACCTACTACCGCGACCGGGCCCTCTGCCTCGGCCTGGGGATGACGGCGACCGAGCAGCTGCTCTCCGCGGTGGGCGCGGCCGACGATCCCAATTCCGGGGGCCGCCAGATGCCCTCTCACTGGGGGCAGAAAGCGCTCAACATCGTGAGCGCGTCCAGTCCGACGGGCACGCAGTTCCTGCAGGCCGTGGGCTGCGCCGAAGCGTGGCTGCGGTACAGCAGCATCGAAGGCATCGCTGATCGGGAGGAGCAGATCCACGGCGACGAGGTCGTGCTGTGCACCACTGGCGACGGCACCACCAGCGAAGGCGAGTTCTGGGAAGCGCTCAACACCGCCACGAACCTCAAGCTCCCGGTCGTCTTCCTGGTCGAGGACAACGGCTACGCCATCTCGGTGCCGGTCGAGATCAACACCCCCGGCGGCTCAGTATCGCGGCTGCTTACCGGGTTCCCCGGCCTGTTCATCCAGGAAGTCGACGGGTGCGATGTCTTGGCGTCGTACGATACCATGGTGAAGGCGGTGGACTACGCGCGCGCCCGCAAGGGACCGGCGCTGGTGCATGCCAAGGTCATCCGCCCGTACAGCCACTCGCTCTCCGATGACGAGGTGCAGTACCGCCCGCCGGCCGAGCGCCAGGCCGATGCCGAGCGCGACCCGCTGAACCGGCTGCCGAAGTACCTCCTGGACGAAGGCATTGCGACCCAGGCGGAGCTCGATCGGATCGCCCAGGAGGTCGCCGACGAGGTGCAGCGCGCGGCCGATACGGCCCTCGCTTCGCCCCAGCCGGCAACCGATACCGTCTTCCGCTACGTCTACTCGCCCGATGTCGACCCGACCTCCGAGCAGTTCGATACCGAGGACGATCCGCGCTTCACCGGAGATCCCACCACCATGGTGGATCTGCTCAACGTCTGCCTCCGGGACGAGATGGCGCGCGACCCGCGCATCGTCGTGTTCGGCGAGGACGTGGCCGACTGCAGCCGGGAAGGCAATCTGCCGGACGTGAAGGGCAAGGGTGGTGTTTTCAAGGTGACATGGGGCCTACAGCGTGCGTTTGGCAGCGCCCGGGTGTACAACTCCCCGCTGGCCGAGGCCAACATCATCGGCCGGGCCATCGGACTGGCCACGCGCGGGCTCAAGCCGGTGGTGGAGGTTCAGTTCTTCGACTACATCTGGCCCGCCTACATGCAGCTCCGGAACGAGCTCGCGCTTATGCGCTGGCGCTCCAACAACGCCTTCTCCGCCCCCGTGGTCGTGCGTGTCACCTACGGCGGCTACCTCAAGGGTGGCTCGGTCTACCACTCGCAGACGGGAGCCGCGGTGTTCACCGGCATCCCCGGTCTCCGGGTGGTCTGTCCGGCAACCGCGCTCGATGCGAATGGCCTCCTGCGCACCGCCATCCGCGCCGACGACCCGGTGCTCTTCCTCGAGCACAAGCATCTCTATCGCCAGACCTACAACAAGGCGCCGAATCCCGGGCCGAACTTCATGATTCCGCTCGGCAAGGCCAAGGTGGTCCGGCCGGGCACCGACCTGACCGTCATCACCTACGGGGCACTGGTGCAGCGCGCCCTCTGGGCCGCCAAGCAGGCGGAGGAGCGGCACGGGCTCAGCGCCGAGGTGGTCGATCTGCGGTCACTCTCGCCGGTGGACTGGGAGACGATCGGAAATTCGGTGCGGAAGACCAATCGGGTGATCGTGGCCTACGAGGACTCGCTCTCCTGGGGGTACGGTGCGGAAATCGCGGCCCGCATCGCCGATGAGATGTTCAGCCATCTCGACGCGCCGGTACGCCGGGTCGCCTCGACCGACACCTTCGTGGCCTACGCACCCGAGCTTGAGGACGTCATCCTGCCTCAGGTGGACGATCTCGAGGAAGCGATGATCGACATCGCGAAGTTCTGAGGCGTTGGAGGAAGAATCCTGGGCAACCGCAACAAGCGCGTGGTGCAGGCTAGGGACGCATGGCCTCGCGGATTTCGCCGGCCGCGGCGATGGCATTGTCCACGTCTCGGGAAAGCGCCTTGGCCTGCTGGGTGGCCTGGGTCAGATCACCGAGAACGGCTGCGACCCCGGCCGACCGCAGGCGCAGCAGGTCAAACCGCACGTTCTGCATCGCCAGAACGCAGGACTCCAAATGGCCGGCCACCTGGCCGCGGCGGCTCTGGATGTCGACGATGGCCTGACGCTGGCGCCCCAGCAGGTTCAGTCGGCGCGCGCGCTCGGGGTCGTCCGGCTCGCGGTTCAGCGCGGCCAGGCGCTCGTCGATCTGCACCAGCTCCTCGGTGTTCATGCTGCTGTCGAGCGCGTGCAGCGTCCGGGCGAGATCCGTCGCGCGCTCGTAGAGTGCGTCCACGGTCTGCTGAACTTCGGGCAGCATCTTCCGTTCGGAGGCCGGCAGCCGTTCGAGCAGCTTGAGGATCGCCTGCCGGTCCCCCTGGACCTGCTGGATCGAGCCCAGGTGAACCCCGAACTCCTCGGGTCTGGGAGGGGGGAGCTGCCGCCCGAGCCGCGCCGAGCCCTTTACCATCGTGGTCTCGATGGCGTCGGGCGCCGGTGGGCGGGTCAGCACGTCTCGCCAGCTGTAACCCGACTGCCAGAGCTGGGAGTATCCGCGGAACACCCCGATGCCCATGCCGAACATGGGAAAGAGGAACCAGGGATCGTGGATCCCGGTCGCGATGTTGATGCCCAGACATCCCAGGCTGACTGCGGCCCAGCTCGCGAACTGTCCGCGTACCCGCTGCACGATCTTCGGTTCGCCGGTGTCCGGCACGAGGTCTTTGTCGCGGTCGCGACCGCGCCGATTGCCCAGATCGCGCCGGCGGGCGGCATCGCCGCGTGTCGCCACCGGCGGCACTGGGCGTTGGCCGGGAATC
The DNA here is from genome assembly GCA_051955835.1 of Gemmatimonadales bacterium. GTDB lineage: Bacteria > Gemmatimonadota > Gemmatimonadetes > Gemmatimonadales > GWC2-71-9 > CAVVWJ01. Next base: position 57,994 of record JBQCGH010000030.1, read on the forward strand.
GGTCGGGCCCCGAAATCGCGCCGGTCGGCCGTGCCCCCGGCGGGTCGGGCGCGACTGCCGGTTAGCGATCGTGGGGAGGGGACAGCGCTGGGTTGCTGCCCTCTGAAGGTCGTTCCGGTCGGCCGGTATCCGCTAACCGACCGGCTCTCGAGCGAGCGGCGCAGAGCATCGGCACTCGGCCAGCGATTTTCGGGGTCCTTCTCCAGACACCGGCTCACAGCCAGCGCGAGGTCTTCGGGCACATCCGGGCGGCGGCCCCGCAGGTCGGGGGCCGGCTCGGTGATCTGCTTCATGAGGATGCCGGCAACCGTGGGCGCGTTGAACGGAAGCTCGCCGGTGAGCATCTGATAACTCACCACGCCCAGGCTGTAGACATCCGACCTTCCATCGATGTCCCGCTCGCCGGCGGCCTGTTCCGGGCTCATGAACGCCGGGGTTCCGATGGCCACCCCAGCCCCGGTGAGCGTGGCGCCCGAGGTGGAGGAGAGGGCCTTGGCGATCCCGAAATCGGTCACCATCACCCGGCCCCGGGGACCCTCGAGCAGAATGTTGTCGGGCTTGATGTCGCGGTGAATGATGGACAGGGCATGGGCGGCGCTGAGCGCGTCCGCCGCCTCCATCATGATGCGACGCGCCTCATCGACCGGCAGTTTGCCACGGCGTCGGATGCGGGCGGCCACCGACTCGCCGTCCACATAGCCCATGACGAAGTAGACCAGGCCCTGGCCCTCGCCGACCGTATGGATCGGGACGATGTTGGGGTGGGAAAGTCGGGCCGCCGTCTGGGCTTCACGAGTGAAGCGCTCGCGGATGTCGCGCTGGAAGGCCAGTTCGGGGGGCAGCACCTTGATCGCGACCCGCCGCTGGAGACGTTCATCGCGGGCCCGGTACACCACGCCCATGCCCCCGCGGCCGATCTCCCCCTCGATGGTATACGCGTCGCCCAGCGCATCGGCCAAGCGCGCCGCCAGGGGCTTATCGGCCGAGTCGGTCATGGTCGGGGCGGTTCGGAGAGTCCCCCGATGCGCAGCGGGGAGTGGTACGCGAAGTGTTGGAACCGCTGAACATGGCACCCAATCTGTACCCGCGCACGGCCAGCGGCAACTGAACTGACCCCCGCTGCGGCGCCTCTCTGTCTCACGTCGTTCCGTCATAGGCCCCTGCCCGGCGGCCAGCCGAGCTGGTTGTCGACTGCTCTAAATCGGGCATCAGTGGCTCCACGGTGATGCGCCGCCGTCAAATTGGCAGCGGGAGCCGGTGCCCTGTCGGCAGCCTCTGCCGCACCGGCGCGGGCCGGAAACCGGCTGGACCCCTAAGTTGTTTGGTAGTACGGTCCGGAGAACATGGAAGGTGGTGGCACGCTCAGTGCGTTTCCCGCCGCGATCACGCTGGACCGTAGTTTCCTCGATTCACGAGGTTTGGAAGGAGTAGTCTCTACATGGCCGAACGAATGACCTTGCCAGTGCTGCCTCTCAGAGAGGTGGTGCTGTTCCCGGGGGTGACCGCCCCGATCGGCGCCGGCCGCCCCGCGACCTTGCGCGCTATCGAGGCCGCACTCGCCACGCCGGAGCGGCTCGTGTTCGCTGTGTCCCAGCGGCAGAACGTCGAGAGCGTGAACCCGGACGTTCTTTATACCATCGGAACAATCGCGAAGATCGGGCAGTTGCAGCGGGGCCTGTCGGGCATGCAGCTCCTTCTGCACGGCGAGCAACGCGGCATCGCGATCCACTACAGCGAGCGCGAAGGCTACCTCCAGGCGGTGGTCCGCGAGGCCGAGGAGATGCTGCCCATCAACCCCGAGGATCCGGCGTTCGTGGCCCTCCATCGGGAGGCGCGCGCCCGGGCCGCGGAGCTGGGCCAGAAGTCCGGCCTGCCGGACGAAGTCGTTCAGCAGGTGCTGGCGGGCGTCAACGAGCCCGGCCGGTTCGCCGACCTGGTGGCGGGCTACATCGACATCACGCCACCGCAGCGGCAGGCGCTGCTCGAGACGCTGAGCGTCGAGGAGCGGCTTCGCCGGGTATTGGTGCACGTCCAGCGGCAGATCGGCGTGCTCGATGCCCAAGAGGACATCAAGTCGCAGGTGCAGGAGGAGCTGGGCGAGCGGCAGCGCGAGATGTTCCTGCGCGAGCAGCTCAAGACCATCCAGCGCGAGCTGGGCGAAGGCGACGAGCGCGACGACCTCCAGGAGCTGCGGGAGAAGATCGAGTCGCTCGACCTGCCGCCGGATGCCCGGAAGGAGGTCGACCGGGAGTTCAGCCGGCTCACGCGCATCGGCCGCGAGTCGATGGAGAGCCAGGTCATCCGGACGTTCCTCGAGAACGTGGTGGAGTTGCCGTGGAACGTGCGAAGCAAGGAGCATCTCTCGCTTCCCGAGGCCCAGACGATTCTCGACGAGGATCACTATGCCCTCGGCGACGTGAAAGACCGCGTGCTCGAGTTCTTGGCGGTGCGGCAGCTGCGCATGCAGCAGGACGGCGCTGCCGAGACGGGCGAGGCCGATGAGGTCAAGGCCGAGCGGAAGGCGGCGGAAGTAGCCGAGGGCGAGTCCACCAACGCGCCGCAGGCCACGGCCACCATCCCAGGCCCGAACACGGCGGTGAAAGGCAACGACGACGACCGGGCCCGCGGCCCGATCCTGCTGTTCGTCGGACCGCCCGGCGTCGGCAAGACGTCCGTGGCGAAGAGCATTGCCCGGGCGATGGGGCGGACGTACGTCCGTATCTCACTCGGCGGGGCGCGCGACGAGGCCGACATCCGCGGTCACCGGCGCACCTACGTGGGTGCTATGCCCGGGCGCATCCTCCAGGGGATGAAACAGGCGGGCACGAAGAACCCCGTGTTCCTGCTCGACGAGGTGGACAAGCTCGGCGTCTCCTTCCAGGGAGACCCGGCGAGCGCGCTGCTCGAGGTGCTCGACCCGGCCCAGAACGACTCGTTCGTGGACCACTACCTGGGCGTGCCATTCGACCTGAGCGAGGTCTTGTTCATCGCTACGGCCAACTTCATCCAGAACATCCCCGGGCCGCTGCTCGACCGGATGGAAGTGGTGGAATTCGCGGGCTACACCGAGCGGGAGAAGCAGGAAATCGCCCGGAAGTACCTCATCCCGCGGCAGTTCACCGAGAACGGCGTAAGTCCCGGGAACCTCGCGATCGCCGAGGACGCCCTGGCGGAAGTCATTACCAGCTACACCCGCGAGAGCGGGGTGCGTCAGCTCGAGCGGGAGATCGGCCGACTGGCGCGCAAGGTGGCGCGCAAGTTCGCTTCGGGCGAGACCGGGCCGATCACCGTGGACAAGGCGATGGTGGACGACCTGCTCGGCCGTCCGAAGGTCCATCCCGAGAAGATGGCGCGCCACGACGAGGTCGGGGTCGCGACCGGGATGTACTACACCCCGACGGGCGGTGACATCATGTTCGTCGAGGCGAGCACGATGCGCGGCAAGGGCGAGCTGGTCCTCACGGGCCAGCTGGGCGACGTCATGAAGGAGTCGGCCCGCGCCGCCTGGACCTACGCCCGTTCCCACGCGGCGGGGCTCCAGATCCCGGACGAGATGTTCGACCGGGACCTCCACATCCACGTACCGGCGGGCGCGATCCCCAAGGATGGGCCGTCGGCCGGGGTGACGATGGCGAGCGCGGTGGTGAGCACGCTGTCGGGACGCGCCGTGCGTCACGACATCGCCATGACCGGCGAGATCACGCTTCGGGGGCGGGTGCTCCCGATCGGCGGCGTGAAGGAAAAGGTGCTGGGCGCGGTCCGGGCGGGCATTACCCGGATCATTCTCCCCCGGGAGAACGAGCCCGACCTCGAGGATCTGCCCCAGGAAGTGCGCGACAAGATCGAGGTGCACCTGGTCTCGGAACTGGGCGAGGTGCTCGCGCTCACGCTCCGGGGCGCCACTTTCCGCGAAGGCCGACTCCTGTTTGGGGATGAGAAGAACCCCCGCGACGTCATGCCGCTGTCGGGAGGATTCCGGCACTAGCGCCGCCACGGCGATCGGAAAAGCGAACAGGGCTTGGTGGCGAGGCCGACATTTCACCCCTCCACCAGGCCCTGTTCGCTTTTCAGGTGTGTCTGACCCCGGTCAGCCCTTCGCCGCCTTCTCCCGCTGCATCGCTCGCACCGCCGCATGCACCAGCTCCCCGGCGGTGGTGCCGTGGCCGGGAAAGCAGGCCCAGCCGACGCTCACGTGCAGCGGGATGATGACGCCTTCGGCGGTCGTTGCCGACTGTTCGCCCAGCACGCGCCGCAGTTTCGCGGCGACGACGGCGGCACCGTCGGCGCCGACCCCCCGCAACACCATCGCGAACTCTTCTCCCCCGAACCGGCCGATCAGATCGCTCGCGCGCACGTTGGCGCGGAAGACGTTTGCGATGTGGCGCAACACCTGATCACCCACCAGATGGCCGAACTGCTCGTTCACGTCGTGAAAACGATCGAAGTCGAAGACGAGGAGCGAGAGTGCCCCGCCATGGCGGCGACCGTAGTCCACTGCGTACTCCAGCTCGCCCACGATCGTGGCGTGGTTGAGCAATCCGGTCAGGGGATCACGCAGGAGGAGCTCGCGAAGTCGGCGACCCCGCTCCGCGCGCATTACGACCGTCTGCAGCAGCAGCTCGGCATCGGGAGGTGCCGTGAGGTAGTCGTCCGCTCCCGCCTGGAGCGCCGCAATCCGCTCTGGCACATCGTCGGGTCCCAGGAAGACGATGGGCATCATTCGGAAGCGCGGGTCCTCCCGGACGATCCGCGCCACCGTTGCGCCGCTGCCGTCGGGCAGGGTGGTGGCGAGAACCATGAGCCCGGGCACCTCGCGGTCCAGCAGCTCCTGCACCGCTTGCGCCAGGGCGCAGCGCACGACCCGGATGTTCGCCTCCTCGAGGCTGCGGGCGACCGTGGCCGCCCGCTCCGTGTCATGCTCCACCAGGAGAATGCTGGACGGGGGTGCGCCCGCCTGCGCCAGCGTGCGGGCGTAGCGTGGCAGGTCTTCGAGCACGCGCTCGACCGCGACGACGGCGTCGATACCCGACGCGATCGCGCGCAGGCGGTCCACCGCACGCAGGGTTTCGATCAGGACCACCGCCCGTGGACGAACGCTCCGTGCCGTCCACATGGACGCGATCGCCGAGGGGTCGCCCTCGCCGGCAGCCGTGCCGATCACCAGGAGATCCGGCCGCTCGCCCGGAGGTATCGCCGCGGGATCGTCGTGCCGGTCGCCGCGCCGGACATGGTACCCCTCAGCCTCGAGGGAGGCGACAAGGCGATCGGCATCGGGTGATGGCGGCATGATGAGGATGGCCCGTCGCCGCCCGTCCGTCGTCCGAGGGGGAGCGCCGAGGGCCGCCTGGGCCCGGCGGAACAGGGCGGCGAGGCGATCGACCGCCGCATCCAAACGAGGCGACTCGCCCGGGGCCGGCTTGGTCGCCATCCACTGCTCCATCTCGCGCGCTACGATGCTGATCTCGGGGAAGCCATGCGACCCACCGGAGCCCGCGAGCCGGTGAAAGCGGGTCTTGAGAGACGCCGCCGCTTCGGGCCTCAGCGCACGAAAGGCGGAGATATCGGCACGGAGCTCGTCGAGGCGCTCGGGGAATTCGGCCAGATACTCGCGCTGCAGCTCGGCCATCGCGGCATGAAGAGGTTCTGTCATGGTCTGCCGCGAACCTGTTCCAGCGCAAGGCGGGCGCCCGCCACGAAGGCCGGTCCGGTGCTCCAATGCCCACGGACCTGCGTGCCCTGTCGGGCCGCCATCAAGGCGCTCTTGTCGTCGACCACGCTAATGATCGGCATGCCCGGCCAGCGGTTGGAACCGGCCACGACCTCGACGACCCCAAAGCCGAGCTCCACAGGGCTGGTCGCACAAAGGACGAGGGGAATCCCGGTCGCGTACGGACGCCGGAGGGCCGGGGCCAGGAGAGGAAACGCGTCCGACGGTGCCAGCAGTGCGACCGAGGCTGTGGCCCGGGTAACGTCATGACTGATGAGCTGGAGCACGGCCCGTCCGGATTCTACCTCGACCAGGGTGGTCGTCGCGGGGACCGTCACCGCATCGAGGTCGCTGCTCAGTCGTTCCATGGCGAGGCCGTGGTCGGTCGAAATGCGTGCGATCAGCGCCGCAGGGGTCTCTGGACGGTAGCGCTTAGGCCGTCCGCCCTCGACCCGGGCCGCTCCCTTCGCCACCAGCCCTTCCAAGGCACTGTACGCGTTGGCCCTTGCGAGCCCGGCAGAGCGAGCGATGGCGTACCCGGTACCCGGACCACCCGTCAGCAATACCTCGTAGACGAGGCTCTCGGTGGGGGTAAAGCCGAAGTGCGTGAGATTGATGCGGGGCATGGTGAGTAGTTTGCAATACTACGTCTGTTCCCGCAACCGCCAGGTGCGATTAGACGTAGTCCAGCGCCCACCCCAGTTGCTTCGTGATCAGCGCCAGCCGGAAGGTGACATCGACTTCCCGTCCCTCGGGCGTTTTCGCGTCCACCTGCAGCGGATAGTAGTGGTAGGTGATCTTGTTGATGGCCTTGGGCTGCGACCGCAGGTTCTTCGGCCGCCAGATCCCGAGCTCATCGCACTCCTTGAGCAGCCGGCCCAACACTCGTGTGGCGACCGGGGCCCATGGCAACGCCCCCATTCGAGCCATCAGCTCGATGTAGTGGAGCGCCAACGGAATGTCCTTCGGCTGACCCTTGGTGTCTGCCTGGATGGGGTCGCCCAGCAGGAGATGCTGCGGCTTGACGGTACGCTTCCCCACCTGAATGGCGTACGCCTTCTTCGGTGCTGGCTGCGCCAGGTAGTGCCCGAGGCGCTCGGTGAAGCCGGCGCGCTCGCGCTGGAGATTGGGCATGGATGCCAGCATCGCCACCGAGTACCAGCTTGGGGGATGCGCCTCGGCGTGCAGTACGATCTGGCTGCCCGACTTGACGAACGGCTTCTCGGCAACGGGGCTGCGAAGAAACTGGGAGATGGCGTTGGCGATCTTATGCCCCGAGCCGCGAAGGCGGGGGTCGTCCGCATATCCAGCCTCCGCCAGTGCGGCCGAGGCTGCCTCGCGCATGATGTCCCGCGCCCAGAGCTCGGCGCCGGGGTCCAGCTTCGCGGTTTTCTGGAATTCGAACAGGAGCGAGGGGTCCTCGTCCCGGCTCAAGAGCCGAAACAGCACCCGATCGGCCAGTTTGAACGGGCGGCTGGTCCGTGGCCAGCCGAGTTGAAGCAGGCGGCGGTACTGGGGAATGGTCCCGACGTCCTTGATGCCCTGGGCAGCCGAAGGCGCCAGGCCAAGCAAGTTGCCACCCCAGGCCCCCGAGTCCTTCTGCTTTTTCACAACCGCCAGCGCCGCCTTCGACTCGACCACGGCGGTCAGCGCATTGGCGACGGTGTCGGGCGTGACGTACCCCGCCGGGGCGAGCTCGGTGTAGGTGCGGTACCGGATCGATGGCCCGGCGTTTTCAAGCAGCCAGGTGAGCGGAATCCGGTGCTGGTTGGGCAGATCCAGAAACGCTCCTGGGGCGGGGGTCAGGGCGTAAGCGGCCGGGAAGATAGGCGAGACCTCCCCATGACGGTAGGGCGTTCGTAGGGGGCGGCCCCTGAACGAGACTACTTCGTGGATACCCCCAATCGCTTTTCGGCGGCCAGACGGAACTCCGAGCCGGCATTCCACTTGGGCTGTTCCGAGGCATCGCTCAGGACCAGTGCTGCACGGACGATGACGCGTAACTGTTGCACCGCGTTAATTGAACCAGGGTTGGAGCTGGGTGGCTCGGCTAGTGGTACCGGCCTGCCAAGGCGAGAACGTTTGCGCCCGACGATTCCACGCGGTCTGACGTTCCAACCAGGCCGGCAGGGACCTAGAGCCGGAGCCGCTTGAACAGCCGCTCGGGGACGGCGCGTATCACGAACATGATCGGGCGCCAGAACCATGGCACGTACGCGACGTCGAGGCGGCGCTCGATCGCACGGTGCACGGCCCGCCCAGCCCGCCGAGCACTCACGAACAGCGGCCCCTGCGCGAGGCCGGCTGTCATCGGTGTGTCGACGAAACCGGGCTTCACGGTGATCACCGCGACGCCCGATCGGTACAGCCGATTGCGGAGTCCCTGGAGGAACCGGTCCAGGCCACCCTTGGCGGCACCATACACGTAATTGCTCTGCCGGCCGCGGTCGCCTGCCACCGAGCCGATCACGGCGATGCAGCCCTTACCCGCGCCCTCGAAGCGGTTGGCGAGCGGGGTCAGCAGGGCGACCACTCCGGTGAAATTCACATCGAGCGCGGCGAGAGCCGCGTCCACATCGGTTTGACAGCGGGACTGGTCGGGCAGCACGCCCGGAGCCAGCAGTGCCACGTCCAGGCCGCCGAATGCGTTCCACGCTTCGGCGATGGCCCGTTCGCTTCCCGCGTAATCGGTCACGTCGAGCGTCATCGCGCGCACGTCCGACGCGCCGCGCACGCGCAGGTCGGCGGCCACCGCGTCGGCTCGCTCGGGCGTTCGCGCCGTGACGACGAGCCTGGCCCCCCGCTCGGCGTAGGCACGGGCCGTTTCGGTCGCGATCGCCGAGCTCGCGCCCACGATGAGGACCCGGAGATGGTCAGGCGGCACGGACCCGTCGCCAGAACGAGGAGGAGAATCGTGGGTCGCGCTGGGACTCGAGCCGGTCAGCGGCTGGAAAGAACGCACGAAAGCTGGCGGGGCTCATCCGGGCGTCCTTGGCTGGATAGACGGCCCCGCCTGCCGCGGCCACGATGGCATCGAGCTCGTCAAGCAATCGCAGGGTGGATGGCCCCCGGAACGGAAAATCCACGGCTAGCGTGAGACCCGGACGAGGAAACGAGAGCCAGCCCGGCGAGCGAGCCGCTCCGAACCGCTTGAGAACGGCCAAGCTAGCCGCCTCGCCCGACCGTGCAATCCGGTCGAACAGGGTCCGGATCGCTTCTCCGCCGGGCGTGTCGGGCACGACACATTGGTACTGGACGAATCCGTTCGGGCCGTAGAGCCGGCTCCAATCGCCCACCACATCGAGCGGAAAGAAGAACGGCGGGTACGGTACGGTGGCGCGGCGGCGGGCGCGAAGGCCGGCGCGATAGTATGCCTCGTTGAAGAGGCTCATCGTGGCGGCGTTCACCAGTCCGCGCGGCGCGTCCGCTCGGACGCGGATGCGCGGCGGCGCGAGGGGCGAGGCGGACGGCCCATCGAGTGGCGCATGGTCGCCCCGAAGGTAGATCCCCCGCCCCAAGCGGCGGCCCCGCGCCAGACAGTCCACCCAGGCCACCGTATACTCGTAATCCGCGTCCTGGGTGGCGAGCTCCAGAAATCCGTCCAGGCTGGGGAACCGTATTCGCTCCATCGTGATGCCAGTGCCGGGCACCTGCTTGAGCGCGACCTCGGCCCAAAGGATGACCCCGGTGAGGCCGAGACCGCCGACGGTGGCTTGGAAGATTGGATCTGCCGGGGTGCAGGTGATCCGCTCGCCCGTCGAGCGCAGCAGCTCGAGTCGCCGGACGTGCGCGCCGAACGTGCCTGCCCGATGATGGTTCTTGCCGTGAATGTCGTTGGCGATGGCGCCGCCCACCGAGACCCACCGAGTACCCGGCACGACGGGAAGGAACCAGCCTCGCGGAACCACCAGGTCGAGGATCTGGGCCAGGGTAACGCCCGCCTCGCACCGCACCACTCCGGTATCAGGGTCGAAGGCGATGAGTCGGTCGAGCCCCGTGACGTCGAGCAGCACCCCGCCATCGTTGAGGCAGCTATCGCCGTAGCTGCGGCCATAGGCATAGGCGAGGAGCGGCCCTCTGGCACGGTCGAAGGGCGGCGGATCGGACCGCCAGACGACGGGGACCACGGCGGCCGGTGTGGCGTCGGGGAAGCGGCCCCACGAGCGGTAGGCGCGCACGCTAGAGCGCGAGATAGAGCACCAGCGCCACGAGCGCGCCGACCGCGTAGCTCGCTGGATCGCGGACCGTGGCCACGATGGGATCGTCGTGCACCCGGCCGCGGTGCGCCAGCAGCCACATCCGGCCGATCCAGAACAGGAGCAGCGGACAGACGAGCCAGAGCGCGAGCGGACGACGGTACAGCGCGATCACCTGCTCGCTGTTGATGTAGAGCGCGAGCACCAGGACGCTCAAATAGCCGCTCGCGGCGCCCATGGAGCCCAGCCACTCGCGGTCGGCCCGGAGGTATCCGCGGCGTCGGACCTGCTCGGTCGGCGCGCCCTCCATCGCGCTCACTTCGGTGTAGCGCTTGAGAAAAGCGAGGCTCAGGAACAGGAAGGTCGAGAAGGCGAGGAGCCAGGTTGAGAACCGCACGTCGGACGCGGCGATGCCGGCGAGGACGCGGAGGGTGTAGAGCCCGGCGAGCAGCAGCACATCCAGCACGGCTACCCGCTTGAGGTACAGCGAGTACGCGCCCGTGAGCACGACGTAGACGGCGAGGAGTCCGACGAATGACGAAGGGAGAACCCGCCAGCTCAGCGCGAATCCAATCGCCAGCAGCGCAGGGCCAAGGATGAGGCCGAAGGTCGGGCTCAGGGTGCCCGCCGCGAAGGGGCGGGACCGTTTGGTCGGATGCCGCCGGTCGGCCTCGACGTCCATGATGTCGTTGAGCACGTACGCGCTGGATGCGGCGCAGCAGAACGCGACGAAAGCGGTCGCGGCGCGGAGCATCGATTCGGCGTGCGTGATCTTGTGGTCGAGCACGACGGGAACGAACACGAGCAGGTTCTTGACCCATTGGTGCGGCCGCACCGCGCGCACCACGGCCCACGCCCGGGTTCCGGCACCCGGCGCAACGAACTCCGCCCCCGTCATTGGACGCACTCCGGTCGGGTCAGGCACGAGGCATTCTCCGGAGACGGAAGGCGCTGGCTTCCGTGAACCGCGCGCTGCGCACGCCCAACCTGCCGAGGACTGCGTCGGCCGTCTCCAGGCCGGAGCCGAGCGCCGTCCCGGTGGAGACGATCGAGGGGAACGCGCGGTAGTTCCCTGCGAAGTACACGTTGTCCCAGGATGCGCTCTGGACGGGCGGGTTCCGGAAGCTCCGTCCGAACACCGGTGAATACATCGGCACGCGGGCGACATTGGTCCAGAACGGTTCCAGCTCCATGCCGAACACCGCCCGGAAATCGGCGCGATAGCGCGTGAGCAGTTCGTCGTCCGGCGCATGGAACAGCGGCCGGTCCCGGCCACGGAGGTGGGTCACGAAATTGACGCAGGTGTCGCCCGGCGCTCCGATGGTCGGGTTCAACGCACTCAGGAGAAAGATGCCACAAGCGGTGTGCTCGAGCGAGGCCAGATTGATCCAGTAGGCGCGTGCGTCCATCGGCTGCCGCGTGGCGCAGATGACCGAGATCAGGGCGGAGTAGCGGATCCGGTCGACCTCCGGCGTGCGGTCGCCGGGTACGAGCCTCCGGTACACCTCGGTGGGGATGGTGCTCACGAACAGGTCCGCCGGGATCCGCTCCCCGGAGCTCAGCTCCGCCTCGACCACGCGGCCGCCCGCCGTGGGCAGCCGCTGGACGGTGGCATTGAGCCGCACGCGGACCCCGCGCTCCTCGAGCAGTCGGGCCACTCCCTCGCAGAGCACCTTGGTCCAGTTGGTGCCCGGGATGTAGCCGAGGGGGGCCGAGCCCTCGCGGAAGTACAATCGGGCACCGAGCCTGGCTCCGCTGACCTCATCACACGGCAGCTCGAACTTGAGCTGCGTCAGGCGCTCGAACAGCGCCGTGCGCGCCCCGGCGCCCGCGTAGGTATCGACCAGATCCGCCGCGCTCCGATCCTGCCAGTCCGACCAGTCGCGCTTCCCGAACGCGGTGAGCATGAGGCGGACGAACCCCGCCTTGTCGCGAAGGCGCATGGGGAACCGGAGGAATCCGCCGGGGGTACCCAGGTCGTAGCTCCGCCCCCCCAGCTCGAACAGCATGCGGACCCGACGCCAGCGCACCTGCGGCAGGACGCCGATGCGGTCGAGGAACGAGAGGAGTACCCGGTCCCGGTGCAGGATGTGATGATAGCCGAGCGGATAGAAGTGCCCCTCCCGCTCGAAGCTGCCCGCCAACCCGCCGAGGGTGTCTCCGCGTTCGACGACCGTAATGTCACTGATGCCGCCGCAGGCGAGCGCATAGGCCGCTGCCGCGCCGGACAGCCCCCCGCCGAGCACCACGACCCGCGGTCCGCTCATTGTCGCTCCGGCACCAGAAGGGAGAGGTCCGCGACCCGGAATGTCGCGGGCCGGAAGTCGGGGGTGATACGAATTTGCTTGACCGTGTCGTCGATCCACAGCGTGAGCGTGGTCGTCGAGTCGTGGATCCGGGTCCAGGCGCCGCGCTCCCAGTTCGCCCGATCGCCGGTCGGCGAATACTTGTAGAATCGGGCCAGGTCGTACGACCGCTCCCCGCCGGTCTTCCAGTGAATCGCGATGTAGGGCAACGTGCCGTCATCGGCGCGGTAGCGATACGCCAGGCGAATGCCGGCGACCTGGTGGTTTTCCGGCAGCTCGAAGACGACCGCGGGGTCGGGACCTTCCACTCGCGCCACACTGTCCCGCCACGAGAGCTGCACGGTCTGGACCGGTTCGAGAGGCACCGGAATGCTCGTGAACGATGGATCCGCCCGCAACCGCGCGTACGGACCCACCTGCGCGCGGGCGAGCAGCCGGAGATAGTCCGCGACGATGTCCTGGTGCGGATGCAGCCACGGCCCGTAGCGGCGGATGAGCTCGTAGGCCGGAACCCCGGCGGCAAGGTCGCGCTCGAACGCGGAGAGATGCGCCCGGAGATCGCTCGCGTACTCCAGGCCGAACCGCACGTTGGGCACGAGCGCGACCACCGCCGAGGCGGCGAGCAATGCCGGGACGCCGCGGCGAACGAGGCCCGGGCCATAAAGTCGCCACACGAAGTACGTGGCACACCACGCGGGCGCCGCGAGCGTGACGTACCGGGTCTCGAAGCCGTCGCGGCCCAGTCCGAGGCCCAGCGCGAGGGAGCTCATCGCGCCGAGAAACAGGAACAGGCCAAGCGCGCGCGGCCGCTCCACAGGGCGGCTCCTCCAGACCCACACCAGGAGCCCCACCGTGGCGGCGCCGAGCAGCAGGACGGCGTACTCGGAAAACGGCCACCAAACGTGACCGGCAGGGCCCAGCCCGATGGCGAGGAACTGCAGCGCGGTCTTCAGCGTCTGGTGAACGCTGTGGCTCTTCGGATGGTACGGCACCGGTTGCCAGTGCACGAAGTAGACGGCGATGAGGACGAGCGCCAGCGTCGCGGCGATTCGCGCGCCGGGTCCGCCCGGCCGGGCGGCGCCGGTACAGCGCGGGGGGCCGAGTGCCATCGCGAGCGGCCATGCCGCGAGCGCCGGCACGAGCCCCAACCCGTTCGCGCCGGACAACGTGAGCAGCACTGCGCACACGCCCACCGTGGTCGCCGATCGGCCCAGGTCGGCGCCAGGCTCCGTGCGGACGATCGCCACGAGCGCGATGCACGCCAGGACGACCGAGCAGAAGAATTGAAGCTGCCACCCCCAGAGCAGGTTGGCCGCCTGCCCCCAATGCAGCAGCACGAGCGGGAAGAACGCGTCGGCGAGACTCGGGCCGCGCCGGCGGCGCGCGGTCATGATCATGGCGGCCGCCACCGCAGCCATCGCGAGCGCGTCGACCACCATCGTCGCACGAAAGTCGGTGCCGGTCATCCGGTTGACGGCAAGGTAGAGCAGTCGCGGCAAGGGCACCCGATGCTCGTTGTGTTGCGACCAGAGCCAGCCGACGCTGATCGGCTGCGCGTGGGTCAGGGTCGGCACCATGTCCCAGTCGTCCCACGAGGGGACGTTGCTCCCGTAGCGGGCGACCAGCCCCAGGGCCCCGGCGGTCATCGCGGCCCAGGTCAGCCACACCGCGAGCATGACGCCGGGGGGTCGGCGTTCAACGGAGCCGGGCATAGACCTGGGCTCGTCCGTCCGGTGAGGTAAAGGTCAACCGCCACTGGTTCGACCGGCGGGTGACGAGCGGCTCGGCGTACCGTTCGCTGATGCCGGGCAGGCCGAGGCGGTCCACCAGGAGGTAGCTCGCGGGCACACTGTCGAGCAGGCGCGCCGCGGCGTCGGGATCGGGATCGAGCGGCGGCATCACCGTTTTCCGATCGGTCCGAAGGTAGGCGAGCTGGGGCACGCTGGTGGCGAGTACGGCATCGGCCGGCGCGTGCCGCCGCACCCACTCGAGCGCGGGATCGAGCGCGTGCCACACGGGCTCGTAGGTAAGCAGCCGGTAGGCGTGCTCCCGGCCCGCGCGATCATACCAAGTGACCGGCAGGAGCGTGCGCAGGAAGCTGCTGGCGATGAACACCTGCACCAGCAGCATGACCACCAACGGAATCGTGCCCACCGCGGACCCTGCGGTGCGCATGGCCGCGCCGCCTTGGCGTCGGAGCCACTCGTCCGTGCGGCCCAACGCCACGACGACGAACAGCATGGTGAGCGGCACCAACGGCGCCAGATAGCGCCAGAACTGACTCGGCCACGGTGTGAGCACGATCATCCCGACGGTCACGGCGAAGTAGAGCGAGAGGAACCACTCGCCGGAGGCGGCGACGAGGGCTGCGCCGAGCACCGCACCCAGCCCGATCAGGACGAGGCACACCTTCAGGGTTGACGCGGCCAGTGCTGGTGCGTTCTCCGGCAGCGGCACGTGGGCCACGCGCTTGAGCTTGTCGAGCACGTACAGCTCGGAGTTCACCGGAATCCATGTGCTTTCGCCCAGCACACGCGGGATCGCGGCGAGGTTGTGAGCGACGCGGCTGCCGAGGTCGGCCGAGGACGTCTGGCCGAGCTCCGGGCGGAATGGATCCACGAAACCGCTGTTCTCGCCGTAGGTGACATTGGTGTAGTACCATGCTGCCCGCTGGTAAGGGTAGACCGGCCGCCCGTACGCCTCTCCATGCGTGACGTTGTGCACGTAGCCCCACCAGAGCACGATCGGCATGGCCGCCAGCGCACCACGAAGAAACGCATCCCGGTACCGACGGCGACCCAGGCTCTCCAGCACCCACGCGGCCAGTAGGGCCAGGCCCGCGGTGCGGCAGAGGTACGCGGCGGCGCCGAAGATCCCGGCGGCGACGGCAAAGGCCGGCCGTTCGCTCCGCCGATGGCACAGCAGAAACAACAGGCTCAGTAGCCCGAAGGGGATCTCGGCGTAGAGTGCGTCAGAGAGATAGAGAAAGCCGTAGAACGAGAGACCGGTCGTGGCGGCCACGAGCAGCGCGTAGGGTGGGGCAAGCAGGGTCCTCGCGAGCGCGTACGCGGCCAGCAGGTACAGTCCCGAGAGCACGAAATAACAGAGCCGCAGGCGCCAGGCGACCGTCAGCACGTCGCTCGTACCGAGCGTCCGCTCATGCGCGGCGACCAGCAGGGGCACGAACGGCGGATACTGGACGGCCTGGATCTGACCGGGCTCGTTGAGCAGCCGGTACCCGCGCCCCTCGGCCAGCGAGGTGCCCAGCACGTAATAGGTGCTTGCGTCCCACCGGAGGTCGATGGGCCCCTGCAGCCGGGGCGCCCACACGGCGATCCAGAGCAGGACCAGCGCACCGATTGCGGCCAGGTCATGGCGACGGGGCAGGGTCATCGAGGCGGTCGGGTTATCTTGCGTCGCATCCGTGCTCCATCGGGAATTGCCTTGCTGACTCTCCGCCGTCGCCGTCACATCGCGGTGCTGCTGTTGTTCGCGCTTGCCGTCGTGCTTCGGGTCGCGCTCGCCGCGCGCCAGGGGCTCTGGGCGGACGAGTTCTTCTCGCTCGCGATGGCCACGGGGCACAGCGTCGAGCAGCCGGCGGCCGCGGCCGTGCCGGCACTCGGTGATTTCGTCGAGGCGCACGACGCCGTTCCTGCCGCGGCGTACGCTCGCTATCTGGAGCGCGATCAGCCGCCCGCGTCGCCCGCGCGCGTCATCCGAGCGGTGTTCCTCTCCGACACCAGCCCCCCCTTGTACTACCTGCTCCTGTCCGCCTGGACGGCGGTGGTCGGCACCGGCGATCCGGCGCTCCACCTGTTCTCCGTCGCCTGGGCGCTGGCGGCGTTTCCGCTCATCTATCTGCTTGGCCGCCGCCTCGGCGGCTGGTGGGCCGGGTTCGGAGCCTGCGTGTTGTTCACGCTCTCTCCAGTGAGCCTGTACTACTCGGTCGAAGGCCGGATGTACGCTCAGCTCTGGTTCGTGGCCGTGCTCTTCGCCTGGGTCACCCTCCGGCGCCACGACCATGGCGACCGACCCTCCGCCGCGGCGGCTTGGGCGCTTGCGGGCGCGGCCGGCCTTCTCACCCACTACTTCTTCGCGTTCGTCTGGGCCGCCATCACGCTCTGGCTCTTGTGCTGGCCGGGACGGACCCGCCGGCGCGTCACGATCGTCGCCGCGGTGGTCACCGGCGTCGCGATTCTGCCCTGGTATCTCCGGCTGCCCGAGAGCCTGGCGCTCTGGCGCGTGACCGGCCACTGGCTCGACGGTCCCCTCACCCCGGTCCAGGCACTCAGCGCGCCGGTCACGCGGGCTCGAGACTTCTTCACCGGTCGCGGCATTTGGGGCGGCGAGCGGTCGGTCGACCGGATCGGCGCCCTGCTATTCGCCCTCCTCGGCCTGGCGACGCTGTGGCGCTGGCCGCGATGGCTGTTCGGGCGCCGCCGCCTGCTGCTCTGGGCGTGGGTGGCCGCCGCGTGCATGGGCCCGGTCCTGTTTGACATCTCGCGCGGGACATACACCGCACTCATCCCGCGCTACGCGCTCGCGGGTCTTCCGGCCGCGCTGCTATTGGCCGGCGTCGCGCTCGGCCGCCTCAGGCCTGCCGCCGTCATCGTGCTGCTCGCGCTCATCGCCGTCACGTGGGCACCCGGCGTGCGCGCCGTCTTTCATGGACGCGTGCGTGCCGGAGAGCCGTATCGCCGGGTCGCTCGCGAGATCATGGCCCGGACGCACGGCGACGCGCTCGTGGTGGTCCACTCTATTCCGTCGGGCGTGGCCGGGATCGCGCGCTACCTCGACCCGAGCACGCCGGTGGCCGCGTGGGTGGCGCAGCTCGGGCAGCGTCGGGTGCCCGAAGACATCGCGGCGCTGACCGCGGGCCGCTCCCGCATGGCGTTCGTCCGGGTGCACGACGTGGGCACACCGGCGCCCGAACTCGAGTGGCTGATCGCGCACGCCGGCACCGTCGACTCGGCCCGGCGCGAGAACGCCACCGTCGTCTATCTCACGCTCCGGGTGCCCGCCGCGCCTGCCGCGGCCGACGCGGCAACCGGGGCCGGGCGCGCCACCCGGCGGTAAATTCGCGGGCCGGTGTCGTTGGCAAAGTAGATCAGCGACCACCGGGCGGGGTCCCGGGCGATCATGGGACGCGTGTAGCGGCGGCCCACGTCGAGAAAGCTCAAGTTGTCCACGACGAGATAGGTGACCGGCACGGCGTCGATGAGACGCTGCGCGACCGCCGGGTCCGCTTCGTACGGCGGCATGATGGCGGGCAGGCCCGTGCGCAGGTACGCCCAGTGCGGCGTCGAGGTCGCGACGATTTCGCCCGGCTGGGAGTGGCGGGCAAGCCAGTCGAGCGCGTCGTCGTGCAGCCGCCAGGTGCGATCGTAGAAGAGCAGGTGGTACTTATGGCGTCGGCCGGCCGCGTCATTGTAGAACGCCAGGTCGCGGTGGTTGGCGAACGACGTGTAGAGCGTGTAGACCTGCTGGAGCAGGATGAGCGACACCGCGCTCGCGATCGCCAGTCGTCCGAGGGCGCGCCACCAGGCGGCGCCAACGCTGAGCCGCCGCATCGCCTCGGCGATCAGGTACATCAGGGCGAGCGCGAGAAAGGGGGTGAGCGGAACCAGGTAGCGGGAGAACTGCACCGCCCACGGCGTGAGCGCGATCAGCACCACCGATCCGGCCGTGTACAGCACGAACAGCCAATATCCTCGGATGGCCAGCAGCACCAGCCCCGCGGCGACCGGAATGCTGAGGAGCGCGAGGCCCACGTCCGCGGCGTTCTCAGGGAGCGCGAGCGCGGGCACCTTCTGGCTCCACTTGCCGACCTGGCCCCGCCACCAGCCTTTGTGCTCGCTCACCGCTTCGCCGATGCTGAGCGGGATGAGTTGGAAGTTCTCCACCGCGCGCTGCAACATCCCCGCCGAGGATACCCGTCCCAGCTCGGGGCGGAACGGATCGACGTAGCGCATGTTGTCCACGTACCCGACGTTGTAGAACTGATAGTCGGCGCGCTGGTATGCGTACGCCGGGTGATGGTAGTCGGCGCTCGCCTTCACGTGCGCGATGTAGAGCTGCCAGCTTGCCACCGCGGCGAGCGCCACGGCCACCCGGATCGCCGCCTGCCGCGCCCGCCGCCCCAGCACGCTCTCGGCAATCCACGCGGCGAGCAGCGCCACCCCGGCGGTCCGGAGGGCGTAGGCCGCCACCGCGAGCAGCCCCTCGAGCGCGCCATGCGGCTTGGTGGCGGAGTCGTCTCCGTGGCGCCGCCAGGCCGCGACCGCGAAGAACAGGGCCGTCACCAGCGCGAACGGCACATCGGCGGTGAAGAATTCCGAGATGAAGACGGTCTGTCCGTGCATCGCCGTGATCAGCCCGGCGAGCAGCGCGTACGCCGGCCCCACGATGCGGCGGCCCATGGCGTAGACGGCGGCGATGTACGCCAGATACATCGCGCAGGCAGTGAGGCGCAGCCAGGGACCTACGACGGCCGGATCGGCAGTGCCGAGCAGCCGCTCGTGCAGTGCCCCGATAGCGGGCAGGAGCGGCGGGTACTGGATCGCCTCGATGGCGCCCGGCTCGCTCAGGATGCGATACCCCCGACCCTCGGCGAGCGAGGTGCCCAGGATGTAATAGACTCCCCCGTCGTATCGCAGGTCGGGCGGCCCCTGAAGCCGAGGGAGCCAGACCAGGACGACGAGGGTGAGCAGCGCGGGGAGATGCCAGCGCGAGCTGAGCGTCACTCGGCGTCTCCCGCCCGCGTCATGGACATGGCCGAGATGAACAGTGACGAGAACAGCGTGCTGCAGCCGATGATTACGAGCGTGGCGCCGAACGACGCCCATTCGGGGTGGGGGATCGGAAGCAGATTGGATCGCATCCACTCCACCACGATCACGGCGAGGATCCCCGCCCCTGCCAGCGCCACCAGCCCGCCGAGCAGGAGCCCGCTTTCCAGCGTGAACCGCCGGTAGAATGTCCGGAGCGCCCGGTTGTCCCGGTCGAAGCGTCGACTCCACGAGTAGGTCTTGGCGTGCAGGCCAAGGCTCAGGATCTCGAACCCGACCACGCTGAAGATGGTGGCGAAGACTGCGGTGACCCCGGCCGCGGGGCGCCCCCCGAACCGCACCAGCCCGAGCAGCACGGCCAGGTGAATCAGCAGGCCCAGCGTTAGCAACGTGACCCCCGGCACGAAGAACAGCTTGTTCGGCGAATAGAGCAGCATCATGCGGAGGCTGCGCCAGCCATCCCGGAACGTGCGCAGCTTCGATTCGCCCTTTCGCGGCGCGAGGACGATCGGAATCTCCTTGATGCGCAATCCCGCGAGCCCCGCGTTGATG
>JBQCGH010000031.1:0-14617 GCA_051955835.1 Gemmatimonadales bacterium
CGTGTTGTTCTGGCTCGGCACGAAGGCCACGACGCCCGCGCCCTGGGCCGCACCGATGGCCGGCGCGTAGGTCTGGTTGTCGCTGAAGTAGCCCTCTTCCGCCGTGACCATGTTCCGCAGGTCCGACTTCATGCTGGCCAGCACCGCCTTCTCCTTCGTGTTGGCGAACTTCGGAATCGCGATCGCGGCCAGGATGCCGATGATCACGACCACGATCAGAAGCTCGATCAGGGTAAAGCCCTTGCGGTTCCGCATGCTGCCTCCATGTGGGTGTACTGCTGATGTACGGCGATGATCGCGCTCTCGATCGTGCCGGGCCGCAGTAAGGCAACACATATGCCACCCCCCGGTCCGCCTGGAAAACCCCTGACAGCGCTGGGACTTAACGACGGCTTGCACTGGCGCTTGAACTATTCCCTGACAGTGGTCTCAAGCGGATTTTGCAAGAGCGGGAATCGGCCGGTTGCCCACGTGAAGATGGGCAGCCCGCGGGCGGATCTGGCACCTATTCCGTGCGACTCAGTACCCGAGTACCACGAACCGTGCCACCCTTTGCACGGATCTTGCCCGCCACCCCGCCATGACCTCTCTCCTCTATGCGGTCTTCGTTCTCTCGGGCGCCGCCGGCCTGATCTACGAATCCATCTGGACCCGCTACCTCGGCCTCTTCGTCGGCCATGACGCGTACGCCCAGATCCTGGTGCTGGTGATTTTCCTCGGAGGCATGTCGCTGGGAGCGATGCTGGTGAGTCGCTGGTCGGCGCGACTCCGGCAGCCGCTCTACGGCTACGTCGCGGTTGAGTTCGCCGTCGGATGCATCGGGCTCGTGTTCCACGAGGTCTACCAGAGCGCGACGGGATGGGCCTACGCGTCGCTCTTCCCGGGGCTCACGGGTGGGTGGGGACTCATCGCCGCCAAGTGGGCGATCGCGGCCGCCCTGATCTTGCCTCAGTCAGTGCTGCTCGGTATGACGTTCCCGCTCATGAGCGCCGGCGTGCTCCGGCTGGCCGCCGACCGCCCGGGCCGAACGCTCGCCCTGCTCTACTTTGCCAACAGCTTGGGCGCCGCCATCGGGGTGCTGGTGGCCGGCTTCTACTTGGTGGAAGCGGCGGGGCTTCCCGGCACGCTGGCGGCGGCGGCCTGCCTGAACCTGCTGGCGGCAGCAGGCACGATGTGCGTGGTTGGAGCGCGCTCTTCCAGGAGGGAGCAGGGTGCCGCGGTCGGCGCCTCGACCGGTCCAGCCCGGGAGCCGGAGTCGGGCGATCTGCCTCGGCTGCTGCTGTTCGCAAGCTTCGCGACCGCCGTCGCGTCGTTCATCTACGAGATCGCGTGGAACCGGATGCTGGCGCTGGTACTCGGCAGCGCCACGCACAGCTTCGAGCTGATGCTGTCCGCCTTCATCCTGGGGCTGGCGCTCGGGGCCTGGGCGATCCGGTCGCGCGCCGACCGACTGACCGATCCACTCCGGACGCTAGGGCTGGTGCAGTGGGTGATGGGCGCGCTCGCGCTGGCCACGCTGCCGTTCTATATCCAGTCGTTCGGCTGGGTCGCGAAGCTCATCGCCACCTTCGCCCAGACGGACGCCGGCTATGCGGGCTTCACCGTCGCCCGCTATGCGCTCTGTCTCGCCATCATGCTGCCGGCGACGGTGTGCGCCGGAACCACCCTGCCGCTCCTGACTCGCGTGCTGCTGACCCGCGGAACCGGGGAGCGGGCCATCGGTGCGGTGTATGGCTGGAATACGCTGGGCTCGATCGCC
Organism: Gemmatimonadales bacterium; assembly: GCA_051955835.1. GTDB lineage: Bacteria > Gemmatimonadota > Gemmatimonadetes > Gemmatimonadales > GWC2-71-9 > CAVVWJ01. Next base: position 1,760 of record JBQCGH010000031.1, read on the forward strand.
GGCGTGCTGGCAGCCGGGCTCGTCCTGCTGCCGGCGATCGGCCTGCACGCGCTGCTCATCGCGGGCGCCCTGGTCGACATGACGGTAGGCATCATGCTGCTCCGCCGTGCCAACCGGGCGGGTGCCTCGCGGTGGCTGATGCCTCTGGCGGCCGCGGCGACCGTCGCGGTAGCAATCGTGGCATGGGGGGGTGTGCGATTCGATCCGGCCCTGCTCTCGAGCGGGGTGTACCGGACCGGCTCGGTGTTGGATCCCAAAGAACGGGACGTACGCTTCTACCGCGACGGCCGTACGGCCACCGTGACGGCGGCCGTCCTCCGCAGCAGCGGGCACGTCTATCTCGCCACGAACGGGAAGACCGACGCCTCGCTATCCACGGACTGGTTTTCGCCCTGCGACGGCAGCCGGCCGCCAGCACCGCTGATGCAGGACGCCGCGACTCAGGCCCTGCTGCCGCTCATCACGATGGCGTATGCGCCGCGGGCCCGCACGGCGGCGGTCATTGGCCAGGGTTCGGGTATGTCGTCTCACCTCATGCTCGGGAGCCCGGCGCTCCGCGACCTGGTGACCGTCGAAATCGAGCCGCAGATGGTGGCCGGCTCCCACATCTTCTATCCAGCGAACCGGCGCGCGTTCGACGATCCCCGCTCACGCCTGGTGATCGACGACGCGAAGTCGTACTTCGCTTCCGCGTCCCAGCACTTCGACATGATCATGTCGGAGCCGTCGAATCCGTGGGTGAGCGGAGTCTCGGGGCTGTTCACCCAGGAGTTCTATGCCCGGGTGCGCGGCTACCTATCGGAGGACGGGGTGTTCGGCCAATGGCTCCACGTCTACGAGCTCGACGACGAACTGGTCCTGAGCGTCCTCGCGGCGATCCACCAGAACTTCTCCTCGTATGAGATCTACCTGGTGCCGAGCGGAGACCTCCTCGTGGTCGCGAGCACGCGGCATAGGCTGCCGGCTCCCGACTGGTCGGTGCTGGCCCTCCCCGATGTTCGCGCGGACCTGTGCCACTTCCGTCCGCTCAATCCCGAAACCATGGAATCCCTCCATCTGGTGGGCCGGCGTGAGCTGGCCCCGCTGTTCAATCAGGGACGCATCGAACCCAACTCGGACTATTTCCCGTTGTTGGACCTGGGGGCGGAGCGGCGCCGCTTCCGGCATGACCATGCGGCCGGCTTTCCGGCGCTCTCGACCGAGTGGTTTTCCCTGCTCGCCGCCATGCGGCACCAGCCCGTCGCCGCCGCCGGGAGTCCCTTCGTGGCGGTCCCGGAGAATCCGCGGGCACGCGCGCGGGCGATCGGCGCCCTACTGAGGGCGCCGTCCGCCGAGTGGCGCGCGGACGTGGCAGGATCGCCGATGTCGGCGGAGGCCGTGTTTCTGTGGCAGCAATGGGAGGCCGACCGTGACCGGGCGCCGAGCAGCTGGGAGCTGTGGGCCGATCAGGTGAATCAGGTGGAGCGGCTTCGGAACGGCGGCACGGCGGGCGTGCGGGACGACGGGTTCGACACGGATGTGACCCGGGTGATGGATCGGTTCGGCGCTCCGGCGCCGGTCCGCGACGTCGTCGCGTTCCGCCGCGGGTTGGCCACCTGGAAGTTCGCCGAGGCGGCCGCGGCAGCGGACCGCCTCCTGCCTGTGGCGCTCCGGGAGCACCGCTGGATCACGGCCGACGAGCTGAGGGATGGGGCAGTGTTCGCCAAGCTCAACAGCGGAGACGTCCGGGGCGCGCGGCAGGTGCTCGACACCCTCGCCGGGTTCAGCGTGCGGCAGCCTGGAGACCTCAGGAACCGGCTGTTGGAGGCCTACGTGACGTCAGCCGAGATTCAGACCGTGATGCGGAACGCCATGTTGGGAGGCCGAACGCCGCGATAATCCGCGGGTCAGGCCTTCACCTCCACTTGCTCCTCGTAGCGGCTGAGCTTCCGGTACAAGGTGCTCGGGTCGATGCCGAGCACCTCGGCCGCGCGCGTCTTGTTCCCGCCTTCGGCCTGCAGGACCCACATGATATAGGCCCGCTCGATCACCTCGAGCGTGGGATTGCGGTAGGACCGCTCGGCGACGAGCGGCTCCTTGCGGCGCTTGGTGATCCGCTCTGGCAGCGCCGACGCCTCGATCAGGGTGCCGCGGCTCAGCACGGTGGCGTGCTCGAGCGCGTTCTCCAGCTCGCGTACGTTCCCCGGCCACTCGTAGACCATCACCGCGTCGAGCGCCTCGGAGGAGAGCGCCTTGGGCTCGGCGCCCGCCTCGGTGGCGAGCTGCTGGAGGAAGGACTCGATCAGGAGCAGCAGGTCGTCGCGCCGGTCGCGGAGCGGCGGAAGGTTGAGTGCGATGACGTTGAGCCGATAGAACAGGTCCGAGCGGAAGTTGCCGCGGCGGATCTCCTCCTCGAGGTCCCGGTTGGTCGCGGCGATGATGCGCACGTCCACTGGAATCGGCTCGGTGGCGCCGACGGGGATGGCCTCGCGCTCCTGCAGCACGCGGAGCAGCTTCACCTGGAGCGACGGCGGCATCTCGCCGACCTCGTCGAGGAAGAAGCTGCCGCCGCGGGCCGCGGCGAACAGTCCCTGTTTGTCGCGCACCGCACCGGTGAAGCTGCCCTTCACGTGCCCGAACAGCTCGCTCTCGAGCAGGTTCTCGGGGAGCGCCCCGCAGTTGATCGAGAGGAACGGTCCCTCGCTCCGGTTGGACAGGTTGTGGACGTACCGGGCGATGACCTCCTTGCCGGTGCCGCTCTCCCCCTGAATGAGCACGGTCGAGTCGGTCGGCGACACGTGCTCCGCGAGCTTCAGCACCTCGAGAAACCGCTTCGACTTGCCGATCGGCCGGGTGACGGTGGTCTTGTCGCGCCGGCGGATCTCCTGCTTGAGCTGCTTGTTCTCCACCCGCACCTGCCGGAACTCGCAGGCGCGACGGAGGATCGCCACCAGCTCGTCGTTGCTGAACGGCTTCTGGATGTAGTAGAAGGCCCCCGAGTTGACGGCGCCGATGGCGCTCTGCAGCGAGGCCTGCGCAGTCATGAGAATGACCGGTGTCATCGGGTCCTGCTCGCGCGCCGCGTTCAGGATATCGAGCCCGCTCACCTGCGGCATCCGCACGTCCGAGAGGATGATGTCGTGGGTTCCCGAGCGGATCTGCTCCAGGCCGGCCTTCCCGCCCTGGGCCGTGGTCACCTCGAACCCCTCGTTCCGGAGCAGGATCCGGAGCGTGTCGAGAATCCCCGACTCGTCATCGACCACCAGCACGGACGGCTTGTAGCTCATGCGGCATCCTCCGCCATCATCTTGGCGGGCAGAAAGATAGTGAAGGTCGTGCCCGCCCCGGGCCCTGAGTCCACCAGCACCAGGCCCCGGTGCGCCTGGACGGCCCGCTGCACGATGGCGAGGCCGAGCCCGCTTCCACCCGGGCGCCCCGACACGAAGGGATCGAACAGCCGGTCGCGAATATCGGGCGGAATGCCCGGTCCGTCGTCTCGTACCTGGAGCCGGACCGCGTGGTCCAGGTTCGTGCCGTGCGGGATCTCGGCGCCCTGCACCGCGGCCACGCTCACCGTGACACGGATCGGTCCCCGAGCGACCTGCACCGCGTTGAGCACCAGGTTGGCGATGACCCGATGGAGCAGGTCCTCGTCGCCGTCGAGGATGGTCCGTGCGCCCTCCACGGCGATGACCGCGTCGGCCCGGCAGTCCGGATGCGCGCGGATGAGCCGCACGACGGCGACCGTCACGGCGTGGAGGTCGATCGGCACGAGCTGGGTGGCGCGCACCCGGGCGAAGTCGAGGAACTCACTCAGCAGGCGGCTGAGCCGGTCGCTCTCCCGGACGATCAGGCCCGCCAGGAACTTCTCGTCGTCGTCAGCGTGCTTGGATCGGGCCAGCTGCTCCACCGAGCTCCGGATGGAGGCGAGCGGGTTCCTGATCTCGTGGGCCAGCGACGCGCTCAACGCCGCCACCGATTCGAGCCGCTCGGCCCGGGCCTGGAGCTCCTGCACTTCCTTGAGATCCGAGATATCGGTGAAGATGGCGGTCACCGACGGCGCGTCCTGCGCCTCCTGCCGGAACGTGGTGGTGCTGAGGCCGATGGGGAAGATGCGCCCGCCCTGGTGCGTCACCATGCCTTCGCCGCGGCTGATCTTCCGTCCGTTCCGGATGCCCGCGACTACCGCCGCCCAGAGCTCCGACGAACGCCCCTTGAGCTGATCCAGCACGGGCATGCCGATGAGCCCCTCGCCGTCGAGATCGAGCAGCTTCTGCCCGGTCGGATTGATGAACGCGAGCCGGCCCACCCCGTCCACCGTGAGCACGCCGGAGCGGATGTTGCGCAGGATGTCATCGGCCTCGAGCCGGACCCGCTTGAGCTCGGTGGCGAGGGTCTCCTGCTCCATCCCCGCCTCACGGAGCCGGTGCCCCAGCACCGCCACGATGGCGAAGACCACGTTGAACACGACGACTTGCGCCCAGAATGCCGTGTCGGGCGCACCCGCCCGGGTGAAGAACGTGTCCCCGAGGAAGAGCGCCGAGGCACAGATCGCGGTCAGGGCGCCCCAGGCCGGGGGCAGCAGCAAGGCATAAGCGGCCACCGCGAGCACGTACAGGGCGGGAAAGGCCGACTGCGGTTGCCCCACGAAGTGCACGATGGTGGTGACGACCCCGAGATCCACCAGGGCCTGCACCATGAGGAAGCCGTTGCTCGGCGTCCGTGAGCGCAGGAAGACGTGCCACGCCCCGTACCCAGTGATGAGCAGGGCCACGACGACCGACGCGGTGACGAGGAACGACTCGCGCGGCCGCTCGGCCCAGACCAGGCCGGCGCCCAGCATGATCCCGACCGCCAGCACGAGGCGCCCCACGAACAGCCAGGACAGAAGGGTGCGCTGGTCGGGCAGGGTGCTGCGGCCGACCCGGCGGCGATCGGGCATCGTCACGTGCGAGCTCGGCGTGTTCACGGGGGGTAGTGCCGAAGATAGAAAGGGGGCCACGGCATTACAATCCATGCCACACCATGACCTGGCACGTCTATGTCGCCCGCTGCGGCGACGGCAGCCTCTATACCGGGATCACCACCGACCCTGCCCGTCGGGAGCGCGCCCATAACGCGGGCCGGGGGGCGAGCTACACGCGTGCCCGGCGACCGGTGCGGCTGGTGCACCTCGAGCCCGCCCCGGACCGGAGCGCCGCGCTGCGCCGTGAGCTGGCCATCAAACGCATGACGCGAGATGTGAAGGAGCAGCTCGTGAGCCGATCCGCTTCAGTCGCTGCCCCGCCGCCCGAGTTTCGCGGGTTCGGGCCCGGCGCGCTCGAATTTCTCCGCCGGTTGGCCCGGAACAACCGACGTGACTGGTTCGAGCGCCACCGCGCGGTGTACGAGACCGAGGTGCGGGATCCGCTCCGCGCGCTGGTGGAGGAGATGGATGTCCGGCTGGCGCGGATCGCGCCCGAGCTCACCGGCGATCCGCGCCGGTCCATCTTCCGGATCCACCGCGATGTGCGGTTCTCCAAGGACAAGTCGCCATACAAGACCAACGCGGCCTGCCAGTTCTATCACGGCGACGCCGGCCGCGGCGCCGGCCAGGACGCGGAGGCCGCCGGGGCAGGGCTGTACTTCCAGATTGCGCATGGCGAGTGCTTCGTGGCCGGCGGGATGTGGATGCCGGCCCGGCCCGCGCTGGAGAAGATCCGCGAGGCCCTGGCGGAGGACCACCGGGGCCTCGAGCGACTCCTCGGGGTTCCGGCGTTTCGGCGACGGTTTCGCGATCTCACGCCGGAGGCCGTGCTGAGCCGGATGCCACGGGGCTATGAGGAAAGCCACCCCGCGGCCAGGTGGCTCAAGTACCGGTCGTTCACCGCCTATCGGCCGCTGACCCCGGACCAGGTGCAAAGCCGCCGCCTCGCGGCGACGCTCGAGCGCGACTTCGGGGCGCTCGTGCCGCTGGTGCGATGGCTGAACGGGGCGATCGGATATCGGCCGTGGGAGCGTCGGTACTAGGAGCCTCGAGACTCGAGGCATCGTGAGCGAAACGAAAGAGCCATGCGGAGCCGTGTGGCTCCTCCATTTGCTCACGAGTACGGGGCGGGGACATGCTACCTCGCCTACGACCGCTCGCGTTGCCCTCGAGCCCGGCTCACTTGAGCTCCGCGCCCGCCACCCGCTTGGGCTCGCCCACGTTCGGCGGCGTTCCGGTCACCATGCCTTTCGCCACCTCGAAGAGCACCACCGGTCTGGGCTTGTCGACCTTGAGGTAGGTCACGGAGTGGACGTCGACCAGAATCAGGCCGATGCGCGGGTCGTCGGGTCCGCCGTCGCGCGTGCCGCCCTCGTCGCCGAACCACGCCTTCCAGTCCCGCCGATAGAGCTCGTGGATCGCCTTGCGGTCGCGTGAGACCGTGGCGATCCCGCTGACCGAGACCCACTCCCGGGTCCGGTCGCGGTAGTAGGCCAGGTTCACGTGCGGGTCGAACTCGAGCTCGTCCAGCTTGTGTGACTCCAGGTCGGTGGTGAACCAGAGGTCGGTGCCTTCGGCCTGGGTCTGCGTCGCCATGGGGCGGGACACCAGGTGCCCGTCGGGCCGGCGGGTCGTGAACATCGCGATCTCGATGCCGTCGATGAGGTCGTACAGGTCCTTCAGGTTCTGTTCCCGTGTATGCGCCATGAAAATCTCCGGTGTGTCATGAAGTCGAGGCCGCGCTCACCGATGCTCGGTCACGCCCACCTGCGCGCACATGTCGAGCACGGGGCAGGCTGAGCACTTGGGCCGGCGGCCGGTGCAGATGTGCTTTCCGAAGGGGACCAGCAGGGCGTTGATCTCGACCCAGTACCGCGGCGGCAATATCCGCTCGAGCGCGGCCATGGTCCGCTCGGGCGTCGGCGTATGCACGTAGCCCCAGCGATTGGTGACCCGATGCACGTGCACGTCGACACTGATCCGCTGCTCGCCGCAGGCCACCCCGAGCGCCAGGTGGGCGCACTTGGGCCCGACGCCGCCGAACGACCGCAGCACCTCCGCGTCGCAGGGGAGTCGCCCGCCGTGCTCCCGCACCGTGCGTCGAGCGATCTCCCGGATCTGCCCCGCCTTCGATTCGTGAAAGCTGGTGTCGCCGATCAGGCGGTCGATCGCGGAGGGCGCGAGGGCCGCGAGCTCGGCGGGGCCTGGCGCCGCGGCGAACAGACGCCGCGCCGCCACCAGGCTCACCTCGTCCATGGTCCGGATGCTGAGGATGCACGCGACGAGCTGTTCGAAAACGCTGCGGTAGCCGTCCTCCGCCAGCGCGAACATGGCAGCCTTCGGCAGCGGGCGGACCGCGCGCCGGATGCGGGACAGCACGGTGCCGATTGCGAAGCGCCGCCTCCGCTGCGCGACGCCGGCCGGTCCGGGCGGGTCAGCGCGCTGCGCCGACCGCGCGCCGCTCGACGCCGGAGTATGCGGCCGAGGGATATGCCCGCCGATCACCGGGACGGGCCGACCCGCGCACCGGCTGGGTAGAGAGCGAGCTCGGCGCGTTCAGGTGCGCGCCGTCGTCCACGCCAACGCCGAGACGGTCCACCAGCTCACCGCCGAGCCATCCCGTGACGAGCGCCAGCGCCACGCCGAGGAGCGCGGCCACGATCGCAAGGGTCGGCGGCGCCGCGGGGGTGCGGTGGCGGAGCAGCCAGCTCACGATGAACAAGACAACCACGACGACGTTGCCGATCCCGTGCAGCAACCCGATCTGCTTGGCCCGCGTTCGCCGTGGAATCGCCCACCAGTCGAGCCAGCCCGGAACCGCCGCGAGCAGGCCGCCGATGATGCCGGCACTCGCCATGTAGAATGCCACCTCGCTCCATCGGGGCGCGTGCCGCACGAGCGAGATGATGTCGAAGAGCACCGATGTGCTGAGCAGGCCGAGCGGGAACACGATGAGCATCTGGTGCACCGGGTGCCCGACGAGTTTCACTTTGCTGTCCATGGATTCCCCCACCTCGCGAGGCTGCCGAGGGCCAAGTCATCTGCGCGACGCAAAGGGCCCATGCGCCGAGGCACGGCCCCTCACTCCGTTCAGGGTCACTTTCGCGGCCAAGCCCGCGAACGCCACCCAAGATGGCGCCCCCGAAGGACGCGAAGATGTGACCTGGGCTACCTAGACGAGCGGTCGAGCGCCTCGCGGATGCGTACCGCCAGGCTCTCGGGAGAGAAGGGCTTCTGCAGGAAAGGGTATGGCGACGCGCGCACGCCGGGGTGGAGCTTGTCGCCCTCGCTGTAGCCGGACATGTACACGATCCGTACGTTGGGGTGCACTGCCGCCACCCGGTCGGCCAGCTCGACCCCACCCATGTCCGGCATCACCACGTCGGTGAGCACGAGGTCGATGCCGTGGTCGGGCCGCTCGAGCATGCCGAGCGCCTCGAGGCCGTTGCGGGCCTGCTCGACCGCGTACCCCTGCTCGGCCAGGACCCGGGCGGCCAGGGCGCGCACCCCGTCTTCGTCCTCGACCAGGAGCACGCGCTCCGTCCCGCGAGTCGGCGCGGGCTGAGCCGGCAAGATCTCACCTCCTGAGTCCTCCGCCACGACCCGCGGGAAGCAGATCTTGAAGCTTGCCCCCTGCCCTGGTGCCGAATCCACCCAGAGGTATCCCCCGCTCTGCACGACGATCCCGTACACCGTGACCAGGCCGAGACCTGTGTTGAGCGTGGTCGGCTTGGTGGTGAAGAATGGCTCGAACAGGTGGGTCTTGACCTCGGGCGTCATGCCGTGCCCGGTGTCGCTCACCACGAGGAGCACGTACGGCCCCGCCGGAATCTCGACCCCGAGATGGCGATACGCGTATCCCTCCGGAAAGTCCACGTCCATGGTTTCGATCGTGAGCTGGCCGCCGGCGGGCATCGCATCGCGCGCGTTCAGCGTCAGATTCATGACGATCTGTTCCATTTGCCCGTAGTCGCCCTCGACCCCACCCAGCTCCGGGCTCAGACTCGTCACCAGGGTGATGTCCTCGCCGAGCAGCGGGCGCAGCATCCGCTCCATGCCTTCGACGACGCCGTTCAGGCCGAGTACTTCGCGGGCGACGACCCGATTGCGCCGACCGAAGCCGAGCAGCTGGCGCGTGAGGTGCATCGCCCGCTCGGCGGCCTTCCGGATCTCGCCGGCATCCGACCGCCGCGGGTCCTCGCCGCTGAGCGTAGCAAGCAGGAAGTCGCTGAAACCGAGAATGATCATGAGCATGTTGTTCAGGTCATGCGCCACGCCGCCCGCAAACCTGCCGATCGCCTCCATCTTCTGCGCCTGGCGCACCTGCTGCTCGGCCTCGATGCGCTGCGTGATGTCGCGGCCTACCCCGACGATGCCCGCGACCCGGCCCTCCGCCCCACGGAGGGGAGACAGCGTCGTCTGCATGTGCCGGAGACCGCGCGCCGACTCGCGGGCCCACTCGTAGGTCACCGTCTCGCCCGCCAGGGCGCGCTGGTTGGCGCGCAGATGCACCGCGCTGCCCGCGCCGACGATCTCGGCGGTCGTCCGTCCCAGGAAGTCGCCGGGCGCGAACCCTTCACGCTTGAGCCAGCGGCCGAAGATGTCCACGCAACGCTGGTTCCGGTCGAGTCGGAAGACGACGTCGTCGATCCCCTCGACCAGTGTGCGGAAGCGCTCCTCGCCCGCCTGGATGGCCGCGAGCGACGCGGTCCGCTCGGCGAGGAGCAGCTGGTTGGCCGCGAACGACGCCGCGCGCTCGAGCGCCGTCGCGAGCAGGCCGGCGACGAGGCGGATGGTGTGGACATGGAGATCGTTGAAGGCGCGCGGGCGGCCCGACCAGATCGCGACGACCGCCTGGACGCCGTGCCCGGCGGTTGCCAGCGGCATGACGATGGCCGAGCGGGCGCCCAGCGCCTCGGCGGCGGCTCGGTCGGCGCGTTCGTCGAGCACCGCGTCGTCGGAGCGGATGAGCTCGCCCGTGCGGTACGCGCGGCCGATCAGCGAGCCATCGGGCGACACCCGAAGCCCGATCCGCTCGCGGGCCGAGCCGCTGGCCTCGCACAGGATCAGCTCGCCGCTCTCGGGCACGAACACGCCGGCTGCGGCGGCCCAGGTGAGCGCCTGGAGCCGCTCGGCCACCACACGCATGACCGCGCCGAGATCGGGACCCGCCGTCGCGACGGCCTGCTGCGTGTCGATGACCGCGGCGAGGCGCTCGGCCTCCCGAGTGAGCACGCGCTTGGTCTGGCGCCATCCCGTCACGTCGCGGACGCAGGCGATGATGCCTTCGGACGAGGGGGTGATCCGAACCGAGAACCAGCGCTTGAGGGGCGCGAAGAAGCCCTCGAACTCGACCTCGGCCTGCTCCACCATCGCGCGGAAGGCTTCGGCCTGAAACCGCGAGCCCACCAGCCCGGGGATCACCTCCCAGACGGATCGGCCCACCGGGTCGCCACGCTCGGGGCCGAGCATGCGCAGATACTCGGCGGCCCGGGCGTTGACCAACGTGAGGCGCCACTCGTCGTCGCACGCCAGGTAGAGATCGCTGACCCGGTTGAGCACGTCCGCGGCCTTGGACCGCGGCGCCTCGAGCAAAAGACCGCTCACGCCATCGGGCGACGGGAACAGCCGAAGCTCGAGCATCTTGCCCGACACCGGGTCGCGCAGGCTCTTGGTGACGGCCACGCGCTCGGCAAGCGAGCGGCTCAGCGCCGAGCCAGCGGGTGTGCGGGGGAGCGACGGTGAAGCGTCGCGGAGCAGCGTTCCGAGGAGATCGCCGCTCGCGCCGATCAGGGGCGGCAGAAGCCGGGCGGCCGCCCGGTTGACGTAGGCGAACCGTCCGCCGGCGTCCAGGGCGAAGATGCCCTCACCGATCCGGTCGAGGGCGTCCAGCGAGCGGGCGGAATCGAGCAACCGGAAGTGGCCTTGGTGGCAGGAACCCCTCCAAGCTAAGGAAGGCAGGTCTGCGGTGCCACCCTGCGTGCTCGTCGCTCCGCGCAATACGACGGGGGCGTGCGTGCGAGCATGCCCCCGTCCTTTTGCCCAGGATGGCTCGATCCGCGGTAGGGGAACCCGGGAGCGAGTCCGGCGCTCAGCGCTGCGCCGTGACCGCGCTCCAGGCGTACAGGCTGCGGTAGATATCCTCGTTGCGCTGGATGGCGCGCACGTAGCCGCGCGTCTCGGCGAACGGAATGCGCTCGGTGAACACCTCAGGGTCGTCCACGCCGATGCGCTGCGACCAGCGCTCGACCCGGCTCACCCCGGCGTTGTACGCGGCGAGCACGTGCACCGGCTGTCCGTAGCGGCCGGCCAGCTCCTGCAGGTGATACGCGCCGAGCTGCAAGCTCACGTCCGGCTGGTAGAGCAGGACCGGGTCCCACACCGGATACGCCAGCGTCTGCGCGAGGCGGCCGCCGAGATCGGGCATCACCTGCATCAGCCCTCGCGCGCCCACCGCGGACGTGGCGAGCGGGTTGAACATCGACTCCTGCCGGATTAGCGCCGCCACGAACGCCGCGTCGAGCCCGTGTTCGGCGGCTTCGGCCAGGAGCGCGTCCTCGAGCATCACCGGATACAGCAGGCGATAAGTGCGGGCGTCGGACGGCGCACCGAGCGCCAGCGCGCGGCGGGCGAGCTGGATGGCCTGGGCGGCCAGACCGTCGCGGCGGAAGCGGTCGGCCAGCGCGAGCAGCCGCTCAGACGACGTGTCGCTCGTGCGGAGGAGACGGTCATACTCCCAGCGCGACTCGACGGCAAGGCCAAGCCGCGCGAGCAGTGCCGCACGGGCCAAGCCGCTGTCGGCAACGGGAATGTCGACGAACGTGTCGCGCGCAGCCGTGGGCGCCCAGTCGGGGCGTCCGAGCCGGCGGGTCGCGAGACCGGTGTAATAGCCGCCCGGGTCACCAGCCGCGAGCATGTCCCAGCGCGCATGCGCCGTGACCGTGTCCCCGGCCGACCACCAGGCCCGGCCGGCCCAGTACGCTGCTGCGGACGCCTCATCGCTCCGGGACCAGCGGCCTGCCAATTCGTCGAACTCGCCGGCGGACTGTACGACATCGCCCGCGAGCAGGCCGATCATCGCGGCGCGGAAGGCGGCCGTGGGTGCGAATCGGCTGCTGGGGTACTGGGTGACCAGTCGCCGGTAGTAAAGGCGCGCCAGCGAGTCGGCGCGGTCGTCCGAGGCAAGATCGCCCAACAGGAAGAGTGCCGACGATGCCGCGGCTGTATCGTGGGCGTCGCTCACGAGGACGCGGCGGAGCGCCGCGCGGCCGCGCACCATGTCACCGGCCCGTAGCAGCGCCCGGGCGCGCTGATAGGCGGCGGACGCGACCAACGTCCGAGGTCCGGTCACCCGCGCGAATGCTGCGGCCGCCTCAGCGTCGCGCCCCAGCCGAGTGAGCACGCTGGCGTACGCGAAGTGATCGTCCGGCGTGCCGAGCCGGGCCGCAAAGGCCCGGGCAAAGCCGTCGGCCGCACGTGACGAGCTGCCCGCCACGGCCGCGGAGCGTCCCACCTCGAGCTCCTCCGAGGGCGCAAGCGGGGCGTAGGCGCTGTCGAGGAGCCCGATGGCGTCACGGATCTCGCCGGGACTGCGCCGGGCCGTGACGAGGGCAAGTAGATCCTGACGGACCCGGGCGCGCGGCGCCGAGTCGGGGCTCGCGGCCAACCGGAGTCGGAGGGAGGTCGCTTGGGCGCCGAGGGCCGCATACCGAGCCGCCGCGCCGTCGAGATCGCCGGTGGCCTCGTGAGCGGCGGCCTCGCTCCAGGCGAGGCGGTCGCGCGCCAGAGGATCGACCACCAGACCGGCGAGGTGCGCGCGCCCGGCGCTGTCATCGGTCACGGCGGCCGCCCGCACCCGGAGCCAGGCCGCAACGGTCGGGAGCATTCCGGCGGCGCGGAGGTACGTCGCCGCC
>JBQCGH010000032.1:0-21301 GCA_051955835.1 Gemmatimonadales bacterium
GTGCCGACGCAGTGGCACCGATCGAATGGATCGCCCGGCAGCCGTGGAGTGACGGGCAGGTCGGGATGTACGGCGGCAGCTACTCCGGGATGACGCCCTGGTCGGCGGCGAAGCGCGCGCCGCCCGCGCTCAAGGCCGTCATGGTGGGCGCCCCGGTGGCCCCCGGTCTCGACGTACCGATGGAAGGGAACATCACCTGGAACTTCGTCTATCCCTGGCCGTTCTACACCACCGACACCAAGGCGCTCGACGACGCGACCTATAATGACCAGGCGCGCTGGCGTCGGGTGTACGCGCGATGGTACGCGAGCGGTCGGGCGTTCCGCGACATGGACAAGATCGACGGCACGCCGAATCCGATCTGGGACGACTGGCTCAGGCACCCGGACTACGACGCCTACTGGCGGCGGATGATCCCGTACGGGGTCGAGTTCGCCCGAATCCGGATCCCCGTGCTGCAGACCGCCGGGTACTACTACGGCGGCCCCGGCGCGGCAATGCATTACCTCACCGAGCACTACCGCCACAACCCGCGAGCGCGGGACTACCTGCTCATCGGACCCTACGACCACTTCGAGGGACAGCGCGGGGTGGTGAGCGCGCTGGGGGACACGGCGACCGTGCTGGCCGGATACGAGATCGACCCGGTCGCGCGGATCGACATCACCTCCGATGTCCGCTACCAATGGTTCGACTGGATCATGCGCGGTGGGCCGAGGCCGGCGCTGTTGGGCGATCGGATCAACTACGAGGTGGTGGGCGCGAACCGATGGAAGCACGCGCCATCGGTCGCTGCGATGTCGAACGGAGCGCTCGGGTTCTACTTGAGCGATCAGCGCCACGGCGATGGATACCGGCTCGCCGGTGCGGCGCCGGCGCGGGAAGCGTGGATTCCGCTTCGCGTGGACCTGGCCGACCGCTCGGACAGCGGGCGCTTCGTGCCCGGGGGTGGCGTGTCGGACACGGCGATCGATACGCTTTACCAGCTCGTGTTCACCAGCGATCCCCTTCCGGCGGCAACCGAGATCAGCGGGCTCTTTTGGGGGCATCTCGAACTGGTAGCCAACAAACGGGACTTCGATTTCGGCGTCTCGATCTTCGAGCACCGCCGGGACGGGACCTATCGCCAGCTTCCGCCCTATCAGTCGCGGGCGAGCTACGTCGCCAGCGTCGAGCGGCGGCGCCTGCTCACGCCGGGTGCGCGTGAGCAGCTCGACGTCCGGAGCGTCCGGCTGGCGAGCCACCTGTGTGACGCCGGCAGCCGGATCGTCGTGGTGCTGGGCGCGATCAAGAACTCGGGGCAGCAGATCAACTACGGGACGGGCGGCAACGTGAACGACGAGACCGTCGCGGACGCCGGAGAGCCGCTCACCGTCCGGTGGTCGACGCGGAGCTGGATCTCGCTGCCGGTTTGGCGGGACCGCGCGAGCCGGTAGGCTTCTGCCGGCCGCGGGGCATAAGACACGGCAGCGCACCGCAACGTCACCTCGAACGTAGTGGGCGGCCGCGACTTAGCTCACACCACCCCTCGGTCGCCTCAGCGTGCCACGCCGACCTACCGATCGCTGGGTGGCAACCTAGAGGGCCCCGGCTCCGTAGGTGGACAGCGCGCGGTCCGGCCGGCTACTCTCCGGCCGGTCCGACGACCTGCCGGTGTGCTGCCGGATCACGACGTCAGGCGCTAACCCGTAACGTGGGATCACCATGCACCGTCCGCGTTTGTTCGCACCGACCACCCTCGCACTCGCCGTCGTCTCCACGGCTGCCCTCTTCGCCCAGGCCAACCAGCACCGCTCCAGCGGCGGCCTCGACGTTGCCGGTATGGACCGAACCGTCCGTCCAGGCGACGACTTCTGGGAGTACGCCAACGGGACCTGGCTCAAGCGGACGGAGATCCCGGCCGACCGCAGCTCCTGGAGCAGCGACGCCGAGCTGACCGAGCTCACCGACCGACGGACCGCGGACCTCGTTCGGGAGGTGGCCGCATCGGATGCGCCGGCCGGTTCCGATCGGCGGAAGATCCGGGACTTCTACGTGAGCTTCATGGACTCGACGGCGATCGAGCACGCGGGCACGGCGCCGCTTCGGCCGACGCTCGATTCGATCGCGGCCATCGCCGACCGCGCGGCGCTGTCCCGCTATCTCGGCACGACGCTCCGAGCCGACGTCGACATCTTCAACGCGACCAACCTGTACACACCGAACCTGCTCGGCCTGTGGGTGGCGCAGGATCTCGACGACCCGTCGCACTACTCGCCCTTCCTGGTGCAGGGCGGGCTCGAGATGCCGGACCGCAGCTATTACCTCGACTCATCATCGGCCATTGCGGCGGTGCGGGCAAAGTATCAGCCGCATGTGTCGGCGATGCTCAGGCTCGCCGGCGTGGCCGATCCCGACGCCAAGGCCGACGCGGTCGTCCGCCTCGAGACCAAGATGGCCCGCGCGCACGTGAGCCGGGAGGCGAGCGAAGATGTCGAGAAGGGAAACAATCATTGGGCGCGCGGCGATTTCCCGGTGAAGGCGCCCGGCCTCGACTGGAACGCGTTCTTCGGGGCGGCTGGGCTCGGTCGTACGCCCCGGTTCGTCGTCTGGCAGCCGACCGCGGTGCAGGGGCTCTCGGCGCTGGTGGCGAGCGAGCCGCTGGACGAGTGGAAGGCCTGGCTCCTGTACCACGCCGTGCAGAGCCGCTCGCCTGTGCTGCCGGAGACGTTCGGCCGGGAGACCTTCACGTTCTTCGGTCACACGATGTACGGCGCCGCGGAGCCTCGCGTGCGGTGGAAGCGCGCGATCACGGCCACCAACGACGCGCTGGGCTACGCGGTGGGCAAGCTGTACGTCGCGCGCTACTTCCCCGCGGCGGAGAAGGCTCGGGCCGAGGCGATGGCCGCCAACATCATGGCGGCGTTCCGTGACCGGATCGACCGGCTGGCGTGGATGGCGCCGGCCACGAAGGCGGAAGCCAAGGCCAAGCTCGCATCGCTCAAGGTCGGCGTGGGCTATCCGGACCACTGGCCGGACTACTCGGCGCTCCAGGTCAAACCGGGTGACGCGTTCGGAAACAACGTGCGAGCAGAGCTGTGGCAGCTCCATCAATCGGTCGCGAAGCTCGGCAAGCCGGTGGATCGGTCGGAGTGGGTCATGACGCCGCAGACGGTGAACGCGGTCAACCTGCCGGCGATGAACGCGATGAACTTTCCCGCGGCGATCCTGCAGCCGCCCTACTTCGAGCCCGACCGGCCGACCGCGCTCGACTATGGTGCGATGGGGGCGACGATCGGCCACGAGGTGAGTCACAGCTTCGACAACTCGGGCGCCTTGTTCGACAGCCGGGGCCGCCTGCGCAACTGGTGGACCAAAGAGGACTTCGAGCACTTCAAGGCATCGGGCGGAGCCCTCGCCGCACAGTACGACCGGTACAAGCCTTTTCCCGATCTCGCCCTCAATGGCAAGCAGACGCTGGGCGAGAACATCGCGGACCTGGCGGGCCTCATGGCCACATACGACGCGTGGCACCGCTCGTTGGCCGGACGGCCTGCGCCGGTGGCACAGGGCTTCACCGGCGACCAGCAGTTCTTCATCAGCTACGCGCAGAGCTGGCGGGAAAAGGTCCGTGGGCCGGCCCTCAGGAATCAGGTGCTGACCGACGGCCACGCGCCAGGACAGTACCGGGCGCTCACGGTGCGAAACCTGGACGCATGGTACTCGGCGTTCGGCGTGAAGCCGGGCGAGCGACTGTATCTGCCGCCGTCAGAACGGGTCCGGGTCTGGTAATCGCCTCGATCTCGGCCATGGGGTTTATCGGCCGTGCCGGTATGGACACCGTAGATCCGCCTCGCCGGTGAGTCCAGTCACGGAGCAGGGTCCGCGCCGGGGCCATCGTAGCGGTGGACAGCCGCTCCGGCCGGGTCGGCCGTGCGGCAGACCGATACACGGAGGCACGACATGCGGTTAGCACTCGCAATGGCGTTGGGGCTGGTGACAGTCGCCGGCTGCAACCGTCCGCGGGAGACCGGCGCGGCCGGTAGCGCGACGGACACGGTGGTCACCACGAAACAGACACAGGATACGACGCTGGTCACCCACGACACGTCGGTCAAGGTGGACACCACGGTGAAGCACGGCGACAAGGCGACCAGGGTGGACACGACGAAGAAAACGGGGGCGGGGAGGACCGGAGCCCGAGGCAGTGACAGCGCACGGTAGGAGCGTGCGCGGGGAATGACACGAAGGGGGCGCCCCAGTTGGTGCGCCCCCTTCGTCGTGCGGCCCGGTCCACCCGTCCGGTCCGCCCTCCTGCTCTCTTCCGCTTCGCTTCCCCGCTGAGCGCGGCTAGGGTTCCTGCCGCATCGCCAACTGCACCTGCTCCGGCTCGCGCTGGATGCGCGCGAGGATCGCCGCGCGGTCGGCCGGCCCGAGGAGCGGAGCATCGGCCAGCATCTCGGCTCGATGGCCCAGCTCCCATACCTGCCGCGCGTTGCCTTGTTCCTGCGCGATCCACGCGCCATCGAGATACGCGAACGCCGCCTCGCGCAGGTCGCCCCGCGCGAGGGCATGACCCGCGGCCGACGCCATGTCCTTTCGAGCGCCCGACCGGTCGCCCGCCGCGTAGGCGAGCGCGGCCGCCTCCTTGAGGCAGCGGAACCCGAGGGGGTCCTCGGGGTCGCGCAGCTCCGCCGAGCGTCGATGCAGCCGCGCGGCGTCTCCCCACCGGTGGGTGGCCACGAGCGCCGCCGCGGCCTCGTGCAGGCTGTCGGCCTTCGCCGAGCTCGTGACCGTGGGAAGCCGGTACTGCGCCGCCGCGGCGGCAGGCAGACCGAGGGTCGCGATCAGCGCGCCGGCGACGGTCAGGCGGCTGAGAAAGTTCGGCGTCATGGTACACCTCGTGGACGGTCGAGCGTTGCCGTGGCATCCTGCCGGGGTCACGGATGCAGTCTGTGCGGCCAGATGGCGCTGCGCAGGGGACGTTTGTCCCATGATTTCCCCGCAGGCGCGGGATCCGGCCACGACGGAAACTTCCCGGCGGGTGGAACGCGTAGGGATGCGACACGGAGAGACCACCGCCCATGGACCTGGCCCCGCTCGTGAGAGCCGTCGAAGTACTGATGACCCCGCTCGAGCGGGGGAGCCGCGAGGCGTGGCTGATGGAAAGCGCGCGTCGGGTACGAGAAGCCTGCGGCGCAGAAGCGGTACCCGATGATCCGACCGACGAGCTCGAGGCGCGTCTTCGCCTTCCGGGGGATGCTCCGGGCTGGCTCCGCGCCGCGCTCCAAACCGGCGATCCGGACCGGGCCGCGGGCTCGTTGCCTGAAGGCATCGAAGGGTCTGAA
This sequence comes from Gemmatimonadales bacterium, assembly GCA_051955835.1. Lineage (GTDB taxonomy): Bacteria > Gemmatimonadota > Gemmatimonadetes > Gemmatimonadales > GWC2-71-9 > CAVVWJ01. Next base: position 5,328 of record JBQCGH010000032.1, read on the forward strand.
GCGCTGCTCCGGGTGGTCACGCTGCGGTGCGCGCTCGCCGCGGGGCTCGCCAGCCTCCAACCGCTTCGCCTCGCCCGGCCCTTGCTCGCTGAGGCATTGGACGCTTCGGCGGCGAGCCTCCCGACGACGCAGGAGCTCCGAGTGAGCTTCGGCCTGCGCGGGCGGGAGCCTCAGGTGGCGCTGCTTGCGGCCGAAGGGCTGTCGAACGCCGCCATTGCGCAGCGCCTCAGGCTCAGCGCGCACACGGTGCGGCATTATCTCGAGCGGGTGCTCGATCGGTTGGGCCTGCACACCCGGAAGGCGCTCGCGCTGCGGCTGATGGCGGGAGGGAAGCGGCGCTGAGTTGGCAAGCGCCCGTTGGAACGGCCCGTGCGAGCGAGCCGCCTGTCGTTCTCGACGCATGCTGAGTGAGCGGGGGAGCGACCCATTCGCGTGCGCTCCTCGGCTCCGTTCATGACGTCCGGGTCGGACTTCGGATGGCGGCAGAGGGCAAGAGCGAGAATGAGCTCGGCGACGAAGTCGCGGCGCCAGGCATTCCACGGCGGAAGCATGATCCCGTCGCCGCTCGAACGCACGCCTCCGGAGATCGCCACGATGCCGCCTCGTGTCACGCTCTCGTCTGCCGATGCCTGCCTGTTTGTCTGTAGTCTCACCCTCGCCAGTCTCACACCGGCCCAGGCAGCCCTGTCGCAGACAGGGCAGGCAAGCCCGTCGAACCGAACGGCGCATGGACCGGTGTGCGCCGACGGCGTGCGCCGCTACGTTGCGCTGGACTCGGTACCGACCCCGTTCGACACGTTGACCATGCCTCGCGGCGCGCCGATCCGCATCACCAGTCCGGATCAGGAGCAGGCAGCCGAGCGGCAGATGATGGAGCGCGCCGGCAGCGTCGGAGCGACCGGTGTCGTGGTGCACGACGAGGTGCTCGATGGCGGCCCCGGGATGCGCCGGGTGAGCCGGCGGGTGATTCCCGTGTTCGTGTCTTCGGACAGCGCCCGCGCTCAGGCGGTCTGCCGGCGGGGCTCGGGGGATTCCGCCTCGTCTGCCAAGTCCGACGGGGCGATATCCAAGGCGGAAGCGCACCGCTCGGCTTTCGCGCGCCCCCGTGGGCACAGTCCCGGGTCGAATACGGCCCCGCTGCGGAACGTCGGCGGCAAGCTCTACACGATCGTGCTGGCCAATGTGGATCCGCCAGCGGCCCCGGAGATCGCCGAGGCGTCGCAGCGATGGCTGCGATGAGGTCAGAGGCATGTCAGAGCGCCAGCCTCGGGCTGGCCCGCGGCGCTTCAACGCCCTTATTCTCCTGGGTCCCGCACCTTACTCCGGCCATTCCGATCGACCAGCCTGCGGTGAGTGCACGCAGGAACCAGATCCTCAAAAGGCACGACCCGCATGGCTTCCCTGCCCGTCGCGAACCACGCCACCTATCAGCGGTCGCCCACGGCCGGCTCTCACCCGAGGCGGATCGACAGTATCGATCTCCTCCGCGGTCTGGTCATGGTGCTCATGCTCCTCGACCACACCCGCGAGTACGTCCACCGCGACGCGCCGCTGTTCGATGCGGCGAACCTGCAGCGCACCACGGTCGCGCTGTTCTTCACGCGCTGGGTCACTCACTTCTGCGCGCCGGTGTTCGTGCTGCTGGCGGGAGTCGGGGTCGCGCTTCAGCGGCTCCGGGGCAAGTCGGATGCGGAGCTCACCCGGTTTCTGGTGACGCGCGGGCTCTGGCTCATTGTGCTCGAGCTCACGATCGTGCGCCTCGGGATCGGCTTCACGTTCGACTACCGTGCGTTCCCGGGGATGCTCCAGGTGATCTGGGCGATCGGCGTCTCGATGGTCGTGCTCGCGGCATTCCTGCGGGCCCCCACGTGGGTGGCGCTGGGGACGGGATCGGCCATCGTGCTGCTGCACGATGTGCTCGATGGCGTGCTGGTGGCGGGCCCGGCCCCCGGCGCGCCGGTGACCGATCCGCTGTCGGCCGCGTGGATGGTGCTGCACCAGCCCGGGTTCATCGGGGTGTGGGGTGCACCGATGCTGGTGGCGTACCCGCTGCTCCCGTGGCTGGGCGTGATGCTGCTGGGGTACGCCCTGGGGGAGGTGTACGGCTGGCCCGCCGAGCGGCGGCAGCGCTTTCTGGTGCGGACCGGGGCGGCGATGGTCGTCGCGTTCGTCGTGCTCAGAGCCGGCCACCTGTACGGCGATCCGCGGCCGTGGGCGGTGCAGGAGCGCGGTGCCACCTTCACGGTGCTTTCCTTCATCGACATCACGAAGTATCCGCCTTCGCTCGAATTCGTGCTTCTCACGCTGGGTCCGGCGCTGATGTTCCTCGCCTGGCTCGAGCGGACGCCGCGCGGCACCATCGGCCGGGCGCTGGTGACGTACGGCCGGGTGCCGCTCTTCTTCTATCTCATCCAGTGGTTCGTGGCGCACGGACTCGGCCTCGGGCTCTCGCTCATCGCCGGCAAGCCGACTTCGCATCTCTTCGGCCTGCCGGGCACGGTCCCGCCGCAGCCGGGCATCGGGTTCGGCCTCGGCGTCACCTACGCGGCCTGGGCGACGGGGCTGCTGCTCACCTACCCGCTCTGCCGCTGGTTCGCGGGAGTGAAGCGGCGGCACGATGTCTGGTGGCTGAGCTACTTGTGAATACGCTCAGCCGCTGATCCGCCTGTCCGGGCGTGGTTCCAGCCGCCTCAGAGTGCAAGAATTGTCACTCGCGCTTCGGCCGTTCGCGCGGCATACTATGCCGACGAACACCGATGGGGGCTTCTATGCTGGACCGTAGAGTTGTCGCGCTGCTCGCGCTCGCGTTCCTCGTTCCGCTTCGCTCCGTGGCTGCGCAGGAGGTCGTGCGAACGGACCGGCTGCCGGTAGGCTTCGACGTGACCGCGGTTGACGAGGGCGGCCGCTATCTCACGACGGGCGATGGCCGCACGTGGGAAGTGGAGATCTCCGACCGGGCCACCACAGGGTCGTGGGCGGCCGGCGATTTCGTCGGCATCCGGCGGATCTCGGCGCCACGAGGCGACTACGAGTGGCTGCTGATCCGCCGAGGCGATCTCGATCAGCAGGCGGCGGTTCGCCTGGTCGGCTGGCGCAATCGGCCGACGGCTACGCAGTGATGGATGGCGCGTCGCAACTGATTGCCGACGCTGGTTCCACGGTGGCGGCCTAGCCGCGGCTTGCCGGGCGGATCTAAGCCCGACGCTCGAGCGGAGTTGAGGCGCAATGAAAACGGCGAGCTCGCGAACGTCCGCGAGCTCGCCGTTTCCTTGACGGCCAGTGCGTCAGGCCGGCTGCTGCATTTGCGCGAAGAACTGGTCGGCTGCCTTCCGCAGCTCGTCGGGCGTCAGCTCCTTCATGCGCTGGGACAGCCACCAGTGGTGGCCGAACGGATCTTCGATGCACCCACTGCGGTCGCCCCAGAACTGGTCGGTGAGCGGCATGACCGGCTTGCCGCCTGCATCCACCGCCTTCTTCCAGGCCGCGTCCACGTTGTCACCATAGATGAAGAAGCTGACGGGCGTTCCGCCGTACAGCTTGGGGCCTTTGGAGCCGTATTCGGGCATCTCATCGGCCAGCATGATCACGGAGTCACCGATCTTGATCTCCGCGTGCATGATCCGGGTGGCGTCGGGCCCGCTGAAGCGGCTGAGCTCTTCCGCACCGAACGCCTTCTTGTAGAAGTCGATGGCCTTGGCGGCTCCGCCAACCGCAAGGCTGGGCGTGACCGAGTGAAACCCCTTGGGAATTGCCTGGGCCTGCTTTGCCATAGTGTCTCCTGTGGCATGAATGGACCGGAGAATATCTGGATCCGGCACTGGATCGGCAAGCTGAAAATGTCGCGGATGGGAACGTGATATGTCACAAAATCGTGAGAGTCGGTGAGCTCCGCGTTCGCCACTGTGGCCTGACCGCCCACTGGTAGGCGCCCCCCGGTTCAGGGCTCTCTCCAGCGAGCGCCTTCCCGCGCGATGAATTCGTCGGCCACTACGGGCCCCCAGGTGCCGGCGGCGTAGTTGGGGAAGTGCTCGGGACGCTTGCCGGCCCAGTAGTCGAGGATGGGGTCGACCACCGACCAGGCGGCCTCGACCTCGTCGCTCCGGGTGAACAGCGTGGCCTCGCCGAGCATGCAGTCCAGCAGCAGCGTCTCGTATGCGTCGTGGTCCAGCTCGCCGAAGGCCTCGGCGTAGGCGAAATCCATGTCTACCGATGCCGTCCGCACCTCGATGCCGGGCACCTTGACCTCGAATCGAAGCGAGATGCCCTCCTTGGGCTGCACTCGAATGGCGAGCGTGTTGGGCTCCATGGTCTCGCCGGGCGGCATCGGGAACATCATGTGCGGCGGCTTCCGGAACTGGATGGCGATCTCCGTGGCCCGCCGGGGCATCCGTTTGCCCGAGCGGAGGTAGAACGGGACGTCGTGCCAACGCCAGTTGTCGATCATGAAGCGGATCGCTCCGTAGGTGGGCGTCGCGCTGTCGGACGCCACGTCCGGCTCCTCCCGGTAGCCCGGCACGGGTTTTCCGTCGATGGTGCCGGCGCCGTACTGCCCGCGCACCGAGTAGTCGTGCATCACGTCGGGTGTGACGGGCCGGATGGCACGAAGCGCCTTCACCTTCTCGTCGCGGACCGCGTCGGCGCTGAAGGTGACCGGCGGCTCCATCGCCATGAGGCTCAGGAGCTGGAGCAGATGATTCTGGAACATGTCGCGCACCACGCCCGCCTCCTCGTAGTACTTGCCGCGGTGCTCCACCCCAACGCTCTCGGCGGCGGTGATCTGCACGTGGTGCACGTGCGACCGGTTCCAGATCGGCTCGAAGATCGAGTTGGCGAAGCGGAACACCAGGAGGTTCTGCACCGTCTCCTTGCCCAGGTAGTGATCGATGCGATACACCTGGTGCTCAGCGAACGCGCGGCGCACGCAGGCGTTGAGCTCGACCGCGCTGAAGAGGCTCCGACCGAACGGCTTCTCGATGATGATCCGGACCCAGGGCCGCTGGCGGGGATCGGGAGTTCGCGGCGCGATGCCCGACTGCGCGAGGCGGTTGATCGCGTCGATGTAGAGGCTCGGCGGGATGGCCAGGTAGAAGAGATGGCCGCTGCCGCCGGGCAGCCCAGCGTCGATCTCGCGCATACGCTGCCGGAGCGCCGCGTACGTCGCCATGTCGTCGAGCTCGCCGGAGAGATAGTGCAGGTGGCCGGCGAACCGGCGGACCGCGCCGGCGTCGGGGGCGCCGTCACCGTCGTGCGCGAACGTCCGGAGCGAGTTCCCGACCTCGGTGCGGAACGAGCCATCGTCGCCCTGGCCTCGTGCCACGGTGATCACGGCGAACTCGTCGGGCAGGAGGCCATCGCCCATCAGGTGGAATAGCGAGGGCATGAGCTTCCGGTGGAGCAGGTCGCCGGCGCCGAAGATCACCATCGTGCACGGCTCGGGCCGGCGGAGCTGGGGCGCAGGCGCCGGGATGACCGCCGGCGCGGGCTCCTGAACCGTGATGGTCGTCGCGGCACGGGCGGTCATGTGGACTTCACCGCGTGGCCGCCGAACTCGTTGCGGAGCGCCGCGATGACCTTGGCGCCGAACGAATCGGCCTGGCGGGACCGGAACCGTGCGAGGAGCGAGAGCGTGATGATCGGCGCGGGCACGTCGAGGTCGATGGCCTCCTGGACCGTCCAACGTCCCTCCCCTGAATCCTCCACATAGCCCTTGAGGGCGGAGAGCTCCACGTCCTTCGCGAACGCGCGCTCGGCGAGCTCGTTGAGCCATGAGCGGACCACGCTGCCGCGGTTCCACACGGCGGCGATCTGCTCGAGATCCAGGTGGAAGTCCTTCGAGGCATGCAGGATCTCGTAGCCCTCCGCGTACGCCTGCAACATGCCGTACTCGATCCCGTTGTGGATCATCTTGACGTAGTGCCCCGCGCCCGGCGGCCCGACGTGGGCGTAGCCGTCGGGTGGCGCGAGTGTCCGGAAGATGGGCTCGCACCGGGCGAACGCCTCGTCCGAGGCGCCGATCATGAGGCAGTAGCCGACGGTGAGTCCCCAGATGCCGCCGCTGGTGCCGGCGTCGATGAAGTGCAGCCCCTGGGCCTTGAGCCGGGCCGCGCGGCGCATCGAGTCCTTGAAGTTCGAGTTGCCGCCGTCGATGACGATGTCGCCACGGGCGAGCCCCGGCAGCAAGGTGTCGATCGTGCTTTCGACCGGCTGGCCGGCGGGCACCATCACCCAGATGACGCGCGGCGGGGTGAGCCGAGCGCAGAGGTCGGCCAGGTCCGACGCGGCCGTGGCTCCCATGCCGACGTGCGCTTTCACCGCGTCGGCGCTGCGGTCGAAGACCACGACCTGGTGCCCACCCTGGAGCAGGCGCTGCACCATGTTCCCGCCCATTCGGCCCAAGCCGATCATGGCGAGCTGCATTGCGCAAATTCCTCCTGATCAATGTTTGAGTGAGGGGCAGGTGACGGTGAGCCGTGGGCCATGACGGCCCAATCCGTCATGGCCCACCTACCATCTACCGCTCACCGCCGCTCACTTCAGCACCTCGCACCTTCAGTCTCGCCAGTTCGCTCTCGAGCTTGGCAGCATCCGTAAATTGAATCGTCTGCATGCCCAGTGCGGCGGCGGGCTCGAGATTTCGCGGCCGGTCGTCGATGAAAACGGATGCGGCGGGGTCGGCCTGGGCGATTGCGAGGGCCACCTCGTAGATCCGGCGGGCCGGCTTGAGTACGCCGAGCCAGCAGGACGAAAAGAATGCGACGAAGATGTCGCGCAGGCCGAAGCGATCGATCCGGTACAGGTTGAGCTCGGCCGACTCATTGTTGAGCGTCATCAGGCGATGGCGGCCGCCGCGGGCGAGCCCGCGCGCGAGCGCGATCGTGTCCTGGTTCGGCTGACTCAGCGAGAACATGTACGCCTTGAACGCCTCGAGCGTGAAGGGCCGGGGGCGGTGAAACACCGCGGTGTGCAGGTACTCGTCCAATGTGATGTGGCCCATCTCGAGCATCGACTTGGACTCGCTATGCATCTCCTCCAACTCGTCCACCTCGAGCCCGAAGTGCTCCGCGGCGGAGGCGCGCTCGCCGCGGTCCCAGCCATTGGTGCCGAGCACGCCGCCGATGTCGAAGAAGACATGGGTGATGATCACCGCTCGAGCAACCCAAGGTCGTCGATCCGGATGGCGGGGCGGCCGCGGGCACGGAGGGCCTGCAGGTCGCCTTCCGCTTGCGCGGCTTCCAGCGTCGCGAAGCCGAACGGCTCGCCCGGAATGGGAAGCTCGTCCTGAGCCGGCTGGGTGATCTGGAGGAAATGTCCCACCGGCGGCCCGCCCTTGTGGAGCTGGCCGGTCGAGTGCAGGAATCGCGGGCCATACCCGAGGGTGGTGGCGACCTTGAGCCGATCGCGCAGGCGGACGCGCGCGGCAGCGAGTCGCCGATCGTTCTCCGGCGTCGGAGGGAGATACGCCATGATCGCGAGATAGTCCCCGGGACGGATACCCGTGAGGAACCGCTCGAGCTCCGCCGCCGAGGCCCCGGGCGAAGGCCGGGTTCCCTTGGCCAGCACCGCCTTCGTGTTCGCCTTGCTTTCCGCCACATTGGGCTGATCGAACGGGTTGATTCGGAGCACCGCGCCGGCCACCGCCGTGGCGAACTCCCACCGGAAGAACTCCTGTCCCAGGTCGTAGCGGTCGTCGAGCCGGAGGGTCACGACCGGGTGGCCGGCGTGCTCCAGGGCGGCGAGCGCGGCCGTGACGGCGGGGTCGTCCTCGCCGGCGAGCCGCATGCTCACGAACACGCGGTCCGGACCGTAGACAGCCGGCGCGCCGAGCGGCTCGTCGGCGACGGGGAGGATGCCCTTGCCCTCCTTGCCGGTGCTCTCCGCGATGAGCTGCTCCACCCACAGGCCGAAGCTCGCGATGCCGGGCGACAGCACGAACGTGGCCTTGTTGCGTCCGGCCAGCGCGGCTTCACCGAGGCTGGCGCCGAGCCAGGCGGCAGGATTCTCGAGCGGCGGGACGGAGGCCGCGCACGCCTCCGCCATCCGGTGGGCACGGTGCAGCAACGTGGCGATGTCCACCCCGATGAGCGCCGCCGGCACCAGGCCGAAGAACGAAAGCGCGGAATAGCGGCCGCCGATGTCGGCGGGATTGGGGAAGGCTCGCCGAAACCCGCGCTCGCCGGCGAGCCGCTCGAGCGGCGTGCCCGGGTCCGTGATGGCGACGAACTGCGTGCCCCGGCCGCCGGTGCGCTCCCAGAAGTAGCGGAAGAAGCTGTCGCTCTCCTGTGTCGTACCGGACTTGCTGGAGATGATGAAGAGGGTTCGGGCGAGATCACCCTGTTCCTCGATGGGGCGCACGGCGCGAGGGTCGGTGCTGTCGAGGACGTGCAGCGAGGGGAACCCCGGCGCCGCGCCGAAGGTCCGCCACAGCACTTCGGGCGCGAGGCTCGACCCACCCATGCCGCAGAGCACGATCCGGCTGAACTCCGCGCGCACCTCGTCGGCGAACGCCGCGAGCGGCTTCACCTGCTGCGCCATCGCCTTGCCGACGGTGAGCCACCCCAGCCGATCGCGGATCTCGGGCGTGTCGGGATCGTTCGTCCACACCGTCGGATCGCGGGCCCAGATGCGCCGGGTGGTCCGCGCCGCCTCCATGCCGTCGAGCCGCACGGCGATGGCGGCGTCCACCGCCGGGAACACGGCCGAGTGGCCGGGCGGCGCCTGATCGGCGAGCGCGCGCCGCTTGCCCGCGATCACCCCGATCAGCGCGTCGTACGACTTGGCGAACTTCTCGATGCCGTCGTCCTCGAGCACCCGGGTGACGTCGTCGAGGTCCACGCCGCCCGCGGCGAGCCGGCGCATGACCTCGCGCGCCTCCTCGACATCGCCGGGGAGCGTCGGCCGCACGGTGCCGTGCTCCTCGAACAGCCTGAGCGTCGCGGGCGGCATCGTGTTGATCGTGTCACCGCCGATGAGCGTGTCCACATACAGCACATCCGAATAGGTCGGGTTCTTGGTGCCGGTGCTGGCCCAGAGCAGCCGCTGCGGCCGGGCCCCCGAGCGGGCGAGCCGCTGCCAGCGCGCGCCGGCGCTGAGCTCGCGGAACCAGGCATAGGCCAGGCGCGCATTGGCGATGGCGACCTTGCCCCGAAGGTCGAGCAGCGCGCCGCCCGTGGCCTCGAGCCGGCGGTCGGTCTCGGTGTCCACCCGGCTCACGAAGAACGAGGCGACGGACGAGAGGCGGTCGACCGGCTGCCCCGCTGCGGTGCGTGCCTCGAGCGCGCGGAGGTAGGCCTCCGCCACCTGCCGGTAGTGCTCGATCGAGAACAACAACGTGATGTTGACGTTGATGCCATCGGTCAGCAGCCGCTCGATTGCCGGCCAGCCTTCCTTCGTGCCGGGCACCTTGATCATGAGGTTGGGCCGGTCGACCGCGGCCCACAGTCGGCGCGCCTCGGCCACCGTGCCTTCGGTGTCGCGGGCGAGCGAGGCGGAGACCTCGAGCGAGACGAAGCCGTCAGCGCCGGCAGTCGTGTCGTAAACCGGACGGAAGAGGTCGGCCGCCTGGCGGACATCCTCCACGGCGAGCCGCTCGAACACCTCCTGATCACCGAGCGGCGAGACGGCCAGCGCGCGCAGCTCCTCGTCGTAGTCGGTGCTCCCGCCGATAGCGTGCTCGAAGATGGTGGGGTTCGAGGTCATGCCGCGGAGCCCGTCGTCGATCAGCGACTGGAGCTCGCCCGAGCGGAGCATTCCGCGGCGAAGGTAGTCCAGCCACACGCTCTGCCCGAGGTCGAGCAGGGCCTGCATGGCGGTCTGGGTCGAATGCTGAGTCATGGCCAATCCTTCCGCCTGGTGCGTCGCGCTCCAGGATGAGCGGGTGCAGCGTCTCTCGCCGTGCGCCGAGGAATCTGGGAGGCTCGTGTCGGGCCTCGCGGTGGGCGCGTCATCCTACACCAACCTCGCCGCCACGGCTGCCGCGCCGAGCAGGGCCGCGCTGGCGTTTACGATGACGTGCACGGGAATGCGGGACAGCAGCTCGGACAAGCGCCCCTTGTTCCGGAATGCGGCCATGAATGGTCCGCTCGCGAGCCGCTCCGCGAAGCGCGGCGCGATGCCGCCGGCGAGATAGACGCCGCCGGTCGCCATCACGGTGAGCGCGAGGTTGCCCGCCTGCGCACCGAGGATCTCGCAGAAGAGGTCCACCGCGCGCACGGACAGGCAATCGCTGCCGCCCAGGGCGTGGCGGGTGATCACCGCCGCCGGGTCTTCCCGGTCGAGCTCTGCGCGGACCGACGGCTGCTCCGGCGCCAGCTTGGCCGAGAGCAGATAGCGATAGATGTTGGCGATCCCGTGCCCGGAGAGCAGCCGCTCCCACGACACATGGCCGAACTCCTCGCGGAGGAACCGGAGCAGACCGGCCTGAAGGTCGTCGGCGGGCGCGAAGTCGCCGTGCCCCCCCTCGGACGCGAGGACGCGGTAGTGGTCTCCCTCCCAGATGAGAAAGCCCTGACCCAGCCCGGTGCCGGCCCCGATGAGCGCGATCGGTCCCTGGGCCTCGGCGGTGCCCTTCTGAAGGGTCGCGAGATCGCTGGGGCCGAGCGTCTCGATGCCATACCCCACCGCGACGAAGTCGTTGATGAGCGTGGTGCGCGGGATCCCGATCTCGCCGGCCAGCGCGCGGGCATTGATGGTCCACGGCAGATTGGGCGCGGTACAGTCGTCGCCCACCACGGGACAGGCGACCCCGAAGCAGGCGCGGTCGGGTCGCGTGCCGGTCTCCTCGCAGAAGAGGCGCACGATGGGCGCAAGCCCGGGATAGTCGTGGCTGGCGTACCGCTTCGGCTGCACGATGCGCGCGCTGCGCCCATCGATCTCCACGGTGGCGAGCCGCGCGTTCGTCCCGCCGACATCCCCGGCGAGGACGATCACGCCGGGGCCTCCGAAACGGTCAGACGCGCCGCGGCGGCCCGATCGAGGAACCAGTCGCCCCGCCGGGCGAGCTGCGCCGGCGTGTCCCTGGGGGCGAGCGGTCCCTCGAGCGCACGTGATACGGCCGCGGCCTTGTCGGCGCCCGCCGCCAGGACCGCGATGCGCCGGGCGGCCTCGATCACGGGCGGCGTGATCGTGAGCCGCGCGGCCGGCGGCTTGGTCCCCATCACCGGCAGTACCAGGCGGCGTTGCTCGTCGAGGGCAGGCGATCCGGGGAACAGCGAGGCCGTATGTCCGTCGGGCCCGACACCGAGGACGAGGACGTCGAGCGCGGCCGGGAGCCCGCGCTCGTAGGCCCGTGCGGCCGCCTCGCGGTCGGGACGCTCGGCCTCCATGCGGTGGACTCGCGTGCCGGAGATCGGCACGCGGGTGAGCAACGCCGAGCGGACCATCCCGAAGTTGCTCTCGGGGTCGTCCGGAGGCACCGCGCGCTCGTCACCGAAGTACACGTCCACCCGAGACCAGTCCACGTCCGGCAGCGACGCCAGTGCGCGATACACGGGCTCGGGCGTTCGTCCGCCCGCCAGGCCGACCGCACACGTCCCGCGCTCGCGGACTGCCGCGGCGATTTCGCCGGCCAACCACTCCGCTGCTGGGCGCGCGAGCGCCGCCGGCTCCGAGACCACCGTCAGCCGGGTCACGTCTCGGTCAGCACCGGCCGCTGGTCGGAGCGTCGGGCGACGGTGTGCATCGCCTGGCCGCACGCCGGGCAGACATTGGCACGCGAATGCCGCTGGATGTACTCCCGCACGGTGCGCACGTACTCGGCGTGACTCCACGTGAGCGGCGACACGGAGAGCGGCTCGCCCGTGTAGGGATGGAGCTGCTCGGCCATGGTGCCGGACGGCAGGGCGCGCGCGGCAGCCCACTCGAGGAGCGCCAGCCCGGGCGCGAGGTCCTCCATGGTGCGAGCCCGCATGAGCTGGTAGCGCGCGAGCCACATGGTGCACACGAACCAGGGATTCCCGGGGACCCGGGTCGTGTCCTTGGCTTCCACCTGGTGATAGATGTCGTTCTCGTAGCGGGCCAGCCCACCGATGTCCGTCTGCACCCAGAGGCGCTGCTTCACCTGGTCGAGCGTCGAGGACGCCTGCGGGTCGTCGGGCGCGAGTGCACCAAGCAGCACCAGCCCGAACAGGCTCGAGTCGACGGTCATGTCGAGCGTGTATCCGCCCGGTCCCGGCGTAGCCATGCGGGCGAAGCGCTGCGCCTGGTCGTTCCAGAGCACCGCGCGGGCGCCCTCGACCATGCGGTCGGCGCCGGCGACATAGCGCGCCGCCCGCTCGGTCTCCCCGAACTCGCCCGCGAGGCGTCCGGCCGCCCGAAGCCCCGCGATGACCGCCGCGACGGTGAAGGTGTGGACACCCCAGCGTTCCTCCCAGAGATCGAACGATGGCATCGGCAGGCCGGTGCGCTGGTCGACGTAGTCGAGCAGGAAGTCGGCGGGGCGGGTGACCAGGCCGCGATAGAACGGCGCCGTCTCCTCGATCCGCTGGTACAGGTCGAAGTACTCGCCCAGCGCCCAGATGACGAGCGCCGTCTCGTCCTCCTGGATCGGGAGCACGGGCTTGCCGTCGCGGACATAGCCGTGCCAGGTCGAGGCCAGGCTGCCATCGGGATTGTACTTGTGGCGCAGGTATCCGTTGGGCGACACGACGCGCGAGCAGAAGCCGAGGAACCGCGCGGGCGCGCCGGCGTGACCCGCCTGCATGAGCGCGCTCGAGACCAGCGCGCCGTCGCGCGGCCAGACGTAGGAATAGGTGTCGCGGGCCAGCTCGCTGATGTCGGTATCGTTCGCGGCGATGATGCCGCCGGCGTGGTCGATCTGGGTGTGGATGATGAGCAGGCTCTGGCGATACCGGTCCACCACGCGCTCGGGGAGGTCGGCCGCGCCGCGCCGGTCCTTGGAGACCCAGAGGCGCCAGTAGTTGCCCGTCCGGCGCAGCAGCTCCTCGGGCGACTTGTCACGCACGACATCGTTGACAGTGGAGACCTCGCGGAAGTCCCGGGCGGCCGCCATCCAGTAGTGGAACTCGCCGGTGCCCCGGGCCGGCACCATGAGCGAGACGCCGAGGGTCGAGTCCACCGAGCCCTGGGCGACAGGGTTGCCGCTCAGCACGCCGTCCTCGGCGTCCCGCCAGGTTCCCTCGACTGCCCCGACCGCCTTGGTGCCGCAGGCGTAGTGCTGGACGCCGACGCTGCCATTCACCTTGCAGTTCATGAGGAAGTAGCGGTCTTCCTTATAGTGCAGCAGCGCCCCCGCCTCGGGGGAGTAGAACGCGGTGTCGCCCACTTCGTTGCCGAGGATCCGGAAGTCGTGATGGAAGAAGCACCGGATCTCGCGGGGACGGTCGCTCAGGTTGCCGATCCGCACGCGCCGGATGAGCACGTTCTCGGCGAAGTCCACGGCGTCGTTGCAGAGCAGGTCGACGCCGAGACCTGCGTGGCGAGCGGTCACCTGCGTCATCATGCTCGAGTCGGCGTAGCGGAGCTCGGGATTCCACTCCGCGCTCATCCAGCTGAAGAGGCCCCCGACCCACACGCCGAAGCGGAAGGCGTGGCCGGTCCCGTGGTTCTCCTTGCCGACGTGCGGGAAGTAGATGTCCCGGATCCGGTACTCGCGATCGAACATCACGAGCAGCCGGCCGTTCGACACCGCGAGATCACGGGGCATGGCGCTCCCTTTCTTCCAGCGCGCGGATCTTGCCGAGGCGCCGCTCGTGGCGGGGCTCGTGGCTGAACCGGGCGTTCAGGAACGTCCGCACCAGCTCCCGGGCCAGCTCGACGCCGATGACGCGCGACCCGAGCACGAGCACGTTCATGTCGTCGTGCTCGACGCCCTGGTGCGCGGAGTAGGTGTCGTGACATAAGCCGGCGCGGATGCCGGGCAGCTTGTTCGCCGCGACCGACGCGCCCACGCCGCTTCCGCAGATGAGCACGCCGCGCTCGGCTCGTCCCCCCGCCACGGCCTGTCCGACCGCCGCGGCAATGTCCGGATAATCCACCGGGTCGGTGCTGTCGGTGCCGAGGTCCAGCACCTCGTCCCCGAGCGCCTCGAGCGAGGGGATCAGGTCCTGCTTGAGCAGGTAGCCTGCGTGGTCGGCACCGATGGCGACCTTCACAGGGCCGGCGCCAGCTGGGCCCGCGCGGCCTCGACGACATGGTCCACCGTAAAGCCGAACTTCTTCTGCAGCTCCTTGAGCGGCGCCGACGCACCGAAGGTCACCATGCCGATCCTGGCGCCCGACGACCCCACGTAGCGCTCCCAGCCGAAGGTGCTGGCCTGCTCGACGCTCACGCGGGCGGTCACGTCGGGCGGTAAGACCGCATCGCGGTACGCCTGGCTCTCCAGCTCGAACAGCTCCCACGAGGGCATGCTCACCACCCGCGCCCGGATTCCCTCCGCCGTCAGCCGCTCGTACGCATCCACGCAGAGCGACACCTCGCTCCCGGTGGCGAGCAGGAGCACGTCGGGGCGTCCGCCCTCGGCGTCGGCCAGGATGTAGGCGCCGCACGCGGTGCCCGCCGCCCCGGCGTAGCGCGTCCGATCGAGCACCGGGAGCGCCTGACGTGAGAGCACCAGCACCGCCGGCTGGTGCCGGAGCCGCATGATCACCCGCCAGGCCTCGACCACCTCGTTGGCATCGGCCGGTCGGATGGTGATGAGCCCCGGGATGGCGCGCAGCGACGCGATCTGCTCGACCGGCTGGTGGGTCGGACCGTCCTCGCCGACGCCGATCGAGTCGTGGGTGAACACGTGGATGGTGGGGATCTCCATCAGCGCGCTCAAACGGATCGCGGGCCTGGCGTAGTCGCTGAAGATGAGAAACCCGGCGCCGAACGCCCGCATCTTCGAGAGCGAGAGGCCGTTCACCACGGCGGCCATGGCGTGCTCGCGCACGCCGAAATGCAAGTTGCGGGCGCCGATGGTGGCGGCCTCGAGATCGCCGGCGCCGTCGAAGGTGAGCCGGGTCTTGGTGGAGGGGGCGAGGTCGCCGGCGCCGCCGATGAGCCAGGGAACGTGTTTGGCGATGGCGTTGAGCACCTTGCCCGACGCGTCGCGACCAGCGATGCCCTTCGGATCCGGCGCGAATGTGGGCAGGTCCGCGTCCCAGCCCTCGGGCAGGCGCCGGTACTGCATGCGCACGATGGCGTCGGCCAAGTCGGGGAACCGCGACCGGTACGACTCGAAGCGCGCGAGCCAGGCACCATGGAGCTCGCGCCCGCGGCGACCGAATCCTTCGGCAAGGCGGCCGCGGGCGCCGTCCGGCACCAGGAACTTGGCATCCTCTGGCCAGCCGTAGAATCGCTTGGCCAGCCGGATCTCGTCCTCCCCCAGGGGCTCGCCGTGCGCGGCACCGGTGTCCTGCTTGTTGGGCGCACCATAGCCGATGTGGCTGTCCACGATGATCAGGGTGGGACGGTCGCGAGTGTCCCGGAACACGCCGAGCGCGCGGCGCAGCATGTCGAGATCGTTGGCGTCGCCCACGCGGGTCACGTTCCAGCCATAGCCGATGAACCGGGTGGCGGTGTCGTCCGAGAAGGCCAGCTTGGTGCTGCCCTCGATCGAGATCCGGTTGTTGTCGTAGATCCAGCAGAGGTTCGAGAGCCGCAGGTGGCCGGCCAGCGAGGCGGCCTCGCTGCTGATCCCCTCCATCATGTCGCCGTCGCCGCAGAGCGCGTAGACGTCGTAATCGAAGAGGTCGAAGTCGGGACGGTTGAAATGGGCGGCCTGCCACTCCCCGGCGATCGCCATGCCCACGCTGGTCGCGACGCCCTGGCCGAGCGGGCCGGTGGTCGTCTCGACGCCCGAGGTCAGGCGGTACTCGGGGTGTCCGGGGCACTTGCTGTCGAGCTGGCGGAAGCGTTTGACGTCCTCGAGTGTCACGGCCAGTTCGCCCTGCCGCTCGTACTGCGAGTTCACCGCCTTCACCCCGGTCAGGTACAGCATGGAGTAGAGCAGCATGGAGGCGTGGCCGTTGGACAGC
>JBQCGH010000033.1:0-39536 GCA_051955835.1 Gemmatimonadales bacterium
AGCTGCACGCCTGGTTCTCGCGCACCAATCCCGCGCCCGACGCGGTCGGCCGGAGCCGCAAGTTCACCGGCTCGGAGGCGGCGCTCGAGCGCTCGATCCTCAACTATCCCGATTTCATCATTTTCGACCTCGATCCCTACCTGTACTCGGGGAAAGAGGGCAAGGGTGAAGAGCCGGAGCTCAACCGCCGGGCGTTCGTCCGGACCCGCACCCTCGCGCTTCGCATCCGGGAGATCCTGGAAGGCCTCGGGCTTCGGACCTTCATTAAGACCTCGGGGCGGACGGGTCTGCACCTCTACCTGCCGATCGTGCGCGACCTCGACTTCGACGCGGCGCGGGGCGTGGCGGAGACCATCGCGGTCCACGTGCAGCGCGAGCGGCCGAAGGACGTGACGACCGAGTGGGCCGTCCGGCGGCGCACGGGGAAGATCTTCTTCGACTACAACCAGAACACCCGGGGCAAGTCGCTCGCGGTTCCCTACTCGCCCCGGCGGCATCCGGCCGCCACGGTGTCGATGCCGATCACCTGGGACGAGCTCGAGCACGTCTATCCGACCGACTTCACGCTGCACACGGCACCCGACCGAGTGGAGCAGGAGGGAGACGCATGGGCCGGCATGCTGGAAGCGCGGCAGAATCTCGTCGAGCTGGTGGGCGCGGGGAGCGCGCCATGACCCGCCGGATCGAAACGCTGGCCAAGTCCGCGAACGCCCGGCTGCGCTATCGCGCCCAGCCCGGGTGGATCGCGCCGATGCTCGCCACCCTGGTCGAGGCACCACCCAAGTCGGGTGCCTGGCTGTACGAGCCCAAGCTCGACGGCGTGCGGGTGCTGGTCTACACCAATGCCGGCCAGGTCCGGTTGTTCTCGCGCAACCGGAAGCCGCTCGACGGGGCCTACCCCGAGCTGGTGGACGCGCTGTCGTTCGCGGTCCGCGGCGACTCCGTCCTGGATGGCGAGGTGGTCGCGATGGATCCGAGCACGGGCCAGAGCAGCTTCTCCCGGCTCCAGCGGCGCATGCAGCTCCGGGACGAGCTCAAGGCCCGCGCCAGCTCGGGCGACGTGCCCGTCGAGCTGTACCTGTTCGACTGTCTGTTTTACGAGGGGATCGACCTCACCCGGCTGCCGCTGGTGGACCGCAAGTCGGTGCTGCGCGACGTCGTGTGGTACGACGACCCCATCCGGTTCACCCCGTTCCGCACCACCGGCTCTGCCGCGATGTTCCGGGAGGCGTGCGCCCGTGGGGCCGAGGGCATCATCGCCAAACGGGCGGAGAGCCAGTACGTGAGCGCGCGGTCCACCGACTGGCTCAAGATCAAGTGCGTGCATCAGCAGGAGTTCGTGGTGGGCGGCTTCACGGCGCCCAAGGGCTCCCGCGAAAACCTGGGCGCCCTGCTTGTCGGGTATTACGAGCACGGTGCGCTCAAGTACGCGGGCAAGGTGGGCACGGGCTACGACCGGGCCACGCTCGAGATGTTGAGCCGCCGCCTGGCCCCCTTGGCCCGGCGGACGTCGCCATTCGCGCCCGGCCCGGCGCCCACGGGCGAGGTGCAGTGGGTGACACCGAAGCTGGTGGTGGAGATCGGGTTCGGGGAGTGGACGCCGGCCGGATTGCTCCGGCACCCGCGCTATCTCGGAATTCGGCAGGACAAATCGGCCGCGGAGGTGCAACGCGAGCAGTAAGGGGGCCTTGCTATTCCCCAATTCACCGTGAGCCGGGCCCGACGGGGGCACGCCTAACGCGTGCCCCCGTTCGCTTTTGCTCAGGGTGACTTCGCAAAGGGGTACCCCCGAGTGGCTCCCGAGCAGCGTGACTCCTGAGTGGTGCGATCTCCCGGATTCGTCGCTTTCTTTCCATTAACCCTCTCTGGAGATCCTGCCCCATGGGCGCCGACCCCCGTCGACTCTCACTCGCGCTCCTCTGCGCGCTCCTTGCTTGCCAGTCCGGAACCCGTGCCACGGGCGCCAGCGGACCCAGCGGAGATCAACTGAAGCAGGCCCGGGCCGAGATCACCGCGCCGGGCCTGCTCGCGTCCATCAAGGCGCTCTCCGACGATTCCATGCTCGGCCGCGCGCCGGGCGGCCCCGCCGAGCCCAAGGTCATCAAGTACATCACGGGTCAATTCCAGGCGCTCGGCCTCGCTCCCGGCAATCCTAACGGCACCTGGACCCAGCCGGTGGACCTGCTCGGCTTCATGGCCACGCCCACGGCTTCGTTCCAGGTCCATGGCCGCACGATCCCGCTCAGGTTCCACAAGGACTACGTCGCGCTCTCGCGCCATCCTGAGGACTCCATCAACGTCGTCAACTCGGACATCGTCTTCGTCGGCTACGGGGTGGTGGCCCCGGAGTACGGGTGGGACGACTACAAGGGCGTCGACGTGCGCGGGAAAACGATCGTGATGCTGATCAACGATCCCCCCGTACCCGACCCGAAGGACTCGACGCATCTTGACAGCACGATGTTCCGTGGCAGCGCGATGACGTACTACGGCCGCTGGACCTACAAGTACGAGATCGCAAGCGCCAAGGGGGCGGCCGCCGCGATCATCGTGCACCAGACCGTGCCCGCCGCGTATGGCTGGGACGTCGTCGACAACAGCAACTCGCACGAGAACATGGACGTCCGCCACGCGGACCGGAACCAGGGACGCGTGAAGGTCGAATCCTGGATGACGTACGAGACCGCCAAGAAGCTCTTTCAGGCCGCGGGACAGAACTTCGACGCGCTCGAGCGGCAGGCGCGGACCAAGGATTTCCGGCCCGTGGATCTCAAGGCCACGGCGAGCTTCCACCTGGCCAACCGCGTGCGCGAGGTCCACTCCGCGAACGTGCTCGCGAAGCTCGAGGGAAGTGACGCCAAGCTCCGCGACCAGTACGTCATCTACACGGCGCACTGGGATCACCTCGGCATCGTGGATCCGGTCAACGGCGATTCGATCGCCAACGGCGCCATCGACAACGCGTCGGGCGTCGCCGCCGTGCTCGCCATCGCGAAGGCGTTCACCGCCCTGCCGGTCAAGCCGCGACGGAGCATCATCTTCATGGCGGTGACCGCGGAGGAGAAAGGCCTGCTCGGAGCGAAGTACTATGCCGAAAACCCGCTGTATCCGCTGGACCACACGGTAGCCGACATCAACATCGACGGCATCAACCAGTGGGGCCGGACCAGCGACGTGACCATCGTCGGCAAGGGCGCGTCGACGCTGGAAGACGTGCTCGATTCCGTCGCCGCGGATGAGCACCGCACGCTGTCGCCCGACCCCGAGCCCGAAAAGGGGTTCTACTACCGTGCCGACCACTTCGAGTTCGCGAAGCAGGGGGTGCCCGCGCTCTTTCTCGACAACGGCGTGCACTACATCGGAAAGCCGGACAGCTACAGCAAGACCAAGCGGGACGAATACACCAATCACGACTACCATAACGTGACCGACGAGGTGAAGCCCGACTGGGACCTGAGCGGGGCCGTGGACGACGTGGGCATGCTCTTCACCACGGGCGTGCGGGTGGCGGATGCCGATCGCTGGCCCGAGTGGAAGCCGGGAAACGAGTTCAAGGCCAAGCGGGACAGCATGCTCGGTCATCATAGCTGAGGCGGACCGTACCGCGACGACGATCCCGGCGTCGAGTGTCCGTGGCTGCAAACACGAAGGGGACATGCTCTCGCATGTCCCCTTCGTCGTTCGAGATCAGGGTCGACTTACTGGCCGCCGCTCCGGGCGCCGGG
The DNA here is from genome assembly GCA_051955835.1 of Gemmatimonadales bacterium. Classification (GTDB taxonomy): domain Bacteria; phylum Gemmatimonadota; class Gemmatimonadetes; order Gemmatimonadales; family GWC2-71-9; genus CAVVWJ01. Next base: position 3,726 of record JBQCGH010000033.1, read on the forward strand.
ATGGCCGCCGATCGGGATGGCGAGACCGAGCGATGCAACCAGGTCATTCTGGAATGCGTTGCCGCCGCCGAAGTCGCCGTTGTACAGATAGTCCTCGAGGTCCAGCCGCACGGCGGCATTATTGCTCGCGCCGAGGCCGAATCGGAAGCCGGCACCGACGTTGGCGCCGAAATCAGTGTGACTCTTGTTGTTGTCGAACGTGTTGCGGCCGCGGGTCAGAAGCGCCGGACCGCCCGCGATGTAGAAGGCCACCCGGTTGGTCGTTGGCGTGAGGGCGAGCATGAGCCGCCCCGCCGCGACCAGCAGGTTCGTGTTCACCTCATTGATCGTCTCCCCGCCGATTTTGGCGGGCGCGTAGCCGCCAACGGCCTCGAATCCCAGGTGCCCCGAGCCCCAGAACGTGAGTCGGGCGCCGCCGATGACGCTCACGTCACGGCTGAGCGCGTTGTCGAGGTCGGAGATCGAGTTCCTGGTCGGGATATAGGCGCCCGCCCACGGGACGAGATCGACGCCGCTCTGTGCCGTCGCGACTGCCGGAACGGCGGCGGACAATGCGGCGGCTGCCAGAACCGCCGAAAGCTTCGTGAGTTTCGGAATAGACATACACACTCCGCTGGAAGACGGTGCCGCCCGCGTCGAGACGAGCGCGCGGACCGGGTGCTCACCCGGCAGCCCCAGAATGCCAGGAACGGGGAGGACACGCTGTGAAGTCAGGGTACTCGGCGGTGTGGGGTGAGTCACCCTGGGCACGCGATGTGATTTTAGCGCAACAGCTTGCGCACGGGGAGCGCTCGCTGGCCACAGTCCGAAACGTACGAAAAACGGACCGGAGTCTCTCGACCCCGGTCCGCGATATCGTTAGGCGCCTACCGTATGGCGGTCGCTGCAACGGCGCCGCCTGACGGCTTCCGCCAGCCCCTCCGACCAGGGAGCGGCGCGCTCAGCGGCTTCGGCGCGAGCTCTTGCGCGAGCGACTGCTGCCGCTGCGCTTGCGAAACGATCCGCTGGCGCGACGCTTTCTCGTCGCGGCGGCTTTCCGGGCGGACGCCGAGCGCGCCGACTTTGGCCGTGAGGCGGAGGCGCGTCCGCCGGCGCGGCCGCCTTTTTTGGCCGGTCCCTTGTTCGTCTTGTGGCCGCGGCCGGAGCCCGACTTCTTGCCACCGCCGCTCATCGCGTTCTCGGTGGCCCATGCCCGGCGCTCCGCCTCTTTCCGAGACACGCCCCGGCGCTCATATCCCTCTTCGATGTGTCGAGCCTGACGCCGCTGCTTTGCGGTGTAGGATGACTTATCGCCTCGCGGCATTTTCGCTCCTATTGAGAACTTGCGGCAACATCGACCCTGTCACCGACGGAAGGCCGTGCGACGTATCACAGTGGGCCAACCCGTCGTGGCCGGACAAGGTGGGTGGAACGGGCACAGGTGCCCGTTCCCGCGAGAAGATTTAGAAAGGGGGGAAGATTGGGGAATAACAGCGAGAGCAGGGATCGAACAGCGCGCCCGGCCGCAGAGCAGGGGACTCAGGGCTATCTCGGACGTCTCGCAAGGTGCCGCCCGGTCTTACTCTCACTGATTCCGGAAGATAGGCGCGGGACAGCCGCCTGCTGTGCCGTGGATCACAGGGTCGGTGCGGGAGCGGCTACTTGCGGCGTCATGTGGTGGTGTGCACGCGAGCCCACGTCGGGCGCGCAATCACGCACCTTTGAACCGTCGACTCCGGTTGACATCCGGCAAGGCCTTCCCTAAATCCCGGCAGCGTTGCTGACTTCCGGCAGCCTTGCTGCCGGCTCCCGCTACCCGGAGGCCGCCCGAGATGCCGGAACGCGTCGTCCTCCGCACGTCCGCCGCCGGCGCGCCTTCCTCATCCCTCCGCGTCCACCGCCTTGCCCAGCGCGTTATCCACGAGAGGATGGCGTGATGCGCACGCTCTCGTTCGTGCTCGCGTGCGTGCTCTCGACTCCAGCCGCCGCACAGGTCGCGGATTCCGCGCAGCATGGTGATTCGATGCAGGCGGCCGATTCAGTCGGCGCGGCCGATTCGCTCCGCCCTGTGCGCGCGGCATCGGACACCAGTGGCGAGGCCAGGGAACCGGAAGCGCACCAGGCAAGATGGCGCACGAGCTGGTTTCCCTATCTCACGGGCGGCGCGAACGATAGCCCGGTGCTCGCGTTTCGCGTCCGCCACTGGCAGGCGGCGGAGTACGAGGCACGGAGTACCTACACGGCGGCCTTCAACGCCGACGCCGGCATCGCACCGGCCGGGAGCCGATTCATCGCGGCATCGTTCAAAGCCCCGGGGCGCTGGGACGGCTGGCGCCTGAGTGCGCTGGCGCTGGCGCAGCGCGAGTCGCGCTACGGCTATTTCGGTCTGGGGAACAACACGCAATTCAATCGTGACGCGGTCGGCGACGACGATCCGTTTCTGTACCGCATGCGGCGCACCAGGTACCGCGTGTCGGCAGAGGTGACCCACCGCATCCGCGGCCCCCTGCAGGTCGCCGTGCTGGGCGACTACACGCACGCGCACTTCACGTCGCTGCCAGGTCCATCGACGTTCGTGAGCGATTTCCCATCAGGCGAGCTCAGACAGAACGACGTGTCGGGCCGGCTCGCGCTGGTCTATGATACGCGCGACAACGAGTACAACACCCACCAGGGCCTGCTGCTCGAAGCGGGAACGCAGGTCGGCAGCGGAGGCAACGGCTACACGCGGCAGTACGCGATTCTGCGCGGCTATCTCACGGTCCGTGAAGGCACCGTGCTTGCCGCGCGAATCGCCGGCTCGGGCATGGGGGGCACGCCATCACTCGACGCGCGCTTCGCCCTCCCCGGCTGGGAGCGCGAGGTACCGGTGCTCGGCGGCGAGTACAGCCACCGCGGCCTCGACTACGGCCGCCTGACCGGCCGCGGCACGCTGTTCGGGAACTTCGAGGTCCGGCACGACCTCCTGGCGCTCGGCGACCTCGGCGCGATCACGCTGGTGGGGTTTCTGGATACCGGCCGGGTCTTCGAGAATGAGAATTTCCGGCTGACGACGGAGGACATGAAGGTCGGCGGCGGAGGCGGGATCGCGATCCGAGTGCTGCGGTCCAGCATCTTCGTGCTCAACTACGCCCGCGGTCCCGATGGCGGCAACTGGTCGGCGGGAAGCGGCTGGATGTTCTGACGGAGACAGAGGGCACGCGCTACCGCTCGGTCGTCATCTCCGTCCGGTCCGCCGTCTCCGTCTTTGCCGGCGCCGTCAGGCCCGCGGCCTCGATCACTTCACGCAGCGTGCTCTCGCCCCGGTCCCTCGCATACCACTGACGCACCTGCGGGTACAGCTCCGCCTTGGGCACCAGCGTCCGGTTTGCCATGACCCAGGCCTGCAGGATGCGCGGGCGCGGACCCCAGTGGCCGAGCTCCTGGAAGTTGGCGTCGAGCGCGACGACGATCGGAATCGAGCGCGAACCGTTGGTGAGGTACCGGTCCATGACCTCCGGGTGTTCGTCGCGCCGGATGATTCGAAGCTCGAGCCCCGGAACGTGGTCGGCCAGCCTGGCGAGAACCGGGACCGTGCTCGAGGCGTCCCCGCACCAGTCCTCTGCGATCACCAGCAGCTTCCGCCGGTGGTCGGGCGGCCACGCCGCGGTCGCCCAGCCGGGCAGCCGGGCGATCGAGTAGATGCCTTCCCACAATCCCTTGTGCTTGGTGCTCGCCGCGAGAAACGCCGGAAAGGTCAGTGCGCCGTCCCACAGGCTGCGAAAGTCCGCCATCAACCGCCCCGCCGAAAGAGCCGGCTCAAGAACACCATCGTGGGCGCTAGAGTTCCTCGATACGAATGCCGCGACGCCCCAGCTCCTGGACGTACGCCGCGAAGGGAATGGCCTCGTCTGGCGTGTGCACCCCCTTGAGGGTCACGCGGCCGTCCGCCTGCATCTGGCCCGTGATCGATAGCGAATACCCGGTGGTCCGCATCATGGCGCTGATGCCGTGCTCGGCATCGTAGCGGTCGATCAGGCGGAACGCGACCTGCGCCGGCTTTCCGCCGCGGGTGCCGGTCACGAGGACCCGAAGCGCGACGAGGTCCCGGCCCTGCGGTTTGTGCAGCTTGGGATGCACCGCGGCGATGAACACGTCCCGTGGCACGACCGGCTTCCCCTTGACCTCGACCGGGCTGTTGTCGAGCAAACCCAGCTCCCGGATGGGCCGCATGATCGCGACGTGGCCGGGATAGCGCAGAGTCTTGTACTCCATCACGTCCACCTTGCCCTGATACGCGAACGGGAGCGTGCTGATGCCCCCGCCGGTGTGAAAGGCCTCGAGGGTGCCGACGGGCTGGGGAAAGTCCACCGCCTCGAGCTCGCTCAGCGCATCGACCTGCACCGGCTTGCCCCCGCGCAGGACCCAGGACGGCGTGGTGTAGTAGTCCAGCGCGCCCTCGAGCGAGTACACGATCTGATAGTTGAGCGGCGGCTCAGGCTGCTGGGGCAGGCCGCCGACGTAGACCTTCACCTTGTCCGCCTGGTCGAGCCGCCGAATGCCCTCCGCGGCGAGGATGTTGACCATGCCAGGCGCGAGCCCGCAGTCAGGAACGACCGACACGCCACCGGCGACGGCCGCGCTCTCGAGCTGCTTCTGCTCGAACACGATCTCCGTGTTGCCGCCGAGATCCGAAAAGTGGCAGCCCGCCTCCACCGCCGCCCGCGCCATGGGCGCGTTGTAGTAGTAGGGAATCGCGCTCATGACCGAGGTCTGGCCCCGCATGGTCTCCTGCACGGCGGCGGGATCGGTGACGTCGAGCCGGACGGTCCGAAGCCGCCCGTTCCAGTCACCGCCATCGGAGAGGAACGCAGGCAGGCCGTCCGGTCGGAGATCGGCCAGCGTCACCTGGGTCACGGCCGGGTTCTGCAGCAGATCGTACGCGCAGGCACAGCCCTGCAGCCCAGCACCGAGCACCAGCATCTTCATCGACGACCCCACAAGGACGAGCTCGACACACGAGCGAACGAAGCCAAAATGCCCCCGGGAAAAGCCCCGGAAGATAGTGCCGGAAGGGGTCGCGGTTCAACGGTGCCAGAAACTATTTTGCGATATGACTACGACTCAACCTACCCGCCGCGACGGTGAGGCCACCCGCCAGCGGCTGCTCAGAGCGGCGCTCGAGCTCTATACGACCGTCGGTTTTCGGGCCACGACCACGCCGGCCATCGCCGCGCGAGCGGGCGTGGCCGAAGGCACGATCTACCGTCACTTCAGCGGGAAGGAACACCTGCTCAACGAGGTGTTCCGCGGGTCACAGCACTGGGGCACATCCATCGTTCGGGAGACCGAGGGTGAGCCGACCGTACCGGAACGGCTGCTGCAGATCGCGCGGCTGCTGATCGAGACCGCCGCACGGGATGCGGCCCAGACCCGGATGCTGCTGCGCCGGCGTGACGAGCAGCACCTGGACGAGCGGAGCCGCGAGGCTGAGCGGGAGTTCCGGACCGCGCTGCACGGGGTGGTGGCCGTCGGCCGGTCCAACGGCATCGTGCGCCAAGGCCCCGCCGAGCTGTGGACGGACGTCTGGCTCGCGCTGGTGGCCTTCATCGCCGAGCGGGTGGGAGCGCGCGAGTGGCCGCCCGACGCCCCGCCGGTGTCCATGGCGCTCGATGCAGCATGGGACGCGATCGCGGCACGCTGATCGGCCGCCCTGCGCCACGGCCTTCACTGCCGCGCACGGGGCAGCAGGTCGAGGGTCTTCTGCCGTGTTTCGCTCACTTCGACACACCAAGGGGGCATGATCCACATCATGCCCCCTCGCTGCATCGGAGTGACTCAGTCGCGCACCGACCGACGGTGCCTGGGGGGACGGTCCTACGACGAGTCGCCGCCGCGCCCTCCCCCTCCCTGTCCGCCGAACGCCGTAAGCTCTCGTGCCGCACCCGGCCCGCCCGACCAGGTAATGCGGCGCGCATGGCCGGGACCGAGTGGCCGAACCTCGATCACCGAACCCATCAAGAAGGCGACCGAGTCACCGCCCCAGCGGGCCGCGTCGCGCGCCCCGCTTGCGAGCAGACCCGGCGCCCCGGTATCGCCCTGCACGCATAACGCCTCCGCCTCCGGGCAGAGCTCGACGCGCGCGAAGACGGTATCGCCCAGGAGCACCGCGAGGGCGGATTCAGCGCTCGCGCGCGCCGCTGGGGCAACGGGGGTCGCCGGCGCGCCGTCCGGCGGCACGCCCGCGCGGTAGAGCGCGCTTTCGGTCGCAACCACGAGCGAGCCGTCGTCGCGGGCCCACCCGACGCGCGTGGGCGGATCCGCGCGCGGCGGCAGTTCGACCTCGTGCTCACTCCCCGTCTGCAGATTCATGACCCACACGCTGCCGGGCGTCGTGTCTCCCACGGCACGTCCCCGCAGGAAGGCGAGACGGGTACCGTCGGCCGAAAGCCTGGGTCGCATCTCGCCCACGGTGCTGAAGGTGATCGGGATAGCGGGCCCGCCCTCGCTGTGCACGGCGTACAGGTCGCCGCCCGCAGCGCTTCCCGCCACGAAGATCGCGTAGGCGTCGCGGCCGACCCGGATCTGACCACGGAGCGGCGGAAGGGTCCCTTCACACCCGGCGACGAGCCCGACGAGAGCCGCCGCGCCCCACGCGCCCGTGCGACGCACGTTCACCGCGTGCCGACCGCGGCCTGCCAGCTCCAGTGGAGCGGCTTGCCGGCCGCCTCCGCCATGGCGCGCTCGAACGCTCCGGGTGCGACGGTGGCGTTCCGATGGCCCTGGACGTAATCGCGGAGTCCCCTGAAGAACACCGAGTCCCCGAGCGAATCATGCAACCGGCGGATGGCGTCGACCTGGCGTGTGAGCGCCATGGCGATCGGACCCTTTCCGCGCGTCCAGAGCAGCGCCATATAGGCCGCAGCCGCATCGGAGGGGCGGTCGCCGGCCGCGGCGCTGTCGCTCACGGCGTTGCCCAGCCACTGCGCCGCAGTGGCGCGCGCGACGTCGGCCTCGGTTACGCTGGCGGCATGGACCTGCCCCGCGTCGTACAGCACGATCGAAGCGCCCGGCCGGCCCGCTGGGACGAGCGGCGAGACGACGTGCGCGAGGCCGGGATACGGAAACGGACCGAGCCGCGCGACCATGAAGTCCACCAGGTCGGCCGCCCGGCGAAACGGGCCGGCGGCAGCGGAATCTCCGGGAGCGGTCCACAGCGTCACCGGAACGCACGACGCGCTGCAGGCCGCGTGCGGCAGTGTGGTGACGGCATACCGTCCCGAGGCGACGGCGAGCGCATCGAGCGGCACCGGCGCATCGAGCCGGAAATGCCACGTCGTGTGTCCGTAGTTGAGCGTGTCGATTCCCGTGAGGATTCCGTTGGCCACCACGCGCTGGCCGGTATCGGCCTGGACGGCCCAGGTGACCGTGGCTCGCGCCCGCGAAGCATCGGCGGGCAGCGGTAGCCACGGGGTGGTGTCCTGGCCGGCCGTCTCGCCGACGAGTGTGCGCGCGCCGTCCGCGTCCGAACCGAGACGTATCGCGCCGCGCGCCAGGCCGTGGTAGCGCACGCGCGTGGTCAGCGTGTCGCCAGGCGCCTTTTCATGGGGAACAATGACTTGGCCGGACTGCCGCGCGTACATCGTGCGCGACAGCCGGGTGTTCGGCTTGCCGTCCACCAGCACGCGCACGACCCGGAACGCCGAGTCGAGGTACATCTCGACCGGATTCACCGTGCGGAGGTGCCAGGCGGTCTCGACCTCGGCCAGAAGGTGCGTGCCGGTATCACTCGGCACGAGCGTGATGGCATAACTGGTCGGCGTCTGCGGGGGCGCCGGCGCCGTCTGGGCACCGAGGCCGGCCACGACGAGCGGCGCGATGAGCAACAGCGCGAGCCCGACGCGCGTCGGTCGGATCGCCTCACACGGCGGGCTCGGGTCAGGACGCTGCCCCGAGGGCATCGCGGGGCCCGAGATCACTTCCCGAGCCGCGCGCGGTAGAACTCGAGAATTCGCTTCCAGGCGCGCTCGACCTGCGGTCCGTCGCTCCCCTGCCGGCCGGGCTTGAGGAAGCCGTGCCCGGTGCCGGGGTAGACCTCGTGGTTGAATGTCTTGCCGTCGGACTGCATCGCGGCGACGACCGTTGGCAGCGAGGCGTCGATCCGCTGGTCGTTCTCGCCGTAGACCCCGAGCACGGGTGCCTGGATCCGCCGCATGTCGGCCGTGTCCGGGGGCGGGCCGTAGCACACAACCACCGCGCGCAGGTTGGGATTGTTGGTCGCGTAGCGGAAGCTCTGGCCGCCGCCCCAGCAGAAGCCGATGGTCCCGATGTGGTCCTTCTCCACCGCCGGGAGGGCGTTCACGTAGCCGTAGGTCGCGTCGAGGTCGGCCGTAATCCGCTCGGGCTCGAGCTCGCCCACGAGCTTGCGCCCGCTGTCGGCGTCGGCCGGGCTCTTCCCGTGCTTGGACGAAAGGAGGTCCGGAACGATCGCGACGTAACCTTCCTTCGCAAGCCGGTCGGCCACGGTGGGCTCCCAGTCGGTGAGCCCGAAGATCTCGTGGATCACGATGATCGCGGGCGCCTTGGTCTTGCGCTCGGGATAGGCCACGTAGGCGCGGATCGAGTCGGTGCCACGCGGGTACTTCACCCACTCGCCATGGGTGGTGACCGGATCGAGCGGCGCCGGCGCGGGCCGCCTGGCGAGCCAGGCGCCCGCGGCCCCCACCACCATCGCGGCTCCCGCGACTGCCGCGTAGCTCAGCACGCTCATGAGCCCCTCCGGCCCGGCGGCAGCGGGCGGAACTGCACCTGGTTCTCCATCAGTTGCGGAATGGCGACGCGCCTCCGCTTCGTGTCCACCCCGATGTCTGCCGGGGAGGGCAGGTCGTTGCTCACCGGGGTGACGGTGCCGTTATCGAACACGTCGAGGCTGGAATCGGCCCAGCTCGTGAACAGCAGGCGACCGCCGTCGAGCAGCTCGAGCCCGTCGAGCCCGCCCTTGGTCTCGCCGAGGCGCCGGAGCGTCTTGGCGCCCGGCGCCCAGGCCACCAGCGTCTTCCCGATCAGCGGCGCCACGATGAACTGGTGACCCGCCGAGTCCCAGGCGATGCCGTTCGGGCCGGCGAGACTGTCATCCTGGATCGCGACGCTCACCGCGTGCTTCGGCCCGATCCGGTAGATCCGATCAGGGCCGGGGTGTTTCGTGCCCTTGGCGTCGAACTCGACGCCGGTGTCGGTCACGTAGACCCCGTCCTCGCCCACGGCCACGTCGTTGAGGAACCGGGCACCCTTGACCGGGATGCTCGCCACCATCGCGCCGGTACGGCGATTGAACGCGCGGACGTTGGTGATATCGGCCACCCAGAGGGTATCCGCCTGGAGCGCGAGGCCCTTCGGCGCGTCGAGCACCACGCCGTTCTTGCCGCTGACGATGAACTTGAGCGAGTCGACGGTCCCGTCGCCCTTGAGCCGTGAGATGTACCCGTTCCCGTCCTTGGCGCCGGGCGCGCCGTTGACGTTCGAGACGTACCACACGTCGAGCTCGGCGTCGTACTTGGCGGACTCCGGATTCTGGAAGCCTTTGACGATCGTCGAGCCGGTGTCGGCCGGCGGGGCGACCGAGTCGGCGGCCGGCCGGGCGGTGCTGTCGGCACCGGCGGTCACCGCGGCGGGTCGGCGGCCGCAGCCTACGGTGACGGCGCTGAGGGCGGCCAGGGCGAGTGTCCACTGCGGTCGGATCATGCACGGCTCCTCGGATGTGCGGCTCTCTCTCAGTGCGGCGAATCACCGGGTGAAGATAGCAGCCTCCGAGGAGCGCCCGGGAGCATGGCCGCGGCCTCTGCGGGCAACGAGCCGCCTGGCTGACGCACGCGCCGCGCGTGACCGGCGTCATGGTCCGCGCCCACGGGGACGGTCAAGGTTAGTGGCGTCCACCAGTGTCGTCTGCCGCCCGTTCTCGGGGAGGCCTCATGGTTCCGCTGCTGCGCCGATCGGCCGTGGCCGCGCTCCTGCTCGGGGGCGCGCTGGGCTGTCGCGGCGACAAGGTGGATCCACCGCGCCCGACGGTCAGCAGCGCCTGGGTCGATACGCTGCCACCGGTCCCCACCTCGTATCTGGACGTGCCCGTCCGCTACGATTTGGCTCCCGCCATGCGCTGGCTCGAGGCGGAAGTGCCCAGGACCATCGGGAGTCTCGACGAGCGCCACGGCGTCGCCGGCAAGAAGCGGGTGCACTTCGCGTTCGAGGCGACCCGAAGCCCCTTCCGGCTCGCCGTGGATGGCCGGACCGCGACCCTCGAGGCCGACGTGCGCTATCGCGTCCGGGGCTGGTACGACCCGCCGCTGCTGCCGGAGCTGAGCGGCGCGTGTGACGACGACGACGCGCCGCCGCGGGCCCGTATTACGATCCGGACCACCGTGCAGCTCACGAGCGCGTGGACCCTGCGTCCCCGAACGCGGGCAACGGTCGCGCCCCTCGCGAACGAGCGCCGCGACCGCTGCAAGGTCACGTTCCTGAGCATCGACGTGACCGACAAGGTGATGACGGCGGCCCAGCAGGCTCTGCAGACGCAGCTCCGCGGCTTCGACGATAAGATCGCGGGGTTCGACCTGCCCGCGCAGAGCGCGCGGCTCTGGGCCACCCTTGGCTCGCCATTGCGGCTCGCCGACAGCCTCTGGCTCGTCATCAATCCGGCGACCGTGCGGATCGGCATGCTCCGGATGCGGGGCGATACCCTGGTGACGACGGTCGGTCTCTCGGCGAATCCGCGCGTGCTCGGCGGGCGGCGCCCGGAGCTGGCGCCGCCGCCGCTCCCGACACCCCAGGACTCCACCTCGAGGCCGCCGGTGCTTCACCTGCTCACCGAAGGGCGACTGCCGTACGACGTTGGCAGCAGCATCCTCACGAAGGAGCTGCGCGGGACGGTCATCAAGGTGGCGCGCCAACGGCTGGTGCTGGACAGATTGCAGCTGATCGGGATCGGCGACGGGAGGGTCGCGGTCGGCCTGACGGTCCATGGCTCGGTGCGGGGCATGCTGTGGGCGGTGGGCCATCCGGCGTACGACACGGCCACTGCGCGGCTGTACATGCCGGACCTGGTCTACGACGGCGGCACTCGCGACCTCATGACCGGCGCGCTCGCCTGGCTGGCGCAGGGCCAGATCGAGGAATTCCTCCGCACGCGGGTGCGCATCAAGCTCGCCGGTGTGCTCGCCGATGGCCGCGAACTGCTGGAGAAGCAGCTCAACCGCGACCTCGCCGACGGCGTGCACCTCACGATGGACGTGCGCTCCGGTCGGGTGCTCAGCGTGCGCGCGGCGCCCGCCGCGCTCCTGGTACGGGCCGTGGCCTCGGGTCAGGGCGAGCTGGTGCTGGACATGAAGCCCGAGCAGTTGCTCGGGCGCGAGAGTCTGGGCGCGGCGCTGCATCCGAAGTAGAGCGCGGCCTTTCTTGCCGGTCCGCGGGGCCGGTGGCATCTTCGCTCGATGACTTCCCCGTCCGGCTCACCACCCGCGTCCGCGCCAACCACCGAGATCGTCCGGGTCGCGCCGTTCACCGCCTTCGTCCCCCGGTTCGAGGAGCTGATCGCGGGCGCTAGCCGACTGTCGGTGTTCTTCATCCACTCGCGCCGCTGGCGCGAGAACCACGATGCCGCCATCAAGGCTTTCCTTGGCCGGACCGACACCCGGCTCGAGGTCTTCCTGCCCGATCTCGAGAACCACGAGCTGATGTTCTCGCTGGAGAAGCACTTCGACGACGGGCCGCTGATTCCCGCGCTGGTCGTCGACGCCTATCGGTATTTCGCCCGGCTGTCGCGCGAGTTCGGAAAGCCGGCCGAGATCTGGCTGTTCGGTCGGTATCCAACATACTCGTTCTACCGGTTCGATCAGCGCGCCATCGTGGCGGCCTATTCCAACTCCGTGGCCAAGAAGCACCTGCCCGCGTTCGAGATCACGAACGACGGGCTGTACGGCGAGTTCGTGGCGTCGGACATCGAAGACCTCAAGCGCGAGTGCCGCCGCCGCACGCCCGCGGAGCTGGAGACCGTGATCCACGACTCGTCCAGCATCTGAGGTGCGCCCGGCTCCATCCTAGCCCGCGCTCGGCTCCTCCGGCGGTCCGGAGGCGCGAGCCACCTGCTCGGCCTTGATGCGCCCCGCATCGAATCGGCGCGCCGCGGCGAGCATCTTGTCGATCGTCTCGTCGAAATCCGCCTTCGCCCCGCGCTGGAAGCGGAGCGGGTTGATCCGCGCCACCACGAACGCGCGCAGATACGGACTCTCGAACCCGCGTGCCTTGAGGCCCTTGATCGCCTCGGAAACCGCCGCCTCGAGCTCGAGCACGCGGGCTGCCCGCTCGCGACGGATCTCGACCGCCTTGGGGAGCGCGGAGCCCAGGAACTTGTCGATCCGCCGCAGCACGGGATGGTAGGCCCCGCCCGCGAACCGTCCGTTCTCCATGTAGCAGTACCCGAGGGTCAGCAGCGCCGCCTCCTCGAACTCCGCCTCGAACTGCCGCTCCGGGCGATCATCGAGCTGCGACAGGCTTTCGGCCAGCCGGGCCACCTCGAGCGCGCGCTCCCGCAGGTTGTGCGCCTTCTCGGTGTTGAGCAGCAGAATCCGATGGGCCACCTCGGGCTCCGGCACCACGATGGCGACGGCGGAGCGGGCGCCGAGCGTTCGCATGGCGGCGAGTCGGTGATTGCCGTTCGGCGTCCAATAGCGCCCCTCGTCGGTCCGGACCACCACCATCGGGTCCAGATAGCGGCCCAACCGGTCGATCGCGCTGCAGAGCTTGGCCACATGGGCGTCGGAAAGATCGCGCTGGTACGGCGTGGGCTCGATCAGGTCGATGGGCAGGCCGGCGAAGAGCTGCCAGTTCCCGCCGAGCGGATCGCGGTAGGATGCGAGTACCGAGCCGCCGTCGGCCTCGATGGCCTCGGACAGACGGCCCACCGCGGCGGGCGGCGAGCCCGAGCCCAGCGCGTCGGGCGCGATGCCGCGCGAGCGCGGGGCGCCTTCCGGGCGCTTCTTGCGGCGGGGTTTCTTCGCGGTCTTCGTTTCGGCCATGGTGCCTCCATCCGGCGGGTCAAGAGGTATGTAAGCGCGTGGCCGGAGCGGCGAAAGTCGCGACGTTCCCGCCGTGGCGCCGATCTTGGAGTGGGACAGGGTGGCACCCTGGAGCGTTTGACAAGGCGGAGCGGCCCGGCCACTCTCCGCATGACGATCGGATCGGTCGCCCGACCGCGCTCGGAGGAGCATGCATCCCAGGCTCGCGGAGCTCATCGCCTACGCCGACACGCAGCGCGCCGCCGTGCTCGCCGCGGTCGAACGGGTGCCGCGAACATTGCGGGACCGCCCGCCCGATGGCGGAGGATGGTCCGTCGCGCAGGTCCTGGAGCACCTCAACCGGGTGGAGCGCGGCGTCACGCGCGTGGTGAGCCGGCGCCTCGAGCAGGCGCGGGGCGAGGGCCTGGACCCGGAGACCGAAACCGGCTCCCTGCTTGGAAGCCTGGATCGGTTCGATCTGATCGAACGGAAGGATGCGCTGCCTTCGCCGGAATTCGTGCGGCCGGAGGGACGGCTGTCTGCCCAGGCGGCCCTCGAGGCCCTGGCCGAGTCGCGACGGGCGTTGCGCGCCGCGCTCGAGCCCGGCGACGGGCTGGCCCTCGGCCAGGTGAGCGCGCCGCACGCGCTGTTCGGCCCGCTCACGTTGTACGAGTGGGTGCTGTTCGTCGGCCAGCACGAGGCCAGGCATGCAGCGCAGATCGCGAGCATCGCGCGCCGGGTGACGGCCGCGTAGCGGGCCCGGCAGCGGCCGCTGGACATTCATCGACGGGGGCGTAGACGTGGCAATCCTGACCGAGGAGCAGCGCAAGTATCTGGAAGGCCGGCTCAAGGAGGAGCGCGCGCGGGCCCTGTCAACCTTGCGCCGATACGACGAGAGCCGTCAGGCCGATCTGGAAGAGGCGGACGGCGACCTCTCGCGCTTTCCGTTCCACCCCGCCGACCAGGGGACCGACAGTATCGACCAGGAGGTCGCGGCGCGCCTCGCAGAACGGGCAAGCCAGGAGCTGGCAGAAATCGACGCCGCGCTCCAGCGGCTGTACGAGCATCCCGAACGGTTCGGCATCAGCGAAACAACCGGAAAGCCGATCCCGTTCGAGCGGCTCGACCTCCTGCCGTGGGCGCGCACCGGGGCGGAGCCTGCCTGACCGATTCCCGCCGCACGCTGCTGGCGTCCGCACGCCTCCGACCGCAGATTACCCGCCGTTCACCCTTCCAACGATTCGCCCTCGCCCGCCGAGCACTGAGAATCGCCGGCCGGGCTGTGCGTCATACGGGTGCCCACCCGGCCGGGCGGCCGGAGGCGCGACCATTCCCAAGGAGCAATCATGCAGACACCCACCCGGCTGGCCCTCCTCATTCGGCTCGCGGCCTGCGCGGTCGTGGCGCTCGGTGTCGCTACGCCCGCCGCGGCACAGTTTGGCGGTCTCAAGAAAAAGTTGAAGGCGGCCGCCGGCTCGGAGACAGCGGCGCAGGGTCAGAAAGCGGCCGGTAGTGAAGCGGCGCCCTCGAGCACGCCCGCAGCGCCCCAGGCCACTGGCGGCGGAAACGCAGGTGGGGGCGCCGTGGTGCTCACGGCCGATGTCGTGGATCACCTGGTGGCCGGACTCAAGGCAGCCAAGGCGACCCGCCTAGCGGCACAGAAGGGGGACACGCCCAACGGCCGCTACGACCAGGCGGTGATCGCGTACGACGCGGCAAAGGCAAAGTGCCAGGCCGCGCAGCAGACCTTCCCCACCCGCATGGCCGCCAACCAGAAGCTGGCGGACCAGTACAGCGCGCTGGTGGACAAGATGATGAGCTCACAGGGGAAGGGCGACACGAAGCTGACCCAGGTCTACAGCGACTCCGCGTTGGCCATGCAGGACCCGAGCTGCGTCGTGAAGCAGCCGACGCAGCCAGACGACTACTACGAGGCGCAGCGCGCGGTCGACACCCGGGCCGAACAGGACGCGGTGAAGGCCTCCGGGCTCTCGGCCGCGGAGTATTCCATGGCGCTCGAGCGCGCGGAAGGCATCCTCCGTGGCGCGCCGCCGTCCGACGCGTCCGCATCGGAGACCAGCGCCGTGAATGCGCGCGCTGCCGATCTCAAGCCGTTGCTCGGCATCCAGGACGCGCCGGTGGCCCGCACGCGGAAGTCCGCGCCCGCGGCCGCACCCGCTCCGGCGCCCGAGGCCGCGACTCCCGCGCCCGCGGCGTCGGCCGGCAATAACGCCGTGGGTATGTGCATGTCACAGAACGCCCAGAAGCACCAGAAGGAAATCGAGGCGCTCGGCCAGCGGGCGCAAGCCGCGCAGCAGGCGGGAAATACCGCGGCGATGATGGCCATCGCCGATACGCTCCAGCAGATCCAGATGGCCGGCTGCATGGGGGCGAAGTAGCCCGATGCGGCACCCGGTGCGACTCGCCGGCATGGCCGCGGCCATCGCCGTCGCGGCGGCGATTGTCGGCGCGGCGGCGCTGCCCGATGGGCGCGCGGCCGGGGCGCTCGCGGTCAGGGATGGCGGCCGGTGGACGACCTGGTGGCACCCCGGCGCGGAGACGGCCGACCGCGCCGCACTCGCTCAGCGCATCGCGTGGCGCACCGGCCCGGCGGGCATCGAGTGGGGCGATCTGGAGCTCAGCGGCGCCGGGGAAGCCTGGCGAACGCGCGTGATCGTCGTGCGGCTGGACCCGCGACAGGTTGCGCTGCAGCTCGTCCCGGCGTTCGATCGGGGGACGCGCTGGTCGGTCGGCGACGCGGCTCCGGACGCAGCGCTGGCACTCGACGCGGGCCAATTTCGAGGAGCCCTGCCGTATGGCTGGGTGATGACCGGCGGCCGCGAGATCCTTCCGCCCGAACGGGCGCCGCTCGCCGGGGCGGTGGTCGTAGATCGGTCGGGCGCGGTGCGCGTCGTCCCGCCCGACCGGGTCGCCGCGGAACGCGCGACCGGCGAGGCGCGCGAGGCCTTCCAGAGCTATCCCATGCTGCTCCAGGACGGCGTCGTGCCGCTCGCGCTGCGTGAGGCGGGCCACGGCGTCGTGATCGGGCACCGCGATGGGCGTCTCGCGCTGGGCACGATGGTCGACGGGCGGGTCGTCATTGCGCTCACCCGGTTCGACGCGCTGGGGCCGGCCCTGGGCCGAGTGCCCTTCGGACTCACCTCAGGCGAAATGGCGGTGATTATGGAGGGACTCGGCTGCCGCCAGGCCCTTCTGCTCGACGGCGGCATCAGCGGCCAGCTCATGGTCCGCGCGGCCGACGGCACCGCCCGCGCATGGCCGGGCACCCGCAGCGTGCCGCTGGGCCTCGTCGGTCGGCCCCGCCGGTGACAATGCGGCCCCTGCCCGTTTGATCGGTGCGGCCGGAACACGATGTCGAACATGGTCCTCCGGTGGACCACTCCAGCTCACCGCGCTCGACGCGCCGGATCCGGACCTGTAACCCAGCCTGACCCACCGTCGCCCAAAGGCCGGGATTGCGGGTCCGAATCCGGCGAGTGCGCTACCCAGCCGGGACCCTAATTTGAGAACATGACCGCGGTCCCCACCCTTCCCTCGGCGCTCAGTCCGGAGGCGTGCTCGCGGGCGCTCGACGCGCGCGATCCCCGCTTCGACGGTCTCTTTTTCGTCGGGATCACCACCACCCGCATCTACTGCCGCCCGGTGTGTCCGGCGCGGGTGTCGTATCACGAGCGGCGCCGGTTCTTCGACACGGCCGCGTCGGCCGAACGCGCCGGATTCCGCCCCTGCCTCCGGTGTCGGCCGGAGCTGGCGCCCGGCCGGGCGCTGATCGACGCGGTGCCCAATCTCGCACGCGTGGCCGCGCAGCGCATCGCGGCCGGGGCGCTCAACGGGCGTGGCGTCGCGCGGCTGGCCGGCGAGCTCGGCGTCAGCGATCGACATCTTCGACGCGCGCTCGAGCGCGAGCTCGGCGTCTCGCCGCTGGAGCTCGCGCAGACGCACCGGCTCCTCCTCGCCAAGCGGCTCCTGGCCGACACCGCGTTGCCGGTCACCCGGATCGCCTACGCCAGCGGCTTCCAGAGCCTTCGGCGGTTCAACACCGTGTTCCGCGAGCGCTATCGGCTGAGCCCGAGCGCGGTGCGACGGGCGCCGCGGATCCACAGCGAGACGGCCGGCGGCCGGGCCGACGATCTCGTGCGCCTCACACTCGCCTATCGCGCGCCGCTCGCCTGGTCGGAGCTGCTCGGCGGACTCGCGCGGGACGCGATCCCGGGCGTCGAGCTGGTCGCGGACGGGCGATACGCCCGCACCGTCCGGCTCGGCGGCCGGTGCGGGATCGTCGAGGTCGAGCCGCCGTCGCACGAGGGCAAGACCCAACTCATCCTGCGCATCTCGGCATCGCTGCTCCCCGTGCTCATGCCGCTCCTCGCGCGGGTGCGGCAGCTGTTCGACCTCGACGCCGAGCCGGCGGCCATCGACGACCACCTTCGCCGGAATGGGCTCGCCCGGCTGGTCGCGCGGCGGCCCGGCCTGCGCTTGCCGGGAACCCTCGATGGCTTCGAGGCCGCCCTCCGCGTTCTCGTCGGCAGGGGCGAGACGGTCGCGTGCCTGGTCGAAGCCCTCGGCGAGCGTTTCGACACCGGCGTGCCAGGCATTTCCCGCCTGACGCCGGCGCCCGCACGGATCGTCCGCGCCGACGCCCGTGAGCTCGTGGCACTGGGCCTCTCCGCCGAGCGGTCGGCCGCGCTCCTGGGCGTGGCAACGGCGCTGGCGCGGGGCGCGTCGTGGCTCGAGCCGGGCAGCGACCCGGCCGCCGCGCAGCGCGCGCTCCGCTCCCTCGACGGCATGGACGATTCGCTCGCGGCGGCGGTGGCCGCCTCCGCCCTGCATTGGCCCGATGCTTTTCCGCTCGACGACGCGCGTGGGAACGGCGCGCGCGTGCTGGTGGCCCGCGCCGCCGCATGGCGTCCCTGGCGGTCCTACGCGGGGCTGCACCTCCGGCTCGCGGCGGAGGACCGCCTGCGCACCGGGCCCTTTCGTCCTCGGTCGGAGCCGTGACCGCGCTCACGGGAGCAGGCGCTCCACGCCGCTAGGTTGACGACACGGCCTACCGAGGGCCGGAGAGGAGACCAGCGATGATTCGCAAGCTCACATCGGGCGAGTATCGCCTGTACTCGAAGAAGAAGGATCCCAAGACCGGCAAGCGCCGGAACCTCGGCACATTCAAGAGCCGAGCCGCGGCGGAGAAACACGAGCGCGCCGTCCAGTACTACAAGCATCACTGAGCACCGGCGGCGGAGGCGTTTGAGTATCTTGGCCAGATGGCCAGCGCCTCCGACCGCCGCCTCGAGTTTCAGCGCCTTCATCAGTCTGGCTGCTTCGTCCTGCCCAATCCGTGGGACGTGGGCAGCGCGCGTCTGCTCGCCCGCCTGGGCTTTCGTGCTCTCGCCACCACCAGCTCCGGCTACGCCTGGTCGCTCGGCCGTCCCGACAACCACGTGACGCTGGAGGAAGCGCTCGGCCACTGTCGGGCGATCGCCGACAGCGTCGACCTGCCGGTCAACGCCGATTTCGAGGGTGGCTATGCGGTCGAGCCCGCGGCGGTGGGCGCGAACGTGCTGCTCGCGACCGGCACCGGCATCGCCGGGCTGTCGATCGAGGACTCGACCGGCGCCCCTTCCCGGCCACTGTACGATTTCGATCTCGCGGTGGAGCGGGTTCGCGCCGCCCGCGCCGCGATCGACGTGAGCGGCACCGGCGTGGTGCTCACCGCCCGGTCCGAGGGGTTCCTGGTGGGACGCCCCGACCTCGGGGAAACGATCCGGCGCCTGGTCGCGTACGCGGAGGCCGGAGCCGACTGCCTGTACGCGCCGGGGCTGCGCACCCTGGCGGATATCGCCACCGTCGTGTCGGCGGTGCGGCCCAAGCCGGTCAACGTGCTGATCGGCGCGGAGGGCGCTTCGCTGGCGGAGCTCGCCGAGGTCGGCGTCCGACGGGTGAGCGTGGGCGGCGCGCTGGCGCGGTCCGCGTGGCGCGGGTTCCTGGACGCGGCCCGTGAGATCGCCGAGCGAGGGACCTTCGCCGGGCTCGCCCGCGGGGTGCCGTTCGCCGAGATCAACGGCGCCTTCGACCGATGACGAAAGGGCGGCTCGAGGCGTTCAGCGACGGCGTCATCGCGATCATCATCACGATCATGGTGCTGGAGATGCGCGCGCCGCACGGCACCGAGCCGGCCGCGCTTCGCCCCGTGCTGCCCGTGTTTCTGAGCTACGTGCTGAGCTATGTGAACGTCGGCATCTACTGGACCAATCATCACCACCTGCTCCACGCGACCCGCAGCGTGACCGGTGGCATTCTCTGGGCCAATCTGCTGCTCCTCTTCTGGCTATCGCTGTTCCCGTTCTGTACCGCCTGGATGGGCGAGAACCACTTCGCGGCACTTCCGACGGCGCTGTACGGGGTCGTGCTCCTGATGGCGGCGTATTCCTATCTCGTGCTCCAGGGGCAGATCGTGCGGGCGGACGGCCCCGCGTCGCCGGTGGCGCGCGCCGTCGGTCCCGACCGTAAGGGGCTGATCTCGCGGGTGCTCTACGGCTTGGGGGCAGCGGGCGCGTTCGTGCGCCCGTGGATCGGCTGGGCGCTGTACGTCCTGGTGGCGCTCATCTGGTTCGTGCCCGATCGTCGCATCGAGCGGGCCCTGGCCCGCGAGCACGGGACCGGTGAGTCGGCGTAGGCATCACCTCGGACCCTTCCGGAGGACCTCTCCCGTGAAAGCGCTGGTCTACCTCCTGCTCGTCGCACTGTTTCCGTTCGTCCCGCTCCATGGCCAGACCCCGCCGCTCACGAACGCCGACTACGGCTGCCGGTTCGTCATGGTCCCGGTCCGGGACGGTGTCCACCTCAACACGAGCATCTGCGAGCCCAAGGCTCCGCACGACAAGCTGCCGTTCCTGCTCACGCGGACCCCATACGGGATCGCGGACGATTCGGTGGTCGGCGACGATTACCGTTTCCTCGCCGCGGACGGCTACATCTTTGTCTTCCAGGACATCCGCGGGCGGTTCGGGAGCGAGGGGCAGTTCCTGATGAACCGCCCGCTGCACGACCCGGCCGACCAGCGCGGGGTGGATGAGTCGACGGACACCTACGACACGGTGGAGTGGCTCCTCAAGCACGTTCCGGAGAACAACGGGCGGGCGGGGGCGCTGGGCGTGTCATACCCCGGGTTCCTCGCCACCATGGCCGGCATCAACCCGCATCCGGCGATGAAGGCGGTGTCCCCTCAGGCGCCGATGACCGACACCTGGATGGGCGACGACTTCTTCCACCAGGGCGCGTTCCGTCTCTCCTACGGCTTCGAGTATTCCGCGAGTCTCGAGCTCAGCAAGGACATGTCGGTGCCGCTCCCGATCGACACGTGGGACACCTACGACTGGTACCGGCGACTCGGCCCGCTGTCGAACGTGGACGCGAAATACTTCCACGGGCGAGTGCCGACGTGGGAAGCATTCGTCAACCATCCCTCGTACGATGCCTACTGGAAGGCGCGCGCGGTCGAGCGGCACCTCAGCGCGCCGCGGGTGGCCACCCTCACGGTGGGCGGATGGTGGGACCAGGAGGATCGCTGGGGCCCGCTCGCCACATACCGCACGCTCGAGCCGGGCGACTCGGGGAATCGCAACTTCCTCGTCATGGGCCCGTGGAATCACGGTGGGTGGCGCCGAGGCGAGCCCCGGCGCATGCCGGTGGTGGACCCGGGCACATCCGAAGAATTTCTGCGTGACGTCGAGGCGCCGTGGTTCGCCTACTGGCTCAAGGACAAAGGCAAACCGTCCGAGCCCGACGCGTACCTCTACGATGCCGGCGCCCGCGCGTGGCGCTCGTTCGACCGCTGGCCCACCCCTGGAACGCGCCGGAGCCTCTACGTGCACGACGGCGGACGGGTCTCGTTCGACCAGCCGGCGGCCGGCGAGCGGCCGTACGATCAGTACGTCTCCGATCCGGCGCACCCGGTACCGTATCGCCCCCGCCCGGTCGAGCAGACCTACGATGAGCGCGGATCGCGCTGGCGCACCTGGGAAACCGAGGACCAGCGCTTCGTCGACGGGCGACCCGACGTGCTCACCTGGGTCTCGACGCCGCTCGACTCCGATCTCACCGTCGCCGGCGACGTGACCGCGCGGCTCGCCGCCTCGACGACGGGACGCGACGCCGACTGGGTGGTGAAGCTGATCGACGTCTTTCCCGACAGCGTGCCGGACAACTGGAAGGAGGGCGGGTACGAGCTCATGGTGGCGCACGAGATCATGCGTGGCCGCTATCGGACCGGGTTCTCGTCGCCCGCGCCGCTCGCCCCGAACACCCCGCTCGACTTCACCGTGGACCTGCACCAGCAGGTCTACACCTTCCAGCGCGGCCACAAGCTGATGGTGCAGGTACAGAGCACCTGGTTTCCGCTGTACGACCGGAATCCCCAGACCTGGGTGCCGAATATCTTTCGCGCCAAGGCGTCGGACTACAAGGCGGAGACGCACCGGGTGTGGCATACGCCGACGCACGCGTCGCGCATCGAGGTCACGACCCTGCCGTGAAGCTCCAACCCTCGTGGGAGACGTTCATCACCGGGACACGGGAAAGACGCCGTGTCCCGGTAGTGAGCCTGTCGACCCGCTTGCCAGCTCCGCTCCATTCGTCCCCGCCGCCGTCATCCGGAGACCCCATGCCCCGTGTTCGCCGCGCCGTGAGCCTCACCGTCTTCGCGCTCTCGCTCTGCGCGAGTCTCGCGGCGCAGACGCCCGACTCCTCGCAGCTCACGCTCGACCGCATCTTCAACTCCGATGAGTTCGCCCCGGACCCGCTGGGCGACGTGCGGTGGCTCCCGGGCGAGGCCGCGTACACCAGGGTCGAGCCCGACAGCGCCAGCGGTGCGCTCGCGCTGGTGCGCTACGATGCGGCATCGGGCGCCCGCACGGTCTGGGTGCCGCCGGCGCGCCTGGTGCCGCCGGGCGCCACGGCGCCGCTCACCATCGAGGACTACGCGCTCTCGCCCGACCGGAAGCGGCTTCTGCTCTTCACCAACTCCCGAAAGGTCTGGCGGCAGAACACCCGCGGCGACTTCTGGACGCTCGACCTCGCGAGCTGGCAGCTCCGGAAGCTGGGCGGGCCCGACGCCAAGCCCTCGACGCTCATGTTCGCCAAGTTCTCGCCCGACGGCGGCCGCGTCGCCTATGTGCGGGAGCATAACCTCTACGTCGAGCATCTGGATGACGGGCGCATCGTCCAGCTCACGCGCGACGGCTCCCGTACGCTCATCAACGGGACCTTCGACTGGGTCTACGAGGAGGAGCTCAACCTGCGGGACGGGTTCCGCTGGAGTCCGGACGGCAAGCGCATCGCCTTCTGGCAGCTCGATGCGTCGGGCGTGCGCGACTATGACCTGATCGACGACACCGATTCGCTCTACTCCTTCGTCATCCCGGTGCAGTACCCCAAGGCGGGCACCACCAATTCGGCCGCGCGCGTCGGCGTGGTGGGCGCCGATGGCGGCGAGCCGGTATGGCTCCAGGTGCCGGGCGACGCGCGCAACAACTACATCGCCCGACTCGAGTGGGCCGCCGGCTCGACCGAGCTGGTGCTGGAGCACATGAACCGGGCGCAGGACACGATCCAGGTCATGCTGGGCGACGCGACGAGCGGCACCACCCGCACCGTACTCACCGAGCACGACAGCGCGTGGGTGGACGTGGTGGACGACATTCGCTGGATCGACGGCGGGAAGCACTTCACCTGGATCAGCGAGCGGGACGGCTGGCGGCACCTGTACCTCGTGTCCCGCGACGGCCGCCGCGTGCGGCTCATGACGCCGGGCAACTTCGACCTGCACAACCCGGCCAGCGCGTTCGGGCAGCCGTTCGTCGTGGGCGTGGACTCCGCGGCGGGCTGGGTGTACTACACGGCGTCCCCCGACAACGCGACACAGCTCTACCTCTTCCGGACCCGGCTCGACGGGAAGGGCAAGCAGGAGCGCATCACGCCGAAGGACCAGCCGGGCTACCACCTGTACGACATCTCGGCCGACGGGCGGTGGGCGTTTCACACGTACTCACGCCTCGGGGTGCCCCCGGTGGTCGAGTTGATCCAGCTGCCGCGGCACAAGCAGGTGCGCACGCTGGTCTCGAACCAGGACCTCCGCGCCGCGATCGCCCGGCTCCGCCGGGGCACGTCGGAGTTCACCCGGGTGGACGCGGGCAACGGGCTCATGCTCGACGGCTGGATCATGAAGCCGCCGGGGTTCGATTCGACGAAGCGATATCCTGTCCTGTTCCATGTCTACGGCGAGCCGGCGGGGCAGACGGCGCTCGACGAGTGGAACGGCGAGTACCCCTGGGATCTCATGCTGACGCAGCAGGGCTACGTCGTCGCCACGTTCGACAACCGCGGCACACCCTCGCCCAGAGGACGCGCCTTCCGCAAGGCGATCTACAAGAAGATCGGGCTGGTCAACTCGGCCGATCAGGCCGGCGTCGCGCGGACGATGCGCGCATGGCCCTGGGTCGACTCGACCCGGATCGCGGTGTGGGGCTGGAGCGGGGGTGGCTCGACGACACTCAACGTCATGTTCCGCTATCCGGAGCTGTATCAGACCGGCATGGCGGTGGCGCCGGTGCCCGATGAGCGGCTGTACGACACGATCTACCAGGAGCGCTACATGGGTCTGCCCCAGGAAAACCAGGCGGCCTATCACGACGGGTCTCCGCTGTTCTTCGCGGACCGCTTGCGGGGCAACCTGCTCCTGGTGCATGGCTCCGGCGATGACAACGTGCACTTTCAGGGGAGCGAGCGGCTGATCAATGCGCTGGTGGCGGCCAACCGGCCGTTCACCCTGATGGTCTATCCCAACCGCTCGCATTGCATCTGCGAACGGGCCGGCACCACGCTGCACCTCTTCAGCCTGCTCACGCGGTACCTGGAGGAGCACGTGCCGCCCGGCGCGCGCTGAGCGGCGCGCGTGTCCCGGCGGTTCGGCTGAAGCCCATCGTGCGTGCTTCCGACCGCGTGACCGTGCTGGCCGTGAGCGGCAGCCTGCGCGCCGCATCGTCCAACCGAACAGTGCTGCAGGCCGGGGCAGCCGTCGCGCCGCCCGGCGTCGTGGTCAGTCTGTCCGAGCACCTCGTCACCCTGCCGCATTACAATCCCGACCTCGACGGTGCCGCGCCTCCGAGCGCCGTCGCCGCCTGGCGCGCGGCCGTCGCCGAGGCCGATGGCTTGCTGCTCTCGGTACCGGAGTATGCCCACGGCTTGCCGGGCGCGTTCAAGAACGGACTCGACTGGCTCGTGCCGGACCCGGCCGTGCTGCACAAGCCGATCGCGATCTGGAACGTCTCCGCTAGGGGTGAGCACGCCCGGGCCGCGCTCGTGGACGTCCTCCGGACGATGTCCACGACGATCGTCGAGGAGGCCGGCCTGACATTGCCCCTGCTGGACGGCCCGATCACGCTCCCGGTGCTGCTGGACACCCCGGCCCTGCGCGCCCGCCTGGCGGACGCGCTGGCGGCGTTCGTGCGGCGCCTCCGGGGAGGCACGCCGGACTAGGGACCTGCCGTCCGCGGCCCGGCCGCGCCAGATTACGGCGTCCTCATACCCACCATGCTTTCGCCGGAGCCCTTGCGCCCATGGCGACCCGATTCCGACGCGCCGCCCTCGCCCCGTGCATCGCGCTCGCCGCGCTCGCCGCGTGCGGCCAGGGGACGACTTTGCCTGCGCCCGCGCATGCCGTCACCGGCCACGTGACGTACCGCGAGCGGATGGCCCTGCCACCTGATGCGGAGGTCCGGGTGATGATCGTGGAGGCGTCCCGTGCCGACTCGGCCAAGCCGGTGGCCGATACCACCTTCCGCGCCGAGGGTCGGCAGGTGCCGCTGCCATTCACACTGCCTTTCGACCGTGGACACATCGATCCGCGGCGCGACTACGCGCTGCGCGCGACGATCACCAGCGAAAGGCGGACCATCTTCAGCACGCCGCTGGTCGTCCTGGTGATCACCCACGACCATCCCACCCAGCTCGATTTGGTGCTGGCGCAGGTGCCGGGCACCGCCGGGACGGTGCCGGCGAGCTCGCCGGCGGCCGCGACGGAGCAGGCGAACGCGAAGGCGATCCCACTGGTGGGAACGAGCTGGGTGCTCGAGGACATCGGGGGCACGGCTGCGATCGATGCTCCGCACGCCACGCTGGAGTTTCCGGAGGCTGACCGGGCGGTGGGCAACGGCTCCTGCAACCGCTTCTCGGGGGGCCTCACGCTCGGCGACTCGACCCTCGCGTTCAGCCGGATGCTATCGACCAAGATCGCGTGCCCGCCCCCGGTGATGAGCCAGGAGGCGAAATATCTGCAGGCCCTGCAGGGCGCAGAGCGCTATGCGCTCGAGGGGACGTCGCTCCTGATCTACGTGAAGGGGATGGACAAGCCGCTGCGGTTCAGCCGGGTGTCGCGCTGAAGGGCCGCGCTCGCGCGCGGCTCCTCAAACAGAGCAGATAGTCCGACGGGCACACCGGTCTGCTCCGGTGTGCCCGCCTGGACCCATGCTCGCCTGCCCGCCTGTCTCTTTACCGACTTGCCGTCTTCGTCGCCGCGAGGCTCTTCACGGCACCGGCCGCGAGCTGGACCTTGTTGGCATCGCCCGCGCCGCTCGCATCCTTCTCGAGCTCGGCGGCGAGAGCGGTCAACTCCTCCTGCCGCTTGGTGTCCGACGCCTTCTCCGCGTCGGCCAGCGTCTTCCGGGCCGCCTGAATGTGGCCCTCGTCGAGCCCCTTGTTGCGCTCGAGCTGGTCCAGGTACGTCCGCGCCAGCGCGAAGGTCGGCGGCCAGACGAATTTGGCCTGACCCTGCACGTTCAGATAGTCGCGGTGCACGCTCCTGGCCGCGTCGATCTCGTTCTGCGAGATGTACGCGCTCGGGGTGAGCTCGAAGATGTCGAGCCCGCGCGAGATCTCGGAACTCACCATCACGCCGTTATACCAGTAGACCGACCACGAGCCGCCGCTCGCCATCTTGGTGGAGTCGACCGGCCCGCGGTCGAAGAAGGCGATCTCCTTCGGATGCGCCCCGTCGGTCCAGTCGAATACCGAGATGCCGCCTTGGTACCAGGCCTGCACCATGACGTCACGGCCGGGAATGGGAATCAGCGAGCCATTGTGCGCCACGCAGTTCTCCTGCGGGGTCTGCGGGGCCAGCATCTTGTAGTAGCTCTGGAAGGCCAGCTTCCGGTCGTTCAGCGTGAAGATGGCGTCGGCGCCCCACTCCTTGGGATCGGTCTTTCGGCACTTCGGCTGACCGCCGCCGCCCCACTCGTCGGAGAAAAGGAGCTTGGTGCCGTCGTTGTTGAACGTCGCCGAGTGCCAGTAGGAGAAGTTGGAGTCGGAGACGGCGTCGATCCGCTTGGGATGCACCGGGTCACTGATATCGAGCAGCAGCCCGTAGCCGCCGCAGGCACCGCCAGCCAGGCCGATCTCGGGATAGAGCGTGATGTCGTGGCACTGGGTGGGGCCGGTGTTGCTCGGGCCCACCATCTTCGCGACGATCGCGGGCAGCGTGTCGCGGGCCGCGGCCGAGTCCTGCGCGGTGGGTGCCCCGCTCCGACCGTGCGCGTGCATCACCATCACCACGAGCGAGTCGCCATCCTCCTTGTCCAGGATGTGATGCATGCCCATGAACGAGATGACGAACGCCCCGGCCGCCTTGGCCGAATCGATCGCGGCGAGGTCTTGCTTGGCCTCACCATGCTCCGGCGGCGGCGCCAGGTCCTGTAATATGCGCGGCGAGCTCACGATGGCGGCCTGCTCCGGGTGCGCGAGCGGCACCTTGATGACCTCGATGCGGAACAGCGCCGAGCTGGTGTCCTGGTCCGGCGAGGCGGCGACGCAGCCCGCCAGCTCCTCCGGCGACCGGACGCCCGCGGAGCCCGAGATGTAGACGTAGACGTTCTCGGTGTCCTTCGGATCGACCAGCACCGAGTGCGTGTGCGACCCGCGGCAGGTCTGCACGTTGCCCACGTTCTTCGGGTGCGCCATATCGGTGATGTCGAAGATGCGCAGGCCGCGGAGCCGTTCCTTGCTCACCGTGTCGGGCACGCCCTCGGTGCCGCAGTCGAGCCGGCCGGTCAGGCCTTCGCCCGAGACGAAGAGGAGGTTCTTGTACACCGACACGTCGCTCTGCGACGCGGGGCAGACGTACCCCAGCTCGAGCTTCGGCTTGGCCGGGTTCGAGATGTCCCAGAACTGGTAGCCGTGGTAGTTGCCCTGGATGACGTACTTCCCGGTGAAGGCGAGGTCGGAGTTGGTGTACCCGACGAAGTCCTGGGAGGGCGGCGTCTGCGACACCACCTTCAGGTTCCAGGTCGCTTCCTGCGCGTCGAACAGGCCGGCCTTGAGCCCGACGCGCGGGTCGGGGCTCGGCGGCGTGGCGGACATGTTGCCGCCGGCCGTCGAGGTCGAGTGGGCGCACCCCGCCACGGCCGCGAGGCCGAGGAGGAGCGAGACGGACCGGAGCGACGGAAGGGCCATGACGGATTCCTTGCGGTTCAGGAGGCGTGTTGGGACGACAGGGCCGCCAGCATCTTCTCCATGCGGGCAATCTCGGTAGTCTGATCGACGCTGACGTCGTTGGCGAACTTGAACACGGTCTCATCCTGTCCGGCCCCGTAGGTGCCGAACAGGGTCTTGACCATCGAGACCGCGCCCTTGTGGTGCTGGATCATGAAGGTGAGAAACAGGCTGTCGAACGCCTCGCCCCGCGCCTGGTCGAGCTGGTGCATCTGGTCCTCGGTGAGCATGCCCGGCATCAGCATGGTGTGCGTCATGCCCTTCATCTTCATGCTCATCGGTCCAGGCGTGGGCTCCGGTGCCGGGTAGCCGCGGTCCGTGAGCCAGGTCTGCATCGTACGGATCTCATCCCGCTGGGCGTTGATGATCCGCGCGCAGAGCGTCTGAATGGAGGGACTCGCGTCGTGGGTCGGCGCCCAGCCGGCCATGACGAGCGCCTGGCCATGGTGGTGAATCATCCCCGTCATGAACTGCGCGTCCGCCGCAGTGGACGGCAACCGCGCGCTGTCGGCCCGCGCCTTGGCTAGCGCAGTGAGCTCGGCCTCATTGGCGGGAGGTGGCGGGACGGGAGCGGGAGCGGCGGACTCGTGGCGGGCAGAGCTGCACCCGGCGACAAAAGCGGCAAGCAGGCCTAGACAGAGCGAACGGGGCGTACAGTTCATCCGAGCAGAGGGGTCTCGAGGATTGGCATCGTGGACGGTGAAAGGTATACGGCCGCGGGCATCGCGGAAGACGCCCCCTTTGGCGGCCGACCGTCTAGGGCCAAACTGTCACAACCGGTTTCGAGGAGGCCGGCCCTTAGTACCGTGACCGGTTGAGCCGGCGCCAATCAAGCGGGCGGCACGGACATGCAAGTCCCGGCCCATACGCCAGTTATCGTGTATCGGCACAGGCTTCGGGCAAGCGTTCCGGGGTCGGGACGCCGTATCTTATGAGTGCAACCAGACGCCTGACCCCGGAGAACCCGCCATGACCAGGCCCGACATCGAGCGACTCGGCGACCCGATGGGCCTTCACCGTCTCGGTTACGGCCGCACACTCCTCGAAGTTTCCGCCACGCGCTGGGATCACGGGGTCGCGAGCGCGCGGACCGAGCAGGTCGTCGAGGAGACCCCGGTCGCCATCGTGTACAACGGGATTCCGCACGTCGTGATGATGGCGACCCCCGCCGACCTGGAGGATTTCGCGCTCGGCTTCAGCCTCACCGAGGAGCTGATCCAGCGGCCCGAGGATCTGGAGCATCTCGAGATCGTGCGGTACAGCCGCGGGGTCGAGATCCAGGCGACGGTGTCTCCTCGTTGCGAGGTCGTGATCGCCGAGCGAACGCGACGCCTCACCGGCCGCACGGGATGCGGCATCTGTGGCGCCGATGGGGTGGATGCGGTGCTCAAGACCATTCACCCGATCCGGTCGGATGCCCGGATCACCACCGCCGCGCTCGAGCGGGCGCTCGGCGCGCTCACGTCCAGTCAGCCGCTCAACGCCGCGAGCGGCGCCGTGCACGCGGCCGCCTGGGCCCGCGCCGACGGCACCATCGATCTCGTCCGCGAGGATGTGGGACGGCACAACGCGCTGGACAAGCTGGTGGGCGCCGCCATCGCGGGCCGGGTGGAGGCCGCATCGGGCTTCGTTCTCGTCACCAGCCGGGCCAGCTTCGAGATGGTGCAGAAGGCCGCGGTCCTGGGCGTCCCGCTCCTCGCGGCGATCTCCGGTCCAACGGGGCTTGCGGTGCGGGTCGCGCGGGAATCGGGGTTGACGCTGGTGGGCTTCGCGCGCGGAGAGCGGTTCACGGTCTACACCGCTCCGGAACGCGTGGGTTGAGTCACTTTCCTGCCGCCGCCGACCAGTCCAGACCTTCCATCGTGCCCAGCAGTGCGGTCACCGTCGGGGGCAAGGGATCGCGTTCCGATACCGCGAGTCCCACGGTATGCGCCGCGGCGGGACCTTCGAGCGGGAGAATCGCGATACCCTCGGCCCCGGACAGCAGGGGCAGAAAGCCGTACGGCAGCACGCTCGACCAGTAACCCGAGCGGACCAGCGTGCACAGCGTGAACACCGAGTTGGTTTCCAGCGACGGCCGAGCGGTTACCCCAGCCTGGACGAAGTGGGAGTTGATGATGCGGCGGTTCTGCATGTCGGGCGTGAGCAGGCAGAGCGGCAGCGACGCCGCCTCGCGCCAGGTCACCCGCGCCCTGGCGCCGAGCGGCCCCCCGGCCGGCGTGACCAGGAGATACCGCTCCCGAAACATCGGAATGGTCCGCACGCGCGAGAGCGGCTCGTCGTCGAGATATGTGATCCCCGCCTCGAGCCGGAACTCGTCCAGCCCCGACTGGATGTCGACCGAGGTCGAGGACACCACGGTCAGGGTGATGCCCGGGTAGCGGCGGGTGAGCGGCGAGGCGAGGACCGGCACCGCCGGTAGCGCCGCCGGCACCACACCGAGCCTCAGCCGACCTTCCAGCGCCTGCCGGAGCCGGCTGGCCTCCTGTTCCAGGCTCTCCGCATCGGCGGTGATCCGCTGGGCCCAGGCCAGCACGCGCTCGCCCCCGTCGGTGAAGCCCTCGAACCGTTGCCCCCGCTGCACCACCAGCAGGCCGAGTTGCTCCTCGAGCTGCTTGATGCCGGCGGACAGGGTCGGTTGGGTCACATGGCAGGCCGCCGCCGCGCGGGCGAAGTGTCGCTCGCGCGCGAGCGCGGTGAGGTACTGCAGGTGCTTGAGCAGCATCGGTCCGGCAATCTTACCGGGCGTGGCGAACGGCGGCAAACGCGATCCACCCTAGCGATCCGCGCCTTCCATCGCTATGAATCCCCCACCGACCTTCGCACAGGAGCTCGCCCATGTCGCTGGGCGCCGGCTTTCTCGAGCAGGTGAACCACGCGTTCGACCGCGCGGCCACGTTCACCCAGCACAACGCCACGCTGCTCGCCAACATCAAGGCGTGCAAGAACCTCTTCTACACCAGCTTCCCCATCAAGCGCGACGACGGCTCGATCGAGGTGATCCACGCGTGGCGCGCGGAGCACAGCCACCACAAGCTGCCGTGCAAGGGCGGCATCCGCTACGCCCTCGCGGTGGACGCCGACGAGGTCCAGGCGCTCGCGGCGCTCATGACCTACAAGTGCGCTCTGGTGGACGTGCCGTTCGGCGGCGCCAAGGGCGGCATCAAGATCAATCCCAAGGCCTACTCGGTCGGAGAGCTGGAGCGGATCACGCGACGGTTCGTGTTCGAGATGGTCCGCAAGAACTTCATGGGTCCCGGCCTCGACGTGCCCGCCCCGGATGTCGGCACGAGCTCACGCGAGATGGCCTGGATCGCCGACACCTACACCCAGCTCCGCCCCGGCGAGCTCGATGCGCTCGGCTGCGTCACCGCCAAGCCGGTCAGCGCCGGCGGCATCCGCGGGCGGACGGAGGCGACCGGACGCGGCGTCTACTTCGGCACGCGCGAAGTCTGCGGCATCGCGGAGGACATGAAGGTGCTCGGGCTCTCGCCCGGCCTCGCGGGCAAGCGGGTGGTGATCCAGGGGCTGGGCAACGTGGGGTACTTCGCGGCCAAGTACTTCCAGGAGGCCGGCGCGATCCTGGTCGGGCTGTCGGAGTCGGAAGGTGCGATCGGGAACCCGAAGGGGCTCGACCTGGAGAAGGTGATGGCGCATCGCCGCGAGCGCCGCAGCCTCCTCGACTTCCCCGGCGCGACCAATCTCGCCCGGCGCGAGGACGCACTGGAGCTCGATTGCGACATCCTCATTCCGGCCGCGCTGGAGCGCCAGGTCACCGAGGAGAACGCGCCTCGAATCAAGGCCAAGATCGTGGTGGAGGCCGCCAACGGACCGACCACGAGCGAGGCGGACGAGATCCTCACGCGGCGCGGCATCATGGTGATTCCCGACGCCTACATCAATGCCGGCGGGGTCACGGTCTCCTACTTCGAGTGGGTGAAGAACCTGGGCCACGTGCGGTTCGGCCGGATGCAGAAGCGGTTCGAGCAGGGCGCGTACGGACGCCTGCTCGAGGCCGTCGAGGGTGTGACGGGTCGCAAGTTCACGACCGACGAGATCGAGCGGATCGCCCATGGCGCCAGCGAGGAAGATCTCGTCAACTCGGGCCTCGAGGAAACGATGATGGGCGCCTATCATCCGATCCGGAAGGTGTGGAAGGAGCGGCAGGGCACCCTCGACCTGCGCACCGCGGCGATGATTGTGGCCATCGACAAGGTGGCGCTGAGCTACGAGCAGCTCGGGATCTTCCCGTGATGCCGGCCCTCCCCGTGTGACCGGAGCAGCCATGCGCTACCGCTTCGTCACCTGCGACGTCTTCACCGCGACCCGGTTCGGGGGCAACCAGCTCGCCGTGCTGCCGGCCGCGTCCGGGCTCTCCGACCGGCGCATGCAGCAGATCGCCCGCGAGTTCAACTTCGCGGAGACCACGTTCGTGCTGCCGCCCGAGGCCGGGCACACACGGCGTGTCCGCATCTTCACACCGGCCACCGAGGTCCCGTTCGCGGGCCATCCGAACGTCGGCACCGCGTTCGTCCTCGCGAGCACGGGCGAGCTGGGGCCGCTCGACGGCTCGACGCGCGTGGTCTTCGAGGAGCGGGCGGGGCTGGTCCCGGTCACCATCGAGCGGCGCGACGGACTCATCCGCTGCGAGCTCTCTGCTCCCGAGCGTCTGACCGTGGGCCGGAGCCTCGACGCCGAGACACTCGCGCGCGCCGTGTCCCTCCGGGCGGAGGACGTGGTGATGCGAACGCATCCACCGCAGATCGCCTCGGTGGGTCTGCGGTTCCTCGTCGCCGAGCTGCGCGACCGCGACGCCCTCCAGCGCGCCCGCGCCGCCGTCGACCGGCTGGAGGCCTTCGCCGGCGACGGCATGACGCCCGATGTGCTCCTCTATGTGCGGACCGGCGACGAGTTCGACATCCGGGCCCGCATGTTCGCCCCGCTCGATGGCGTGCCGGAGGACCCGGCGACCGGCAGCGCGAACGCCGCGCTGGGCGCGCTGCTCGCCGCCTACGATCCCGCGCCCGCCGGCAGGTTCCGCTGGCGCGTCGCCCAGGGCGTCGAGATGGGCCGGCCGAGCCTGCTCGAGGTCTCGGCGGAGAAGCGGGACGGCGAGGTCATCGAGGCGAGGGTGGGCGGCACCAGCGTGCTCGTGACCGAGGGCGAGATCGAGGTCGGCGAGTAGGCGACGCCTCATGCCCGCACGCCCTCTGCTGCCCGCCCTCGGTCTCGTGTTGCTCTGGTGGAGCGTTCCCCTGCCTGCCCAGTCGCGCATCGGCGGACCGGCCACCGCCGATACCGCCGGGCTCCAGCGCCTGCTCGTGGCCGAAGACGCCCGCGGCACCGGGCCGGACAGCATCGCACCGCTCACCGACGCGCTCCACGGCTCGGACACGCTGCTCCGCCGGCTGGCGGTACGTGGCCTCGGGCGGCTCCAGCGCCCCGAGGTCGGCCGCACCCTGCTCGCGTCTCTCGACGATCCCATCCCCGCGATTCGGGCCGAAGCGGCCAACGCGATCGCGCAGTCGCTCCGGCGCGTGCGGCGAGGCGACCCGCCGCCGGCGGACGGAGCCGCGCTCGGCACGCGGGAGGCCGCGGCCGCGCTCGCCCGCGCACGCGGCGCCGAGCGCGATCCGCGCGTCGTGGATGCCCTGGGACAGTCCCTTGGCCGGCTGCCGCTGCCCGACAGCGCCGCCGCGCGCGCGGCCGAGGCGGCGGTCAGCCGGCGATTCGCGTCCGCGCGCTCGGCGGGCCTGGCTCATGGCCTCTACACCCTGGCGCGGGCGCGGCGCGCGACCGGGACGCTCGAAGATTCGAGCGTGACCCTGCTTCGACGCGCCGCCGTCCAGTCGCGCGACACCGTCGTGCGCCGGCTCTCGCTGCTCACGCTGGCCGCGGCCGGAGGGCTGGACAGCGCCACGGCGATGCGCGGCATCCGCGATCCGGACGCCGAGAGCCGCCGCATGACGCTTCGCGGGGCGGGCGCGCTGTCGGCGCCGCTCCGGACCTCGCTGGTGGCCCGGGCCCTGGCCGATCCGAGCCGGATCGTCCGGGCCGAGGCGGCGGCCGCGGCGCGCCTCGGCGCTGGCGCGCCCGACTGCCGCCCCCTCCTCCCGCTCGCCGCGGATCGGGACGCCTACGTTGCGCTGGCCGCCGTGGACTCGCTCGCCGGCGGCTGCGCCGATACGGCGAGTGCCGCGACGGCGCTGGAGGGGCTCGCGCGGACGCCCGCGAGCACCGGACCGCCGGACCATCGCTGGCAGGTCGGGGCTCATGCGCTGGTCGCGCTCGCGCGGCTCGACACCGCCCGCGCTGCGCGACTGCTGCCCCGCTTCGGCGGCGCGAACCGACCCGAGCTCCGGGCATACGCCGCGCGCGCGGCCGCGATCACCGGCGAGGCTCCCCTGCTCTACCGGCTCGCGCGGGACACCGACCGGAACGTGCAGGACGCGGCGATCGCCGGCCTGTCGGCGACGGTCGGTCACCAGGCGGACAGCGTCTACATCGCGGCACTCGGGTCGAGCGGCCACCAGGTGGCGCGTGAGGCGGCCGAGGCCCTGGACAGCACCACGAACCCGGCCGCACTCGAGCCGCTGCTCGCCGCGTTTGACCGGCTGAGCGCCAGCCGGAGCGAGAACGCCCGGGACCCGCGCATCGCGATGCTCACCCGCATCGCCGCCCTCGGCTCGACCACGACGGCGCCTCGGCTGGAGCGCTACCTCACCGACTACGACACGGCGGTCGCGGCGCTGAGTGCGGAGACCCTGACCCGCTGGACCGGGCGGACGCCGCGGGTGGAGGCGGTTCCGCTGCCGATCCATCCCGAACCGCTCGCCGCCGTCTTCCTCGAGAACAGCGCGCGACTCCGCGTCACGATGGCGCGGTCGAGCGGCGGAGGCACGTTCACGGTCCGCCTGTTTCCGCGTGACGCGCCGGCCACCGTCGCCCGGGTGCTTCGGCTGGTGCGCGCGGGGTGGTACGATGGCAAGGTGTTCCAGCGGGTGGAACCGAACTTCGTGGTCCAGGGTGGCGGCCCCGACGCCAACGAGTACGTGGGCGACGACGCCTTCATGCGCGACGAGCTCACCATGCGCACGCACGCACGCGGCACGCTGGGCATCTCGGCGCGCGGCCGCGATACCGGCGACGGCCAGTGGTTCATCAACCTGGTCGACAATCCGCTGCTGGATCACGAGTACACGGTGTTCGGCCGGATCGACGGCGGCGCGGACGCTGCGGAACGCATTCTCGAGGGCGACCGCATTGCACGAGTGGTGATCCTGAGGCGCTGACCGCGCTGGCGCCCCGCAGGACACGCCGACAGATTCAGGCACCTTCACCCGCGACCTTTGTGACCGGATCGGTGCCGACCCTCGCGCTCGGCGAGCGCTACCGGCTCGAGCGCGAGCTCGGGCGCGGCGGCATGGCGACGGTCTATCTGGCGCGCGACCTGCGCCACGATCGCCCGGTCGCGTTCAAGCTGCTGCGGCGCGAGGTGACCGCGACGATCGACCATCGTCGGTTCCGCCACGAGATCGAAACCGCGGCCCGCCTCCAGCATCCCCACATCTGCACGGTCTACGACTCGGGCGAGACGGACGGCCGGCTCTGGTTCACCATGCCGTACATCCGGGGCGAGAGCCTGCGCGACCGGCTGCGTCGCGAGGGCCGGTTCGCGCTCGACGAGGCGCTCCGGATCACGCTCGACTGCGCCGAGGCGCTGGCGTACGCGCATCGCGCGGGCGTCGTGCACCGCGACGTGAAGCCCGAGAACATCCTGCTCACCGAGGACGGGAACCCGATGGTCGCCGACTTCGGGATCGCGCGCCGGCTGGACCCGCACTCGGGCGAGCACCTGACCGAAGCGGGCCACGGGGTCGGGACGCCGATGTACATGTCCCCCGAGCAGGCGATGGCGCAGCCGGCCGACGCGCGCGCCGACCAGTACGCGCTCGCGGCCGTGTGCTACGAGATGCTGGCCGGCCAGCCGCCGCAGTCCGGCCCGACCATCCATGCCGTGATCGCGCAGCGGGTCACCGAGTCGCCACCGGAGGTGCGGACCCACCGACCCGAGACGCCCGAGGCCGTGAATCTGGCGCTCGAGCGCGCGCTGTCGCTCGCGCCTGCCGACCGGTTCAGCTCGATGGCGGAATTCTCGCGCGCGCTGACCGAGCCGGCCCCGCCTCGGCGATCACGCGTACCGCGGTGGGCGTGGATCGCGGTCGCGACACTTTCGACCGCCGCGGTC
>JBQCGH010000034.1:0-2676 GCA_051955835.1 Gemmatimonadales bacterium
CCTTCCCTGCGCTCGCGGCGACGAATGGATCGCCCGCCATGCCGTGGATGCCCAGCACGCGCACGAACGCGACGTTCACCAGCACGTAGATGAGGATGACCGCCAGCACCCCGAACACCATCGAGCGCGGGATGTTCCGCCCGGGGTCCCGCGTTTCCTCGCCGAAGTAGAGCGGCGCGGTCCAGCCGTCGTAGGTGTAGATGACTGCCTGGAGCGTGAGCACGACCGCGGTCACGAGCTGGACGCCCGACGGCAGCGTGCCCGCCGCGCCGGCGGCGCTCGGCGGCGCCGGCACCAGGAGGCAGGCGCCGATCAGGCCGCCGAACGCGAGCGCCTTGATCGCGCTCAGGAGCTGCTGCGCGAGGTCGCCGATTCTGAGGCCACGCCACAGCACGAAGCCGAAGACCAGCACCAGGGCGACGCCGGCCGGCACGCGCCGGCCCGCGATGGCCGGCACCAGCGGCTCGAGGTATTCGGTGAACACCATGGCGCCGAGCGCGATCGGCGCGCAGGTCGAGATCCAGTCGCTCCAGCCGACGATGAACCCCGGGTATTCGCCCAATCCGCGCCGTACGAACGGGTATTGGCCACCCGACCGGGCCACCATGGCGCCCGGTTCGGCCATCGAGATGGTGCCGAGCAACGCGTACAAGCCGCCGACGAACCACGCGCCGATGAAGAGCCCCGGGCTAGGGAGCCGCGCGGCAACGTCGCCGGGGGTGCGGAGGATGCCGATGATGATGGTGTTGCCGACGAGGACTGCGATCCCGAAGCTGAGGCCCAGAATCTGGAGGAGCCGGCCCCGGCCGGCGATGGGTCGCGCCTGGGCCGCAGGCTGCTGGACGACGCTGGACAAGGTGGCTCCTCGGGTGGGGCGCAGCGATTGGGTCACCGACAGAGATGCCGGTGACCCGGCCCGGCGTCAAGGCTGTCGCCGGACTTCGTACACCGCGGCGCCGAAGCCAGCGAACTCGTCGTCAAAGGCCGTACCGTTGAACGGCAGCGAGGTGGCGGAGCCGTCCGGATTACGGCGGATGACCGAGGTGATGCCCTCCGGGAACTCAAATCGTGCGGCGATGGGACGGCCCTCGAGGTTGGCCGCGAGCAGCGTATATCGGTGCTCCGCCGTGCGCTTGAGCATCGTTCGAATGGGACTCGACGTCCCGGCCTCGCCCGAGTACCACACCCGATACGGGACGCGCGCAGTGGGCGCGAGCAGAGCCGGCGTCAACCGGTCGAGCTCGAGGTTGAGCGCCCTGGCGCCGGCCCAAAGCGCGCGGCTGCGCGCGGCGCCCTCCGGCGTTGCCACGGTGCCGGAATCGTAGCGATCGGGAGTCGCGGGACCGATGCCGAGCACGTGTCCCATTCGCGTCACCGGGCTGTCCCAGGCGAAGAGGATGAGTCCGGTCGCGCCGTGGACGATCGCGGTGAATGCCATGCCCCGAAGCTCGCTCGGGGTAGGCATCCGCATTTCCGCGTCGAGGCCGGGTAGGCTCTGGAACGCCTGGAGCGTGATCCACACGGGCTTCCGCTCCCCATTCACCGCGACCGCCCGCGACACCGAACGTGCGAGCGCCCCGAGGTCGGTAGTGCCGGGCTGCAGCGGATAATTGTCATGCGCGCTCACATCGCCCGCGCTGTTCCAGCGGTCCCACCAGTCGCCCAAGCCGGGCGGGACGTATGCCCCATCGAGGGGGAACACCGGATGGCGGGAATCCAACGACTTGACGGCCGCCATATTCGCCAGAAACGTGCGGTAGCGGTACGCCATCAGCCCTGGGGTGCCGGTGCGAGCCATGTCCAGCCACGCGTGACTGGTCGGCTCCTCGTCGAGGTACCAACCCAGGATGTGGGGATCCGACCGGTATGCGACGAGCTCATCGCGCGTGGGCATGTGGCGAATGACTTGGAGTCCCGCTGAGCGCACCTCCCCGATGGCCTGGGCGAGCCCGACGCCTTCCCAGAGGTGAACACAGTTGAAGCCGCCTCGTCGGATGGCCTCAAACGAGGCCGGCACCGCGTGATAGAGACAGTGGGGAAAGAAGGAGTCATCGGCGTACCGCGAGCGAAAGGCCCCTTGCCGGTCGGTGTGAGGCACACCTTTCGAATAGATCGACTCGACCGCCGCTGGCTCGAGCGTGTACCGCCCTGGGAGCACAGATGGCCGGACGGTGGGGAGGCGCGCCAAGTCGGCGGGTGACTGAACGCCCAAGAGCGAAGCGAGAACGGTCAGGAGAGCGACTCGATGCAGCGGCGGCCTCGGAAGGCGGAAGAGCTGTTCCAATGGCGAACAACCCCATCATAGTCGCTTAAGGGGCGGGAAGCACGGACGGAGTAACGTCCTCAGGCGCCCGCTTGGCGCCCGAGGTCGAATCAGAATTGTCGTCCGAGTCGCACGGGTGAACTCGGGTCGTGCGGGTGCAGGTTGGCACGGGTCCGAAGGGCCCGTCAGTCGGCGGCACTACGTCCAGCGCTGGCGGCAACCCAACCGTACATGCCGGCGACTCGGCGGCCCAATCCTACCCCCGGCGCGCCGAAGCCCGGGCAACAGCGATCATGACGGCCGAATGTTCTGGTTCAGCCGGAAGAGGTTGGTCGGGTCGTACCGATTCTTGAGGGCCACCACTCGCTCGTAGTTGCTGCCGTACGCCGCCCGGACCCGATCCGGCTCGTCGC
>JBQCGH010000035.1:0-44967 GCA_051955835.1 Gemmatimonadales bacterium
CCCGGCCACCAGCTCCGCGAGTGAGCCCGGCAGGAGCTCGGCGTCGGTGTTGAGCAGGAGTACGGCATCTGCACCGGCTGCCAGCGCGTGCCGAATGCCGACGTTGCAGCCACGGGCGAAGCCGAGGTTGACTTTGCCATCGAGCACGACCACCTGCGGCCACCGGCGCCGGAGATGGGCAAGCGAGCCATCCGAGGAGCCGTTGTCGACCACGATTACCTGCTGAGGCGTAGGCACTTGCCGGAATACCGAGGCGAGACAGGTATCGAGGAGATGACGTCCGTTCCAGTTTACCAGCACCACCGCGATGCCCGAGGCCGCCGGCGCGTCGCTCGTCGGAATGTTCACGCCGCGGGCCTGCGGCCGCCGTCTCTGCCGGCGGGGCTTTCGCGTATCCCGGCGAGGATGCGCAGGTAGAAGAAGACCGGCGCAAGGAGGCTGCGTGGGCGGATGCCGAGGGCACTCACCTCCAGGCATCGCCTGAGCGGCCCCGGTTCGTACAGGGCCTGGCACGCCTGTCGTACGAGGTCACCCGCGCCCGGATTGGTCGGGGTGTCCGCGGGGAGGTCCGCGAGCCGTGCGGCCAGTTCGCAGACCTGCGCGCCGGCGTCGGCGAAGTTTGCTCGGGACTGCGCCCACCAGCGTCGTGGGTTGCCGACCGCGTCCCGGTACAGTTGCGCGAATCCCCGACTCCCGACGGCGTTGGCACCGTGCTGGCGGTACCTCACGGTAGCCTCTGGCAGGACGTGGAGCGTGCCCAGCGCGGCGGCGCACTGTGCCAGCCACCAATCGTGCATGACGACTTGAGGGATGGGAAGCGCGAGCCGGAGCAGCGCCCGGTTCATGACGGCCGTGCAGCCAGTGACAAAGTTCTGGAGCAGCAGGCGACGGAGTGGCTCCGCGGGCGACTCATCCAGCCGCTGAAACCGAAAGTACGAAGGATGCACGAGTCGAAGGTCGCGGTCCACGACCTCCAGGTCCGAATGGACAAGCAGGGGATGCGAGGCGCCGGTCGAGGCTTCGAGCGCTTGAATGAGCCGGAGCTCGCGCTCGAGCTTGTCCGGGTGCCAGACGTCGTCCTGGTCCGCGAGCGCGATGTAATCGGCGGCCTGGGTGTTCGCGTGCTCGAGGAGTGCGCCGAAGCTCGCGGCGGGCCCGAGGTTGCCACGCCCGTCCTCGAGCAATCGAATTCGGTGGTCAGCGCGCGCGAGCCGCTCCAGCAGGGCCGGCGTATCGTCGGATGATCCGTCGTCACGCACTGTCAGCGTCCAGCCTGAGAGCGATTGGCCGCGGATGCTCTCGATCTGCTCGAGGAGGTACTGGGCGCCGTTGTAGCTACTGAGGACGATGTAGAGGCCGGCCATCAGCACCGCGGCCGCGCGGCACCCAGCGCGGGCCGCATCCGCCTCCGTTCGCGGCACGCGGGGGAGACCGTCGGATGCGGGGCCCGCCTCGGTGGCCAGGCAAGGCCGCCCTCCTCCGGATTCCGCGCGAGGTTGGGATTGTAGTTCGGATCCTCCTGCAGAACGGGCCCCCAGCGACGCAGCAGGTCGGTTTCGGGCTGCTGCCTCTTGGAGCTGCCGGCGCCAGGCCACGTCTCCGGATCTAGCCAGCGCAGCTCGGCATGTGGCGTCCAGACGATGCGGTATCCGGCGGCCCCGATCCGCAGGCAGAGATCCACGTCGAAGAATGCCCCCGCACCGACGGTGACATCGGCGACCTCGTTCAGAATCGTTCGACGTGCCACCAGACAGCCGCCCGTCACCGCGGAGTAGTTCTGGATCGCCGCCAGCCTGGGAACGGATAGGGCGCGGCGCCGGGAGAGGCCATGATAGACGCGGCTCGCCGCGAGCGACGGGTGTAGAACCAGGCCCGCGTGCGTGATGGCACCGGCTGCGTCGGTGAGCTTGGCCCCGACGGCGCCGATTTCGGGTCGCAGTGCGTGGCTGACCATTTCCACCAGCCAGTCACGGTTGAGAGGCTCGACCGATCCCACGAGGCCTATGACGTCACCCCTCGCTCGCCTCAACGCCTCCCTGAGCGCGAGACCGACCCGCCCCTCACCTAGCTCGAAGGCCCTCACTCGCGGATCTTGGACCAAGCAGCTCGGCAGATCGACCGCGCGTTCAGCCTCGAGTAGGACAAGAATCTCAAGTCGAGAGTATGCGGTGGTCTCAAGCAAACTGGTCAGCGCACGATGCCGCAGCTCTGCCGAAGCCGCGTCCCACAGCAGCAGCGATACCGACGGTGGTGCGGCCGGGAGCGGATACACCACGCGATGCAGACTGGGATTTCCTGAAGCGGGCTGCACCTGTGCCCTGATGTCAAGCCGCTCGAAATGCGCGCGAATCGCGCGGCGGGCAGCCTCGTGCGCGTACTCCTTCTCGCGGGGCGCGAGGGATACCGAGCCCGGGATGGCCCGCCAGTGGTACAGGACCTGGGGGATATGCCTGATGGCAGTCGGGGAAATCCGCTCGACCACGCGCAGCGTGATATCGTAGTCCTGGCTGCCTTCCATGCCTTCCCGAAATCCTCCGACCTCCTTCAGGACGCGGCGTCGGTACACCGCAAGGTGCGTGACCAGGTTGAACGAGTAGAATAGATCGGGGTTCCAGTCAGGCTTGAAGAAGGGATCGTACCGGCGCCCGCGACGGTCGATCTTGTCCTCGTCACTGTAGAGTAGAGCTGCACTGGGGTGCCGGTTGAGCTCCTCGACCACCGCGAGCAGCGCCTGCTCCGCAAGCTCGTCGTCGTGGTCGAGCAACGCGACGAACTCTCCTGTGGCGAGGGCCAGGGCGCTGTTCGACGCCGCGGAGATGTGGCCATTGCGGGTCCGCCACGCGATCCGGATGCGGGAATCTCGCCGCGCGTACTCCTGGAGGACCGTTCGAACGTGCGGCCGGGACGAGTGGTCGTCGGCGATGCATAGCTCCCAGCACGGATACACCTGACCGAGCACGGACTCGATCGCACGCCGGAGCCAGACTTCGTCGGTGTCTAACACCGGCAGGATCACGGAAACGACCGGTTGATAGGTCAGCTCCGCCGCGCGCGCCCTGAGCGCCTCGCGATCCGCAGGGCCGAGAGTATCGTAGCGCTTGATCCACGCGCGGTAGCGCGCGCGCGCTCCACGGCTCCCAAGAGCCGACAACATCCGTTCTGCCAGCCGGCTCATGTCCACGTCCGCCAGTGCAGGAACCTCATGACTGCACCCACACGAGAATGCGTTGACGCTCGGTGCGCGCCAGCCCGGTCCACCATATCAGCAGGATCGTGGCGACCATTGCTGCCCCAAACAGCATGATGCGCAGGGCACCGTCGGCCACCGGGGCCGC
This sequence comes from Gemmatimonadales bacterium, assembly GCA_051955835.1. Classification (GTDB taxonomy): domain Bacteria; phylum Gemmatimonadota; class Gemmatimonadetes; order Gemmatimonadales; family GWC2-71-9; genus CAVVWJ01. The sequence continues at coordinate 3,336 of JBQCGH010000035.1, forward strand.
CTTGAGCACCGCGGTCAACAGGAGCACGGGAAGCGCACACATCAGCGGACGCAAAACACCCTCCCTCAGAAAGCGTGGTCGGTCAGCGGGAATGCCAGTCGTCCGGGGCATGCTGTACAGCAGGTGAATGCCGACGCTGAAGAAGGCACCGACGAGAGTGCCGATGGCCACTCCGATCGCGCCCACCATCCGCCCTGCCCATATGCTCACCACGAGATTGACGACCCCCTCGATGATAGGCGAACGGGTGACGAGGTGCTGCTGGTTGGTGCCGACCACCAGCGTGGCGTAAGGCAACCCGATGAGCCGCACTACGTTGCCCGCCACCAGTATCTGCAGGATCGATGCCGTGTGTGCGGCGTAATCTTCCCCAACCCACAGTCGGAGGACCGGTTCGGCGGCTAGGATCATAGGCAGGCCGACGAGCAGCAGCAGGAGCAGGCCGTAACGCGTGGACCGCACGAGCAGCTCACCCAGACGCTCGCGATCGTCCCGGGCGCGCAGCATGGATGCGACTGGCAGCAGCGCGCTCATCACCGCACCCTGAAATTGGATGAGAAACAGGGTCAGCGTGGCGGCCACTCCGTAGTAGCCCAGCGAATTGAAGTCCACCACACCAACGATCGTGGTGTCGAGGCCGCTGATGAGCAGCCCTCCGGCCGTCCAGACGATGATGCCCCAGCAATAGTGCGCCAACCGGAGCACGGCGGCTCGTGACACCAGATCGCGCCCGATCCGGATATCGGCCGCCCATCGCGACCAGGCCGCATACTGCATCCAATAGGACACAATGTTGGATAGCGCGAGGACGGCAGCCATCCACACCAGGCCTCCGCGCGCCAGAACCACGACGCCGATTAGCAGCGCCGAGAGCACTCGGCCGACGATCGCGATCCCGGCCGGAACTTGGTTTTCCTGGCGGCCCAGGAAGATCGCGGCGAGCACCGAGATCGGCAGGCCGATCGCAACTGATGTCCCGACCAGCGCGAGTGACAGCTGAGCGACCGGTTGAAGGGGGGTGGGCACATCGTGGAAGAACCGGGGAAGCTGCCAGCTGAGGGCGCCAACCAGGAGGAATCCCGCGACCGCGAGTGCGGTGAGCAGCCACGCAGCGGAGCTGACGATGCGGTCCCGCTCCCGGAAATCCTGCTGCGCCTCTGTGTAGGTGACAAAGTGACTGACCGCGCTCTGTAACCCGAGATCGAAGAATAAGACGTAGGCGCTCAGCTGCATGATGAGCACCCAGACCGCGTACGTTTCTTTGGACAGGTGGTGCACCAGCAGCGGAGGCAAGCAGAGGGCGACCAGCGAAAATGCGGCCAGCCGCACCACGTTCACGGTGGCGTTCTTGAAGAATGCAGTGCGCAGCCTCGAAGGGTTCAGCGGCACTCTCGCACGTACATCCGCGACCGACATCAGGACATTCCGGCCGAGCGTTCGAGCGCGATTTGTGCCCGATCGGCGTACTGCCGCCGCAGCCAGTCGCGGTAGCTCCCATCCATGACACTCCGCCACCACGTCTCGTTCGCGAGATACCAGTCGAGCGTCTTCCGGATACCGGTCTCGAAGGTCTCCGCGGGACGGAAGCCGAGCTCCTGTTCGATCTTGCCCGTGTCGATGGCATACCGGCGATCGTGGCCGGGCCGGTCGGCGACGAAGTGGATGAGCTCCCGCGTCCGACCGCCCCGTGCGGCCGGCGCGGCGGGAAACCGCTGGCGGACGTCGGCGTCGCTGGCGAAGCGCTCATCGACCAAATCACAGAGCAGGTGCACGATGTCGATGTTCCGCCGCTCGCTTCCACCCCCCACGTTGTAGGTCTCGCCCACGTGTCCGCCGAGCAGCACCCGCTCGATCGCCCGGCAGTGGTCTTCGACGTACAGCCAGTCGCGCACGTTGCCGCCATCGCCGTACACCGGGAGCGGCTTGCCCTCGAGCGCGTGCACCAGCATGAGCGGGATCAGTTTCTCGGGAAACTGGAGCGGCCCGTAGTTGTTCGAGCAGTTGCTCGTGGTGACCGGCAGCCCGTAGGTATGATGATACGCGCGCACCAAGTGGTCCGACGCGCTCTTGGTAGCGGCATAGGGCGAGTTCGGCGCGTAAGGCGTGTCCTCGCGGAAGGGCGGATCATCGGGCCCGAGCGAACCATAGACTTCGTCGGTCGAGACGTGATGGAACCTGACCGATGATGTATCGCGCTCTTCTTCCAGCCACACCCGACGCGCGGCTTTGAGCAGGGCGTGCGTGCCGACCACGTTGGCGTCGACGAAGGCGTCCGGGCCCTCGATGGACCGGTCCACATGCGACTCCGCGGCGAAGTGCACCAGCGCAGTGACCTTGCGCTCTCGGAGCAGCCCAGCGACCAGGTCCTCGTCACGGATGTCTCCCCGGACGAAGCCGTAGCCCCGGTGGGACGCCACGGGGGCGAGGCTCGCCAGGTTGCCGGCGTAGGTCAGCGCATCGAGCACCGTGACCCGATCCTCTGGGTGATGCGCGATCCAGTGACGCACGAAGTTGGCGCCGATGAACCCGGCCCCGCCGGTGACCAGGAGGCTAGCCACGCACAAGCGTCAAGGTGTGACCCTCCTCACCCAGGAGAACAACGCGGAGACTCTCGCCCAAGCCTTTGAATAAAGCGCGCCTCGCCACGGGCCTCAAGCGCCGCGCGGCGACGCGCGGGGCAACTCGCGCAGCATTCGGCGGAGGCTCTCGCGCCAATGCATCGGCACGCCACCGAGCTCGGACCACGCGGCGCTTTTGTCGAGCACACTGTACGGTGGCCGACGCGCGGGCCGGGAGAACTCCTCGGTTCGGAGCGGCCGCACCGGCACCGATCGCGATAGCAGGCCCTGTGCCAGCGCCTCCTCCTGAATGGCGACGGCGAAGTCGTACCAGCTCGCGACCCCCGCGTCGGTCCAGTGGAGTATCCCCTCGAGCTCCGGCCGAGCGGCCGCCCGCCACAGCGCGTTGGCGAGTGGCCGTGCCCACGTCGGCGTGCCGATCTGGTCGCTGACCACGCCGACGGCCTGGTGCTCGCGCATGAGCCGTAGCATGGTCAGCGCAAAGTTCTGCCGGTGGCTGGAGTACACCCAAGCCGTCCGGATAGTGATCGCGCGGGCGCCGAGCACTCGACTCGCCTCGCGCTCCGCCGCGAGCTTGGTTCGTCCGTAGACGCACAGCGGCTCGGGCGTGTCGTCCGGCCGCCAGGGTCGGCCACGCGCCCCGCTGAAGACGAAATCGGTGGAGACGTGGAGCAGGCGGGCGCCCACCTCGCGCGCTGCTTCCGCGACGTGGGCAGTACCGATGGTGTTGACGGCATGCGCGCGGTCGGGATCGGACTCCGCGGCATCGACCGCGGTGTACGCGGCCGTGTGCAGGACCACCGCCGGTCGAGCCCGACGGAGGACGGTCCGTACATTCTCGGCGTTCGTCACGTCGAGGTCGCCTCGGCCGCAGGCGATGACCTCCCACCCATGCGGTCGCTGTTCCTGCAACGCGAGCCCCACCTGACCGCTGGCGCCGGTGATGAGCGCCCGGGGAGTCACGGATAGGCCTCCGCCTCCCGGAAGCTCGGGGCGACTGTGTCCTTCGCTGAGAGCAGGGGCGCGGCCCCGTCGGCCAGCGGCCACTCGATGCCAAGCTCCGGATCGTCCCAGCGCACGGAGCGGTCGCACTCCGCCGCATAGAGCGCCGTGCACTTGTAGATGAGATCGGCGACGTCACTCAGCACGTAGAAGCCGTGCGCGAATCCGGGCGGAATCCACAGCTGGCGATGGTTCGCGTCACTGAGCACGGCGCCGACCCAGCGCCCGAAGGTGGCGGAGGAGCGGCGCATGTCCACGGCGACGTCGAAGATGGTGCCCATCGTCGCGCGCACCAACTTGCCCTGAGGCCGCTGGACCTGATAATGCAGGCCGCGCAGGGTGTGCCGCACCGACCGGCTATGATTGTCCTGGACAAACGGTCCCGGAATTCCGGCGGCCGCATAGCGGTCCTGACGCCAGGTCTCGACGAAGAACCCGCGCTGGTCCCCGTGCGCCACAGGCTCGATCAGCAGCACCTCGGGGAGGGTGGTCGGCGTGATGATCACGAATGACGCGGCTCGTGCAGCAAGCGCATGAGATACTGTCCGTAGGACGACTTGAGCAGCGGCTCGGCCAGACGATGCACCTGTTCCGCGTCGATGTACCCCATCCGATAGGCGATCTCTTCCGGGCAGGCGATCTTGAGCCCCTGGCGCTCCTCGATCGTCTGGATGAACGTGCCGGCCTGAAGCAGGGATTCGTGCGTGCCGGTGTCCAGCCATGCCGTGCCGCGCCGAAGGATCTCGACCCGAAGCGCCCCGGTCGCCAGGTAGCGGGCATTGACGTCCGTGATCTCGAGTTCCCCCCGTGGGGACGGTCGGATGGCACGGGCGATGTCCACCACGCAGTTATCGTAGAAATAGAGTCCGGTGACCGCGTAGCTCGAGCGGGGCGCCGTCGGCTTCTCTTCGAGGCCCACAACCCTGCCGTGTGCGTCGAACTCCACGACGCCGTACGCCGACGGGTTCTGTACGTGATAGCCGAACACGGTCGCGCCGGCCGCTTGAGCAGCCGCGCGCTGCAGGGTGACGCTCAGGTCCTGACCGTAAAAGATGTTGTCGCCGAGGATCAAGCAGCTCGAGGCTCGGCCGATGAAGTCTCGACCCAGGATGAACGCCTGGGCCAATCCATCGGGTGACGGTTGGACCTGATAGCTCAGCGAGATCCCCCACTGGTGCCCATCGCCGAGCAAGCGTTCGAACGTCGGCAGGTCTTGCGGCGTCGAAATGATCAGGATTTCCCGCATGCCGCCCAGCATCAAGGTCGACAAGGGATAGTAGATCATCGGCTTGTCGTACACGGGAAGCAGCTGCTTGCAGAGAGCCCGAGTCACCGGATGGAGCCGGGTGCCCGACCCGCCGGCGAGAACGATCCCCTTCCGCTCCATCGCGCGCTCGGTACGCACGCTCAGACCTCGAGCGGCAGCGCGACCCGCCGCCCGTCCCGCGCCGAGATGTAGGTCGCGATCAGAATCTCGAGCGAGTGCAGCCCCTCCCGGCCGTCGGTGTCCGGCGCCGCCTCGCCGCGGAGCGACTTGATCACGTTGTCGTAATAGAGCGGATGGCCGAACCCGTAGACCGACGTCGTGTCGTAGCTCGCCTGCTCGACCGCCTGGTCGTCCGGATCCTGGTCGGCGAACGCCCAATGCTCGATCTTGTTCACGGCCACGCCACCGATCCGAACGGTGCCGGTCTCGCCGATGACGGTGATCGAACCCTCGAGGTTCTTCGGATAGGTGAGCATCGTGACGTTCATGCTGCCGAGCGCGCCCGTGCGCCACCGGATGCTGACCACGCCGGTGTCCTCGACCTGGATGTCGCGCGCCAGCGTGGCCGTGTAGGCCTGCACGCTCTCGACCGGACCGATGAGCCAGTCCAGCAGGTCCACGTAGTGGCTCGCCTGGTTCATGAAGGCGCCGCCGTCAAACTCCCACGTGCCGCGCCACGCCGCACTCTCGTAGTAGGACTGCGGGCGGGTCCAGAACACGTTGATGGCGACCATGTAGATGCGGCCGAACCGCTTCTTGTCGATCGCCCGCTTGAGCAGCTGGAGGGTGGCGTTGCGCCGGTTCTGCTTGACCACGAAGAGATGCACCCCGGCCTGATCGCAGGCCTGCACCATACGCTTGCCATCGCGCCAGCGGGTGGCCATCGGCTTCTCGGTCATCACGTGCCGACCGGTGGCGGCCACCTGGATCGCCTGGTCGGCGTGCAGACCGCTCGGCGTGCTGAGGATGATGATGTCCGCGTCGGTCCCGCTGAGAAGGGCATCCAGGCTGCGAAACCCCGGGGCGCCAGTTCTGGCCTCAGCCTGGGCCAGGGCTGCGGAGTCGATGTCACAGACCCCCACGAGCTCGGCCCGATCCTTGTGCCGGTCGAGCGCGTCGAAGTGGTTGGCGGAGATGCGGCCGCAGCCGACCAGCGCGAACCGAATTTTTCGATCCCGAACGAACGGTTTCTTGATGAACATGGGTGCCCAAGTATAAGCAGGGCCCATTGCTGCATGAAGTTGCGTGACCCAAACCCGCTGTACCGGCCGGGGGTCTGGCGCAACCCGGTGGTCGATGCCATATTGTGAATAGTTTCACAAGACGTGCGGCGCCTCGCTCCCGCGGGGGCGCCGCTATCCTTTCGATGGAGAGCGACCCATGGCGACTGCGACCACCTCGGTGTCCTCCAAGGTCTCCTACCCTGCCGAGGCGGTAAACCGGCTGTTCGCGCCGCCCGAGCGGGAGGTCCCCGCCGACAAGCTCCGGCGCCTGCTCCATGAGGCGCGGGACAAGAAGTCCTATCTCCACACCGCCGGCGCATACGACGCGTTCACCGCGGCGATCATGACGACGCTCGGCTTCAAGACCCTCTACGGGAGCGGCTGGCAGCTCGCCGCCACCAAGAGCATGTACCCGGATATCGGGATCTACCAGTCCCACCAGATGGTCGAGTTGGTGCTCGAGCTCAAGAAGGGCATCGAAGGCGCCCGCAATACGCGCTGGTACGACACCGAGGGCAAGGAGCTGATCGATGCCCCGCCCGCGTTCGTTGACATGGAGGCCGGGTTCGGTGGCCCGACCCAGACCTTCACCCTGGCCACCGAGCTGATCCGGGTGGGCGCCGCCGGCGTGCACCTCGAGAACCAGGACCCGTCCAATCGCACCTGCGGTCACATCGTGAACGTGGGCAAGGCGAAACGGAACAAGGTGCTGGTCACGCGGCAGCAGTGGCTAGCCAAGCTCAAGGCGATCAAGGCCGCGGCCGAGGCCACCGGTGTGAACATCGTGACCATCGCACGGACCGACTCGATCGACGGCGCCTTGCCTGATCAGGAGCCGGGTGGCGTGAAGATGGCCATCGAGGACGCCCTCGAAGCCGCTGAGCTGGGTGTGGACGTGATCTGGCCCGAGTTCAACAACACCGAACTCGAGCAGCCGCAGGAATTCGCCGAGGGCGTGCGCAAACACTACCCGAATCAGATGCTCGGCTTCAATCTGTCCCCTTCGCTGTACTTCGGCCGCGCGAAGAAGGCCGGCACGCTCATCACCAACCAGCAGCTGGCCGACCTGGGCTTCACGCTCCAGTTCTCGACTCTTTTCAACTTCCGCACCGCGGGCATGGCGTTGGAGAAGGGACTTCGGAAGTTCCTCAAGAGCGGCATCGACGCTCTCGCCGATCTTCAGATCGAAGAGGACGGACAGGAGACGGCGCCGATCACGAAGATGCACCAGAAGTTCGCGGGCATGAACCGGTGGCTCATCCTGGAGCAAGTGCTGAGCAATGGCGCGTGACAGGCGAGCGGGCGGACAGGCGAGCAGGCATTCAGGCGCCAAGATCCGAAGTAGTAGGAGACCGAAGACAAGCCCTGGGTAAACCCGGGGCTTTCTTTTCGATCGCTGGCTACCCCACGGCCTGACTCTCCACCTGCTCGCCCGCTCGCCCGTCCTCACCCCGCCGCCCGCTGTTCCTCGCCCCGCTCGGCCGCCACCTCGATGCCTTCGCTCTGCAGCTTCTTGATCTGCCAGCGATCCAGCCGCACGCGCACGTCGAGCATGCCATCCTGCTCCTGGCGCGACAGTACCTCGCCGTCCCGGTAGAGCGCCGCCAGCCGCGCACCATCCGACACCGCCAGCCGGACCCGGACGATGGGCCGACCCGCGCGGTCGAGCTCCCGGAGCGCCGCCTTGAGCGACATGATGCCGTCCGTGCGCTGGGTGGTCGTGACGATGGCGTCGGGATAGAGCTCGCGCACTCTGGCCGCGAACGCGGCCGGGTCGGGCACCGCATCGATCTTGTTGAACACCGGCACGATCGGGCGATCGGCGAGGTCCAGCTCCGCGAGGACGCGCTCGACCACGTGCATCTGGCCTTCCCAGTCGGGATGGCTCGAGTCGACGACGTGAAGTAGAAGGTCGGCGGATCGGGCCTCCTCCAGGGTGGCCCGGAAGCTCGCGACCAGGTGGTGCGGCAGCTTGCGGATGAATCCCACCGTGTCGGTCACCCGGGCGCGCTGGCCCTCGCCCAAGTCCACCTCGCGGGTCAGCGTGTCGAGCGTGGCAAACAGCCGGTCTTCGACCACGATCTCGTGCTGTCCCGACAGCGCCCTGAGCAGGCTCGACTTGCCCGCGTTGGTATAGCCCACGAGGGCCACGCTGAGCATCGTATCACGCCCGGCGCGCAGCGTCTCACGGTGCCGTTCAACGCCTTTGAGCTTGGCCTTGAGACCCTGGATGCGCTGCCGGATGATTCGGCGGTCGGTCTCGAGTTGGGTCTCGCCGGGACCGCGGAGGCCGATGCCGCCACGAATGCGCGACAGGTGGGTCCACATCCGGGTGAGCCGTGGGAGAAGGTACTCGAGCTGGGCGAGCTCGACCTGCAGCTTGGCCTCATGGCTGCGTGCCCGGGTCGAGAAGATGTCGAGGATGACTTCAGGCCGGTCCATCACCCGCACGTTGAGCTCGCGCTCGAGGTTCATGCCCTGCACCGGGCTCAGTTCCTCGTCGAAGATCACCAGCGTGGCGCCGGACTCGGTGACGGCGGCCGCGACTTCCTCCACCTTGCCTTCGCCGATCAGCGTCGCCGAGCTGGGTGAGGCGATCTGCTGCGACATGCGGCCGACAACTTCGGCGCCGGCCGTATCCACCAGCCGGGTGAGCTCCTCGAGATGCTCGGTGACGTGGCGCGCGTCGCTCGAGCCTTTGCGTGGGGCGGCGACCAGAACGGCGCGTTCGATCGGATCGCGTACCTGGATCAGTGTTCGGATAACGGCTCCTCGGCGCCGGGACTCACTGCCCCGCGGCGCGCGGAATCAGGTCGCCGACGCGGCTCAGCGGCGCGCGACCGGAATGGGTGAAGGGCACCTTCTGCTCGCCAATGGGCGTGGCGACGGTGAGCTGCCCCTTGATGGTATACGGCAATTCGCCGCCATTGAGCGCGCTACGGGCCGCGCCCGCCAGGCCGCTCCAGGCGACGGCGAGTGGGATCGTCAGCACGGTCGTGTCGCCTTGCTGGGCCTGGAAGTCGCTGTCGTAGACCAGGTCGCCGACGTGCGAGTCCTCCACGTCGAGTCCCAGCTGTAGCTTGGTGCCTTCCAGGTCGAATTTGTTCGGATTGTACACTCCGAGCGTGAGATCCAGCGTCCCGCCGGTGAGGCTCACGCCTCTGAGGGCGACGTGTTGAAGGTTGACGTCCGGCTGCTCGAAGATGCCCGGCAGGCCGGCGCAGGCCACCATGAGGGCCATGCCGAGCGCGCGAAGCAGGACACGGCGTGCGTCGACTGCACTCCCGTCACCTGAAATATAGCCGGCGGCCATGCCGGACTATGCCCGGCTTCCTGGCGAGAGGCGGTGGGCGGCATCACAGGCGCCCGTCCTCCCGACCGACACGGGAGAGTGTCCCACCGTGTCCCCTGGAAGGTCGTGCACCCTTGGGAATGCAGAACGCCCTCCTGCTCGAGAGGACGCCTGGTCACGTCTGGCCCTCCGCTCCATCGGCCTGCTCCGGGTCGCCAGGGTTGCTGCCTTCGCGTTGCTGTCCCGTGTTGCCGGTCCCGGCCGCGCCGGTCGCCGCCTCGTCCGTCTCCGCTTTCTTCCGCTTCCACCAGGCAATGCGCTCGGCAACTTTTTTCTCGTAGCCGAATGTGCCCGGCTGATACAGCGTCGTGCCCCGGAGCCCCTCGGGAAGATATTCCTGCGGCAGATAGGCGTCGGGCGAGTCGTGCGCGTAGCGGTAGCCCTTGCCGTACCCCAGCTCCTTCATGAGCCCGGTGGGCGCGTTTCGGATATGCAGCGGGACCGGGGCGGCCGGAGTCTCACGCGCCGCCGCCATCGCCGCTCCAAGCGCGGCCTTGGCGCTGTTGGATTTGGGCGCAGTCGCGAGATAAATCGTCATCTCCGCGAGCGGCAGGTAGCCCTCGGGTGGTCCCAGCATGTGGAAGGCATCGCGCGCGGCCACCGCCATGACCAATGCGTTCGGATCGGCCAGCCCGATGTCTTCCGCCGCCATGGCGATGGCGCGGCGGAAGAGGGTCATCGGGTCCTCCCCGCCATCGATCATCCGAGCCATCCAGTAGAGTGCCCCCTGCGGGTCGCTTCCGCGCAGCGACTTATGGTACGCGGAGAGCAGATTGTAATGCTCCTCGCCCGACTTGTCGTAGCGCGCAAACCGCTTCTGCATCGCGTCGCGCGCGACGTCGACCGTGATCCGCCCACCCTCGCCAACGTGCGCGGCCGCCGCCTCGAGCACGGTGAGCGCACGGCGCGCGTCTCCGTCGGCCTCGACCGCGATGGACCGGAGCGCGTCGTCGTCGAGGGCGAGTCCCCGTCCGCCGAGTCCGCGCTCCTGGTCGGCCAGTGCCCGCCGGAGCAAGTCTTCGAGGTGGTCCGCCGTGAGCGGCTCGAGCACGAAGACGCGGGTCCGCGAGAGCAAAGCACCGTTGATCTCGAAGCTGGGGTTCTCGGTCGTGGCGCCGATCAGCGTGATGGTGCCGTCTTCGGACGGTGGGAGCAGGCTGTCCTGCTGGGCTTTGTTCAGTCGGTGGATCTCGTCGATGAACAGAATGGTCTGCGCGCCGCCGGCCTCGAGGCGCCCGCGGGCGGCGGTGACGATCTCGCGTATCCGTGGGACCCCCTCGGTGACGGCACTGAACGGCACGAACACCCGCTGTGACGCGCTGGCCACCAGGTGCGCGAGGGTGGTCTTCCCGCTCCCGGGAGGTCCCCAGAAGATCATCGAGCCCGGCACGCCACGCTCGATCGCTTCCCGGAGCGGCTTGCCCGGGCCCAGCAGGTGCTCCTGCCCGACGAATTCGTCGAGGGTCGTGGGCCGCATCCGCGCCGCGAGCGGCTGAGCCTCGCGAGCCGTGGCCGCGAACAGCGACCCGGACGCGCCGGTGTCGGGGCGCTTGCGCGGGGTCACTGGAGCCACCCTTCGAGCGCGCGCTCGGCCACGATGTAGGCCAGCGCGCCGCCGAAGAACGCCGCCGCCGTGAGACCGCCGCGCTTGGCCTGGAACTCCGGCACCAGGTTGGAGGCGGCCACATACAGCGTCACCCCGGCCGAGATGGCGAGCCCGTGGCGCGCGAGCGGCGCCATCTGATCGGTCAACAGGACGCCCAAGATGGTCGCCGTCCCGAGCACGGCGGCCGCCCCGACCGCCCGCCCGCGGCCCTGGCCCCCGGCGACCATCACGCTGGCGATGGTCACGCCCTCCGGAAGCTTGTGCAGCAGCACCGCCAAGAAGAGCAGCACGCCCAGCCGCCCCGACACGAGAAATCCGCTTGCGATCGCGACCCCGTCGAAGAATGTGTGCAGCGTGAGCCCGAGCATGGCGGACACGCCGGCGCCGGCACTGACCCGGTGGGTCTCCTCGCCGAAGTGGAAATGCGGCGTCAGCACGTGCTGGGCCAGGTGCACCGCGAGATACCCGGCCAGCACGAAGACGGCCGCCTCGGGCGCGCCGCCCAGCACCTCCGGCAGCACGCCGAGTGTGGCAACGGCCAGCATGAACCCTGCGCCGAACGCGAGGCAGGCATCGATGACGTGCAGACTCCGCCGTTCACCGCGCACGACGGCCAGCGCTCCGACCACGTTGCCGAGCGCCGCGGCGACGGCGAAGCCTAACGAGGGGAGGGACGGACCACTCACGCGATCTCCCGGGCAAGAGCGAGCAACGTTTCCCGCTCGTTGAGCTCGGGGTCCTCGAGCACGCGGTCGAGCAGCGCGCTCAACAGCTCGCCGACGCGTGGCCCTGAGGCACCCAGCGCCTGCAGATCACGTCCTGTCACGGCGAGGTCCCCTCGGACGAGCGGATCCTTGCGCTCGCGAATGCGCTCGACGTCCGCGGCCCACGATGCGGGCGCGCCCGTGCGAAGCGCCTCGAGCGCGAGCAGGTCGTCGGCCGCGCGCGCCACGGTCGCCAGCCATCGGCGCACCGCGCGCGCATCCCCAGCGGTCGGCCGGCCCGGACCGAGCGCCGCGGCGGCGGCCCGCTCGATCTCCAAATTCGAGGCGCGCAGGCGTCGCAGCACCGGCACGGCATCGCCCAGGAGCAGGATCGTCAGCAGCACCGCGTCACGGCGGTCCAGTGGCACCGCATCGGCTCGGCTGATCCGTTCGGCGGGCACGGAGGCGAGCTCGGGAAGCCACTGCGCCGCCGCGCCCACCCGCACCCACAGATCCACCAGCTCCGCGATGGAGCGAGCGGTTCGGAGCGATTTGAGCCACTCGTCGCGCACCCGTTCGGCCGAGAGCTGCGCCAGACCGGGCGCGGCGGCCACCGCGGCGCCCCAGGTCTCGGCCTCGACGGCGAACCCGAACCGCGCCGCGAAGCGAACGGCGCGGAGAATGCGAAGGTAGTCCTCGCGGAAACGCGACTCGGGATCGCCGACGGCCCGCACCAGCTTGCGGGCCAGATCCCCCCGCCCGTCGAACCGGTCGTGCCAGATCCGACGAAGGGGATGGTAGGCGATGGCGTTGATCGTGAAGTCGCGTCGGGCGAGATCGTCGTCGAGCGATACGCCGTACGCGACGACCGCGTGGCGGCCGTCCGTCGTGACGTCGCGACGGAAGGTGGTGACCTCGTGCAGGCGCCGATGGCGGTCGAGCACCCCCACGGTCCCGTACTTCTCGCCGACCGGGGCGGTGCGTCGGAAAAGCGCCGTCACCTGCGCCGGCGTGGCCGCGGTCGCGAGGTCGTAGTCGGAGTGGGGATGCTGCAGCAGTGCATCGCGCAGCGCACCGCCCACGCACCAGGTCTCGAACCCCGCGTCCTCGAGGGTGCGCGCGATCTCGAGCACCTCCTCGGGCACGGCGAGCTCGCCCGCGCCGGTCATGACCCGCCGTAGGCCACGCCGGCGGATAGCGCCAACGTCAGCTCCATCCATGCCTGCGACGGCGAGCGCGGCCCCGCCGGAATGGCACCGAGCGCCACGGTGCGGGCGCCGCCACCGTCGAACGCGTAGAGCGGGGTCACTTCGCCCAGCGCACAGCGCGACGCGAGCACCACCGCCTTCCCTTCCTCGAGCCAGCGGCGCACCGCCGGCACGGCCCCCGGCGGCATGTTGCCGCTGCCGAAGGCCTCGATCACCACGCCGTCGTATTCCGGCCGCGCGAGGTCGAGCAGCGTGCCGTCGTCGCCCACGATGACCGGCACGAGCGTCACCCGCGCGCGGAGTCCTTCGGGCTGAACCAGCCCGGCCCTCGGCGCGGGAGGGTCATCGAAGACGACTCGCCCATCGTCCACCCGGCCGATCGGGCGGGCATGGGGCGCGGAGAACGCGGAAGGATCGGTCGCGTGGGTCTTCACGGCGGTCTCACCGGCGAAGATCTCGCCGTGGAACACCACCATGGCGCCGCGTCCTTTGCTGGCCGGGCTCGCGGCCACCCGCGCCGCATCGATCAGGTTGCGCGGGCCATCCCACGCTTCGTCCGAAGAGGTTCGCATGGCCCCGGTGATCGCCACGGGAACGTCGCCCGGCAGGGTGCGCGCGAGCAGGTAGGCGGTTTCCTCGATGGTATCGGTGCCGTGAGTGACGACGATCCCCCGCGCCTCGCCGGCGGCCGCGATCTCACGCACCCGCTCACGCAAGGCCCACAGCCGGTCCGGGCCGAGATGCGAGGCTGGCAGGCGTGCCCAGTTCTCGATTCGATAGGGCCCGACATCGTCGAGGCCGCCCGCCAGCCCCACCAGCGCCTCGCCGCCGTGCGCGGGAACGTTTCCGCCCGCAGCGGGATCACGCTGCATCGAGATGGTGCCGCCGGTGAAGAGCAGGTGGATCATCGGGCCGGTCGCCTCAGCCGCACAGCACGCTGCCGCCGTTCACGTTGAGCACCTCGCCGGTGACGTGGCGCGCGAGATCGCTGCACAGGAACAGGATCGGCCCGGCGATGTCCTCGGGGGGCGGGATACGCTGCAGCGGGATGGTCCGCCGTACCCGGTCGCGGCCGTCGCCGGCGAAGGCGGGCTCGCACATGTCGGTATCGACCCACCCGGGAGCGACGCAGTTCACCAGGATATCGGGCGCGCATTCGACGGCGAGTGACTTCGTCAGCGCGATCACGGCGCCCTTGGTGGCCGCGTAGTCGGCGTGAAAGGCCTCGCCCCGCTGCCCCGCGGTGCTCGAGACGATGACGATCCGTCCTCCCGGCCCCATCAGACCGAGCGCCGCTCTGGTGCTCAGAAACACGCCGTCCAGATTGGCGGCGACCGTGCGACGCCAGCGCTCCAGCGGCATCGCCCCCATGGCGACGTCCTCCGCCGGCCAGACGCCGGCGTTGGCCACGAAACAGTCGAGCCGCCCGAAGGCGTGCCGCACCTGCTCGGCCATGGACTGCGACACGGCCGGCTCCGCCAGATCGCCGCCCACGGCCAGCGCCCTTCGCCCGAGCGCGCGGATGTCGCCGGCGACCGCCGCCGCGTCCTCGGCACGCGAGTGGTAGGTGAGCGCCACGTCCGCGCCCGCCCGCGCCAGGGCCATCGCGGCGGCCCGACCGATCCCACGGCTCCCCCCCGTCACCAGTGCCGTGCGCCCGTCGAGCGAGATCACACCGCGCTCAGGAGCCGGCCAGCAGGGCCGCCTCGACCAGCTCGACCACGACGTGCTCGAGCGCGAGGTGGAGCACTTGAATCTGGCCCGGCTCGTCGGAGGGAACAGTCACGGCGAGATCGACCTCCGCGGCGAGCGGTCCGCCGCCCCGCCCGAGGAAGGCCACGGTGGTGGCGCCGCGCCCGCGGGCCGCGCGCGCCGCCGCGAGCAGATTGGAACTCCGGCCGCTCGTGCTGTGGAGCACCAGCACGTCGTGCGCACCGCAGCGCGCCTCGACCTGGCGGGCGAACACCCGCTCGAAGCCGAGATCGTTGGATGCGGCGGTCAGGATCGACGTATCGGTGGTCAGCGCCGCAGCGGACAGCGGCCGCCGATCGGCCGTGTACCGCACAACGTACTCCGCAGCCAGATGCTGCGCGTCCGCTGCACTCCCTCCGTTGCCGCAGAAGTAGAGCGTACCGCCCGCGCGGAGCGCCTCGGCGTACCGTTCCGCGACCGTGACGACCGTCGGCGCCAGGGCCTTGGCAGCGCCGGCCAGCGCCGCCAGCCGGTCGAGCGCCGCGGTGACCTGCCCCGCGCTCACGCCGTCCCGCCGAGCAGCCGTCGCAGGCGCTGCATCCAGGTGCGCCGGATCTCGAGCGGCGGCACGTCCACCAGCGGCTCGTCCCGCAGGATCGCCCCGGGGTTCCGCACCGTGAGCAGCTCCGACTGCTCGTTGCCGTCGAGCGCCGCCAAAAAATCGGCCCCCCCGGCAATCGAGCGATCGTCGCCGTGGTTGTCACCGGCAAGGATGTCGGCGAGCCCGGCTCCGACCAGCTGTCGCGCCCGCTGGCCGCGGGCCTGGGTGGAATGCAGGGTGGTCGCATCCACCTGCATCCGCGTTCCCAGTCCTCGCCAGAAGGCGACCGTGTCGACCGAGCACGCGCTGTAGCGCTCGGGATGCGCGAGCACCGGAACGAAGCCGGCGTCGCGGACCCGGGTGAGCGCGTTGGTGACCGCCTCGGCGCTGACCAGCCGGGGAAACTCCACCAGGATGTATCGGCTGCCGCCAAGCGTGATGCGTCCCATACGCTCGCGCTCGAGCGGCAACGGACGATCGAGCATGACCTCCGCCCCGCGGTGCAGCCGCGGCAGGTCCGGCGCCTCGGCCGTCAGCGCGGCGAACGCCTCGTCGTGGCGCGGCGGCGGCGCGTCCACCGTCTCGTTGGCCCGAAGGTGGGGCGTGAGGCACACGTCGGTGATGCCCCGATGGGCCATCTCGCGCAGCACCTTTACGGACTGCTCGACGGTGCGGGAGCCGTCGTCGACGCCGGGCAGGAGATGAGAGTGGAGATCGATCACGTGCCGGGTGGGACGTTCCGCAGCAGCGTGGTAGCGAAGACGCCGAGCTCGGCCGGCGCGCGCTGGGCCTGAGCCAGGAGCGCGAGCGTGATGAGCGCGTCGGCGGCGAGCAAATCGAGCGCGACCGAGCGATCGCCCGGGTGCTCAAGCACGCGGCCCAGCGCCTCCTGGCCTGCACACGCCAGGGCGGCAGGCTCGGCCGTTCCGTCGGATGCCTGGGTCGCCGCATACTCGTAGACGCGCGCTCGCAGGGCCGGCGGGGCGTGGGCGGTGTGCCGCTCGAGCCAGCGCGCGGACGTCACCGGCCCTCGCCCTCTAACCAGGCGGACACCAGCCCGGGGGTGGCCGCGCGCGCGGCCGCCAGCTTCGACGGATCGCCCGCGCCGGCGGACGCGAAATGGGGACGTCCCCCGCCCTTCCCGCCGCTCAACGCGGCGATGCGGTTCACCAGATCACCCGCCTTGCGGCCGGCGCCGACGAGATCGTCCGTCAGCGTCACGTGAATGGCGCCCCGTCCGGTGTTGCTGAAGAGGACCAGCACCGCGTTGCGCTTGCCCTCGCGGAACCGGTCGGCGATCTGGCCGACCTCGCCGCGGTCGTCGACCGCCGTATCGGCGATCGTCACGTGCACGCCGCGAACGTCGGCCACGTCGCCCGCGATGGGGCCGCCGCTCCCCGACTTGAGCGCCTCGGCCAGCCGCGCCTCGAGCCGATGCCGCTCCTCGAGGAGCTGCTCCACCCGGCGCACCACGTGCTCCGGCTGCGCCTTGAGCGTCTCGGCGACTTGGGCCAAGCGGTGCTCCAGCTCCCGCACGGCCCGGAGCGCGCCGGCACCGGTCACGGCCTCGATGCGCCGGACACCGGCGGCCACGCCGGTCTGCCCCGAGAAGCGGAAGGTTCCGATCTGCCCCGTGGTCCGGACATGCGTGCCGCCGCAGAGCTCGATCGATGGGCCCATCTGCACGACGCGGACGACATCGCCGTATTTCTCGGAGAAGAACGCCATCGCGCCGAGCGCCAGCGCATCCGGATAGGGCATCTGGCGGGTGTCGACCGCGGCGTTGGCGAGCACCAGATCGTTGACGTCCGCCTCGATGGCGGCGAGGGTCGCCGCGTCGATGGGTCCGTGGTGTGAGAAGTCGAAGCGCAGGCGCTCCGGCTCGACCAGTGACCCCTGCTGCCGCACGTGCGTGCCCAGATGCTTGCGGAGTGCGTAGTGGACCAGGTGCGTCGCGCTGTGGTTGCGCTCGATATCCTGGCGGCGAGGCGCGTCCACCGCAGCGCGCACCGCCTCAGGCTCGAACTCGGCGTCGAATGGACCGCTGATCACCGTGCCCTTCGGATCCTTGCGCACCGCGTCGATCGGGAGCGACCAGCCTGGTCCCGCGACACCGCCCACGTCGCTCACCTGGCCGCCCGACTCGACGTAGAACGGGTTCTCACGGAGCACGAGGTCGACGCGCTGGCCCTCCTGCCGGAAGGCGAGAATGTCGGTGTCCGCTTCGGTACGGTCGTAGCCGACGAACTTCTGCTTGCCGCGCCTGACGCTGCGCCAGCCACCGGCGCGCGCCGTGTGCACTGACGGTCCGCCGCCCGACGTCTGTCCGGCGCGGCGCGCGTGGCGCGAGCGCTTTCGCTGCGCCTCGAGCGCGCCTTCGAAGCCGGCCGTATCAACCGACACCCCGCGCTCGTCGGCGATGATGGCGGTGAGGTCGATGGGAAAGCCGAACGTGTCGTAGAGTCTGAAGGCGTCCTCCCCCGGGATTTCGCGCGCGCCCGAGGCGAAGAGCTCGTCGAGGCGGCGGAGGCCGCCTTCGATGGTCTCGAGGAACCGGTGCTCCTCCGTTTCCGTGACCTCGCGGAGGTATTCGGCTTTCTCGCGAAGCTCGGGATAGACCCCGCCCATGTGCGCAACCCCCACGGCGGTGAGCGGCGCGAGCGTGGGCTCGCGCCGGCCGAGCAGCCACGCATGCCGCACCGCGCGCCGCAGAATGCGGCGGAGCACGTAGCCCCGACCCTCGTTGCTCGGATAGACCCCGTCGGCGAGCAGGAACGCGACAGCGCGGGCGTGATCGGCGAGCACCCGATACGAGGCCCGGTCGGCGGACGCGCGATCGTACGGACGTCCGACCAGCTCGCCGACCCGGTCGATCAGGGGCTGAAAGAGGTCCGTATGAAAATTGTCGTCTTCGCCCTGCATGACCGCCGCGATGCGCTCGAGCCCGGCGCCGGTGTCGACCGACGGCTTGGGAAGGGGCGCGAGCGCCCCGTCCGCCGCGCGGTCGAACTGCATGAACACCAGGTTCCAGATCTCGAGGAAACGTCCCGCTTCGGCCAGCTCCTCGAACTCCGCCTGCGGGATCTCGGCGGGCACATCGCCCGGGCGCCACTCGAGGTCGACGTAGATCTCGCTGCACGGCCCGCAGGGGCCGGTATCGCCCATCTGCCAGAAGTTGTCCTTGTCGCCCAGGCCGTAAATCCGGTGGTCGGGCAGACCGGCGAGGTCCCGCCAGAGGCCGCGGGCCTCCTCATCCGTGTGGTGCACGGTGACGCGCAGGCGGGCCGGCGGCAGGCCGAGGTAGTCGGGACTGGTCACGAACTCCCAGGCGTACGCGATCGCGTCGCGCTTGAAATAGTCGCCGAAGCTGAAATTCCCGAGCATTTCGAAGAACGTGTGGTGTCGCTTGGTGTGACCCACCTGCTCGAGGTCGTTGTGCTTCCCCCCGGCGCGCACGCACTTCTGACACGTGGTCGCGCGAGCATAGTCACGTCGCTCCTGACCGAGGAAGGTGCGCTTGAATTGCACCATCCCGGCGTTGGTGAATAGGAGGGTCGGATCGTCGGCGGGGACCAGTGACGAAGAAGGCACCTCGCGGTGCCCCCTGGCGACGAAGAAGTCGAGGAATAGGCGTCGTATCTTGGCAGACTGCATGGGGGGAAAATATAGGGACGGCGCGACTTAGGGGCCATGCCCGCCCCTCGTGCGCCGCGTCGCCCCGACGGACTGGACGCGGAGGGAAGCGCAAGGAGTAACGTGCCCACGCACCCGACCCCCGTGTGGACTGTCGTGTTTCCGTGGGGACGGTGTGCTGGCTGAGCTTGCCGAACGGCTATCCGACCACCCGCGCGACCAGATCGCTGATATCGCGACCGGCAAACCCGCGGCGGGCCAGATAGGCCAGCACACGCCGGCGCTTCACCGGGCGCGGCAGGTCGCCAAGCTGCGCGGCGCGTTTGACCGCGAGCGACTGCGGGACCTTGATGCGATCGCTGCCCTCGGGCCATTCGTCGGTCAGCGCCCGGTTGATCACGGCGCGGTCCACGCCCATGGCGAGCAGATCTCGCGTCAAGCGGGCAGGGCCACGCCCGCGCGGTGCGCGGGTCTGGACGTAGTCCCGCGCGAACCTGACGTCGTCCAACAGGCCCATGGCGGCGACTCGGTCCAGCGCGGCATCGACGGCAGCCCGTGGGTGCCCCTTGCGAACAAGCCGTCGGCCGAGGTCGGCGCGCGCGAACGGACGCCGCTCGAGGGCTCGGAGCACGGTCCGGAGCGAGGCCTCCGCGTCGGCGGCGGCCGTGAGACGATCGCGGAGCTCGGCGTCGACGACCCGGCCGACCGCCAAGCCGGTGCTCCGAATCAGCTCCTCCGGCACGGCGCCGAACCGGACCCCGTCCAGCTCCACCCGGACGGTGCCCGAGCGGCGAGGGTCGGGGACGAGCGCCGTGAGGACGGGCTCGCTCATTCGTCGTCGTCTGCGGGGCCGGCCCCGGTGCCCGCGCCGGCATGCATGCCGAGCAGCTCCTTCACCTTGCCCTCTACCTCGGCCATGAGCGGCGGATTGTCGCGGAGGAAGAGCTTGGCATTCTCCCGGCCCTGGCCGATGCGCTGATCGCCGTAGGAATACCAGGCCCCCGACTTCTGGATGATGTTGGCCTCGGAGGCGAGGTCCACCAGCAACGACGTGTGGCTGATGCCCTCGTCGAACATCACGTCGAACTCGGCCTGGCGGAACGGCGGCGCGACCTTGTTCTTCACCACCTTCACGCGCACGTGGTTGCCGATGACGGCTTCCCGCTCCTTGACCGGCCCGATGCGGCGGATGTCGAGCCGGAGCGAGGCGTAGAACTTAAGCGCCTTGCCGCCGGTAGTGGTCTCGGGATTGCCGAACATCACGCCGATCTTCTCACGGAGCTGGTTGATGAAGACGACGGCGCAGTTGGAGCGGTTGATGGCGCCGGCGAGTTTCCGGAGCGCCTGGCTCATGAGCCGGGCCTGGAGACCGACGTGGCTATCGCCCATTTCGCCCTCGATTTCGGCCTTGGGCACGAGCGCCGCGACCGAGTCGATGACGACCAGGTCCACCGCGCCTGAGCGCACCAGGATCTCGACGATCTCGAGCGCCTGCTCGCCGGTGTCGGGCTGGGAGACGAGCAGGTCTTCGACGTTGACGCCCAGCTTCTTGGCGTACTCGATGTCGAGCGCGTGCTCCGCGTCCACGTAGGCGGCGACGCCGCCGGCCTTCTGCACGTTGGCCGCGAGATGGAGCGTGAGGGTCGTCTTGCCGGAGGACTCGGGACCGTAGATCTCGGTGATCCGGCCGCGGGGAATGCCGCCGACGCCGGTGGCCGCGTCGAGGTTGATGGCGCCGGTGGGGATGGCGGCCACCTTCACGCGGGCCGACTCGCTGCCCATCCGCATGATGGAGCCCTTGCCGAGCTGCTTCTCGATCTGGGAGATGGCGAGCCCGAGGGCCTTCCGGCGGTCGGCATCGAGCCGGGTGTCTTCAGCGGCCATGGCAGTGTCCCCTGATATTGTTGTGGCTGATTTTGCTACACCGAAGTAGCACGACACAAGCTAATACCGAATTCTTTCCGAATCAACACTACCAATGTGGCCTAAAATCGGTCACACCGGCTTCTCCCCAGCCGCCAAGCATCCTCCAGATGTGTCACTCGGTACCCGCCGGACGCGCACACCTCCACCTCGATCACATCGAACCGAAACCAGTCGCCTCTTCGGCCGTGCCGCTCGCGCCACACCTCCGCTACCCGGCCGAGAATACGCTGCTTCCGCCATCCCACGCTCTCGGCCGGTGATCCCCACCCAGCAGAGCCGCGCGTCTTGACCTCCACGAACGCCACGAGCGAGCCTCGACGCGCCACGACATCCAGCTCGTGGCGTCCAACGCGAAAGCGGTGCGCCTCGAGGCGCCATCCGCGCCGTGCCAGAAAAGTCATGGCGACGCGCTCACCCCAGAGACCTCGCCGGTGGCGGGCGTCTTTCCATTCGGAGGGTGGAATCGGGGCACGCGAGCTGGGCACGCGCGACATGCTAGTCGGGAGCGGTCTTCACGGTGCGACCATTTCGGCGGGTCCGGGGTCCCGAAAGCGCCGCCTGCGAACCTGCTCAATCTCAGCAGAGATGCCCGGGTGGCACGGCTCACACCGAAGTCGTTACCGCTCGGCCTAAGTTGGCCGTTCGCCGCAAACGGGCGGCCTCACCTTGGAGGCAGCATGCATGGGAGGTGGAGCAGACAAGGGGCTGCGGGTTGCGGTTGGGGGCTCGCGACCGTCCTCGAATCGGTCAACGGGTAAGGCAGGTCAAGCGATGTCTCGGGACACAATACTTACCTGAGCCAGCCGGGAGGTGCCTACGACGCCGAGGCCGCCGCGCGCGACCCGGCACGGGATTCCGCGGCGGCGCGGGTCAAGCCCTGAGGAGGACGAAGCGGAAGCCTCGGCTCTCTACCCGCAGTATTCGTCGATCTGATCGATCCCGATCCTCACGTCGCGCGGCTTGCTGCCGTTCGCGGGACCCAGGATACCCGCCTCCTCGAGCTGGTCCATGATCCGGGCCGCGCGGCCGTATCCGATGCCGAGCTTGCGCTGAAGCAGTGAGGTCGAGCCGCCCTGATTCTGCACGCAGGCGATGGCCGCTTCCTTGAACTGTGGATCGCGCTCGCCGGCCTCCGCCGACGATTCGCCCGCACCCTCCCCCGCCTCCGCGTCGGGCACCTCATCCAGGATATTGCTCTCCGTCGGCTCGACGAGGCCGACCTGTTCGCGCTGCACCTTCCACGAGCGATAGCGCTCCATGATGCGTTCGCTCTCCTCGGTGGAGATGAACGCGCCCTGGAGCCGCATCGGCTCGCTCTTGCCCGGCTCGAGGAACAACATGTCGCCCTTGCCAAGCAGGGCCTCCGCGCCGTTCCCGTCGAGGATGGTGCGGCTGTCGACCTTCGAGGCCACCCGGAAGGCGATCCGGCTCGGGAAGTTCGCCTTGATGAGTCCCGTGATGACGTTCACCGAGGGACGCTGCGTCGCGAGAATGAGATGGAGCCCGACCGCACGCGCCTTCTGCGCCAGCCGCGCGAGCGGCGTCTCGACCTCCGCCTGCACGGTCATCATCAGGTCGGCCAGCTCATCCACCACCACGACGATGAGCGGCAGCTTTCCTTCGGTATAGGCTTCGGCCTCGGGTGCGGGAGGCGGCGTGTCAGGCGGCTCGGCCGCAATGTCCGTAAGAGTGACCTTGCGGGGCGAGGGATTCCTGAGCGGCTTGGCGTCGGCCACCTTGCGGTTGAAATCGCTCAGGTTGCGTGCCCCATTGGCCTCGAGCAGGGCGTAGCGCCGCTCCATCTCTCCGACGGCCCACTTGAGCACGCGGGCCGCCTCCTTGTTGTTGGTGACCACCGGGTGCCGCAGGTGCGGCAGGTCCTTGTACATGGACAGCTCGACCATCTTGGGGTCGATCAGCAGCAGGCGCAGGTCTTCCTTGTGTTGATAGTGAAAGATGAGCGACGAGATGATCGCGTTGATGCCGACCGACTTGCCGGTGCCGGTCGCGCCCGCGATGAGCAGGTGCGGCATCTTGGCCAGATCGGCGATGACCGGCCGGCCCTCGAGGTCGAGTCCCAGCGTGACCGGCAGGAGGCGCTCCTCGGACGTCCAGGCGTCGTCCTCGAGCAGCTCCCGCAGCAGCACGACGCGCGCCTTCGGGTTGGGCACCTCGACCCCCACCATGTCGCGGCCCGGGATTCGGGCCACCCGGATCGAGCGCGCGCTCATCTTGAGCGCCAGGTCGTCCGCGAGGTTCACCAGGCGATTCATCTTCACGCCCGGCCGAAGGCGCACGCCGTATTGCGTGACCACCGGCCCCGTGGTCCGCCCCGCGACATCGCCTTCGACCTTGAACTCGGCCAGGGTTTCCTCGAGCCGCTCCTGCAGCACGTCGAGCTCGACCTCCCCGGCGTCGACGGCCTTGGTGCGCGGCGGCTCGAGCAGCTCCACATCCCACACCGGGCCGAGATCCTTGCCGTTGGCACGCCGAGGCTCGGGCTTCTTCGGCTTCGGCTTGGCGGGCCGCTCGGCCCTGGTTTTCTCGTCCCGCGGCTTGAGCGGCTCGGACGGCGCGTCAGCCTCTCTCGCCGGCGTCTCTTTGGCCGTGTTGTCCTTGGCAGTCGTTTCCTTGTTTTTCCGGCGGCCTTCGCGAGCCGGCTCACCGGCGGGGTCGACTGTCGCCCCGCCCGCGGGAGCCGGCGCCGGATGCCGCTCGAGTCGCTGCAGCGGGTGCCAGGCGAATGTGACGAGCGTCAGGGCGGAGAGCGCCAGGAATCCGACCAGCATCGCGCCCGCGGGGCCGATTCCTCGCGGAATGGTGACGGCAAAGAACCCGGGGATCGCCCCGACGAGGGAGCCCAGGAAGTGCCGGCTGTTGAGGTCGTACACCGTCACATGCCCGAACACGCCCGCGAGATACGGCAGCAGCACACTCAGACCCACGATGAGAAACGCCGCCCGCTTCATGTCGAGCGTGCCGAGCCGTTCGAACCCCGCCAGCGCGAGGCCGATCCCAAGCAGCGGAATGCCCAGGGCGCCGGCGCCCAGATACTCCATGAGCCGGGCACCCAACGCATGACCGATCGGACCGGTGAGGGGGAGCGGGAGGAGGGTCAGACCCACGAACAACCCGACCACCAGGGCGGTGATCGCGCCCAGGCGACGGCGGGAATCGGTGCTCATACGGGGACGTGCGCGAGAGTCATCCGGCGTTCGTGGAAGTGCGCGAGCACCGGATAGGCATCGAGGCGGGCGGCGTCGCGGACGTCATCCTGAAAGCCCAGTCGAATGAGCTCGCGGCCCGCGCGGCTCCGCTCGAGTGGCCGCTCCCAGCGGTCGCCGTAGCGGCGCACCAGATCGAGGCTCGCGATGGCGGCGTCGTTGAGCCAACGGCCCGGCCGCCTGGCACCCAGGGTGGCGGCGAGAAGCCGCCCCGCGCAGTACCCGTCATCCAGAGAGAACGCACCGTCGCGCCCGGCGCACACGATGAGGACGCCGCCGCCACTCTCGATCGTCTCCCGGGCCTTCTCGGCAGACACGGTGAGGTTGGCTGCACAGGCGCCGTAGACGGCGCCCGCGCCCTGACAGGCCAGCAACGCGCGCGTACCGTTGCTGGTGGTCACCACCAGCGTCTTTCCTCGGACCGTCGCCTCGGTCATCTCCCGCGGACTGTTCCCGAGATGAAACCCCGGGATGCGCGCGCACCGGCGCTCGCCGGCCAGCAGCACCTCATCGCGTCCGATCGTCTGCGCGAGGCGCAGCGCTTCCTCCGTGGAAGCCACCGGGATGAGTGCCCGCGCCCCGTGGTGCAGGGCCGCGCACATGGAGGTGGTCGCGCGCAGGATGTCGATCACGAACGCAGTGCGCCCCTGCAGCGCGGTGGCCGTGATCCCTGCCGGGCTGAAGAGGACGTCCAGTCTCATGCGTCAGGCCGTAGCAGGTGCGACTCGCGCTCCAGGAACCTGGTGTCCACCGTGCCTGCGGCGAAGTCGGGATGTCGGATGACGCGAGCGAGGAAGGGAATCGTGGTGGTCACGCCCTCGAGGATGAAACTGTCGAGCGCCTGCCCCATCCGCGTGAGCGCCTCCTCGCGGTCGTTCCCGTGCACGATGACCTTGGCGAGCAGCGAGTCGTAATACGGCGGCACGGTATAGCCCGCGTAGACGTGGGTGTCGACCCGGACGCCGGGGCCGCCGGGCGGATGATACGCGGTGATGAGGCCGGGACACGGCTGGAAGTTGCGGTACGGATCCTCGGCATTGATGCGGCACTCGATGGCGTGGCCGCGCAGGCGCCGGCCGTCACCCTGGAAGCTGACCGGCTCGCCGGCGGCGACCCGAATCTGCTCCTTCACCAGGTCGAAGCTCGTCACCATCTCGGTGACGGGGTGCTCGACCTGGATGCGGGTGTTCATCTCCATGAAATAGAAGGCGCCGTCGGTGTCGAGCAGGAACTCGAGCGTACCCGCGCCGATGTAGCCGATGTTCGACGCCAGCGCCACCGCCGCGTTGCCCATGCGCTCGCGCAGGCCGGGCGTGAGCGCCGGGCTCGGGCTCTCCTCGATGAGCTTCTGATGACGCCGCTGCACCGAGCAGTCGCGCTCGCCGAGATGGACCACCTTGCCGCACACGTCGCCCATCACCTGGATCTCGACGTGCCGCGGCTGCTGGATGTACTTCTCGACGTACACCGCCCCATTGTTGAACGCGGCCAGCGCCTCGTTCTGGGCCAGCCCGAAGAGCTGGGGAAACTGTTCGGCCTCCTGCGCGATCCGCATTCCCTTCCCGCCCCCGCCGGCAGTCGCCTTGATGATGACCGGGAAGCCGATCGACTCGGCGAACGCCAGCGCCTCGTCCGGGTCGTCGATCGTGCCGGGCGAGCCCGGGACGGTGGGCACGCCCGCGTCGGCCGCGAGCCGACGCGCCGTCGCTTTGTCGCCCATCTGCCGGATCTGATCGCCGGTGGGACCGATGAACGTGATGTTCGACGCCTTGCACGTGTCGGCGAACTCGGCGTTCTCCGCCAGAAACCCGTAGCCCGGGTGAATGGCGTCGGCGCCGGTGATCTCGGCGGCGGCGATGATGTTGGGGATCTTGAGGTAGGAGCTGCGGCTGGGCGGCGGCCCGATGCAGACGTCGTCGTCGGCGAAGCGCACGTGGAGCGACTCGCGGTCGGCCTCCGAGTACACTGCCACGGTCTCGAGCCCGAGCTCGCGGCAGGCGCGGATCACCCGAAGGGCGATCTCCCCGCGGTTTGCGATCAGGACCTTCTTGAACACGCGAGCGGTCGCCGGGGGTCACCCTGCGCGGAGCGAAAGCCGCATGCGTCGGCGCATGGCTCCTTCGCTTCGCGCAGGATGGCCGCTCGCAATGACCCGCTGCCGCCGTATCACGGCGTGAGGTCCAGCGCCCGCGGCGCGGACGAGTCGCCGGTGATCTCGGTGAACTTCCGGTCGGACGCCGAGTCCACGCCCGACACGCGGAGCGCGAACTCGTTCGGGTTGGTGGAGTAGAACAGGGCGCTCTCGTACGAGATCATGCCGTCCTTGAACCACTTCATGAGCGACTGATCGAACGATTGCATGCCGTAGGAGACCGTTCCCTCGGCGATGAGATCGGGAATGTTGAGCGCCTTCTCGATGTCCCGGATGTTGTCCGCCACCGCGGCCGTGTTGATCAGCACCTCGGCCCCCGGAACCCGGCCTCGGCCGTCGGCGCGCGGCACCAGTCGGAGCGACACCACGGCCTGGAGCGCCGTGGCGATCAGCATCCGGATTTCCTGGTGCTGATATGGCGGGTAGAACGAGATGATCCGGTTGAGCGTCTGGGTCGCGTCGGTCGTGTGCAGCGTGCTGAAGACCAGGTGCCCCGTGTCGGCGGCCTTGAGCGCCGTATCGAGGGTCTCCATGTCCCGGATCTCACCCACGAGGATGACGTCGGGGTCCTGCCGGAGCACGTGCCGGAGCGCGGACGCGAATGACAGCGTGTCGCTCCCGACCTCGCGCTGGGAGATATTGGCCATCACATCGCGGTGCAGAAACTCGATCGGGTCCTCGATCGTGATGACGTTCACCCGGCGGTTCTGGTTGATGTGGTTGATCATCGCGGCGAGCGCGGTGGACTTGCCCGAGCCGGTGATGCCGGTGACCAGGATCAGGCCGCGGGGCTTGAGCGCGATCTCCTCGAGCACCGTCGGAAGGTGCAGGTCCGCGATGGTCTTGACTTCGTAGGGAATGGCCCGGAACGCGAAGGCCAACGTCCCGCGCTGCTGGTAGATGTTGGTGCGGAACCGGCCCACGCCCGGCACACCGATTGCGAAGTCCGCCTCCTTCTTTTCCGCGAACTCCTTGACCTGACGCGGCGTCATCACCTGCTCCGCCAGCATCTTGAGGTCCTCGGGCTTGACCGGCGGCATCTCGAGCGCCTGGAGCTCGCCGTTCACGCGCACGGTCGGCGGGCGGCCGACTTTGAGCAGCAGGTCGGACGCGTTGCGCTGCACCATCTGGGCGATGGTGTGCTTGAAATTGAAGGTCGACGCGGTCGATGACGGCGTCGTAGGCGGGGCGTCAGCCATTGGGATCGACCCGGAAGAGGACCTGCCCGAATTCGACCGGCTGCGCGTCGTCCACCAGGAGCTCGCGCACGACGCCGGCGATCTCGGCCTCGATCTCGTTCATGATCTTCATCGCTTCGATGATGCACACCGTCTGGCCCGGCGAGACCCGAGTTCCCGTCTTGACGTAGGGATCGGCCCCGGGCTCGGGCGACTTGTAGAAGGTCCCCACCATGGGCGACTTGATTTCCTTGAGCCCGGGGGCGCGGGGAGCCTCGCGGGCCTCACTGTCGCCGCTCGCCGGCGGGAGCGCCGCCGGGGCGGCCGCGGCGTAGGCGGCGGGCGCCGTGACGACCGTCGGCACTCCATTGCCCGTCCGCGTGATCACCACCTTGGTGCCGAACAGACCCTTGACCTCGATGGAGCCGATCTCCGGCGACTCACGCAACAGCTGAGCGAGGCCCTGCACGTCCTGTAGCTCGATCGCCTTCATTCCCGGCACCTGCTGCAGCAGCTCGGCGAGATGCTTCATCTCCTGGGGAGTCATAGGCGAGCGAGTCCCGTGTGTGCGCAGCGGTCGACCCGGGTCACGTGCCCCTCCTCGAGTGAGAGCGAGACCGGCGCGTCCGCGCGGTCGCCGTGTGGACGTGCGTGGTGGCGTGCCAACTGTTGCTAGGTCAGTTCGAGCAGGTCCGTCAGCCCGTCGGACAGGAGTTCCGCGCCGTTCGGGCCGAGGGAGACGTCGTCCTCCAGCCGGACGCCGCCCCAGCCCGGAAGATAGATGCCCGGCTCGACCGTCACCACCGCGTGGAGCGGCAGCACGGCTTCGGCAGTGGGTGCGAGCCGCGGCGCCTCGTGCACCTCGAGGCCCAGCCCGTGCCCCAGCGAGTGGCCGAACGCGTCGCCGAAGCCACGCGCGGCGATGACGTCGCGCGCCAGCGCATCGCCCTCGCGGCCGGTCATGCCGGCGCGGAGATGGTCGAGCGCCCGACGCTGCGCCTCGCGGACCAGCTCGTACACGGTGCGCTGGCGTTCATCGGCGCGGCCGACCACCACCGTGCGGGTGAGGTCGGCGCAGTATCCGTCGAGCTGCGCACCGAAGTCAAGCAGCAGCCAATCCCCCGTGTCGATCGCGCGGGCGCTGGTTCGCGCGTGAGGCAACGCGGCGCGCGGACCGCTCGCCACGATCGTGGGAAACGGGTGCCACTCGCTACCCCGCCGGCGGAGCGCTCCCTCGAGCGCCGCCGCTACCTCCAGCTCCGTGCGCCCGGGGCGGATCAACGGCAGCACGTCCGCCAGCGCGGCCGCCGCGAGGGCCGCCGCTGAGCGGATGGACGCGACCTCCTCGGGCGCCTTTGCCACGCGCAGCTGCTCCACCGCCCCCGACGTCGGAACTAGGCGGGCCCGGGTGACCCCGCCGAGGCGCTCCGCATCCCGCACGGTGAGGGCCTGTGCCTCGAGCCCCAGCGAGGCCGGCGCCGTGGCGGCGAGCACCCGGCCGAGCCGGTCCCAGACGTTCGTCTGGTCGATTTCGACCACGGCCGCGCTGCCGGCCTCGCTCGGGGCCTGTACCGCGTACCGGAAGTCGGTGACAAGCGTCGCGCGCTCGGCGGCGACGAGCAGGAGCGCCGCCGATCCGGTGAAGCCCGTCAGGTACCGGATGTTGGGCAGGTGCGTGACCAGCAGGGCGTCGAGACCCTCGTGCGCCAGCGCCGTGCGCAGCGCGGACTGCCGCTCGGGGCGGCGGTCAGCCGGCACGCAGCCGGCCCACCAGCGCCTGGAGGGCCAGGACGTAGCTTTGGGGGCCGAACCCCGCCACGATCCCGAGCGCGAGGTCGGCGATCAGCGAGTGATGCCGGGCAGGCTCGCGCGCGAAGATGTTCGAGAGATGCAGCTCGACGAAGGGCAGCCGCACGGCGAGCAGCGCGTCACGCACGGCCAGACTCGTGTGAGTCAACGCGGCCGCATTGATCAATGCCCCGTCGGCACGACCCTTGAGCTGCTGAATCGCCTCCACGAGCGCGCCTTCGTGATTGGTCTGGAACCAGTCGAGCTCGACGCCCAGGCCGCCGGCCGACTGCCGAACCATCCGCTCGATGTCCCCCAGCGTGGCGCGTCCGTAGACCTCCGGCTCCCGCTGCCCCAGCAGATTGAGATTGGGGCCGTTCAGGACGCAGATGCGCATTCAGCGCTTGAGATTCTGGAGCCAGGCGTGGAACTGGTCGAGGTCGTCGCTCTTTGTGTCCGCCCCGCGCGACCGGGACGACCCGGCCGAGCCGCTTCCACCAAAGAATTCGTCGTACGACACGCCGCCTTGTGGACTCGCCGCATTGCCGGCGGGAACCGCCGGGGGCGTGGGCGCGGTCTCTTCGCCGAACACCGAGCTGAGCGAAAGGCTGTCATGGGCGGGACGGGTGGGCGCTCCCTCGGGCGCGCCGCCGGTCGCGCTGGAGGGTGCCTCCACTGCCCGCGGCGGCGACGCAGGCGCGGCAGGCAACCGTCCCGAAAGCACCCCTTGCAAGAAGTCCCGCACGGACTGTCCACCCGTTTCCTGCACCGAGTAGGAAGGGCTGGGCGCCGCGGTGGCCGCCGGGGCGGCCTCGCCGCGCACAAGCGCCGGCTCGGCTGACGCCGCGGACGTCCTGTCGTCGGCTGCGTGCCGCTCGAGCTCCGCAAGCCGGTCGCTGAACCGGCGATTGCCGGTTTGTCGCTCCAGATGACGATACACGACCAGCGCCTCGGCCCGGTGTCCCTGCTGCAGAAGCAGCTCGGCCATCGACTCGGTGACCATGAGGTCCGGCTCCCGGTGGGTCGGAGGCTCGGCCTGCGGCGCGGACCAGGACGTCGAGGCGGCCGCCGGCTCGGGGCGAGACGCATCGCTCGGTGTGGCCGGCCCTTCGGCTGAGGTCGGTGCGGACCAGCCGGCCACCTGCGGCGGAGCGGCCTCCGCCAGGGCGTCAACGGTCCGGGGCACGTCGGTAACTCGCCCTGGCGCGTCGGCCACTGCGCTGCCCGTGTCGGCCGCCACGGGGGCCGCCGCAGTCCCCACGCTGTCCGACGCGCTGACACCCGCGGCGGGATCGCCGGTTGCTCCCTGCGACGAGGCCACGAGATCGGCGGGCCACCGGTCGGCGGCGCCGGCCTCGGCGAGCGATGGATCGGCCACTGAAGTGGAATCGGCTGGAGGAGCGGCCGGCCGCTCGGTGTGTTCCTTCTCGATCGCCGCCTTCTCCGGCATCAGAGGATCCTGATGTGCTGGGCGATCGCGAGTCAGCAATTCCTCCGATGCATTGGCCACTTGGAACTCGCTGTAGCCCGTGCTTTCCAGCACGATGTCTTCCGCCGTCTCCACCCGGAACGCGCCGTCCGGCTCGTGCAAATCGGCCTGGTCGTCGCGCCCGACCAGCCCGGACAGCGGCTGGACCGGCTCGTCGAGCGTCACTGGCTGCTCCAGCTGGATGCCGGCCGGCGGGGGAGCCGCGTTCGCGTCACTCAGGTCGAGATCCTCGAGCTGGAGCGGGCGAGCCTCGTCCGAGGCGTCGCGGCCCGGGGCTTCGACCCACGCGAGCACCGCCTCCTGCGGGGGCTCAGGCAGGGGCGGAAGGCCATGTGCGGGAGTGTCGTCGCGCTCGGCGGAGGTGCCCGTTGGCGGCTCCGTGGTGTCGGCGGCCGCAGGTCCCTCCGGCGCCGCCTCGACGCTCGGCGGCTCCCCGAGCCCCGTGATGAATGCCGCGTCGGGGGTGGCGGAGGACGCGGTCGCCGCTTGACGGTGCGAGGACTCCACGCGTCCGAGCTGTTCACGGGCCTCGTCGTTGCTCCGGTCGATGGCGAGTAGCGTGCGAAGCCACCGCTCGGCATCGTCGAATCGGAACTGCCGCTCCGCGATGTCGGCCAGCGCCTTGAGCGCGATGACGTTCTCGCTGTCGAGGCTCAGCACGTGTGTGAACGCGGTCTCCGCGTCGGGCAACTCACCCAGATCGAGGTGACAGCGGCCGAGCACGATGCTGGCGGGGATGTAGTCGGGATGAAGCGTCAGTCCAGGCCGGAGCAGCTCAAGCGCACGCGTGACGTCGCCGTTCTTCCGGTGCACCTCGGCAAGCGGAGCGAAGGTCAGGCCCTGGGGGTTCTCGGCGTACCGTCGCTCCAGCTTTTCGATCTCGCTCAATGCCATGCGGAGTCCGCTGGTCGAGGTTCAGGCCGGCGTGGAAGGGAGTACGCGCGACATCGTTGCAGGAGGTGTGGTGACAGTAGCGAGCCACCCCGGCGCTGTCAACTGCTAAGGCGCGCCCAGCCTTGAGGTTCGGTGTTGATCGGCTTAACCTTAAGGCTCTTTTCCCCCACTGGTCTCGGAGTCTCGCTGTCCTATGCAAGCCTTTCGAAACGCCGCCAAGCCGCTGATGGTGGTGGTCGCGCTCACGTTCTTCGCCTGGCTGGTGGTCGACCTGAGTGGAATCACCGGCAACACCGGGCTCCTCACCAAGACCGCCGTCGGGAAGGTGAACGGTCAGAGCATCGACTCCCGCACCTATCAGATGGCCGTCCAGCAGGCGGTGGACCAGCGCCAGCGGCAGAGCCCCGGCGCGCTCGGCCTGGAAGATCAGCAGGAGATCCGGGACCAGGTCTGGGAGCAATTCGTTCAGGGCACCGTGCTTCAGGCTGAGTACAAGCGCCGTGGCATCACGGTGTCGGACGACGAGATCGTGGACGCACTGCGGACATCGCCACCCCCCGAGTTCCAGAAGATTCCGGAATTCCAGACCGACAGCCAGTTCGACCTCGCGAAGTACCAGCGCTGGCTCATCTCCAGCGTCGCGCAACAGTACCTGCCCTCGCTCGAGGCCCAGTACCGCGAGCAGATCGAGCGGTCCAAGCTGCTGCGAGTGGTGACGGCCGACATCTATCTATCCGACGCGGCCTTGTGGGAGCAGTACCGGGATGAGCACGAGCAGGTGAAGATCGGCCTGACCGCAATCGTCGCGCGCAACATCGTCCCCGATTCGGCGGTCAAGGTTACGGACGCCGACCTCGCCGCATACTACAAGGCCCACCTCAACGACTTCGACCGGCCGGCGACCGTCTACCTGAGCTTCGTGGCCCTGCCCCGCCTCACCACGGCGGCGGACACGGCGGCGGCCCGGGCGCGGGCGGATTCGGTCCGTGCCGAGATTGCCGGCGGCGCGCCGTTCGCCGACGTGGCACGGCGTGAGTCCGCCGACAGCGCCAGCGCGGCCAAAGGCGGCGACCTTGGCGAATGGAACAAGGGCTCGATGGACCCCGCGTTCGACTCGGCCGCATTCACGCTGCCCCTCAACACGCTCTCCGAGCCGGTGCTGTCGCAATTCGGGTTTCATATCATCGAGGTGACCAGCCGGAAGGGGAACAAGATCAAGGGGCGGCACATCCTCGTCCCGATCGAGGTCGCCGGCGCCCATCGTGATCAGCTCGACGCCCAGGCCGACAGCCTCGAGAAGCTTGGGGCGGAGAAGTCCGATCCCGCGGCGCTCGACACGGTCGCACGGGCGCTGCACCTGCCGATCGGAAAGACGGCGCCGGTGCAGGAGGGCACCAAGGTTCAGGTGGGCAACCTGGTCGTCCCGGACGCGGGCGTCTGGGCCTTCGACGCCAAGCAGGGGCAGACCAGCCCGGTGATCGAAACCACCATTGCCTTCTACGTCTTCCGGGTCGACAGCCTGCAGGCCGCCGGCATCCCCCCGCTCGCCCGGGTTCGTCCCGTGGTCGCATCACAGGTCATAGCCGAGAAGAAGCTCGAGCGGGGGCGCGAGATCGCGAAGCAGTTCTATAAGCGGGTGGAGGCGGGGGGCAGCCTCGCGGCCGTGTCCGATTCGATGAAGCTCCCGTACAAGGAATTCGGGCCGTTCCCGCGGGTGAACCCGCCGCTGGACGATCCGGTCGTGGTGGGTACCGCTTTCGGCCTGGCCGTTGGCCAGCACAGCGGCCTCATCGACACCAAGCAGGGGATCTACGTCCTCAAGGTGCTCGAGCACACGAAGGCCGATTCGGCCGAGTTCACCAAGAACCTCGAATCCTACCGGGCGCAGATGATCAACCTGGCCCGGCAGGACCGCGTCAGGAACTACCTCGAAGCACTTCGGAAGTCGGCTAAGGTCGTGGACGACCGGAAGAAGGTGCTGCAGCAGCAAGGGCCGACCACGCAGACGACGTAACGCATACCAGCGCGAGGACCGGGACACACGAGGGGGCATGCTTGACGCATGCCCCCTTTGCCGGTCCGGGACGTGGAGCCGTCGGCCGCGCTGTTCGCGGCGTGGGCCTACTGCGACAGCCGCTTCGGCACGCCGCTGGTAGGAGGTGCCGAAGTGTCCATCGGACGCGCGCTGACGTTCCGCTGGGTGTCATCCTGACCCATGATGGCCTCCTGCGTATCGGACAGGCTCCGCTTGAACTCGCGGATTCCCTTGCCGATCGAAGCCCCCACCTCGGGCAGGCGCTTGGCCCCGAACAGCAGGAGCACCACGACCATGATGAGCATGATTTCGGTGAAGCCGAGATTGGCCATGGGACCCCCCTAAAAGATCGACCGGGCGATCAGGTACGCCACCACCACGCCGATGAGCGCCAGCAGCGACACATGGAGCCCGACCGGACCCAAGGTGAAGTTTATCACCAGGAGATCGGCGGAAACAGGGCCGAAATTGGCCGTCCAGGTGCTGGTGAAGAACGTGCGGGCGGCGCTGTCTGGCAAGGTCTGCCGGAACAGCGCCGTGAGGGCGCCCCCCGCGACGAAGCCCGCCACGAGGATGCCGACGTAAAATCCGGGCCGGTGCGGGCCGGCCATCAGCGCCTGCGGTCCACGGCGTAGGTGATCGCCGCGCGGAGCGCATCCCGCGCGGGGGTCGGGGCCAGGGCGTCGAGCTCGCCGTCCGCCTGCTGGGCCAACCGCAGCGCCCGCTCCCGCGCGTAGTCCAGGCCGCCGGCCTCGGCCACCGCCGCGATCACCTCGGCAATCCGGGCGTCCTCCGGTTCCGCGCTGTCCATGAGGCCGTCCACCAGTTCCCGCGCCGCTCCGTCCATCCGCGGCAACGCCGCGATGAGCGGCAGGGTCACCTTGTGCTCCCTCAGGTCGGAGCCGGTGGGCTTTCCCGTGATGGTCGGATCGCCGACGTAGTCCAGCAAATCGTCGACGATCTGGAACGCCATGCCCAACGCTTCGCCGTAGCGCCGAAGCGCCGCCCGCTCCGTTGGTGAGGCGCGGAGCGCGCCGACCTCGCACGCGCCCGACAGCAGCGAGGCGGTCTTCGCCTGGATGAGGAGGTCGTACGCCTCCTCGGAGAAGTTGAGCGGCTCATGCGCCAGGAGCTGCCGCATCTCGCCCACCGTCATCTCGTTCGTGACCCGGCTCAACACGCGCAGCGGCTCGAGGTCGTCCAGGCGGACCAGCTCGATCACGGCGCGGGAGTAGAGATAGTCGCCCATGATGACCGAGACCTGGTGGCTGAACAGCGAGTTGATCGTCGGCATCCCGCGGCGGAGGACGGAGTGATCCACCGAGTCATCGTGCACGAGGGTGGCGACGTGGATCAGCTCGATGACCGCGGCCAGCGTCACGGCCCGCGGATCGCAGGCCCCGGTCGCCTCGTCGGCGAGCAACAGGAGGGTGGGCCGAAACATCTTGCCCTGCATCTGGAACAGGTGCGAGTTCACCTGGGCGATGAGCCCGAAATCGGCCTCGACGATGCGATGCAGCTCCAGCGGGACGCGCTCGAGCTGCGCGCGGACCGGGCGCTGCAGATCGGCCAGACCGACTGGAGCCAGCTGAGAGCTCATTCGCGCCGTCCCGCGGTGAGTCGGTGAATGCGATCGCTCAGGTCCATGAACCGGATGTCGACCGCCATCGCCCGCTCGTAGCTGGTGATGGCATCGGGCGCCTTCCCCTGGGCCTCGAGGGACCGGCCGAGCCAGTAGATGAGGCCGATCTTGGCCTCGTCGCCGCCGGCGACGCCGTCCACCGCTCGCCGGAGCACGGCCTCGGAAACGGCGAACTGTCCTTTCTCGAAGAACGCGGTCCCCAGCGCCTCCGACGTGCGAAGCCGCCCCTCCGGCGCCCGCAGCGCCTTCTGGAATTCGGCGATCGCCTCGTCGAGAAGGCCCATTTCCTTGAACGCCACGCCCAGGTCGTAGTGGGCCTGGTAGTCGTCCGTGTCGAGGTTCTCGTCGATGCCCCGCTTGAACTGCTCGAGAATTTCGGCGAACTCGCGCTGCTCGTCGTCGCCCTGGGGCTCGCGTCGATCGACCCGCATGCGGGTGTCGCGCGGCATTGACTCATCCAGGATCATCGAGCCCAGGTCGACGAACGAGTCGTCCGACGGGGATGCAGCGCCGGCGACCTCCGTGGCCTGAGGCTCGTCAACCGGAGGCTCCGACGGTGCAGACGCCGCGGCGGTCGCCGGCGGCGCGACTGGCGCGACCGGCCGGCCCGCGGGAGGCCGGCTGGCCGGCGGCGCGGGCGACCCCAATGGAATGGCGGCCCGCGGCGGCGCCGTGGGCGCGCCGACGATCTGCTCGATGGCGTGGGCGGCACGCGGGTTGGCCGGGTCGTGCTCCTGCACACGGCGATAGACTGCGAGCGCCTTGTCGGTGGCGCGCATGCGCGCCAGCGCGTCGCCCAGTGCGAGGTAGGCCTCCAGCAGCGGCGTGCGCTCGCCGCTTCGGAACGCGAGCTCGACTCGCTTCTGATGATGGTGGATGGCGTCGGGCTCGAGCGCGACCAGCCGCTCCACGATGGCCGACGCCGACGCCCAATCCTCCGCGCTCTCGTAGCCCTGCAGCGAAAGCCGAAGCTCCTCGCCGGCCCGGTCGAGCTCGCCCGCGAGGAGAAGTCGATCTGCGAGCTCCCGATGGGCGTCCGGACTGTCGGGGTCGTCGGCGACTCGCTCCTCGAGCTTCGCCAACTCCGCGTCGTCGTCGGATGGGGCGGTGGGCGCGGATACGGCCTCGATCAGCGGCAGGCCCGCGACCGCGGTGCCGGCGCTCGCCTCGTCCGCGGTCGAGGAGGCCGTCGGGTTGTCCTCCACCAAGTCCAGATCGAGGTCGTCGGTGGGCTGCGGGGCATCCTCGAGCACCACGTCGGAGGCGGCGAGCGACAGGTCGAGATCGTCGGCGTCGAGCAGATCGTCACTACCCGCCGGCTCGGCGACAGACCCGGGCTCGAGGATCTCGAGACCACTCACCTGGACGTTCCCGCTGCCGCTCTCGAGACCTTCCATGTCGCCGACCATCTCGAGCGGCGGACCCCCCTCGTGACTGGTCTGCTCCAATCCGGCCAGTGGTTCGGACTGGCGTTCGGGCTGGTCCGCGTCTGCGCTGGCCTGCGTCGGCTCGAGCCCCTCAGGAGGAGGGGCCTCGACCAGGAGCGGGACATCCGGTGCCCGGGCCGGCGCTGGCGGGGCCGAGGCGGCACCGGCACTCCCCCGCAGATCGAGGCCGGTATCGAGAAAGACCAGATCACTGCGGCCTGGCCGTGGGGTGGGACGGGGCGTGGGAGCGGCTTCGGCTCCGCCCTCGCCCGCCTGCGGCCCGGGACGAGCAGTCCCCGGCGGCTCCAGATCGCTCGCGATCTTGGCGAGCTGCTCGAGCGCCTCGTCTTCGCGTGACGCCGCGCGCAGCAGCTCCACCAGCATCATGCGGATCTCCTGGCTGCCCGAGAACTGGTCGGCGAACTCCTTGACCGACTGGAACGCCTGGTCGAGCTGCCCGAGACCGTTCATTCGCTCCAGGAACTCGATCAGGTTCCGCTTCGCCTCGATCACGACGTTCTTGCGCGCGTGGAGCTGGGCCAGCTTCAGGTACGTCTGCACCCGGCCCGGGTTGACGCGCAGGATCTTGCCGCAGAGGGCGATGGCGTTGTTGAAGAACCCCTGGTCGGCGTAGAGGTCGACCGCGCGCTCGTAGGAGTGAACGGCTGCGGCCGTGTCATTGATCTTGAGGTAGAGGTCGCCGACGCGATTGTAGAGCGACAAGTCGGGGGTGCTTTCGGCGCCCGACTCGATCTGTTGGATGGCTTTCAGGTAGACTTCGATCGCCTTCCGCCAGTCTTCCTTCTGCTCGAACTTCCGCGCCGAGTCTTTCAGCTTTTCCAGATTCATGCGGTGCGGGCTGGCGAGGGGAGACAGGAGATAAGGCTTGGAGTGACCGAAAGGTACCGGGCCGTCACCCCCCCGGCAAGCACGCGTCGCGGGCGTCTCACGCGGTCGCCGGATCGAGCTCGCCGAGCGCGACGGCGCGGCTCAGGCGCTCGAGGTCGGGGGCCGGGGGTCGATCGGAGCCGAGACGCGGGACCGGCGGCGTGAGCCCGCGGAGACGTCGGTAGAGGCCGCCGACGCCCCGGCCCGGCGCGAGAGGCCTGAGAAACTCCAGGCCCTGCGCGGCGCAGAGGAGCTCGGCCGCCACTACTCGCTGCGCGTTCGCCAGAATCCGCTGGGCCTTCCACGCGGCCGCCATGCCCATCGGCACGAAGTCCTCCTGGTTCGCGTCGGTCGGGATCGATCCGATGCTCGCCGGCATGGCGATCGCCCGGGATTCGGCCACGAGCGACGCCGCGGTGATCTGAACCATCATGAATCCGCTGGACAGCCCGGGATCGTCGGTCAGAAATGCCGGCAACCCCTGGGACAAGTCCGGATTCACCAGCCGCTCCACCCGCCGCTCGGAGATGGCCTGCAGCGTCGTCAGCGTCATGGCGAGAATGTCGAGTGCCTGCGCGACGGGCTGGCCGTGGAAGTTGCCGCCCGAGATGACGTCACCGTTCTCGAACACGAGCGGGTTGTCGGTCGAGGCGTTGAGCTCGACGGCGACCGTCTCTTCGGCAAAGCGAATGGCATCCGCTACCGCGCCGAGCACCTGGGGGGCGCAGCGGAGGCTGTACGCATCCTGCACCCGCGGATCGTTCTCCCGGTGCGACTCCCGGATCTCGCTCTCCGCGAGCAGCGCGCGCATCAGTGCGGCGGCCTCGTCCTGGCCGCGGTGCGGCCGGGCGGCATGGATGCGCGGATCGAGCGGGGCCGGGGTGCCTCGGAGCGCCTCGAGGCTCATCGCGGCGGCGCCGACCGCGGTGCGCCACAGCACGCGCGCGTCATGCACCAGGAGCGCCAGCAGCGCGGTCTGCGCCTGCGTGCCGTTGATGAAGGCGATGCCTTCCTTCGGCGCAAGGCGGAAGGGCGTGAGTCCGGCCTCCCCGAGCGCGTCTCGCGCCGGCCGCACGCGTGCCGCCTCGAGCACGTCCCCTTCGCCCATGAGCGCCAGCGCGACGTGGCTGAGCGGTGCGAGGTCGCCGCTCGCGCCCACACTGCCCTGTTCTGGCACGAGCGGCACGATGCCGGCGTTGAGCAGGCCGATCAGGGCGTCGACCAAGTCCGGCCGGACACCACTGGTCGGCCGAAGCAGGACGTTCGCCCGGAGCAGCATGAGGGCCCGCACCACGGCCGCCGGCAGCGGATCACCCACGCCCGCCGCGTGGCTTCGGATCAGGTTGATCTGGAGCTGGTCCAGCTTGTCGGCGGCCACCCGCACGTTGGCGAGCTTGCCGAATCCGTGTTGACGCCGTAAATCGTCTGCCCAGTGGCGATCGCCGCCTCGACCCGCTGCCGGCTGGCCAGAAGCGCATCGCGAGCACCTGGGTCGACCGCGACACGAACGGAGGGGTTGCGTGCGATCCGCACGACATCGGCCACCGCGAGCGTGCGGCCGTCGATCACGCAGTCTGTCGGTGGCATGGCCCGAAATATCCGGGGCCGAGGCGGGGATTCAACCCCCGAGTGCGGAACATGGTGAGTGGGCCAAGCACATCGCCTACATCCGAGGTGCCTGGCCCATCTACCGGCTACCATCCTCCGTGCGGCGTCCGGCTCCCCGCTGCCTGCAGGATTCTGGAACTACCGCCCCCTTACCAGCAGCTCCGGGTTGCCCGGGTCGGTCTGGTAGGCCCAATCCATGATGAGAAAGTCCTGACCCACGTGGCTCAGCCGCACGGCGCCGTATCGCTTGAACCCGTCGCCGCCATCCATTTCGAACACGTAGCCGTACCCGGGAATCGCCAGAATGCCGGACGTCCGGTAGGTCTGGTCCGCGGCGAAGTCGATCGAGGTCAGATCCTGGACCGGATTGTTCGCATCGTAGTACTCGACGCCCGTGCCCGGGCGAACCGGCGTGAGGTACAGGTCGCCCGCGGCGTTGCGATTCACGAAGAAGTCAATGTTCGTCCCGTCGCCCCGGCGCACCAGGCCAAGCTCGCCGTCCTCCACGGTCCCATTGCCGTTCAGGTCGTCCCAGAAGCGGAATCCGCTGCCATCGACCTGGAACTGGGATGCGTAGAGCACGATGTTCCGCGAATCCGGTCGCGGCGTGTCGGATCGCACGGGCGACCGGTCGCTCTCGAAGCCGTCGACGCTCTCCGCTGTGACCGTGAAGCAGCGCGGCACGCCATTGGTGAGCGCCCCGACCACGAACTCCGGCGCGACCGTGGT
Source organism: Gemmatimonadales bacterium (assembly GCA_051955835.1). Classification (GTDB taxonomy): domain Bacteria; phylum Gemmatimonadota; class Gemmatimonadetes; order Gemmatimonadales; family GWC2-71-9; genus CAVVWJ01. Next base: position 43,183 of record JBQCGH010000035.1, read on the forward strand.
GCCCTCGAGCTGCCAGCTCGATCCACAGGTGTTGTGGTCGAGATCGTAGCTGGTGCTATAGATGCGGTAGTTCTGGAAAATCCCGGGATCCGCGGTGTATGAATTGTCGGTCCAGGTCAGGGCGATCGCGCCGTCGAGCGACGTGCTCGAGAGACTCGCCGGCACATCGGGCGGCACGCCGGGTGCGTTCCGGTTGTCAGAGGAGCACGCGGCGGCGAGGAGGAGGACCGAGGGAATCCACCAGCTGCGCATGGGTAGGGCTCCGAAGGGGTTCCCTGGACGGCTCAGCAGATCGCGTGCCATTCCTGAGAGCACCTAAGTCGTTGATTTTTCGTATGGGCAGGAGAGCCCGACGCGACTTCCCGTCCCTTTTGAGGACGGTCACCGCTCGATGCTCGTCTGGTCGTAGTCGAACTTCAGCTCCGGCAGGTCGGTCAGGTAGATCGTGAAGTAGAAGGCGAAATTGCCGTTTGGGTTTTTCACGAAGTTGAACCCGGCCCGCCATTCGTGCAGCTCTCGCTCGAGCCGTACCACCTGAGATTCGAAATTCCCGTCCGTGATGTTGTACTGGGACGACCAGGACACCGACCAGAACGGGGTGGGCGAGAAGCTGGTGCTGAACCCGAGGCTCTGGCGGCTGGGCGCGACCACGCCCGGGATGGGCCGCGTCCGGGTGAGCTGATAGTTGAAATTGGCCGTGAAGTTCCCCCCCGCGTGGCTGATGGGCGTCTGCGTCGTGCTGAAGAACGAGCCGGGCCGCGTCCGTCCGGCCGTTTCGCCCACGTACGAGGTCGGCACGGCTTCGGGACCGCGCTGACCGGTGGACTTGCCGCCGAGGCCGAAGATCGACCCGATGGCCCGGAAGGTGTTGCCCGAAATGGCAAAGCTGGCGCTCACGTTCTGAAGAAACGGATCGAAGTGCGCGGTGTCGGATCCGACGGTGCCGCGCCAGAGATCGTGAGTCAGGCTCAGACTGAACCCAGGCAGCAGATCGCTCAGGATCGAGTTGCTCACCGTTTGGGTGGTCCACCCGGTAAACCCGGGCTTCTTGGCCTGCTCGAAATCGTAGGTGATCCCGCTGGTGTTGATGCTGAGGAGCCGCACCTTGCGGGCGTCCGCGGAGGTGGTGTCGTTGCCGGACGCCTTGTACTTCCCCTCGAAGCTCTGAGAGAGAGCTAGCGTCACCTGTTGCTGCGCGTCGCTCCGCAGCACGATGGGCTGCCCCGGCTGGGCGATCGCCCGGGCGAATTCCTCGGAGATGGTGGCCGCCGGCTGGTAGTTCCACGTAATCACCGGCGAGATGCTGTGGCGGATCCGACTCAATGGGCCGATGCCCGGGAAGAACGCGAACAGCGTCGGCGAGGCGGTGGCCCCGAACCGGAATCGCTTCCCTTGATGCACCCAGCTGCCGTTCGTGTTCCGGTTGCGGATCATGAAGGGTCCGCTCGTGGAGTTTCCCATCCCGACCACCGGCTGCACCTTCCAGGACCCGCGGAACAGGACGGGCAAATTGATGCCGGTGTCCCAGTCCAACGAACTCTCGAAGTCGCTGAGGAAGGTCTGGCGGACGTCGATGCTGTCGGTCGGATCGGGAGTGGCCGGGTTGTCCGTGCGGAAGGTCACCGTCTGCTCGCCGGCCGAGTGCTGGTCGCTCACTTGCAGCGAGTTCTGCCAGTTGAAGCCGCCGCTCCCGATAGGCGTGTAGAATCTGAGCGCGGTCACGCGGGTGGTAGCGTCCGTGGCCACGGTGTAGAACAAAACCCCCCGCATAACCCCCCAGATCGT
>JBQCGH010000036.1:0-14725 GCA_051955835.1 Gemmatimonadales bacterium
GGGCTCGAGCTCGGCCTTATGCACGGGATGGATCTCGTGCTCGCCAACAAGCGGCCGCTCGCCGGCCGCCGCGCGGTGAGCGAGGCCCTGTGGCAGACCGCGCGCGCGCGCGGCCGGCGCGTGCTCCACGAGGCCACCGTCGGGGCAGGATTGCCGATCATCGACACCTACCACAAGCTGATCGAGAGCGGCGACCGGGTGGAGCGGATCGACGGGCTCCTGTCCGGCACGCTCGGTTTCGTGCTCACCGAGCTGATGAGCGGCGCGCCGTTCTCGCGCGCGGTGCGCACCGCCATGTCGCGGGGCTACACCGAGCCGGACCCGCGGGAAGACCTCTCGGGCATGGACGTCGCCCGGAAGGCGCTCATCTTGGCCCGCCTGCTCGGCTTCCAGGGGGAGCTCGCGCGCACGGCGGTGGAGTCGCTGGTCCCGAAATGGGCCCGGACGATTCCGCTCGAGGAGTTCCTCGACCGGCTCGACGAACTCGATGCCGACTGGCGCCGGCGGGCGGAGGCGGCCGCACGGACGGGCGCGGTGCTGCGCTATGTCGCGACCGTCACACCGTCGCGCATTGCCGTGGGCCTCCGCGCGGTGCCGGCCACCAGCCCGCTCGCCGCGCTCAAGGGGACCGACAACCAGGTCGTGTTCACCACGGCCCGCTACAAGTCCAATCCGCTGGTCATCACCGGTCCGGGCGCCGGGGCGGCGGTCACCGCCGCTGGCGTGCTCAACGACATCCTGCGGCTGGCGGGCGCATGATTAAGGGAGCGACGGCCTTCGCCCCGGGCGGCGTGGGCAACGTCGGGCCCGGTCTCGACATCCTCGGGCTCGCGGTGGCGGGCGCGGGGGACGAGGTCCGCGCCGAGTGGACGTCGACGCCCGGGATTCAGGTGCTCGAATCGGGCCATCCGAGTCTTGCGAGCGATCCGACGCGACACACGTCGGCGCTCGCGGCGCGCGCGGTGCTGACCGCCGCGGGTGAGCGGCTCGGGCGCGGACGCGGCATCGCGCTCCGCGTGCGCAAGGGGCTCCCGCTCTCGGGCGGCCAGGGGGGGAGCGCCGCGAGCGCCGTGGCAGGCGCCGTGGCCGCCAACGCACTGCTTGGCCTGCCGCTCGACCGCGCCGGTCTGCTTGCCGCCTGCCTCGAAGCGGAGGAAGCGGTCGCCGGGCGGCACCTGGACAACATCGCCCCTTCGCTGCTCGGCGGCATCGTGCTCATTCGCTGCATGGAGACGCCAGACTTGATCCAGCTCCCGGTCCCCGATGAGCTGACGGTCGTCCTCGTCCGGCCGGAGCAGCAGCTGCGCACCGCCGACGCGCGGGCCGTGCTGCCCGCTACGCTCGGGCGCGACATCGCGCTCCACCAGGCGGCGCAAGTCGGCGCCATGGTCGCCGCCCTGGCCCTCGGCGACTACGCGCTCCTGGGCCGCGCCATCGACGATCGCATCGCGGAGCCGGCGCGCGCGCGCCTGCTGCCAGGCTTCACCGAGGCCAAGGCCGCTGCCCTCGCCGCCGGCGCGCTCGGCAGCTCCATTTCGGGCAGCGGACCCACCGCCTTCGCGCTCACCCGCGGCGCGGCCGCCGGCGAGCGGGTCGCCGCAGCGATGGTCGCCGCCTACACCGCGGCAGGCCAGCCCAGCGTCGCGCGGGTGGCCGGGGTGGACCGGATCGGGGCCCGCCTGCTGGATCCCGAAGACCGCGGCCGATGAAGTTCATGACCGACCGGCCCGGGAGCTGGCAGATCTGTATGGGGTGCGGGAACGAAGCCACCGAGCTCGACCCGCATCCCCGCTGCTCCGTGTGCGGTGGCCTGCTCGAGGTGGCACACCAGGCGCCCGCGCTCACCCGCGCCGAACTCCTCGCACGGTTCGCCGAGCGGCAGGTGGAGGCACGGGGCGCCCTCGGGTCGGGCGTCTGGCGGTACCGCGAGCTGGTGCTGCCCTCAGCGACCGATGTCGTGTCCTACCCCGAGGGCAACACGCCCCTGCTTCATCGGGACACGCTCGACGCGTGGACCGGCGCCGACCGGCTCCTGCTCAAGCACGAGGGTCAGAATCCGACCGGCTCGTTCAAGGACCGCGGGATGACCGTGGGCGTGACCCAGGCACGCCGCATCCGCGCGCGCGCCGTGGCGTGCGCGTCAACCGGGAACACGTCCGCGTCGCTCGCCGCCTACGCCGCGCACGCGGGCTTGCCGGCGCTGGTCCTGGTGCCGGCGGAGCGCGTGGCGCTAGGGAAGCTCGCGCAGACCCTGGCGTATGGCGCCAAGACCCTGCTCGTGCGCGGCGACTTCGATGACTGCCTGCGGCTCGTGGAGCAGGTCAGCGCGCAGCTCGGCGTCTACCTGCTCAACTCGATCAACCCGTTCCGGATCGAGGGACAGAAGACGATCATCCTCGAGCTGCTGCAGCAGCTCGGGTGGACGCCGCCGGACTGGATCGTGCTGCCGGCCGGCAACCTGGGGAATACTGCGGCGTTCGGGAAAGCACTGGTGGAGGCTCGGCACTGGGGACTGATCGACCGCGTGCCGCGGCTCGCCGCCGTCCAGGCCACCGGCGCGGCCCCGTTCGCCCGGAGCTTCGCCGAAGACTTCGCGAACCGCTACGCGGTGCGGGCGGAGACGGTGGCGACGGCGATCCGGATCGGCAATCCCGCGTCGTTCGAGCGCGCGGTGCAGGCCATTCGGGAGACCGACGGCGTGGTGCTCGCCGTCAGCGATGACGAGATCCTGGAGGCCACGGCGGGGGTCGATGGGGGGGGGGTGGGCTGCGAGCCGGCGAGCGCGGCCAGCGTGGCCGGCGTGCGCGACCTGATGCGCCGGGGCCTCATGGCCCCGGACCAGCATGCCGTCGCGATCCTCACCGGCCACATTCTGAAGGACCCGGGCATCCTGCTCGACTACCACAGCACGCGCGAGCCCGCGCCGCCGGGCGCCAACCGCCCTATCGAGATCGAGGCGGACCTGGGCGCGGTGCAACGAGCCATCGAGACGGTGAGGTGAGCCGGGATGCCGAGCACACGACAGCGCACGGACTCACCCGAGACGTCGTGAAGGGGCACGCATTTCTGGCATGCCCCCTTCACGACGTTCCGGGTGAGTTCGCGCCGGCGGCCCGCTAGCGCTGCCGCACCACCCGCCAGATGGTGTGATTGTCATCCGCCGAGATGAACAGCGCGCCGTCCTTCCCCACCGCAAGGCCGACCGGGCGGAACTGCTCGGACATGGTGGCGAAGGTCTGGTATTTCCCCGTCGGCTTCCCGTCAACGAACGGTGCGAACACCACGCGGAAACCGGCCTGCGGCAGCGGGGCGCGATTCCAGCTGCCGTGAAACGTCAGAAACAAACCGCCTACGTAGTCCTTGCCGAAAGCCGTCCCTGTATAGAAGGCGAGCGATTCCGGCGCCCAGTGACCCGGGAAGGCAATCGCCGGCGCCTTGGCCTTGGCGCAGCGACCGACCTCGTGGCCATCGCCGCCATACTCCGGGGCCAGCACCTTCTTGCCCGCCTCGTTGCTGTAGTAGCAGTAGGGCCACCCGAGGTCGTCGCCCCGCGAGACCTGCACGAGCTCCTCCGCGGGATCTTCCGCGTTGATCTGATCGCTGAAGCCCCAGTTGCCGCCGAGTTGATCGCGCCCGTGGACGGCAGCCCAGACGAGGTTCGTGCCCGGCTGGACCGTGAGCGCCTCGGCGTTTCGCATGCCGGTGGCCCAGCGGCGCCCATCGGCGAACTTTTGCCCCGCGCGATTCGCATCAAACTGCCAGAGCCCGGCGCGACGCTCGAGCTCGGTGCACGGATCGATGCCGGGTGAGCGGGGCCTCCGATTGGCCCGCTGACAGCTGTTCGACGCCGAGCCGATCTTGACCAGCATCACCGCGCCCCCGGGGAACGCCAGCGTCTTCTGGTCATGATCGCCGCCGTCGGGAAGGTCCTCCACGATCGTGACGGGGTCGCCCGCGGGACGAAGCTCGCCGGGGGTGAGCTTCCAGCGCACGACGTGGTCCGTCATCGCCAAATAGAGATACCCGTCGTGCACCTCGACATCGTTGCCGCCGCGCGGGCCGAAGCTCAGGCGTTCGTCCGCCTTGCCGTCGCCGTTGGTGTCCCGGAACGCCGAGATGCCGCCGCGGAGAAGGCCGCCGCCAGCGGCCGCATAGAGCGTCCCGTCCGGTCCGGCCGCGAGATGCCGCACGGATCCGACGTCGCTCGCGACGATCGAGGCGCAGAAGCCCTCGGGCAGCTTGAGGCCGCCGTTGTCGGGGGCGCAGGGCGGCGCGGGCCGGACGCCGAACAGCGCCGCGGTGGCCGCGGTGAGGACGGTCGCCAGAGGATTGAGCGAAAGCGGGATGAGGGTCATCAGAGACACACCCGTGCTAGAGGATACCGGAGCGGAGCCCCGAGGCTGCTCTCCGCAAGATAAGCCGCAGCGGGACCGGGCTGGCGTGCCGTCGCGCGCCGCATGACCGCAGGGCCCATCGATGGCATTGCGCTGTGGCGCGAGCAACCGGCCGTGGTCGGGCGGCGGCGCCGCTCCAGGGGCGCCCTCGTCCGAGGGGGAGAGCACCGAAATCGCCTTCTCCGAGGGGAAAATCGCTCGAAAACACCCCCTTCCGAGGGAAAAATCGGCCGAAAACGCCGTTTTCCGAGGGAAAAACGCGATTTCCCTATTGTAAATCCGCGCCGGTGGTGTACTGTTGGTCTCGGTAGTTGCGTAGGACCAGAGGGGCGAAGTTCTCACATCTACCGGGAGACACGCGATGGCCACGAGAAAGAAAGCTGCCAAGAGGTCCGCCAAGAAGTCCGCGAAGCGGCCCTCCGCCAAGCGCTCCACCAAGAAGGCCGCCAAGCGGTCGGGCAAGAAGCGGACGCCCAGCGCCGCGTTCATGCGTCCGGTCACGCCGGACAGCGCCCTCTCGGCGGTGGTCGGCAGCTCGCCGCTGCCGCGCACGGAACTGACCAAGAAGCTGTGGGCCTACATCAAGCGGAATGGGCTGCAGGACTCGAAGAACCGTCGCGCGATCAATGCCGACGACAAGCTGCGCCCGGTCTTCAACGGGAAGTCGCAGGTCTCCATGTTCGACATGACCAAGATGGTGAGCCGGCACGTGAGCTGATCGCTCGCGTGGGTCGGCGCAGGCTGAAGGGCGTCCCCGCTGGGACGCCCTTTCTGCGTCGTGGGCGCAGGCGCGGATCGACGAAACCGCCGGCCCGTCCCCGGCCCCGCGGCATCGGTCCTTGCGCCGAGCCGACCGGGTTATCTTTGCCCGCCTATGGCCGGCGAATACATCTTCACGATGCGCGACCTCCGGAAGGTCGTGCCCCCGTCCCGCGAGATCCTCAAGGGCATCCATCTCTCCTTCTTTCCCGGCGCCAAGATCGGCGTCCTGGGCGCGAACGGCGCGGGCAAATCGTCGCTGCTGCGAATCATGGCCGGCGTGGACAAGGACGTCCTCGGGGAGGCGCGGCCGCTGCCGGGGACCCGCATCGCCTACCTGCCGCAGGAGCCGCAGCTCGACCCGTCGAGGGACGTTCGCGGGAACGTGATGGACGGGGTGAAGGAGCAGCAGGCGATGCTCGACCAGTTCAACGAGATCAGCGCGAAATTCGCCGAGCCGATGGACGACGATGCCATGACGAAGCTGCTGGAGAAGCAGGGCAACCTCCAGGAACGGATCGACGCCCTCGGCCTGTGGGAGCTCGACCACAAGATCGACCTCGCGATGGACGCGCTGCGGCTCCCGCCCGGCGACGCCGACGTGACCACGATCTCGGGCGGCGAGCGGCGTCGCGTGGCGCTCTGCCGGCTCCTACTCGAGGAGCCGGACATGCTCCTGCTCGACGAACCGACCAACCATCTCGACGCCGAGAGCGTCTGGTGGCTCGAGCGCTACCTGGCCGAATTCAAGGGTACCGTGGTCGCCGTGACCCACGACCGCTACTTCCTCGACAACGTGGCCGGCTGGATCCTCGAGCTCTACCAGGGTGCGGGGATCCCGTGGGAGGGCAACTACTCCTCCTGGCTCGACCAGAAGCAGCGGCGCCTCGCGCAGGAGGAAAAGCAGGCCTCGGCACGGCAGAAGACGCTGCAGCGCGAGCTCGAGTGGGTGCGCATGGCCCCGCGCGCGCGGCAGGCGAAGAGCAAGGCACGCATCACCCGCTACGAGGAGCTGCGCGAGGAGGCCGAGCGGCAGACCGAGGGCACCGCCGAAATCCTGATCCCGGTGCCGGAGCGTCTGGGCGACGAGGTCGTCATCGTGCGCGACGTGGCCAAGGGGTTCGGCGACCGGCTGTTGTTCGAGAACCTGAGCTTCGCGCTGCCGCGCGGCGGCATCGTGGGCGTCATCGGCCCGAACGGCGCCGGCAAGACCACGCTGTTCCGCATGATCACCGGCCAGGAGCAGCCCGATGCGGGCACGCTCACCGTGGGGTCCACCGTCCAGATCGCCTATGTCGACCAGAGTCGGGACACGCTCGACCCCGGGCACACGGTGTACGAGGAGATCAGCGGCGGGCAGGACCAGCTCCAGTTCGGCCGGCGCACGGTCAACGCGCGCGCCTATGCCGCGGGATTCAACTTCCGCGGTGCCGACCAGCAGAAGAAAGTCGGGACCCTTTCCGGCGGCGAACGGAACCGGCTGCACCTCGCCAAGCTGCTGAAGAGCGGCGGCAACCTGCTGCTGCTGGACGAGCCGACCAACGACCTCGACGTGGACACGCTCCGCGCCCTCGAGGAGGCGCTGCTGGGGTTTGCCGGCTGCGCGGTCGTGATCAGCCACGATCGCTGGTTCCTCGATCGGATCGCCACGCACATCCTGGCCTTCGAGGGGAACAGCGAGGTCGTGTGGTTCGAGGGGAACTACGCCGACTACGCGGCCGACCTGAAGCGCCGGAAGGGCGTGGACGCGAACCAGCCGCACCGGATCCGGTACAAGAAGCTGGTGCACTAGGGGCCACGGCTCATGGTCGAATGAGCAGCGTCGACGCCGCCCGCGCAGGCGTCGCCCTGAACGGGACACAGGACGGCTCGAGGTCATGGGCGCGGTCACAACGCATGAGGGCGTCGTGATCGATCGCAACCCTATCACCGCTCGGTGGCGCGCGTGACAACCGCCGGTGTTCCGCACCTCCCTCCTCCGCTATACTTCCGCCGATGACAAGCCCGCCGAGCCGGATCCCGTACCTCCCCACCCGCATCGAAGGGCTGTCGTCCCTGGCCATGAACCTCTGGTGGAGCTGGAGCCGCGAAGCCCGCGCGCTGTTCCGCTCCATCGACGACGCCCTCTGGCACCTCACCCGTCACAATCCGCTCGAGCTGCTCTGCCGTGTGGACCCGGCGCGCATCGCCGCGTGTGCGAGCGACAGCGACTTCCTGCGGCGCTATGACGACGTGATGGCGAAGTTCGAGCACGGCACCACGAGCGCCGACACCTGGTACGCGCATCGCTACCCGGGGCTCGACGGCCGGCCGGTCGCCTACTTCTGCGCCGAGTTCGGCCTGCACAACTCGGTGCCGATCTACTCCGGCGGCCTGGGCGTCCTCGCGGGCGACCACTGCAAGGCCTCGAGCGATCTCGGCGTGCCCATGGTAGGCGTCGGGCTGTTCTACATGAAGGGCTACTTCGACCAGCGGCTCCGGCTCGATGGGTGGCAGGAGGACAGCGACGAGGAGTTCGACATCACGCTCACGCCGCTGGTACCGCTCACCGGCCAGCGGCAGCAACCCTTCCTCACGGTCGTCGAGACCTCGGGTCGTCCGGTGCACGTCCGCGCCTGGCGAACGATGGTGGGCCGGGTGCCGATTTACCTGCTCGACACCAACCTCGAGCTGAATCACCCCGACGACCGCGGCCTGATGAACAAGCTCTACGCGGGCGGGCCCGATCTCCGGCTCCGGCAGGAGTGGATCCTCGGGGTGGGCGGCGTGCGCGTGCTGCGGGCCCTCGGCGTGGATCCCGGCGTGTGGCACGCGAACGAGGGGCATGCCGCGTTCATGATGGTCGAGCGGCTGCGGGAAAATCTGGCCCACGGGCTCTCGTTCGACGACGCCGTGGAGCAGGTGCGGGCCCACAGCGTGTTCACGACGCATACGCCGGTGCCCGCGGGGCACGACGCGTTCGCCGTGGAGCAGCTCGAGAGCGTCGCGGGCCCGGTGTGGGAGGAGATGGGCATCGATCGCGACACGTTCTTTCGCCTGGGCGCACATCCCGACCTGCCGGGACAATTCCACATGACGGTGACGGCGATGCGACTGTCCTCGGGCGTGAATGGGGTGTCGCGCCGGCACGGCCAGGTGTCGCGGAACATCTGGCGGGACTTGTGGCCGAACCGACCCTGGGAGACGGTGCCGATCGGTCACGTCACCAACGGCGTGCACCTCGCCACCTGGATGGCGAGCCCCATCATGGCGCTGCTCGACCATCACCTGGGCGAGGAGTGGGGCGCACGGGCGGACGACCCGCACCTCTGGGACCAGCTCCTGACGCTCGACCACCGGGGGCTCTGGGAGGCCCATCTCCGCCTCAAGCACATCCTCGCCAATTTCGTGCGTGAGGAGGCCCGGCGCCGATTCGCCACCCAGCTCAAGGAGGCAGCACAGGTCGTGGGCGCCGGGACCCTGCTCGATCCGACGGCGCTCACCATCGGCTTCGCGCGGCGGTTCGCCACGTACAAGCGGGCCAACCTGATCTTCCGCGACCTCGACCGGCTGCGCCGCCTGCTGGTAGACCCGTGGCGGCCGGTACAGATCATCTTCGCCGGCAAGGCGCATCCGGCCGACAATCCGGGCAAGGAAGTTCTCCAGAGCGTCTACCAATTCACCCGCGAGCCCGAGTTCGAGGGGCGGGTCGCGTTCCTCGAAGACTACGACCTGCACGTGGCCCACCTGCTGGTGCAGGGCGTAGACCTCTGGCTCAACCTGCCGCGGGTGCCGCTCGAGGCGAGCGGGACGAGCGGCATGAAGGCGGCCCTGAACGGCATCCCGCAGCTCAGCACGCTCGACGGCTGGTGGCAGGAGGGCTACGACGGGCTGAGCGGCTGGGCGATCTCGCCGGCCGGCGAAAGCGAGGACGCCGACGCGGCGGACGCCGACCGCTTCTACCGCTTGCTGGAAGAGCAGGTGATTCCTCTCTATTACACGCGCGATGCGGCGGGAGTCCCCCTGGGCTGGGTCGAGAAGATGCGCTACGCGATTCGTCTCGCCGGCAGCCGCTTCACCGCCCGCCGCATGATCCAGGACTACGTGCAGGAGCACTACGCTCCCGCGATCCGGGGCGAGTCGTCGGGAGACGACCCGCCGACCGCATGAGGCTGGCAGGATGGCAACCGCCTATGACACCACGACCCGCGCCCCGCTGACGTCGGCGGGTGGCGCGCCGGTCTCCGTCGTCCACGTGGCGGCGGAATACTTTCCGTATGCCCGCACCGGCGGCCTCGCCGAGGCGGTGAGCGGTCTCGCCCACCACCAGCGGGCCGCCGGCCTCAACGTGCTGGCGATGCTGCCGCTCTACCGCACCGTCCGCGACGTCGAGCCCGACCTCGAGCCTGTGGGGCCGCCGTTCCTCGTCCCGCTCGGCGGGCGCACCGAGGAGGCGCGTGTCTTCCGCCGCGCGGGCCAGACCCGCGGGCCGCAGGTGTTCTTCGTCGAGCACCTCGAGTACTTCAACCGGCCCGGTATCTACGGCGAGAACGCCGTCGACTATCCCGACAACGCGCGCCGCTTCGCCTGCTTCGCGCTGGCCGCGCTCACCGCGCTGCCCCGGCTGGTGCAGGGCCCCGTGCTGATCCACGCGCACGACTGGCACACCGCGCTCGTGCCGGTGTACCTCCGCACCGTGCTCGCCAATGGGCCCTTTGCCCGCTCGGCCACGACCGTGCTCTCGGTGCACAACCCCGGGTATCAGGGCCATTTCCCGCCCGAGACCATGGCGGACGTCGGGCTGCCGTGGGAGATCTACAACTGGCGGCAGCTCGAGTGGTACGGGAAGACGAACTTCCTCAAGGGCGGTCTCGTCTTCACCGATTTCGTCACCACGGTGAGCCCGACTCAGGCGCTGGAGCTCCAGACACCCGGCGGCGGCTTCGGGCTGCATGAGAATTTCACCTGGCTCGGCGAGCGGCTGGTGGGGGTGCTCAACGGCATCGACCAGCGCGAGTGGGACCCGGCCGCCGACACCCAGATCACCGCCAAGTATTCGGCCGAGGCGCTCGAGGGCAAGCGACGCTGCAAGGCGGCGCTGCAGCGCTCGTTCGGCCTGCCGCAGCGCCGGAAGACGCCGCTGTTCGGCATGACCGGGCGGCTGGTGACGCAGAAGGGGCTGGACCTCATCCTGGGTGCCGATGATCTGCTCGGGACCGACGCGCAGTTCGTCTTCCTGGGCAGCGGCGAGCAGCGCTACGAGCAGGCGCTGGTGGAGCTCGCCACCTCCGCGCCCAACCGGATCGGCGTCCAGCTGGACTTCGCGGACCGGCTCGAGCACCGGCTCATGGCGGGCGCCGACATCTTTTTGATGCCCTCGCTGTACGAGCCGTGCGGGCTCACCCAGATGCGCTCGCAGCGCTACGGGGCGCCGCCCATCGTGCGCGACGTCGGCGGGCTGCGGGACACGGTGGACGATGGCATCACCGGCTTCGCCTTCGACGCCTACACGGTGAGCGCGTTCAGCGAGGCCGCGTTCCGCGCGCTCGAGTGCTACGCCGACCCGCCGCGCTGGCAGGCGATGATGCGGCGCGGCATGGCGCGCGACTTCAGCTGGGAACGGTCGGTCGCCGAGTACCTGGACGTGTATCGCCGCGCGCTGGCGCATTCGGGGGCGGAGTGAACGGAGGCCCGATGGACTTCGTGCTGACGCTGCACAGCCACCTGCCCTACGTGCTGAACCACGGGCGCTGGCCGCACGGGAGCGACTGGATCTGCGAGGCCGCGCTCGACACCTACCTGCCGATGCTGGCCACGCTGCGCGACCTCGGCGGGGACGACACCGCCGCGCCCGTCACCATCGGGTTCACGCCCGTCCTCGCCAACCAGCTCGCCAGCCCGACGTTCGTGCGCGAGATGGAGACCTTCTTCGAGCAGCGGCTCACCGCGTGCGCCGAGGCGCCCGCCTCGCTGGCGCGGACGCGCGAGGAATACCTGCAGCCGCAGGTCGAGTTCTGGCGCGAGCGATTCGAGCGGCTGCGCCGACTGTTCCACGAGATCGACGGCGACCTGGTCGCCGCGTTCCGCGCGCTGGAGGCGGCCGGCCGTCTCGAGATCATCGGCTCGGCGGCCACCCACGGCTTCCTGCCGCTGCTCGCGCGCGACGAGAGCATCCGGTTCCAGCTCGCCGTCGGCACCGCGGAGCATCGCCGGCTGTTCGGCCGCGCCCCCCAGGGCTGCTGGCTGCCCGAGTGCGCCTACCGTCCGCGCGGGCCGTGGGCGCCCTGGCCCACCGGCCCGCGCAGCCACATGCGCCGCGGGATCGAGGAGCACCTGGCCGACGCGGGCTTCCGTTTCTTCTTCGTCGATGCGCACCTCGCGTTGGCTGGCCGGCCGCTCGGCCTGTCGGGTGACCCGGCCGCGCTGGAGCCGGAAGTGCAGCAGCCCACCGGCCGCGGCGGCGGCGCGCTCGGCACCCGGTCGCCCTACATGGCCTACCGGGTTGCGCACGCGCGCGGACCGAACGTGGCCGCCTTCGTGCGCGATCCCCGCGCGTCGATGCAGGTCTGGAGCCGGTTCGAGGGCTACCCCGGCGACGGCGTGTACCTCGAGTTCCACAAGATGCGCTGGCCCGGGGGCCTCAAGCTCTGGCGGGTGAGCGGCCCCGGCGTAGACCTAGGCGACAAGCAGCCGTACGATCCCCGGCTCGCGCACGACCGGGCGCAGGGCCACGCCCATCACTTCGCGGGGCTCCTCGCGGGCATCGCCGACGCCGAGGTGCAGCGCCGGGACGGCGTCGTGGTGGCCCCGTTCGATACCGAGCTGTTCGGCCATTGGTGGTTCGAGGGGCCCGACTTCCTTGGCGAGGTCTATCGCGCGCTAGAGGGACGGTCCGGCATCCGGCCGGCGACCGCCTCGCAGCACCTGCTCCGCCATCCGACCCGCGCCACGATCCGCATGCCGGCCGGCTCCTGGGGCGCCAACGGGGATTTCTCCATGTGGCTGAGCGAGCAGACCGCCTGGACCTGGGAGCGGCTCTGGCCGCTGGAGGAGCGCTTCTGGGACGTGGCCCCCGGCGCGCTGGCCTCCGACGACACCCGCTTCATCCTGGCTCAGGCGGCGCGCGAGCTGCTCCTCGCGCAGTCATCCGACTGGCAGTTCATCATCTCGACGGGCGCGGCCGCCGACTATGGCGAGCGTCGCTTCCGCGAGCACGCCAGCGACACCGAGTGGCTGGTGCAGGCGCTCGAGGACGGCTCTCAGCCCGCGCTCGACGCCGCGCACCGGCGCGCCGCGGAGCTGGCCGAGCGCGATGCGCTCTTCCCCGACGTCCTGCCGGCCCTTGCCGCCGCCCTGGGCGGCTCGCGCTCGCTCGTGGTCGGCTGACCCGTCGCGCATGACGCCAATCCGCTTCGTCTTCGGGCTTCACCTGCACCAGCCCGTCGGCAACTTCGATCACGTGTTCGCCCAGCACGTGGACGATGTCTACCGACCGCTGCTCGACGCGCTCGCCGACCGCGAGTTCCTGCCCGTCGTCCTGCACCTGAGCGGCCCGCTGCTCGACTGGCTTGAGGCGCACGAGCCGGGCTACCTCGACCGGCTGGGCCGCCTCGCCGCCGACGGCAGGGTCGAGCTCCTGCTGGCCGGCTTCTACGAGCCGATCCTCGCTTCGCTGCCCCGGCCCGACCGGGTCGAGCAGATCCACTGGATGCACGAGGCGGTGCGGCGCCGCTTCGGAGTCGATGCCCGTGGGCTCTGGCTCACCGAGCGCGTGTGGGAGCCCGAGCTGGCCGCCGACCTGGCGGAGGCCGGCGTGCGCTACGCCCTGGTGGATGACCGGCACTTCCTGGTCACCGGGTTCGCCGCCGAGCGGCTGCACGCGCCGTTCTGGACCGAGAGCGATGGCCGCCGCGTTGCGCTCTTCCCGATCGACGAGCGGCTGCGCTACCTCATTCCCTTCCGGCCGCCGGAGGAAACTGCGGACTACCTGCGCCAGCTGCGCGGCGCGGGGCATGGGCTCGCGCTGCTCGCCGACGACGGTGAGAAGTTCGGCGGCTGGCCCGGCACCAAGGATTGGGTATACGGCAAGGGCTGGCTCGACCGCTTCATGGCGACCATCGGCGGCCTGGTCGATCGGGGCGAGGTCGTGCTCAGCCGGCTCGACGACGCGCTGGCCGCGGTGCCAAGCGGCGGGCTCGCCTACCTGCCCACGGCGTCGTACCGCGAGATGGAGAGCTGGTCGCTCCCACCCGATGCCGCGCTCCGCCTCACCCGGCTGGAGCGCGACCTGGGCGAGGCGCGCGTCGCCGGGCCGGACGGCGCGCTCATCCGCGGCTCACACTGGCGGAATTTCCTCGTCAAGTACACCGAGTCGAACCGGATGCACAAGAAGATGGTGGCGCTGAGCGCGCTCGCCCGCCGCGCGGGCGACCCCGCCGCCGTCCGGCGCGCCATCGGCCGGGCACAGTGCAACGATGCCTACTGGCACGGCGTGTTCGGGGGACTCTACCTGCCGCACCTGCGCGACGCGATCTGGCGGAACCTCGCGGATGCCGAGGGCGGCCTCCGGCGCGGCGAAGGGCTGGCGTGGGAGGTCCTGGACTTCGACGGTGACGGGAATGAGGAGATCTGGGTGCACGCGGCGAGCTTCGCGGCCTTGGTGAGCCCTGCACGCGGCGGGGCCGTCGAGGAGTACACGGTCTTCGCCGACGGCGTGAACTACGCGAACGCGCTCACCCGTCGGCGCGAGGCCTACCACGATCTGGCGCTCGAGCGGGCCGCGGACCACCCCGACGGCGGTGAGGGCGGTACGGCGAGCATTCATGACATCGAGGAGGGCATCCGGCTCGACACCCGCCCGCCGCTGGATCAGGACGACCGGGCGCTGTTCGTGGACGGGATTCTCCCGGCCGGCCTTCCCCTCACCGACTATGAGCGCGGCACGTACCACGCAGTCCGCTCGTGGGCCCGGGCACGATGCGCCTTTACCGTCGAGCGGCGCCAAGGCGGCGTCGAGATCGCATGCGTAGCGCCGGAGGGCCAGGGCGGTTTCGAGAAGCGGCTGCGCTTCGATGCGGACGGCGGACTCACGGTGAGCTGGACCTGGAGCCGGGACGCCGCCCCACCGGGCGACCTGTTCGCCAGCGAGCTCTCGCTCGGTGGCCCTCTGATCCTCGAGCCGCGGCCGGCGACGGAGCCCTGGCGGTTCGACATCGAGACGGTCGCCAAGTCGGAGCGGGGACTCGACCGCACCCGCCAAGGCGAATCCGTCACTTTCCGCTGGGCGGTCGAGCTGGGCGCGGCGGCCTTGTCGGTCCGGCCGCCGCGCTCCGGAGCGTAAAGCGTAAGCGGTTCGATCGGGCTCAGGTGCCCGGTTTGACCGCCGGGCGGCCCGGCGCAAGCTTCGCGTCGCTCCGTCCCTTCACGTACAGATAGATGTCGCTGATCTTGTTCATGTCGAGCCCGAGCGCGCACCACGACGGCATGCCTTTGGTGGGGCGGCCGGCGCATACGGTCTGCATGAACAGCTCCTTGGTATTGATGGGGCCGTCGGGCTTGAGCGACATGATGAGGTGCGGCGCGATCGTCGTTCC
>JBQCGH010000037.1:0-2800 GCA_051955835.1 Gemmatimonadales bacterium
TAACGCCTGGTTTGACGTCCTGGGCTATGTTCTAAGTCTCGGAGTCCTCGTCAGTGCGAGGGGGTTGCTCTACCAGAGCAAGCCATCAATCGAGGCCAACAACATTAACACCGCCATCGGCGAACGCAATGCACAGGGCCACGGACCGGTTCGCGTGAGTCCTCCAGCGAATCCGCGCACATCCCGCGCTGGATCCCCATGCCCTCGGGCAAGCATCGCCACCCAGACCACTACCCAAGTCTCCGTGCGAACAGCCACTCAACTCCGCCGTTGGGGCGACCGGAAACGTCTGCGCGGCGGGCGATCTGGCGACCCGGCGCGACCCGCGCTAGCGGCGCCTTAGTGCGGAGTTTGCCTCCGAAAGACTAGAACCGTCGTTTGTCCGCAAAAGCCCTGCAAATGAGTTGTTGTAGAACGAAGTCTCGGCTCTGCCTAAGGCGGAGTAGCAGCGGCCTTTTGCGGAGATTGGGGGCCAACAGCGATCCGGCGTTCCGGTCGGTCCAGCACGGGGGTAGCCCGTGTGGTCGTGAAAGACGTAGGGCCTGGGTAGGCACCCCACTCGTGGCGCCCGCGCCGGCTTCCTCCTTGGCCGCCGCAGCCCTAGGTCGAGGACCGACAGTTCGAGCAGCGAGCGCCCCTGGTTCACGTCCGATAGCAGCGGCGAGGCTCCTCCCAGCGAGACCGCTCCTTCTGGGCGAACGCGACAGCGACGGTTGACCGGTCGCCCGCCGGGATCAGTGCTGGTGCTTTTGGGCGAACACATCAGTCTCGCGCGGACATCTATGACTGTTGCTTTCATTCCGCGCGTCCCGGATGCGGTTTGCTGGACGCCGGGATCTACAGCCTGAGCAAGCGCACCGGCGCTTCGACGCCGGCCGGTGCTTTGCCAGGCAGAGCGACGCTGTTGATCAATGCCCAGTCGCGAGCGAGCGCATCTGCTCGATGGCGTCGACTGCTGAAACGCCGGGCGGATGCAGCGGTGTCGCCCGCCCGACGAGAACGGTGCTCCTAGCTGCTGTGCCAGCGCGGCTGGCTCTCTCGGTCGGATGAAAAGTCGCAATTTGCGGACAACTCGCAGGAGGAGTCCTGCGCCGTGCTGCCGGTTTGGCGACAAACCGGCACTCTGGGTCGCGAACCGGGGCTGAATAGGGGGATATCCCCCGGTATGCATTCCCGGCTGCCTCATTGGCTGCGTGGGCGGGCTGCGCGAGCCTTTCGGCATGTCGATCACAGCTTTGCCAACGAAGACAGCGGCCGTCGTTCTCGAGGGCGTGACCAAGACCTACGGCGGTGGCGAGGGCAGTGTGCGGGCGCTCGATGACGTCTCGCTCGCGTTCGAGCGGGGGACGTTTACCGCGATCATGGGGCCGTCCGGATCGGGAAAGACCACCCTGGTCCAGGCGGCTGCCGGGTTGGACCGGCCGGATCGCGGCACGGTCAGGATCGGTGACGCCGAGATGACCAGGATGCGCGAGAAGCGGCTGGCGCGGCTGCGCCGGCGGCGGGTCGGGTTCGTGTTCCAGTCGTTCAACCTGCTGCCGTCGCTGACGGCCGAGCAGAACGTGGTCCTGCCGCTACGGCTTGCCGGGCAGCGCCCGCGTCGCCGCGCCGCGCGCGAGGCGCTGGCGCGCGTCGGGCTGGCCGACCGCGCTCGGCATCGGCCCGCGCAGCTTTCCGGTGGACAGCAGCAGCGGGTGGCGATCGCTCGCGCGCTGGTCTGCGAGCCCGATGTGATCTTCGCCGATGAGCCGACCGGGGCGCTGGACTCGCGCAGCGCGCGCCAGGTGCTTGGAATTCTGCGCGAAGCCACGGACCGCGATGGCCGGACGATCGTGATGGTGACCCACGATCCGGTGGCCGCCGCGGTCGCGGACCGCGTCCTGTTTCTGGCCGATGGGCGGATCGTGGACGAGATGGCGAAGCCGAGCGCGGATGTCGTCAGCGATCGCCTGACCGAGCTGAGCGCGTAGTCATGTCGCTGTTTCGCTCCCGCATGCTCCAGCCCCGTCCCGGTGCATTCGCCGGCATCTTCGTGATGATCGCGATGACCGCGACGATCGTCGCGGCGGTCGGGCAGTTCATGGCGACTGGACTCGGGGCGCCCGGTCCGGGGCGGTTCGCCGCGGCGGACGCGGTGGTGCGGGCGCCCGCGACGGGGAACGTCGGGCACGGCGATAGCGCCGATACGGCCGACGTGCAGCGCCCGGCTCGGTTGCCGGCGGTCGCCCTAGCCCGCGTCGCCGCTGTTCCCGGCGTGCTCAGCGCGGTCGGCGATGTGAGCTTCCCGCTGGCGGTGATCGGTCGCGACGGCGTCCCTCTGCCGACGCGCGACGGCGCCCCCGCCCACGGCCACGGCTGGCCCTCCGCGGCACTGACGCCCTACCGCCTCCTCGCCGGCTCCGCCCCCCGTGCTCCGGGCCAGGTCGTGCTCGACACCGGTCTCGCGCGCGTCGGTGGCTTTCGCCCCGGTGACCGGGTGCGGATCGTCTCACCGGTCGGCGTTCAGACGTTCACCGTCAGTGGGATCGCCGCGGCGTCCGCCGTCCAGGAGCAGCGCCAGTCGTCGGTGTTCCTCACGCAGGCGCAGGCGCAGCGGCTGTCCGGCCTCGGGGCGGGCTACGACGCGATCGGCGTGCAAGTGGCGTCGGGCACGGATCTCCCGTCGCTGAGCTCGCGCATCGCCGCCGCTGCCGGTGGGAGCGCACAGGTGCTCGATCACCGACACGCCGCGGCGGCGGACGTGGGCGACACGAGCGTGCTCAATCGGGCCGAGCTCGTCGCGCTGCTGGCCTCCGGCGGC
>JBQCGH010000038.1:0-13326 GCA_051955835.1 Gemmatimonadales bacterium
ATCTGCTCCGGTGTGCTGGTCCCTCTCACCTCTCACCTCTTACCTCTCACCTCTCACCTCTCACCTCTTACCTCTTACCTCTCACCTCTCACCTCTCACCTTACGGCTTCCCTCCTACTGCCGGCATGGCGCCTCCGGATCCGGCTTCGGCTTATCCACCACCAGTCTGTGGTCCAGATCGGCCACCTGGCGTGCCACGTCCTCCACCAGCCCCGCCACCCGCGCCATCTTCGCGAAGTCCATGTACTGCACCTCGTCCGTGAGCTGGTGATAGTCCCGATGGTCACCGGTCGTGAAGAAGGCGATCGGAATGCCGAACCGCGCGTACATGTAGTGGTCGCTCCGGCAGTAGGAGTTGTCGGGATGCCCGTCCGCGTCCCAATCGTAGTTGAACTCCAGTCCGTGCCGGTCCTCGGTGTTGACCCGCTCGATCAGGTCGCCCAGCTCGGTCGAGAGCCGCCGGGTGCCGATGAGCTGCACGTAGCCCGGCCCGCCGCCCTTCTGGTCGCCTGCGTCCCCCCGGCCGATCATATCGATGTTGAGCTGCGCCACGATCGAGTCGCGCGGCACGGTCGGGTGCCGGGTGAACCAGTCGGAGCCGAGCAGCCCCAGCTCCTCCCCGGTGTGCCACACGAACAGCACCGACCGCTTCGGCCGCTCGCCCGACTTGGCGAGCGCCTCGGCGATCTCCAGCACGCTCACCGATCCACTCCCGTCGTCGTCCGCGCCGTTGAACACCGAGTCGGCCCGCGGCGGGCGGATCTTCCGCAGGCTGTCGAGGATCGCCCGGATCCGACCCTCCTGCTCGGGGGTCGGCGTGCCCGGCGAGTCGTCGGCGCCGCGCGGTCGCATGACGGTGTTCCAGGCCCGGAGCGAGTCGTGGTCCACCGGCGCGGGCGCGAGCCCGATATGATCGTTGTGCGCGCCGACCGCGACGTATTCCCCGCGGAGCGCCGGGTCGCTGCCGGGCAGCACCGCCACCACGTTCCGGGCGGGCGCGGGGGCGGGGACGGACATGAATGCCACCGTGCCGTGAACGGTCCCTGCCCGCACCAGCGCCTCGCCCATCCGGCCCGTGACGTAGAGGAAGGCCGGCTGCTCGGGCCCCTGTTGCGGCGCGAGCTGCGCGCCCGAGCTCTGGAGCGCGAGCCGGGTCATCGTGTCGATCGCGTCGAGCGTCACGACCGCGATGCCGGCCGCGCCGGCGAAGTGCTGCGTGACCGCCGCCCGGCTGACGGTGCCGGCCGGCGTGCCGTCCGCCTGCGGGGCCATCCGCACCACGACCAGCTTGCCCGCGGTCGCCTCCGGAGGCGGCGAGCCGTGCGACCCCGTGGTGAAGTCCACCGTGCCCGCGTCGATCACGGTGACGCCGTCGATCGCCCGGGCCCCGTTGCCCTGGTCGCGTGGAATGAAGTCCCGGCCGAGCGCGAACGACTCGCCGCCGGCCTGCACGCTCGCCGCCGAGACCGGCGTGCGGTCCACCAGCGGAATCGTCTGGAAGTAGCCGCCGCTGTCGCCGGCCGGCTGGAGACCGAGCCGGCGCGCCTCGGCGGCGAGGTACGCGGTCGCCTTGACGTTGCCTGGCGTCCCGGCCTTCCGGCCCTGCATCGAGTCGTCGGCGTAGATCGAGAGTCGGGCGCTGAGGTCGGCCGGGGTGATCGCGGCGGTGGTGCCGCCGGCCGGCACGGGCGTGGCCGGCGGCGTCGAGCGGCTGCAGCCGGCCGCGAGCATGAGGGCGGCGCACGCGCATCGGGGGGTTGGACGGCGCACTGGCAATCTCCGGCGTCGAGTGGACGGGCGCGCGACTGTCGGACCTACGCCGCGTCGGGCCGGCGGGTTTCCGCGCGCATCGCTCTTGTCCAACACCGTTTCACGGCGCACTATATCTCGACCCGCCGTCCCGGATCCCTACAAGGAGAGCCCGATGAACCTCGTCGACCGCGCCAAGCGGCTCCTGCTCACGCCCAAGCCGGAATGGGAGGTGATCGACGGCGAGGCGACCACCGTCGCCGATCTCTACACCCAGTACGTCATGCCGCTGGCGGTCATTGGGCCGATTGCGCGGGTCATCGGCTTCGCCCTGATCGGCATCCACGTGCCGTTCAGCAACATCACGTATCGAACGCCGATCGGCAGGGCGATCATCGGCGCCATCGTGAGTTACCTGCTCGCGCTGATCGGGGTGTACATCCTGGGGATGATCATCGACCTGCTGGCGCCGAGCTTCGGGGGAACGCAGAACCGCATCCAGGCGCTCAAGGTCGCCGCCTATTCCAGCACGGCAGCGTGGCTCGCGGCCATCTTCGCGATCATCCCGGGCCTCTCCATCCTCGGCATCCTCGGCCTGTACAGCATCTACCTGCTGTACGTCGGCCTGCCGATCCTGATGAAGTCGCCGGCGGAGAAGGCGGGGGCGTACACGGTGGTGGTGATCATCGTGGCGATCGTGCTGTTCATGATCATCGGCCTGGTGGGCGGACGGCTGATGACGGCTGGCATGTACTAGGGACAGGCTGGCAGGCGGTCGGGCGAGCAGGCGAGCAGAGCTGGCCGTCGCACCTAGTACGGGCAGGGCTGCTCGCCGACTTCGCGGACGCCGTGCGCTCGGATGAGACTGTCCTCGGCGTCGCGCAACGGCCGGTCCGAAGGCGGCACGATGTAGGTGAGACCGTCGGGCGAATCGCCGCCGAGCCTGCCGCCGATGCTCTTGGCCGCGGCGCCGCGGTCGGCATCGGTCGTCCCGCGGGCGAACTTGACCAGCAGCAGCACACCAACCGGCGCGCCGTCTTCCCCCGGCTTGCACGCGGCGACCAGCGCGGGATCCGGCGGCGGTGGCGCGGTGTCAGCCACCGCCTTGGGGGCCTCGGCACGCTTCGCGGAGGTGTCGGGGCCCGCCGTCGCGGCGCCAGGCCGCGTCCCGGTATCCGTCCCCACGCTGGAACTGGAGTCGCCATATCCGGCCGGCCGCTTCGTCGTGTCGGCAGGTATGACCCTCTGCGCCTCGAGCCCTCGCGCCCCGAACACCGCAAACGCGAGAACCCAGCCGCCGATCAGCTCCGACACGCCGATCTTACCTCTCATCTGTCGAGTCCTTCCTCATCGCTGCGCGTTCCTGAACGTGCTGGCCTGACCATCCGACCCGTGCACCCGACCACCTGCTCGCCTGCTCGCCTGCAATCTAGCCTCTCCCATGGCGTCGCGGCCCTCGCCCAGCCACCTTGCAGCCGTGCTCCCGCTCGATAATCGACGCCACTGGTGGCTCCCGCTCGCCGCGGCCGCGTGGGGCGCCACCGTCTGCCTCCTGTACCAGCACGCGGTGCCGACCGATCGCCCGCCCATCATCGAGTTCTGGACCGCGTCGCATGCGGTGCTGCACGGTCAGAGTCCCTACGCGGCCGTCCGCGCCCTGCACGTCACGCGGTATCCCTACTACTACCCGTACCCGACCGCGCTGCTCATGGCGCCGCTCGCCCTCGTGCCCTGGCGCGTGGCTTGGGTCCTCTGGTCGGCGCTGGGCACCGGACTTCTCTGTCTCGCGGGACTGCGCATCGATCGCGGCTTTATCCCGGTGCTCTTTTCGGGCGCGCTGCTCGACGCCCTGACGCAGGGCGCGATCACACCCGTGCTGCTGGCGGCCGCCGTCCTGCCCGCCATCGCGCCGCTCCTCATCCTCAAGCCGACCATCGGCGCCGTGTTGTGGACCTGGCGGCCTTCGCGTTGGGCGGTCGTCGGCGGCCTCGCGCTCGTCGCCGTCTCGCTGCTGCTCTCGCCGGCCTGGCCCGGTGAGTGGCGCGAGGCGCTCCGAGGCGCTCCCCATCAGCCACCCGTGCTCCGGCCCGGCGGCTTCCTGCTGCTCCTCGCCTGGCTTCGGTGGCGCACCCCCGAGGGCCGCCTGCTCGGCCTGCTCGCCCTCATGCCGCAGACCGTGGGCGCCTACGAGATGCTGCCGCTGTTCCTGCTCGCCCGCTCCCGCCGGGAGGGCTGGCTGCTGGCCCTGCTCACCTTTGCGGCCATGGAGATCAAGGCGCTGATCGGATCGGGCGCCACGCTCGAGGCCCGCGCCGCCACCGAATGGCCGGCGTACCTTCTCGCCGTGTGGCTTCCGGCCTTACTCATAGTGCTGGTCCGTCCAACGGCATCGCCCGGGGAGCCGGCCGGCGCCGAGTCCACGGTCACGGCGCCGGCCGTCTGAGGATTAGGGTGCCGTAGTGCTCGTCCCAGCGAACTCCTGCCGGACGCCGGGGGGCAGCGTGGTGGAGAAGTCCCTGAGATGCGCTACGAGCCGTGCGGCCTCCCCTTGTTCGATTGCGTAGAAGGTGACGCTCGCGTCTCCCAGCACCACCGCCTTGCCCGGCACTGTCCACCGGGCCACCGCGGTCCACGACGACGGGATCCCACCAAAGCGCTCGAGCCACCCGGGGTACACGATGGCCATCCGCGCCCGGCGGGCCCGCGCCATCGAATCCATCGTCGCGCTCGTGAAATGTCCCGCGCGCTGCGCCAGGAGCACGTCGACATCGGCCAGTCCTCCGACGTCGAGCAGCCCCGCTTCGCCGTAGTAGGCCACGGCGCCGATGTCGTTCACCGCGACGGTGGTCCCGCGGTAATAGCGGTGAACGAACCTCCCCATCTGGATCTGCTGCTGATAAACGTTGGCCGCCGCCTTCGGCGTCAGCGACATCGCGACCGTGCCACGATAGACCAGTGGCACGGCGGCCGCGGCGAGGGCCAGGCCCGCCAGCGCTCTCGCGCGCGTGGTGCGGGGCGGCTCAGCACGCAGCAGCCGGGCGATGCCGAGCGTCGCCGCGGCGATGCCGCAGGCCATGAGGTACGCCTCGTAGCGATAGAACCACCCGACTCGCGCGAGCGCGACGTGGAAGGCCAGCGCGATCAGCACCATCGCGATTGACGGCCGCATGTAGTCCCGGGCTTCGTCCCTCGCGAGGAGTAGCGGCACCAGGCAGGCTACGGCGACGACTACGAGATGTGGTGCGCCCGCGAGCTGACTCACCGCGTTCCCGGCGAACGCGCCGATCGCCTTGGCGGAGTCGAGCCGCGGTGGCGCCGCCTTGAGCAGCAGCGAGTTCGGCAGGAACAGCGAGCCGTGACTGCGTGAGAATAGCCCGTACGCGATGACCGGCAGCCACGCCACCGCGGCGAGCGCCAGCGCCATCGCTGGCCGCCGGCGCCACGCGAACAGGAGACACGCGGCGGCCACGAGAAAGAGGCCCTCGTAGCGGCTCGCCGCCAGCAAGGCCGCGAGTCCCAGCAGCGCATAGGGCCGGCGCGTCTCGCTCCGGGCATCGGGGTCGAGCGCGCGGGCCGCGCAGATGAGGAACGCGAGACTCAGATAAACGTTGAGGGTGTGCTCCATCCCGATCAACGCGAGCGGCACGAGCGGCACGCCGACGATCATGACGATCAGCCCGGCCGCGAGGCTCCAGCCCGCCACGCCTGCCCGCCGCAGCGCCCGGGCATAGAGCGCAAGCACGAGACACGCGCAGACCGTGTTGAGCACCAGCGGCAGGATGTCGATGGGGCCTGCCAGCGTGAACAGACAGGCGAGCAGGGCGGTCCAGAGCGGGGAGCTGCTGGAGGAGCTGAAGGCGTGTGGCGTCACCCCCCACACGCCCGACTCGGCCAGGGTGCGGGCCATGGCCAGGTGGATGTACGCGTCGTCCAGCGCGTAGGCGAAATGTCCTTGGGTGAGCGAGCGGGCGACCGCGACGAGCGCGCCGATGCAGCCGAGGAGGAGCACCCGCGACACGACCAGCGGCCAATCGGCGCGCACCGCCGACCGCGGCACGCTCGTGTCCGGAAGCCTAGTCCTTCCGTCCGTTGGGGCCGCCGTTGCCGTTCCCGTAGCCGCTGTTTCCCTTGCCGTTCCCGTGGCCATGGCCGTGCCTGCCGCGGTGGTCGCCACCGGACGAAGGATCACTGGTCGCCGGATCACCGCCCGAGGGTTGACCAGCCACGCCGCCGCCATCGCTCGGCGCGTTCGCGGTCGCGGCCGCGTCGATCTTGGCCCGGGTGCCGGCGAACGTGTTGCCCAGGCTGTCCCGCAGGATGAGCAAGGCGACCATGACACCGACCGAGGCGACGGCCAGAATCAGGCTGTACTCGACCAGCCCCTGCCCGCGCTCGCTGAGACGCCGTCGCGGCCTCATCCGACCGCCCGGTCGCCCGGTCGCCCGCTCGCCTGCCCGCCTGCCACCACGCACCCCACCCGCGTCGGATGATCCTCGACCAGCCGGCCACCCGGTACTCCGCGGATGAGCCATAACACGAGCACGTCTCCTCCAGCGGTGAACACGAAGAAGAGGCCCCATGCCATGAGCCGCGGTGCGCCGAGCGCGATCGCCGCAAGCGACGGCACGATGCCGACCACGAGGAGCGGCATGACGGCCCCGATCCGATACGCCCGGGCGGGCACCGGCTCGCGCGGGTGCGCGTACGGTGCGAGGCTGCGCCACCGGACGCCGAGCTCCATGGCCGCGAACGGTCGCCGCGCCGCGGCGGCCCAGGCGACCGCGTGGATCAGCTCGTGCGCGGCGATACCGGGCAGCACCGCGAGCAGCAGGATCCACGGATCGAGCAACCCGTACACGCCGGCCGCGAGCGATGCCCAGCCCCAGCGCGCCGCCCACGCCAGCGCGAGCACGGCTACGAGCGGGCCGGCGGCAACGACCGTCAGCAGGTTGGCGGTCAGCATGCCGAGCGAATAGTCGGCCGGCTCCATCGCGTGCGTGGACGAGCTCACGAGCGCCGCGCCGGTGCGGTGGCGGCCGCCACGCTGCTGTCGCTCAGCTCGGCGGCCTTGCGGCATGTCCCCGCCCAGGCCCTCTGGGCCTCGGCGCAGAACGCCGCGCGTCGGTCGGGCGCGGCGAGGTCCACCAGCCCATCGGCGGCTGCGCCCCAGCAGTCGGCCTTCCAGCCCTCGGGCACTGCGCCGCAGAAGTGGGCGGCGCGGCGTCCGGTCCAATCCATCGCGTTGAGCGCGAACGTGGCGCCAGCGGCACAGCTCGGCGCCAGGTCGGCTCGGCCGCGTCCGCACTGCTCCACGACCCAGGCATCGCCCCGCTGGAACAGACCGGTGAGCTGGTGCCCCACGCCGTAGTAGCAGCGGGCGGCGTGGCCGCCGGGCGCGCCGTTGCACACCGCCAGCGCGCGGGCGGCGTCGAACCTTGTGGCACGGAGGATCACGTAGCCCTGGAACAGCCAGCACGACGAGGCGTACGGATCGCCGAACGCCCGACAGGGACTGTACGGATCCGCGGGATCGATCGCGAGCGCGGCCGTGTGCTGCATCCCGGCCATGTCCGGCATCGCGTCCGCGCCGTGGCCATGCTGCGGCTCCCCGAACGCGCCGTTCACCGCTTCCATGAATGCGCCGAGGTGGCAATAGACGGCGCGGCGCCGGGTGGAGAGCGCGTCGCAGTCGTGCAGGGTGGCGGGCAGGTCGCCACCGCGCGCGCCGAGGATCCCGTGCCCAAGCCCGTGGAGGCACTCGAACCCTGGTGCCGGTCCGGTGCTGTCGGTGAGTCCCAGGCAGAGCCGCTCGAGCTGCGGCACGTCGATCCGGCCGGCCGCTCGGAGCGCCGCCTCCACCACGCCGTGGTAGCAGCCCGACGCGAACACCGCGCGGCACTCGCGGATCACCTCGGCCTCGCCGCCGCCCAGGGCCACCGCGTCGCGGCCGAGCGCGTGGGCCATCTGGTGTCCGGCGGGGGCGAGGGAGGTATCGCGGGCGGCCCGGCGTTCGAGCGAGTCGAGCGCTGCCGTCAGGCCGTCGCGGTGGAGCACCCGCTCCATGGCCGCGAGCACACTATCGGTCGATGAACGCCCCTCGGCTGGCGTGGCCGGGCGCGCGGCGGACGGGCGTCCCCCGAGCGCGGCAAGCGCGAGGGCGGCCAGGACGAGACCGCCCAGGAGCACGACGCGAGGGCGGGTCAGACGCAGATCCAGCCGATGTCGCAGGTGCCGACGCCGCGGCGCTCGATCCAGCGGATGCGGAACATGGGCGACTCCTGGCGGCGCACGGGTGGGCTCAGCTCCAGTGATGCCGGTTGCCGCCGGACTGCTCGCGATACGAGCCGAAGATGCCGAGCAGGGTCACGCAGCCGATGAGAAACGGTCCGCCGACCGTCAGCAGGTCGCGAGGGGGAATGCCGTCGCGAATGGCCTGGAAGAACCCTGGCGCCGAAAGGTACATGGCGATCACCGGCAGCGGGGTCACGCCCACGGCGGAGTAGAAGTCGATCCGGCGAAGGATGCCGGCGGCGCTGCCGGCGATGAGCAGAAACGCGAGGAAACCGCCCACCAGGGCGAGAATCCAGGACACGGGGGCCATGCAGTCGCTCCAGGGGGTTGGGCGTGGTCTCGAACGGCACCCTTGCAGGCTCCGCGACACCGCCCTGCGGTACCGGGGAGCCCTCCCTTGATGTACTGTTCGGCGCGGATTTTGAAAAGACCTCCCCCTGCCAAGCGATAGCCCCTGGCCAAGTTGTCAGGACGCGCACGCCAGGCGCGCGCCCCGTTTCCTTATTAGCGAGCAAGACGGATGAATCCGGTCGGCAGGCTGATGTTTCTGACATCAGGTGATGCGGAGCCGCCGCGCCTTTGTCGGTGCGCCGCCACGCACGCCATAGCGCGTCCGGGGCCGAGCCGGTGACGGCCGTAGAGTTCCTGCGCGAGCGTCGGGTGCCGGACGGCGTGCGCGAGCTCAAGCACATTCTCCCGGCGATCGTGCTGCTGTGGGTGCCGGTCGTGCTGGCGGTGTGGGGGCGGCTGCCGGGTACCGCCACGCCCGCGGCCGGCATGGCGATGCTCCGAGCCATGCTGATCGGCGGACTCGCGCCGTTGATGATCGCCACGGGAATCGCTCGACTGCGCGCGCGCACGTGGCGGGGAGCGGGGACGGTGCTCTGGGAGGACGGCTGGCTCTCGGAGCGCCCGCTCCGCCACCTGCTCATGAGCGTGAGCTTGGCGGCGTTCTTCTGGGCGTTCGCCTGCTGGAAGTCGGCCATCCCGGCGGTGCATGGCTATCAGTGGGATGAGCCGATATGGACCGCCGGCGCCCTCATTCACGGCGGCCGGATGGACCAGATGCTGGCGCCATGGTTCGGATCGCCCGGCGCGCTGATCGCGCTCGATTCCCTGTACGAGACGTGGTGGTTCGTGCTGCTCGCGATCATCATGTGGCAGATCTGGCAGCCGCGGCTCGAGAACGCGAAGCGCTTCCTGCTCGCGTTTGCCTTGGTGTGGGTGGTGCTGGGGATCTTCCTGGCCACGGCGTTCAGCTCCGCGGGACCATGCTTTTCGCGGCTCATCACCGGCAGCCATCGGTATGACGATCTCGTCGCGCGGCTCCACGCGGCCAACGCCGTCTCACCCCTGATGGCGCTGCGCGGGCAGGCGTACCTGTGGGAAGCGTACACGCAGCGACTGGTGCCTCCAGGCGGCGGGATCAGCGCGTTCCCGAGCCTGCACGTCGGCGGGGCGACGCTGTGCGCCATCGTCCTCTGGCAGCGGAGCCGCGCGCTGGGCGTGGTTGGCTGGTGCTACGTCGCCCTCACCTGGATCGCCTCGATCATGCTTGGCTGGCATTACGCGCTCGACGGGGAGGTGGCGGTGGTCGCGGTGGCGCTCTGCTGGGCGGTCGCGGGCGTGCTGACGACGCCGATCACGGTGGCACCCCGAGTCACCTGGCGCTGGCGCCGGGCCGACCCGGCGCTGGAGCCGGTGCCGGTGCCGGTGCGCTCGGAGCCGCCCGTGAGCGCCGGGGTGCGGTCGAGCTGGTCGCTATGGCCGTGAGGAAGCAGGTTCGCTCGGAGCGGCGTACAGCTCGGCGCAGAGTACTTCGCGCTTCGGTCCCTGGTCGGGTGGCAGCGGATGGTTGGGCTCGCCGTACAGGCGGATCAGCTCGTCGCGGAACTCGTAGAATCGGCTGACGAGCGGGGGCACATCGGATGTGATGAGTCCGAGCTCGACCCAGCGTGCAGGCAGAATCCTCGGAAACTCGAACCAGTCGCAACGTGTGATGAACCAGACCCGGCGCGACTGTTGGCGCGCGGCCCGGAGCGAGTCGAGCGTCGCTCTGACCGTGGCCAGGTTCGCGACGCGTTCCGGCATGTGGTCGTAGGGAATCGCGCGCTGGCGCGACAGGAACGGGTAGTCGATCTGCGAGTTGTCGCCGACGAAGTAGTAGTTGAGCGAAGGGGCCACGAAGCCGGGATGCACGAGCAGGAGATCGCCCCGGCCGACGCGCCGGTCCAGCTCGGCGGCGAAGGTTCGCACATTGGATTTGCCGACGCCGGCCAGCGCGCTCCAGGTGAGCAGATAGATCACCGTGATCGCCACCGTGGCGCCCAAGAGTCCCGCGGCTGACCGTCGCTCAGCCAACACATCGAGTCCCCTGGCTACGGCGATCAGCGCCACCGGTACGGGGATGAGCAGGCAGTACTCCGGGGTGAGCCAGGTGAAACCCGAAAGGGCTCCCGCGGCGGTCACGGCGACGAACGGCACTCCTGCGCAGAGCAGGAGCGCCAGAGTACCGGTCGGCCGGTCGCGCCCGGCGGTTCTGCCGCCCCACGCGGCGACCCCGATGAGCCCGGCGATCAGCACACCCGATAGCGCCGCCGGCAGGCCCAGCCCCACACGCGCGAACTCGAGATAGGGATAGAACGGAGCCATAGCCGTCCACCCCTGACGAGCGGCATGTCCCGCATGTCGGAGCTGCGTGAGAAATGCTGGCAGCCAAGGGGCGAACAGCACGCCCACACCAGCGAGACTCGCGAGCCAGGGAACCAGTACGAACGAGCGCGCGGACGGCGCCCGCGCGATCCAGAGAACGATGACGAAGCACTCCCCTGCGAATACGAGCCACGACCAGTTATGGATCAGGAGCAGGACGGCGGTGACGAGTGCATACGCGGCCCACCGCATCCCGCCCGATTCGACGCTTCGATAGAGCAGGAGCACCGAGGCCAGCGTGAGCAGCGACAGCGCCGAGTATGGCCTGGCGTAGTCGGAGTAGTGCGCGAGGAAGGGCCCAGCGGCGACCAGAATCGCAGCGGCGATGCCGGCGCGAGCGCTGAAGAGCCGCGAGCCGGCGACGTAGGCGAGGGGAACGAGAAGCACACCGCAGAGGATCGGCAGCGCGACGGCGGCGCGGTCGGTGGTACCAGCGAGCGCGAGCCACAGCCGCTCGGCCACGTAGAAGAGTGGGGGGTGGGCTTCCTGGTCGCGAAGGAAGCGCACGACCGCTCCCACCGTCGGCAGCCGCGTAATCGCGAGAAACTCGGCCTCATCGGTCCAGAACGCGGACGACGCGGCGGCTGCGTTCCATCGCAGGACGGCTGCGGCCAGGGTCAGCCCCAGGACAAGCCAGAGGCGGCGGTCGGACGGCGCCGACGAGGGTCGCGCCGTCCTCACGGAGTGGGGATCGCCTCCGAGTCGGCCGCAGCCGTAGGCAACCGCCTCCCATGGGGGGAGAAGACGGCCGACCGTCGCAGGCCCCAGCGGTCGAGCCGATAGCTGAGGGCGGTGCCGAGCACGCCGAGGCCGTAGACGACGGAGCGCCGGAAGTTGATGGACGAGGCTTCGCGAAAGTATCGGGTTGGGCAGGAGATCTCGCCGATTCTGAACCCGAAGCGCACTGCCTGCGCGAGCATCTGATTGTCGAACACGTAGTCGTCGGAATTTTCCTCGAGGGGCAGCGTCTCGAGAACCCGCCGGGAGAAGGCGCGGTACCCGGTGTGGAACTCGGAGAGCTTGGTGCCGAGCAGGATGTTCTCGGCCGCGGTGAGGAACCGGTTCGCGATGTACTTGTAGCGCGGCATGCCGCCTTCGAGGGCACCGGTACCAAGAATCCGGGAGCCCAGGACGATGTCGAACTCGCGCGACCCGACCAGCCAGGCCATCGCCCCGATGAGCTTGGGGCTGTACTGGTAGTCGGGATGCAGCATCACGACGATGTCGGCCCCGCGCCGCAGTGCCTCGGTGTAGCACGTCTTCTGGTTGCCGCCGTAGCCCCGGTTTCTGGAATGGGCCAGGTGTGGAATGCCGAGCCGGGCGGCGAGGGCGGTGGTGCCATCGCGCGAGGCGTCGTCGACCAGCAAGAACTCGTCGACGACACCCGGAGGCACCTCGGCCATGGTGCGCTCGAGGGTCTTCTCGGCGTTGTAGGCTGGCAGAACGACCAGGACCTTGCTTCCGTTGACCACGGGCTCCCCGCCGGGCGCTGGGCTCGAGGGCGTGTCCTGCTGACAATTCCTACGGGGGCTCACCTAAGCAAATTCTATGCACTTGATGCCGCAACACCCCGGTGATGCGCCGCTGCTGTCGGTGATTGTCCCCGTGTACAACGAGGGTGGGACGGTCGCGACCGTCATCGAACGGCTGCGGGCCGTGCCGCTCTCACTCAGTATTGTCGCGGTGAACGACGGCAGCACCGATGACTCGGGGCTAACGCTCGATCGCCTCCAGTCGGCCGGACTCATCGACGTGGTGTGCCACCACGAGCGCAACCGGGGGAAAGGCGCGGCAATCCGGACCGGAATTGCCGCGGCCACCGGCGCGATCATCGTAGTTCAGGATGCCGACCTGGAGTACGACCCGGCGGAATTGCCGCGCCTGATCCAGCCGATTCTGGACGGAAAGGCGGATGCAGTCTTCGGCTCACGGTTCTTGGGCGGCGACCACCGCGTCCTGTACTTCTGGCACTCGGTGGGCAATCGCGTTCTCACGCTGCTTTCGAACATGCTGACCGACCTGAATCTCACCGACATGGAGACGTGCTACAAGGCGGTACGGGCGCCTCTGATGAAGTCGCTGGTACTGAAGAGTGACCGGTTCGGGTTCGAGCCCGAGGTTACCGCACGGTTGGCCCAGGCTCGAGCACGGATCTGGGAAATCGGTGTGAGCTACTCAGGCCGTACCTACGCGGAAGGGAAGAAAATCGGGTGGAAGGACGGCCTCGCCGCCGTTTGGCACATTGTGCGGTGCAACGCGCTCGCATCGCAACGGCAGCCTATCTCTTGAGCCCCGTCCCAAGCAAGAGAAACGGTCGCAGAATGGACCACCAGCTCACCAGGGGCCTCATCTTGGACTTCCGGCCCGGAGCGAGATGCGAGTAATCGATGGTGACGGGGACTTCGACGATTCTGGCGCCCAGTCGGCAAGCATAGTAGTGAATGTAGAGCTCAAGCTCGTACCGGTTCAGCCAGCTTTGCCGCAGGTTCACCCGTGGGTCCCGCACGATCCAGAGACGATACGCCCGGAAACCGCACGTGATGTCCGTGAACCGTCTGCCCAAAACCACACTGG
>JBQCGH010000039.1:0-67280 GCA_051955835.1 Gemmatimonadales bacterium
GTAACGGCTATGACTTCGGCACCAAGCGCGACCAAGTACATCTTCGTCACCGGCGGCGTGGTCTCTTCTCTCGGGAAAGGCATCGCCGCCGCGTCGCTTGGCCGCCTGCTCGTCGAGCGCGGACTCAGCGTGACGATGCAGAAGTTCGACCCCTACATCAACGTCGATCCCGGCACGATGTCGCCGTTCCAGCACGGCGAGGTGTTCGTAACCGACGACGGCGCGGAGACCGATCTCGACCTCGGACACTACGAGCGGTTCATCGACCGCTCGCTGTCCCAGCAGAACAACGTCACGACGGGTCGCATCTATCAGACCGTGATCAGCAAGGAGCGCCGCGGCGAGTACCTGGGCTCGACCGTGCAGGTGATTCCGCACATCACGGACGAGATCAAGA
This sequence comes from Gemmatimonadales bacterium, assembly GCA_051955835.1. GTDB lineage: Bacteria > Gemmatimonadota > Gemmatimonadetes > Gemmatimonadales > GWC2-71-9 > CAVVWJ01. The sequence continues at coordinate 398 of JBQCGH010000039.1, forward strand.
ACGCCATCCGGCGGACCGCGCCGGGCCACGATGTCGTCATCACCGAGATCGGCGGCACGGTCGGCGACATCGAATCCCAGCCGTTCCTCGAGGCCATTCGGCAGTTCCGCCAGGAGGTCGGGCGGGACAACGCGATCTTCATCCACCTGACGCTGGTGCCGTACATTGCCGCCGCGGGCGAGCTCAAGACGAAGCCGACCCAGCACTCGGTGCGCGATCTCATGCAGATCGGGATTCAGCCGGACATTCTGGTCTGCCGGAGCGAGCAACCCATCTCCGCCGATATCAAGCGGAAGATCGCGCTGTTCTGCAACGTGGACTTCGGTTGCGTGATCGAGAGTCCCGACGTGAGCTCGATTTACGAGATTCCCCTGCGCTTCCACGACCAGGGCTTCGACGCCGTGGTGTGCGAGCGCCTGCGGCTCGACACCAAACAGCCCGATCTCCGGCCGTGGAAACAGATGACGGAGCGGATCCTGCATCCCAGCCATCGGGTGCGCATCGCCGTGGTCGGCAAGTACACCGCGCTGCACGACGCCTACAAGTCCGTGAGCGAGGCCCTCATTCACGGCGGCATCTCGCATGACGCGCGGGTCGACGTCGAGTGGATTCCGAGCGACCGCTTCACCGACCAGGCCGCGGCCGGCCGGCTGCTGTCCGCGTACGACGGCTTGCTGATACCCGGGGGCTTCGGTGAGCGCGGCGTGGACGGGATGATCCAGGCGATTCGATGGGCGCGCGAGAACAATCTCCCCTTCTTCGGGATCTGTCTCGGGCTCCAGGTCGCGATCATCGAGTTCGCCCGGAACGTCTGCGGCATGCCGGAGACCAACAGTACCGAGTTCGAGCCCGATTGCCCGACGCCGGTCATCGCCCTCATGCAGTCCCAGCGGGACGTGAGCACCATGGGCGGCACGATGCGGCTCGGCGCGTACACGGCGCGGCTCCGTCCGGGGTCGCGGGTCGCACAGGCGTACGGCACGCAGGAGATCAGCGAGCGGCACCGGCACCGCTGGGAGGTGAGCAACGCCTACCGGGACGTGTTGGCCGAATACGGGCTCCGGCTGTCGGGGCAATCGCCGGACGGCGGCCTGGTCGAGACGATCGAGCTCCCCGATCACATCTGGTTCATCGGCTGTCAATTTCACCCCGAGCTCAAGTCGCGACCGACCCGGCCGCATCCACTGTTCGCCGGGTTCGTCGGGGCCGCCCTCAAGCATCAGGGCCTCGCGCCGGCGGCGGTGCCGAAGGAGCTCGCCGAGCTCGCGCGCTGATGGGCTGGAGCTTCGCCCGCCGGCCATTTCTCATCGCCGGCCCGTGCGTCGTCGAGCCCGGCGACGTGCTGCCGCGCGTGGCGGAGACGCTCGCGGCGATGGCATCGAAGCGCGGGTTGCCCGTGTGCTTCAAGGCGAGCTTCGACAAGGCCAACCGGGCCCGGGGCGACGCACCGCGGGGGCCCGGACTCTAGGAAGGGCTGCGCGCGCTCGAGCGGGTGCGCGCGGCCACCGGGTTGCCCGTGCTCACCGACATCCACGAGACCAGCCAAGCGGCGCCGGCAGCGGCCGTGGCCGACGTGCTGCAGATCCCAGCCTTCCTCTCCCGCCAGACCGACCTGCTGATGGCCGCCGGCCACACGGGGCGTCCGGTGAACGTCAAGAAAGGCCAATGGATGCCGCCCGAGGCGATGGCGGGTGCGGTCGACAAGGTGCGTGCCGGCGGCAGCACCGAGGTCGCCGTGACCGAACGCGGCACCTTCTTTGGCTATGGCGACCTGGTCGTCGACATGCGCAATTTCGGGCGGCTGCGTGCGGCCACGCAGGCGCCGGTCATCTTCGACGCGACCCATTCGGTCCAGCAGCCCGGTCAGGGGGCGGCCGGAGCGAGTGGCGGACAACGGGAGCACATCCCCGCGCTCCTTGCCGCCGCGGCCGCCGCCGGCGCGGACGGGTTTTTCCTGGAGACGCATCCCGATCCCGCGCACGCCCTGAGCGATGTCGCCACGCAGTGGCCGCTCGACCGACTGGACGCCTTGCTCGCGCGCACGCTCGACATCTGGGCGAGGGCCCATGATTGAGCCCGCAGCGGCCAGTCGGGTCCGGCTCGTCGGGCTCGACGTGGACGGGGTGCTGACGGACAACGGCATCTTCGTCGGTCCGGTGGATGGTCAGCCGGTCGAGCTCAAGCGGTTCGACATCCAGGACGGGATTGCCCACGTGCTCATGCGGGCCGCCGGGATCCCCGTCGTGTGGGTGAGCGGTCGGTTCTCCGAGGCTACCGCCGCGCGGGCCCGCGAGCTCCCGGTGGAAGAGGTGCTCCAGGTCGGAGGACCAGAGAAGCTCGAGGCGTTCGGCGACCTGCTCGCCCGTCGGGGCATCGGGTGGGATGAGGCCGCCTTCGTCGGCGACGACCTCGCGGACCTCCAGGTGCTCCGGCGGGTGGGTCTCCCGATCGCGGTGGCCAACGCGGTGAGCGAGGTCAAGGCCTTGGCGGCGTACGTCACTCGCGCACCGGGCGGTCACGGGGCGGTGCGTGAAGTCGTGGAGGCCTTGCTCAAGGCGCGTGGGCTCTGGGACGCTCTGCTCGAGCGCTACTTCAGCGATCCGGTGCCCCGTGTCGTTTGACGACGCGGCGTTGGTCGGTCTCGGTCGGCGGGTCATCGAGCTCGAGGCGTCCGCGGTGCGGACGGCTGGCGGGCGCCTCGATGATCGGTTCGCGAAGGCCGTGCGGCTGCTGGCCGTGGCGCCGGGCCGCGTCATCGTCTCCGGCGTCGGCAAGTCGGGTCTCATCGGCCGGAAGCTCGCCGCCACGCTCACCTCGACCGGGACGGCCGCCAGCTACCTGCACCCGGTCGATTCGCTTCATGGCGACCTCGGCCTGGTCGGGCGGAGTGACGTGGCGATCGTGCTCAGCAAGAGCGGGGAGTCGGAGGAGCTGTTCGGCATGGTCGGCTCGTTCGAGCGAATGGGCGTGCCGATCATCGCCATCACGGGCGCGGCACACTCGACGCTCGGGCGCGTAGCCACTGTCGTGCTGGACGCCGAGGTGGCGGAGGAGGCCTGTCCACACGACCTTGCCCCCACCACGAGCACCACCGTCGCCCTCGCCCTGGGCGACGCGCTCGCGATCGCGCTGCTCGAGGTGAAGGGGTTCCGCCGCGAGGATTTCGCGGCGCTCCACCCGGGCGGCTCGCTGGGACGGAAGCTGCTGCTGCGCGTGCGGGACGTCATGATCCACCCGGGCCACCTGCTCGCGCCGGCCGCCACGATGCGTCAGGCGGTGGTGAGCCTCGCGCACGATCGTGGCCTCGCCCTCGTGGTCGACCACGGACAGCTCGCCGGCGTCCTCACGCCTGGCGACCTCACGCGCCTTGCCGAGCGGGATCCGGCGTTCCTGGAGCGGCCGGTGTGCGAGGTGAAGAACCGCACACCCCGGACGGCATCGCCGGAGGATCTGGCGGCCGCCGCGGTCGGCACGATGGAGCGATTCGGCGTGATCGCGCTACCCGTGGTCGACGGCGGCGGCAGCGTAGTGGGCGCGGTGCACCTGCACGATCTGATGCGGGCCGGGGCAGTGTGACCGGGATGACACGCGCCGGGTGTGCGCGGGGGTCCTCGTCCGGCGACCGCGCGCGCGCCGCCCTGTTCGCCCTGGGCCTTGCGCTCGTCGCCTTCGGCAGCACGGCGTGCGAAGACCCCGGCGCCCGTCCGACGACGACCGTGCAGTCGTCGGACAGCGCCGACCAGGTGCTCGAAGGCTTTTCGCACTACGTGACCAAGGACGGCGTGCGGCGGAGCCAGGTGCAGGCGGACACGGCATTCTTCTATGAGAACACCCAGGTCACCCAGCTGCGGAAGGTCCGTGTCATCTTCTACGATCTGGACGGTCAGGAGAGCTCGACCCTGACCGCGAAGCGCGGGACCTATCGCTGGCAGGATGGGTCCATGGAGGCGAACGGCAACGTCGTGGTGATCTCGCCCGACGGCCGCAAGCTGGCCACGGAGTCGCTCAAGTACGACAACGGCACGAACACGATCTCGACCAACGTCCACTTCACCTTCGACCGGGGGACGGAGCATCTGGAAGGAAACAGCTTCAAGTCCGACCCCGACTTCAAGAACGTCGTGACCGATCGTCCGCGCGGCACGGCGGGGGACGGCATGCTGCTGCCCGGGCAGGAGTCGCCGACGGGTCCGGCGAAGGGTCCGCCGAAGGGGCCGCCAAAGTGACGCGTCGCCGGTCGGGCCGGCTCTGCTGGACCGCGGTGCTCGCCGGGGCGCTCGCAGCATCGGCCGTCAGCACGGTCGAGGCACAGGTGCCGCAGAAGCCAGCGATTCCCAAACCGGCCCCGACCAAACCCGCGGCGCCACCGGCGGGTCAGGCGCCCGGCGCCACGCCCTCGGCCGCGCCCCGGCCCTCGGCGTCGCAGCGTTGCGTCTTCCAGATCGACAACGTGGACCGGCAAGGCGCCGTCAACGAGACGCCGTCGGGCACGAACTACTTCGCGGGCGGGAACGTACGGCTCAGCTGCCGCGGGATGCAGATCACGATGCAGAGCGACAGTGTCGCGGCCTACGGGGGCGCCGTGGTGCAGTTCATCGGTCACGTCAAGTATCGGGACTCGACGCTCACCATGGACGCGGACCGTGGCACGTACTACAAGAATGGCGAGAAGTGGGAGGCCCGCGGTCACGTGGAGACCCAAAACCTTCGAACCGGCTCCACGCTCTCCGGTCCGGCGCTGGACTATTATCGGGAAGTCAGCGGCGTGCGTGACACGCTCGAGATGTACGCCACGGGCCGCCCGAAAATCGACTACGTCGAGGACGACACCGCGGGCGCTCGCAAGCTCGAGCCGTACGTCATCGTGGCCGACCGCGTGCGATTCAAGGGGAACGACCGGATCTGGGCGGGAGGCAAGGTCACCATCGACCGCAGCGATTTTGCCGCCCGCTCCGACTCCATGCGGCTCGACACCGGTGCGGGTAGCGACGGCACGCTGATCGGCGGCCAGCCCGAGCTTCGCGGCGTCGGCGCCGACAGCTTCCGGCTCACCGGCACCCGCATCGATCTGGTGTTGCAGCAGCGGGAGTTGAGCAAGGTGGCGGCCAAGGGGCAGGGTCACGCGGTGAATCGCGATTGGGACCTCACCGCCGACACCATCGCCATCGATCTCAAGGCGCGAAAGATCGACCGCACGCTCGCGTGGGGCACCGGAACGCGGCCCTACGCGGTCTCCACGTCCTACGCCATGCGCGCCGACTCCCTCGCGATCGACTCACCGGGCCAGCTGCTCAAGCAGGTGCGCGGATATCGCAAGGCCTGGCTCGGCGGCACCATCGATTCGGTCGCGCAGGACCGCGACTGGATGCGCGGCGACACGGTCATCGCCAGCTTCACCGCGTCCGACTCCGCCGGTCAGCGGCGGGCGGTGCTCAGCCGCATCGAGGCGCGCGTGGGTGCGCAGTCGTACCACCTCGACCACAACGCCAAGGCGCCGCGCCGCCCCTCCATCAACTACGCCCGCGGCGACGTCATTGTCGTGACCATGAAGAACACGCCCGGGGGCGGCGCCGACCGGGTGGACATCCGGGGCAAGGTGGACGGGATCCAGCTCGAGGCCGCCGCGGACAGCACGGCCCCGCCGGCCGACAGCTCCGGCGCCGCGCCGGCGCCCAAGAGCCGCGCCACGCCGACGCGCGGGACGCCCAGGCCGTCGGGCGTGACCCGGCCGGGCGCCACGCGGCCACCCGGCCGATGAGCGCCCCCGAATGGGTCGCCGCGCTCGGCGACCGCGATCCGTCGGTCGCCATCGCGCTGGCGGCCATCACGCGGGCGGCCGGTCCCGGCGACGTGGCGAGCTTCGGCGACCTCGTGATGTCGTATCGCGAGGCGCACCTCGCCTGCTATCAGGCGCTCGGGACCGCGGCGGAGCAGGAGATCACGGGCGACGAGGTGCGGGATCACCTGCGCAATTCCGTGCTCCCGCGGCTCGCCGTGGAAGGCTGGCTGGTCGACACTGCCGGCTCCGACTGGGAGCCGGTCCAGCCGCGCGTGGCCTGGTGGGGCACCGGCGCGGAGGACCGTCAGGCGATCTACGACGCCCTGCTCGCGGCGGCGGGACGGGCGGCGCAGCGTTCGGCGCGACGGTCGAGGCCGGCGGCTCCCCAACGCACCAGCACGAGCGTGCTCGAGGGCACGCGTTTGGTCAAGAGCTTCAAGGACCGCCGGGTGGTGAACGAGGTCAGCGTCAGGGTCGAGCAGGGCGAGATCGTCGGCCTGCTCGGCCCCAACGGCGCGGGAAAGACGACGACCTTCTACCTTATAACGGGTCTGATTCGCCCGGACGCCGGCCAGGTGCGGCTCGACCGTCTCGATCTCACGCGGGCACCGATGTACGAGCGCGCGCGTGCCGGCATCGGCTACCTCGCGCAGGAGCCCTCGATCTTCCGGAAGATGACGGTCGAGGAAAATATTCTGGCGATCCTCGAGACCCGGCCCCTCGGGCGCGAGCAGCGCCAGCGCGAGTTGGACCGCATGCTGGACGAGCTGTCCATCAAGCACCTCCGCCGGAGTCGGGCGTACAGCCTGAGCGGCGGCGAGCGGCGGCGGCTCGAGATCACCCGCGCGCTCGTGACCGAGCCCAAGTTCATGCTGCTGGACGAGCCCTTCGCGGGCGTAGACCCGATCGCGGTGCACGACATCCAGACGATTGTCGCCGGGCTTCGGCACCGCGGCATCGGCGTGCTGATCACCGATCACAACGTCGAGCAGACCCTCGATATCGTGGACCGGGCCTACATCATGTTCGAAGGCAAAGTGCAGGCCGCCGGAAAGGTGAGTGAGCTCGTGTACGACGACCGGGTGGCGCAACTGTATCTGGGGCCCACCCTCACCGCGCGTCTCCGCGCCCGTCTGGAGTCGGTGGCATGAGAACTGGGCTCTCCCAGCACACCAGCTTGCGGCAGGAGCTGCGGGTCAACCCGCGGCTCTATCAGGCCATGGACATGCTGTACATGCCCATGATGGACCTGCAGCAGCACCTCAAGCAGGAGCTGCTTGCCAACCCGTTCCTGGAGCTGCTGGAGCCCGAGGACGAGACGCCCGAGCAGAAGGACGCCGAGCAGGAAAAGGAGCAGAAGGAGAAAGAGGAGGAAATGGACTGGGAGGAGATCCTCCTCAACGGCTTCGAGGTCGGGGGCACGCGCGAGCAGTACGAGCAGCTCGAGTACACCGAGCCCGTCACGGTCGAGACCAAGGATCTGATCGACTACCTGCGTGAGCAGCTCCAGATGATGACGCTCACCCCGCGCCAGCTGCTCCTGGCGGAGGAGTTCCTCGGCAACATCAACGATGAGGGGTATCTGGCGGCGTCGCTCGAGGAGATCGTCGGCTCGGTGAACCAGCTGGTCGCCGGGCATGTCGATGCCGACGCGGACGGCGGGGAGGAGGGGAACGAGGGCGCTGACGGCACGGACACGCCCGAGACGCCGGCCCCCGATCCCGCCGCGGCGTCCGCGGCGTTCTACACCATGGCGGAGGCCGAGGAGATGCTCGCCATCATCCAGCGCCTCGACCCGCCGGGTGTCGGCGCCCGGGACCTCCGCGAATGTCTCCTGATCCAGCTCGGCGAGCAGGCCGACACCACTTCGCTCACCTACCGGCTGGTGCACGACGCGTTTCCCGATCTCATCGCCCACCGCTGGAACGACCTGGCCAAGCGGTTCGGCGTCGAGCCCGCTGCCGTGCAGTCCGCGGCCGACGAGCTCGCCCGGCTCGATCCCAAGCCCGGCCTCAAGCACGCGAGCCAGAGCGACGGCTACATCATTCCCGATCTGATCGTCGAGAAAATCGGGGGCCGGTACCAAGTCTTCCTCAACGATACCGGGATGCCGCGGCTCCGCCTCAGCCGGTCGTATCAGGAGATCGCGCGCGACAAGAAGAAGATGACCCCCGAGAACCGCGAGTTCATCGCCTCGAAGATGAACAGCGCGAACTGGATGATTCAGGCCATTGAGCAGCGCCGCCAGACCATGCTCAAGGTCATGAACTTCATCGTGGACCGGCAGCGGGACTTCTTCGAGAAGGGCATCGAGTATCTCCGCCCGCTCACGCTCCGCGAGGTGGCGGAGGTCATCAACATGCACGAGTCCACGGTGAGTCGGGTGACCAACGAGAAGTACGTGCAGACGCCGCGCGGCGTGCTGCCGCTCAAGTTCTTCTTCTCGAGCGCGCTCGCCACGGCCTCCGGTGAGGACGCGAGCGCCCGCTCGATCCGCGCCAAACTGCAGAAGATGGTTTCCGAGGAAGACACCGGGAAGCCGCTCACCGACCAGCAGATCGTGCACCTGTTCCAGGAGCAGGGGATTCAGATCGCCCGCCGCACGGTCGCCAAGTACCGGGACCAGCTCGGCATCCTGCCGGCGCGCATGCGCAAGCGGGTATGACCCTTCCCGCCGCCGAGACGCTGGACGTCAGCGTGCTCGTCCCGGCGAAGGACGAGGCGGCCAACCTTCCCGAGTTCGTGCGGCTATGCGGCGAGGCACTCGGGGCCGCCGGGTTCAGCTTCGAGGTCGTCGTCGTCAACGACGGCTCCCGTGACGACAGCGCGCGGGTGCTGCACGAGCTGCAGGGGTCACACCCGTTCCTTCGGGTCGTGACCCACCGGCGCCAGCGCGGCATTGCGGACGCCCTCCGGTCGGCCGGCGAGGTCGCGCGCGGCGACATCCTGGTGTTCTATCCCGCGGACCTGCAATACCTGCCCGAGGACATCCCGCGTCTGGTGGCGCCGATTCTCGCCGGCCGGGCCGACATCGTCACTGGCACCAAGCAGGGGAAGTACGAGAAGGCGTTCGTCAGCTCCGTCTACAATGCCCTCTGCCGCTGGCTCTTCGGGATCCGGGTCACCGACCTCAACTCGGTCAAGGCGTACCGGCGCGAGGTGATGGACGGGATGTCGCTCCGGCCCGACTGGCACCGGTACATGGTCGTCATCGCCGCCGCCGACGGCTATCGCCTGGATTCGCTCCCCGTGCCGTTGTATCCCCGCCGCGCGGGTCAGTCCAAGTTCACCTGGCGCCGGATTCCCATCGGCATCTTCGATCTCCTGAGCGTGTGGTTTCAGCTCCGGTTCGGCCGGAAGCCGATGCTTTTCTTCGGCATCGGCGGTGTGACCCTGTTCCTGATCGGTCTGCTGGCGGGCATCGTGGCGCTGGTGCTCCGCTTCGGCTTCGGCTTCGGTTTCCGGCCGCTGCTCAACCTGGTAGAAACCATGGTGATCAGCGGCATCGCCCTGTTCGGGTTCGGCCTCCTCGGGGAGATGGTCGCGGGACTGCAGGAGGAGACGCGGGCGGTCGCCCGCGCGCTCGATCGACTGGACAAGCCCGACCCCCGAGACTGACCGGTGCGGGTGGTCTTCCTGACCCACAACTATCCCCGATGGCCGGGCGATCTCTCGGGGGCTTTCCTCGGGACGCTCGCCGCTGCGTTGGTGCGCCGCGGCATCGAGGTGCGGGTCGTCGCGCCCAGTGACGCGGGGCAGGGCGGCGAGGAGGAGCGCGAGGGCGTGCACGTCCGCCGGGTGCGCTACGCGCCCACACGACTCGAGACGATCGCCTATCGCGGCACCATGGGGTCGGCGCTGCGCGCGCCGGGCGGCTGGCGCGCTCTGGCGGGTCTGTGGCGGGCGCTGGGGCGCGCCGCTCGTGAGGAGATCGCCGGCGGCGCCGATCTGATCCACGCGCACTGGTGGGTCCCGGCGGGACTCGCGGCCCCGGCACGCGCGCCGCTGGTGCTTACGGTGCACGGCACCGATGCCGCGCTGCTTCGCGGGTCTCGGCTCGCGCGGCGCCTGGCTCGTCCGGTGTTCACGCGGGCCCGGGTCGTGACCGCCGTCTCGCGCGAGCTGGCGGGCTGGGTCCAGACCGCCACCGGGCGCCACGTGCCGCCCGCGCACGTGCACCCCATGCCGGTCGACAGCGGCGGCTGGCCCTGGACCAGCGCCGGAGGCGGGACCATCGTCGTGGCGCGGCTCTCGGCGCAGAAGCGTATCAGTCTCGCCATCGAGACCACCGCGTTCCTCGCGTCCTGCGGGCACGATCTACCGCTCACGATCGTGGGCGACGGCCCCGAACGGGAGCGGCTCGAGCGCCAAGCCGACCGCCTCGGCATCGCGCCCTTTGTCCGGTTTCTCGGGGCGGTGGCGCCCAGCGACGTGATCGACCACCTCGCTCGTGCCGACCTGATGCTGTTCCCCGCACAGGGCGAGGGATTCGGCCTCGCCGCCGCCGAGGCGTTGATGGTGGGCGTGCCGGTCATCGCGTGCTGGGACGGCGGTGGCCTGCTCGATGTCGTGCCGGACAGCGGCGCCGGGCGTCTCACGCTTCCGTCGGCCGAGGCGCTGAGCGACGCGGCGCTCGATCTGCTCCAGGATCCGGAGCGGCTGGCACTGGCTCGTCTCGTGGGTGAGTCGTGGCGGGCGAGGCTCAGCCCGGATCACGTCGCCGAGCTCTGCGAGGGGTGGTACCGCGAGGCCCTCGGTGCGTAGTTCCGGGCGCGCGGGCCGGTTGCGGGCGGCGCAGTGGCTGGTCGGACTCGCCATCGTGGCGTTCGCCGCCCGGAGTCTGCTTCGTAACTGGGAGGCATTGCGCGCCCAGCCGCTCCGTATCGAGCTCGATCCCAGCTGGCTGGTCGCGAGCCTCGTGTTGGTGTGGTTGATGTATGCCGTGCTTATCGTGGCATGGCGAACGATGCTCGCGGGGTGGGGGCAGCGGCTGGGCGCCTGGGACGCGGCGCGCATCTGGACCGTGTCGAGCCTCGGCAAATATCTGCCGGGGAAGGTGTGGGCGGTGGCCGGCATGGCACTCATGGCGCAGCGGCTCGGCGTGGCGCCCTGGGCGGCGACCGGCTCCGCCGTCGTCCTGCAGGTGCTGGCGGTTGGGACGGGCGCCGCGGTGGCGGGCGTGACCGGCCGCGAAGCGCTGGAGGCGGCCCACCCGGGGGCGGGCGCGGCGCTCGCCCTGCTCATCGTCGGTGCAGTGGTCGGCGTGGGGTTGCTGCTTTGGCCTCCATTCCTTCGCCGCTTGCTTCGGTTTGCGGCGCCCGACGCCGAAGCGCGCGGCGCGCCGGCCGCGGTCGGGCTCGTGGTCGGGATCGTGGCCAACGCGCTCGCGTGGTTCGGCTATGGGGCAGCGCTCTGGTGCCTTGCGCGTGGCGTCCTCCCGCACGCCGGCCTCCGGCTGCTGCCGGCCGTAGCGGTGTTCACCGCCTCCTATCTTGCCGGGTTTCTCGCCCTCTTCGCCCCGGGCGGGCTCGGCGTGCGCGAGGGGCTGTTCATTCTGATGCTGCAGGGGCCCCTGGGTATCGGGTCGGCGACCGCGCTGGCACTGGCCTCCCGGCTGCTGCTCACCGTAACCGAGCTCGGGGCCGCCGTGCCGTTTCTGATCTTGCCGCAGGGGAGAACGCGTGTCGCACGTTGAACATGATCCGCTCGCGTCGTTCGAGCCCCGCCGCCCCGCGCTGGTGGCCGCGGTGGTCTTTCTGCTCGCCGCGCTGACGCTGTGCTGGCCCATGTTCGCCGGCCGGTGGCTCCTGGGCGACGATCAGTATGTCGCCGGGTACGGTTTCCGTCTCTTCGGCGCGGAGATGTTCCGCCACACGGGACATATCCCGGAGTGGAACCCGTACCTGTTCGGCGGCCTCCCGTTCATCGCCGCCCAGCACGGCGACATCTTCTACCCGACGGCCTGGCTCCGGTGGGTGATGCCGGTCGACACCGCGATGAACATCGGCTTCGGCGGCCACATCGTGCTGGCGGGCATCTTCATGTACGCCTTCCTCCGAGCGCTCCGGGCCAGTTGGACGGCGGCGGTCGTGGGCGGGCTGAGCTACGAGCTGACCGGCATCGTGGCGTCACTGGTTCGACCCGGGCACGACGGGAAGCTCTTCGTCTCGGCGCTGACACCGCTTGCGCTGCTCGCGCTCGTGCGCGCCATCCGCGACCGCCGGCTCTGGGGCTACGGACTGCTGGCGCTCGTGGTAGGTCTCTGCATGCTGGCGCCGCACTATCAGATGGCGTATTACATGCTGGTCGCGTGCGCGCTGTGGACTCTCTATCTCACGTTTCTCGATCCCGAGCGGCCGGCGGACCTCCGCTGGCCGCGCGAGCTGACCTTGGCCTTCGGGGCCGTGCTCGTGGGACTGGCGATCGCCGCGATCCAGATCATCCCGTTCGTTGCCTACGTGCCGTACTCCCCGCGCGGCGCCGGTGGCCCGAGCACGGGATGGGATTACGCGACGCTGTTCTCCATGCCGCCCGAGGAGATCGCCACGACGGTGCTGCCGCAGTTCAACGGCGTACTCGACCACTACTGGGGCCGGAACGTGTTCAAGCTGCACACCGAGTATCTCGGCGCCGTCGTCGTGGCGTTGGCGGTGTTCGGGGTCGCGGACCGGTCGCGGCGGCGGCTGGTGCAGGCACTGGGCGTCATCGCGATCCTGTTTCTGCTGATCTCGTTCGGCGGCCACACGCCGTTCTACTATCTGTGGTACGAGGTCATGCCGATGATGAAGAAGGTGCGGGCGCCCGGCATGGCCTTTTTCCTGGTCGCGTTGCCCGTGGCCGCCATCGCCGCGTTCGGCGCCGACCGGCTGCTCCGCGGGGAGGTGTCCGGGCGCGCCGTGAAGGTGACCTTCGGCGTGCTGGCCGGCATCGCGGTGCTCGGGGTCATCGGCATCCTGCAGGCGGTCGCGACCGTGCTGGCCGGAGCCGACCAGGCCTCGAGGGTGGCCGCCAACGCGCCCGAGCTTCGCCTTGGCGCGATCCGCCTTCTGATCGCCGTGGTGATCGGGGGTGGCGCGGTCTGGGCAATCTGGCGCGGACGCCTGCGTGGGGCCGCGGCGGCCGCCGCGCTCGCGTGTGTGGTGACGGCCGATCTCTGGAGCATCGATCGGCTGTTCTTCGAGTTTCGTGACCCCGCGTCCGTCACCTTCGCCGACGACGCGGTCACGACCAAACTCCGCGCGACGGCGAAGCCGTTCCGGGTACTGGACGCCGGCGTGTACCAGGGCTCGTACCTCATGGCCCACGACATCCAGTCGATGCTCGGTTATCATGGCCAGGAGATCCGGTTCTACGACGAGCTGCTCGGCGGGAAGGGGGAGTGGCGCTACGCCGGCAGCCCAGCGCTGCTCGATCTGCTCGCGGTCCGATTCATCCTGCTGCCGCAGCCGCAGACGGTTCCGGGCTTCCACCAGGTGCTGGGCCCCGTGCCGACGACACCCGGCACCCCGGCCATCCTGCTGGAGCGCGACACCGCTCCGGCATACGCCCGCGTAGTGGCCGGCGCCGCCAAGCTGGCAGACGATCAGGTGGCACCCACCGTGGTAGACCCGCGGTTTCCGTACGACCGCCTCGTGCTCTACAACGACACCGCCACCGTGTCACCGGAGCGCATCCGCCCGGGCCAGATCCCCGGGACGGCGCCCGTGACAGCCTCGGTCGCCGCGTGGGCCCCGGGTCAGATGCGCATCCAGCTGGCGGGAACGATGCCCACGCCCGGCTACTTGATCGTCGGCGAGACCTGGTATCCGGACTGGCACGCTACCGTCGACGGCAAGGAGGTCCCGGTCCTGCGAGCGGATCACGCACTGCTCAGCGTGGTGCTACCGTCGGGCGCGCGCGAGGTGCGCCTATGGTTCGCGTCGTCCACGTATCCCCGAGGCAAGCTCGTCACGGCGGTTGCGCTCCTGATCACGCTCGTCTTCCTCAGCGCGCCGTTGTGGCGCCGTGGCCAGGAGACCGCCCATGCCTGAGCGGGCCATCGTGGTCATTCCGACGTACAACGAGCGGATCAACCTGCCGCTGATCGTTCCGCAGATCCTGCAGCAGGATCCTCGGCTCGAGGTGCTCGTGGTGGACGACAACTCGCCCGACGGCACCGGGAGCCTGGCCGACGAGATGGCCGCCGCGGAGCCGCGCGTTCACGTGCTGCATCGGCCGGGCAAAGGGGGGTTGGGCAAGGCGTATATTGCGGGGTTCCGCTGGGCGCTGGATCACGGCTACGACCTGATCTTCGAGATGGACGCCGACTTCAGTCACGACCCGAAGTTCCTGCCCGAGTTCCTGCGGGCCGCCGAGCACGCCGATCTCGTGCTCGGGTCGCGCTACCATACCGGCGTCAACGTCATCAACTGGCCCATCAGCCGCCTGCTGCTGTCGGTGGGGGCCAACGAGTACGCGCGCCGCGTCACCGGACTACCGCTCACCGATTCCACCGGCGGCTTCAAATGCTTTCGCCGACGCGTGCTCGAGGCGATCGACCTCGATCGGGTCCGGTCCAACGGTTATTCCTTCCAGATCGAGATGAGTTTCCGGGCGTGGAAGAAGGGCTTCCGGCTGCTCGAGATCCCGATCGTGTTCACCGATCGCGTCGAGGGGCAGAGCAAGATGAACAAGCGCATCGTGCGCGAAGCCATCTGGATGGTCTGGTGGCTCCGGATGCAGGCGCTTTCGAGGCGGCTGTGAGAGACACGATCGTCTACAAAATGACGGGGTCGGGGAACGACTTCGTCTTTCTCGACGGACGCTCGACCCGCGCGGAGGAGTGGCCGGCCGAGCGTGTCGTCCAGTTGTGCGACCGGCGGACGGGGGTGGGCGCGGATGGCCTGGTGATCCTGACGCCGGAGACAGCGACCTCGGTTCGGATGACGTACTGGAACTCCGATGGGTCGCGGGCCGCCATGTGCGGCAACGCCGCGCTCTGCAGCACTCGTCTGGCGACCTACCTCGAGCTGGTCGAGCCCGGCGAGCTCTGCCTGCTGACGGATGCCGGTGCCGTTCGCGCGCGCAGCACCCCGGGCGCTGATCAGGCCGAGGTTCGTCTCCCGGACGTCGAGCTGCCCAGCGAGCCGCCCGCGATCGCGCGGAGCCCCGGCGAGCGGTGGATGACCTTCGTGACGGTCGGCGTGCCGCACCTGGTTCTGGGCGTGGACGACATCGGGGCGCTGGATGTCGCCGGCCGCGGGCGGCAGCTGCGGTCGCACCCGAGCCTGGGCCCAGCCGGAGCCAACGTGAACTTCGTCGGCGCGCCCGGCGCCGAAGGTGACCCCTGGCTGATCCGAACCTTCGAGCGTGGTGTCGAAGGCGAGACGCTGGCTTGCGGGACGGGCACCGTGGCGGCCGGGGTCGCCCTCGCGGCTCGCGCGGCGGCGGCGCTACCCGTCAGGTTCCGGAGCCGGGGCGGCGAGGAACTCCTGGTCCGGGCGGTACTGGGGCGCGGGCTCGCGTCGGATGTCTGGCTCGGGGGGCAGGGCAAGCGGGTCTTTCGCGCAGTCTGGGAGGGCTGAGCCCCCGATCGTTTCTGCCCGGATGGTGGTGCGCCCGAAAGTCCCAAAGCACATACGTTTCAAGCAAGCGATTCAACGCCAGCAGCTTACGCGCCTCCGGCGGTGTCCTTGCCGGCGGCAGGCGAGCCATGTCGATCCGATTGCTCCACAGCTATCCACAGTTTTCCACGGTCCAACTTAACATAATCTATCTTATACGTCGTTGATCTGTCCTCGAACGTCCTCCCGGTTCTTGGCTTCGCCTAACCCCGTTCCAAGCCGGCGGCCCCCGGATGTGGCCTCGGAAAATGGTCCCGCCGTGACCGCCCCGGCCCGAGACAGCGGCCGGCGCGACGCGCCCGCTCCCGCGGATCTGCGCCGGTGTTACCGCTGCGGTTTCCCGGCCTGACCCTGCTGCATGCGCTGCATGGCGCCGTGCGCCTGCATCATCATGTCGGCCATCCGGATCTCTTTGTATCCCTTCGGCGGCGCGAAGACCGTGTCGCTCACGTCCTTGGGCTCGATCTTGGTCGCCTCGAGTTCGGTCGTCGCCTTGCCGTCCTTGATGCTCGTGGCCTTCAGTATGCCCTTGTTGCCGCCCACCAGCTGCCGGTATTGGTCCATCATGTCGTGCCCGGGGCCGTGTTGCTGCAGCAGCGGGTTGTTGGCCATGATATCCGCGAGTGCGAAGCCGACGCCGGTCGCGACACAGGCCTCACCCTCGTTCTTGTTGCCCTCTTCGTCGACGTACGTGCCGTGATACACGTCGCACGAGACCCCGGCGACCTTCTCGCTCTTTCCGGTTTTGGTGAAGTTGAAGGACCCCTGCTTGGCGTCGTGACCCTGCTTCATGCGCTCCATCATGGGGCCCATCATTGCCTGCATCTGCTGCATATCTTGCTGTGTCACGAGCATGTACTGCTTCTTGGAGGGCTCGACCATCATCATGGACTTGGCATCGTTGTCCACGATCATCGAGCCGCTGTCGCTCCCGAACCCCTCGATCCGGACCTTGTGACCCTTCGTGGTCTGGACGAAGGTCTCCTGCTTTCCCCCGTTTCTATCGCTCTGGAACGTGATCACGCCGTTGAACCCGGTCTGCGCCATCGCCACGCCGGACGGCAGTGCGGCGGCTGCCAGCAGTACCGCCACCTTCGAACAGGCTCGCATCATGAGCTCCTCGCCAAGGGTGCATCGGGTCCGCCGGGTGCCGCACGCCGCGCAGGCGGCCGCTTCCGCGTTGGACCGGCTCAAATCCACGTCGGAGATCGGCCAGATTGGCTTCGGCAACGCGCCTGGTTGGCAACGTCCCAGCAATCTGCCTGGTGCGCCGTCCGGTCTTGGTCAACGTGGGTTGCGCAATATGAATGCTTCGCCGTCCTCCCCGCCAGACGTATTCGAGCGCGCCGGACGTCGAACGCGTGCCGGTCGGAACGCAAACGGGCCAGCCGGTGAGCTGGCCCGCGTGTGATCTGCCGAGATCCGGAACGCTACATCTTCCCTCCGGTCAGCTCGGCGAGCCGAACCTGGGCCTCGGTAAAGCTGGACGACTTGGGATACTTCTGGATGATCTCCCGGTAGACGGCGATCGCCTGCGCGGGCTTACTCGCTTCGCGGTAGGCTCGGCCGGCATCGATCAGGTAGCGGGCCTTGAGGTACTCCACGTCGGCGGCCTTGGCGGCGTTGGAGAAGGCGTCGCCGGCATCCGACCACTTCTGCGCGTTCTCCAGGGCGGCCCCCAGAAGGCCGTTGGCGGGCGCGACGTACTTCGCATCCGGCTTGGTGGCCAGGAAGTCACGCAGGCCGACTGCCGCGAGCTCGGTCTGCCCGTTGACCATCCGGACCTGGTTGAGCGTAATGACGGCCTCGCTCGCGGCGTCCGTTCCTTTGTAGTCCTGGATGAGCTTTTGCAGCTCGCTCGAGGCGAGCGGCAGGTTGCCGGCCTCGGCCGCTTCCCGGGCATGATCCAGCCGCTGCGCGGCGAACTCTTCTTTGCGCGTCTGGCTCTTGATGACCAGCCAGGCAATGAGGGCCAGCGCCACGACCACGCCCGCGAGTGCGATCAGCTGCCGGTTGCGGTCTCGATACCACGGGCGGGACGGCGCCGGGACGCTGGCGCGCTCACGCGTGGTGGGATGAACGGTCGTGGCCATGTGTGCCCTGCGAAAAGGTGATGGTGCCCTGCCCCGAGTGCCCCCGGCGTGACTCGAACACGCGGCCAACAGTTTAGGAAACTGCTGCTCTATCCATCTGAGCTACGGGGGCGACACATTGCCGGAACTTAAGTTATCGGCGCGACTTAATGCAGTCTCTGACGTCCCCGTGAGCGCCGCCGGGCGCGGTCTCGGCGGGTATGGTAATCCCGCGGGCGAGCCGGCGAAAGTCCAAGTGTGGACGGCACGGGGTCAGCGGCGCGCCACAATGTGAGTGGCTGCCCCGAGGAGCTTCTCCATGCCACCCAGCCCGCCGATCTCGAGCAGGAAGGACCACCCCACGAGCTCGGCGCCGAGCCCTCGGGCAAGTTGCCCGGCGGCACGGGCGGTGCCGCCGGTGGCGAGGACGTCGTCCACGATCAGCACTCGAGCGGGGGTTGGGAGGCTGTCCCGGTGGGCTTCCAACGCGTCCGTGCCGTACTCCAGGTCGTAGGACTCCACGACCCGCTCCCAGGGCAGCTTGCCGGGCTTGCGCGCGGGCACGAAGCCGGCTCCCAGGCTGGTCGCCACGCAACCGCCCAGGATGAAGCCTCGTGCCTCGACGCCGAGCACGTGAGTCACGTCCAGGTCGCGGAACGGATCGGCCATCGCCTCCACCACCGCGCGCAGCAGCTTGCCATCGCGCAGGACCGGTGTGATGTCCTGAAAGATGATCCCCGGCTTGGGGTAGTTGGGAATCGCCCGCAGCGTGTCGAGCACGTGGCGGGCCAGCGGGGTCACAATCGTCATCGGATGTCGAAGCTCCTCAGGGGAATTTCGGGATCTCCGGTCGGTTCTTCCCGCTCGACCCGGTCCACCCGGGCGTTCGCCGGGCCGTCGCGCAGCAAGGCTTCGAGCCGGGCGAGTGGCTCCCCGGGACCGGCGGCAACCACTTCGACCCGTCCGTCGGCGAGATTGCGGGCGTATCCCGTCAGACCGAGTGCACGACCATGGCGCGCGGCGAACCACCGGAACCCCACCCCCTGTACCACGCCATGCACCAGGAACCGCCGAATCACGTGGCCTGGGACCTCGAGGCCTGCCGCCGACGCCACCAGATGTATCCCAGGACAAGGATCGCCGCCCCGGGCAGCACGTAGCGCACCAGCGTTTGGTGCACGTAGGGGCCGATGGCCCGCTCCACGTCGCCGCCATGGCGCCCGATGAGCCATCCGAGATAGGTCAGGATTCCGCACCACAGCCCGGCGCCGAGCGCGGTGAAGGCGGCGAAACGGCCAAGTCGCATGCGGGAGAGGCCCGCCGGAATCGAGATCAGATGGCGGATCACGGGCAGCAGTCGCCCGATGAAGGTGCTGATCTCGCCGTGCCGCCGGAAAAAGGCCTCCGTGCGGTCGAGCGAGCGCTCGGACACCAGCACATACCGTCCGTAACGGCGGAGGACCGGCTCCCCCACCACGACCGCGAGCGTGTAGTTGAGGAGCGCGCCCAGCAAGCTTCCCAACGTCCCCGCCGCCACCGCGAGCCCGGCGTTCATGTGCCCTTTGGCGGCGAGATAGCCGGCGGGCGGCATCACGAGTTCGCTCGGCAGCGGCAGCACCGAGGACTCGATGGCCATGAGCACGACGATGCCCGGATAGCCCAGCGCGAGCACACTGTCGGCGAGCCAATGGAAGAAGGACGTCATGCCACGCTCATGAGGTGAATCCGAATTCTCCGAGGAGCGGTACGAAGCGCACGTCGGCCACGGTGCTGATGCGCAACTCGTCGCCCAGCTTGCGGGCGAGCGTCAGGACCTGGGTGTGCCGGTCGCCCAGGGGAATGATCAGCCGGCCCGCCGGGGCGAGCTGTTCCACCAGCGGTCCGGGAATCTCGGGCGACGCGGCGGCCACGAGAATGGCGTCGTACGGCGCGAACGGCCGCCAGCCGAGCGTGCCGTCGCCCACCAGCACCGTCGCGTTGCGGATGCCCGCCGCCTCGAGTGCGGCGCGCGCGCTCTGCGCCAGCGCAGGAATTCGCTCGACCGCGAACACGGCCTCGGCGAGCTGGGCCAGCAGCGCGGTCTGATAGCCCGAGCCCGCTCCCACTTCCAGCACGCGCTCGCGCCCGGTGAGGGCCGCGAGCTCGAGGTAGCGCGCCTGCACCCAGGGCTGGGAGATCGTCTGTCGACCCGCGATCGGCAGGGCGACGTCTTCGTAGGCCCGATGACGCACGCTCTCGGGCACGAAGAGATGTCGCGGCACCGTGCCGATGGCGCGAAGCACGGCCAGATCGCGGATGCCCTTCTGCTGGAGCGTCTCGACCAACCGGGTCCGGTACCCGCCGTAGCCGTCCCCTTCCATCAACGCTCCAGCGACCAGTGCTTGACCGTCTCGAGCAGGGCGTAATTCGTCAGATCCATATGCAGCGGCGTGATCGAGACGTACCCCTCGGCGACCGCGAGGTGGTCGGAGTTCTCCGTGCCGGTCCAGGTGATCGTGCCTCCGCCGATCCAGTAGATCTCCCGGCCCCAGGGATCGGTCATCCGGCGGAGCGAGTCGTAAAAGTAGCGGCTCCCGAGCTTGGTCACCTGGATCCCCAGCACGTCGGAGGCCGGAATGGCGGGCAGGTTGATGTTGAGCAGGGTCTGTTCGGGAAAGGTGGGGACCCGGGTGATCTGCCGCACGAGATGCACCAGCGCCTCGCGGTAGGTCGCCATGAGCTCGGGTTGGGTGCCACCCGAGAACGAAATGCCGATCCCCGGCACGCCGAGCGTCACCGCCTCCATGGCGGCGGACACGGTGCCCGAATAGAGCACGTCCTCTCCCATGTTGGGGCCGTGGTTCACGCCGGAGAAGACGAAGTCCGGGCGCTCGGGCATGAGCGCCTGGATCGCCAGCATCACGCAGTCGGTGGGAGTACCGTCGATCTGCCACGCGCCGTCGGGCCGGCGGGTCGGTCGAAGCGGACGGTGCAGCGTGAGCGAGTGGGACGTGCCGCTCTGCTCGCGGTCGGGCGCGACGACCGTTACGGCACCGACGTCGCGACAGACGTCGGCCAGCAGGGCGAGACCGGGAGCGAGGACGCCGTCGTCGTTGGTGACGAGGATGTTCATCCGCGCGACCCGTCCGGCCGGCCGTCGAGGATCTTCACGATCTCCTCGACCGCTGCCCGGACCTCGGTCGCCAGCTCCGCCTCGAATGCCTTTCGCGCGGACGCGCGCAGCTCGCCGGTCCGCCGATACTGGTCGATCCGCTGCCGCGCCCCGTCGATGGTGAACTTCTCGGTGTAGAGCAGGTGCTTCACCAGCATGATCAGCTCCACCTCCCGGCTCTTGTACACCCGGTTGCCCGAGCGATTCTTGGCCGGGTTGAGGAACCGGAACTGGCTTTCCCAATACCGGAGCACGTGGGGCTTGAGATCGGTGAGCGCGCAGACTTCACCGATGGAATAAAACTCCTGGACCGGCCGAGTGGAGGTCATCGCCACTGCTCCGCCTTGAGTTCGCGTCCCATGAGCTCGGGCACGGCGTCGCGCGCCGGCTTCCCGTCGAACAGCACTTCCCAGACCTTCTGGATGATTGGCAGCTCTACGCCCTGCCGCGCGCCCAGGGCCACGCCGGCGCGCGAGGTGTTGGCGCCCTCCGCGACCGTGCGGTGCATGGCGCGATAGCGCTCGAAGCTCTCGCCGCCCGCGAGCGCCAGCCCCAGCGCGCGATTCCGGCTCAGGCTGCCGGTGGTGGTGAGCACCAGATCGCCCATCCCGGCGAGTCCCGCGAAGGTGAGCGGGTCCGCACCCATCGCCACGCCGAGCCGGGTGATCTCCGCGAGCCCGCGGGTGATGAGCGCGGCGCGCGGGTTGTGGCCCAGTCCGAGACCCTCGAGAATGCCCGCGGCGATGGCGATCACGTTCTTGAGCGCGCCCGCGAGCTCGACCCCGACGACGTCGCGCCCCGAGTACACCCGGAATGCCCCCGTCGCGAACAGCCGCTGCGCGTCGCGCGCGGCGGCCTCGTCGTGCGCGGCCGCGACCACCGCCGTCGGCTGGCCCTGCGCCACCTCCACGGCGAAGCTCGGGCCCGACAGCGCGGCGAACCGGAGACCCGGCAGGCACTCGCTCAGCACCTGCGACATGAGCGCGAGCGTGTCGGCCTCGATGCCCTTGGTGGCGCTCACCACCAGCGTGCCCGGCGCCACCGCGGTGCGCACCTGCTCGGCCACCGCGCGCGTTGCGTGGCTCGGCGGTGCCGAGACGATGATGGCGGCGCCGCGCACCGCCTCGACCGCGTCGTCGTAGGCGCGGAGCGAGGCGCACAATGGCACGCCCGGGAGGAACAGCGTGTTCTCGCGCGTGCGGTTCACGGTGGCGACGACGTCGGCCTCGTACGCCCAGAGCCGGACGGTTTCGCCTTTGGCCGCGAGCAGGTTCGCGAGCGTGGTGCCCCAGCTCCCGGCACCAAGCACCGCAACGACGCTCACGAGCGCGGCGTGACCGCCGCGCGGCGGCCGAACCGGTTCTCCGTGCCGTTGAGCAGCCGGCGGATGTTGCCCCGATGGAACCAGATGATCGCCGCCGCGACGGCGGCATCGAGCCAGAGCATTCGCGGGTCCGCCGGCGGCTCGAGCAGGAGCACCGCGAACGGGAAGGCCGCCGCCGCCGCGATACTGCCGAGCGAGACGTAGCCGGTGCCGAACACGAGCACCGCCCACACCACGACCGCGGCGCCGAGCGCGAGCGGGGCAAGGCCGAGCATCACGCCGGCGGCTGTGGCGACACCTTTCCCGCCGCGAAACCGCACGAAGACCGAGAACACGTGCCCCAGGACGGCCGTGAGCCCGCAGAGCAGCGCGAACAGCTCGGACGAGCTCGCCCTGGGCGCGAGCACCAGTACGGGGATGACCCCCTTCGCGGCATCGAAGAGGCCGACCGGGATGGCGTAGCGCCATCCCAGCACGCGATACAGATTCGTCGCGCCGAGGTTCCGGCTGCCGTGCTCGCGGAGATCGATCCCGCGAAACAGGCGGCCGGCGACATAGCTCGTGGGAATCGCGCCCACCAGATACGACAGCGCGATCGCCACGGCCCGGCTCATTCGCGCCGCGCCTGCCGCGCCCCGCGGGCGGTGAACCGGAGCCGGAGCGGCGAGCCGGCGAACGGCCACGCCTGACGAAACCCGTGCGCGAGGTAGCGCTGGTAGGCGTCAGGGACGTCGTCCGGTCGGTTGCTCACGATCGCGAACGTCGGTGGCGCGACGGCGATCTGCGACGCGTACAGCAGCTTGACCTCCTCGCCCGGCTTCTGCGGGGGTGCGTTGCGCTCGAGCAGCGCGGTCAGCACCCGATTCACCTCCGCCGTCGGCACCCGCTGCTCCCGTGCCTCGGCGACGTCGAGAATCAAATCAAGGATACGGCGCACCCGCTGGCCGGTGAGCGCGCTGGCATAAATGAACGGGACGTAGCGCAGGAACGGCGCCTTCTCGACCAACGCCTCCTGACCACGACGCGCCGTGTTGGCGTCCTTTTCCTCGATCAGGTCCCACTTGTTGGCGACCACGATCAGCGCGCACCCGTGATCCCAGGCCTGGGTCGCGATGCGGAGATCCTGGTTGTGCATGCCGAGCGTCGCGTCGACGACGAGGATGCAGACCTGTGCTCGTTCCACCGCGCGCTCCGTCCGGAGCGCGGCATAGAACTCCAGGTCATCTTCTACTTTAGCACGTCTTCGTAAGCCTGCAGTATCAATGAAGTTGAGGCTCATGCCTCGATAGCGCAAGAGGGAATCGATGGCGTCGCGGGTCGTGCCGGCCTCGGGCGCGACGACATGTCGCTCCTCGCCGAGCAGCCGATTGACCAGCGACGACTTGCCCGCGTTGGGGCGACCCACCACCGCCACCGCGATGGCCGACTCACTCTCCTCCGGCCGGGCCGGCGACAACTTGGCCACGACGGCGTCGAGCAGGTCGCCGCTTCCCTTCCCGACCGCGGCGCTCACGCCCATGGGGTCGCCAAAGCCGAGCTGGTAGAAGTCGAACTGCGCGGTGCTCCGCTCGAGATCGTCGAGCTTGTTCACGGCGAGCACGACCGGGCGCTGTGCGCGGCGCAACCGTTCGGCGATCGCCTCGTCCACCGGATTGAGGCCCTCGCGCCCATCCACCACGAGCACGACGACATCGGCTTCCTCGAGCGCGAAATCCACCTGTTGCCGGATGGCGCGATCCATCGATGCGTCGGATTCCGGCACGAGACCACCCGTGTCCACGACCCAGAAGTGGCGGCCCTGCCATTCGGCGTCGCCGAAGTGACGGTCGCGGGTGGTGCCGGGACGGTCGGAGACGATGGCCGGGCGACCGCCCACGATGCGGTTGAACAGGGTGGACTTGCCGACGTTCGGCCGACCGACAATGGCGACGGTGGGCGTACTCACGCAGCAGCCGGCTGGTACAGCGCGTCGACGAAATCCTTGCTGGGCCTGAGCTCCATCGGGACGCCCGCGGCCAGGAGATCGAGGTGCATGCTGTCCATGAAGAGCCCGTCGTCGTTGAGGGCCTCACCCGGCAGGAGCACGAGGTCGAGGTCGCGCCGCCCGACGAGTGCCGTCTGCAGGGCTGTGCCCGGCAGCAGCCCGGCCGTCGTGACCGAGGGGCCGAACAGCGTGTTCACGACTGGGATGAGCTCGAAGTGCGCGCCGGTGAGGCTCGCGAGGGGCGCCAGCACCATCGGCATGAGCGGCGCCATGGCCGTGCCGGTGACCACGCCGATGCGCCGCCCTTCCCACGCACGGAGCTCGCTGGCGCCGTCGGCGATGCGTCGCTGCAGCCAACGGACGCTGCCGACGCCGTTTTCCACCTGATCGAAGCCGTCGTAGATCTCCGCCGGCGGCAGCGCGACGCCGGCTCGCAGGTACAGCTCGTCGGCGCCGAAGGCCCAGTGCACGCCACGCTCGCGCTGCGCGACCGCCGCCCGTGCCTCGACCAGCGTGATGGCCGCGCGACATTCCTCGGCGGTGGGCTCGCGCACCAGGTGGTGCTTGCTGTACTCCGTGAGGCCCACGGGCACGACCGAGCAGCCGAGCACGCTGGCGCCGAAGTCGTACAGCTCGCGAAGCGTCTGCTCGAGCACCGGCCCGTCGTTCACGCCGGGCGACATCACGACCTGGGTGTGGAACTGAATGCCGTGCTCGGCGAAGTGCCGAAGCTGGGGCAGGATGTCGGGCGCGGTTGGGTTTCGCAGCAAATAGCGGCGAATCGTGGGGTCGGTCGCGTGCACCGACACATAAAGCGGCGACAACCGGTACTCGATGATGCGCGCGATGTCCCTCGGCTTGAGGTTGGTGAGCGTGGCGAAGTTGCCGTAGCGGAAGGACAGACGATAGTCGTCGTCGCGGATGTACAGCACGTCGCGCAGGCCGTCGGGCAGGCCGTCCACGAAGCAGAAATCGCACCGATTGGCGCAGCGACGGATGCGGGGCGGCTCGAGCGACACGCCGAGGGGCTCGCCCAGCGGGCGCTCGATGTCGAACTCGATTTCCTCTCCCTCGGGCTGGCGCACGTGCAGCAGGATGCTTTCGTCGGCCGTGAGAAACTCCCAGTCGAGGAAATCGTCCAACACGCGACCGTTCACGCTGATGAGCTCGGTGCCCGTGACGAGCCCGAGCTCTTCCGCGATCGACTCCCGCTGTACCGCCGTTACCCGTATCATGCGCCTCTTCCGGAAACCGTCTTTCGCCAGCCCGGAAAGATCGTACTGTCAAATTGTAAATTCAAGAGGAGGAACCACTTCGCGGTGCGTACCGAAGTGGTTTCTCAGCCCCGGTCAGGCCAAGAGTCGGAGTAGCACTTCGCCGTACGCCTCAAGCTTGGCGGGGCCGATGCCCTTCACGCACTCGAGCGCGACGCGATCGCGTGGCAACGCTGCGGCGAGGGCCTCGAGGGTACGATCGTGAAAGATGACGTACGGCGGCTTGCCTTGCCGGCGGGCCTCCTCTCGGCGCCACTCCTTGAGGCGGGCCAGCAGCCGAGGGTCGCCCTGGGCGGCGCGCTCGCCCGGGGCGCGCAGCGAGTCGTCGGGTCCAGTGGTCCTGCGGCGGCGGGTGCGAGCCGGGCGGCCCGCGGCGTCCGGCGGCAACGCCAGCTCCGGTCGCACCTCGCCTTTGGCGACGCGGCGGCCCTCGGCGGTCAGGGCAAGCACGAACGCGCCAGGCCGGGCACCTTCGATCCCCTGCCGGTCGATGAGGCCGGCATCGGCGAGCGCGTTGAGGAGCGCCTTCACTTCATCGAGGGGAACACCCGCAAGCTTGCCATAGGTGGGAACGGCGTCGAGCCTCCGGTCGAGCACCTCGCGGACCCGGCTGCCCGTGAGGACCTGCGCGATGCGCTCGACGCCGAATCTCCCCGATAACCGTCCGACTCCGGACAGCGCGATCCGCACCCGAAGCAGCTCGGGCTCGTCGAGCGGGCGCCCGGTGGCTCTGCCCCAGCCCAGGCACACATCGCAGGTGCCGCAGCGGGGCGCCACACCACCACGCGCGCCGCCCGCGAAGTAGTCATAGACGAACCGGGTGCGGCAGCCACGGGAAAATCCGTAGCGCACCATGGTGTCGAGACGCTCCCGGTCGCGCTGCGCCTTGTGCTGTCGCACGCCGTCATCCAGCGGCACTGGCCCGTGTCCCGGCCGCAGGCCGCCACTTTCGGCCACCCGCCGGAGCAGCCTGACGGCCGTCCCCGCGGCCATCGAAGCCGCTGAGGTCAGGCCCAGCTGTTCGACGATCGTCTCCTCGGGTACGCCCTGACCGAGCAGGCCCCATGCGGCGCGCAACATGTCCGGGCTGGGATTGGCGCCTTCCAGGAAGAACTCCTGGGTCCGCACGTCCGCCGGCGAAAAGAGCAGTGTGCAGCGGGCGGCCAGGCCGTCCCGCCCCGCCCGTCCCGCCTCCTGATAGTAGGCCTCCACACTGCCCGGCAGCTCCGCATGCACGACGAATCGGATATCGGGCTTATCGATGCCCATTCCGAAGGCGTTGGTGGCCACGATGACGTCCGCCTCCGCCCGGAGAAATGCGTCCTGCGCCGCGGTGCGCTCATCGTCGGTAAGGCCGGCGTGATAGCGCGCGGTTCGGACGCCGGCGCTCGAGAGCAGGGCGGCCCACTGCTCGACCGATTTCCGGGTAGCGGCGTAGACGATTCCGGGCGCTCCCACCTCGCGGAGCACTCGCGAGAGCGCGGCCGCCTTCTCCTCGCGTCCGCGGCATGGCTCGACCGCGAGGGTCAGGTTGGGACGCTCGAAACCGGTGACCAGATCCAGCGGCCGGTCCAGTCCGAGCTGCTCGGCGATGTCCGCGCGGACGTCCGGCGTGGCCGTAGCCGTGAACGCCGCCGCGGGCACCCCGAGCTCCGCCCGCACGCCCGCCAGACGCCGGTAGTCGGGCCGGAAATCGTGCCCCCATTGGCTGATGCAGTGCGCTTCGTCCACGACGAGGCGCGCGGGGGAGAATCGGCGGAGGGCCTCGCGGAAGCCCTGGTATCCGAGCCGCTCCGGTGCGACGTACAGCAGAGCCACCTCGCCCGCCGCCATGGCATGCTCTACCGCCGAGCGCTCGTGCGGCGGCAGGCCCGAATGCAGGGCGGCGGCGGCAATGCCCCGCGCCCGGAGCTTGTCGACCTGGTCCTTCATGAGCGCGATGAGCGGCGAGACCACGACGGTGGGACCATCGAGCAGGAGCGCCGGCAGTTGAAAGCAGAGGGACTTGCCCGCCCCGGTGGGCATGACGGCGACGACGTCGCGGCCCAGGAGCACGGCGAGCGCGGCCTCACGCTGGCCCGGGCGGAACTCCCGGAGGCCGAAGCGCTCGTGGAGCGCACGCTCGAGCGCGCGAGCGTGGGCGGAAACGGATGTTTCGTCGAGACTCGGCGTCACCCGCGAAATCTAGCGCGACCGGTGCGCGCCCTGCCAAGCGCGAAGTCGCAGGGCGGCGCGGGCTACTGCACCTTCACGATCTTGCCCGTGGACGGCACCCCGTTCCGGTTGAGCACGAACACCATGTAGTAGCCTGGCGGCGCGAGCTGATTGCGACGCGGCGTCGTCACCTTGAGCTGGGTGGAGGTGTGGGTGAAGCTGAGCGTATTGGCCCGCTGGCTCGCGTCAAAGGCGTGCGTCACCGAACCGAGCCGGATCCATCGGACCTGGGTGATCTGGCCGGCGTTCGGGGTGGTGACCGTCAGCGTCTGGTTGTAGCCGATCGTGGTCGGGCTCACGCTGGTGATCGTCGGTCGCACGCCCTTGAACAGGTACGGTGGACGGAAGATCTCGTGGTTGGTCTGTGCCGGATACTTCGCGCCGCCACCGTTGGGCACGGCGGCGTCGCCGCTGGCGCCGTGCAGCACGGTCCCATCGGGCATGAGCAGCGACACCGAGTGGTACGCGCGGTCGATCGTGTTGCTCGCGAGAACGGTCCAGGTCCCCGTCGCCGGATTCCATACCTCGGCGGCGTGGACCGCGCCCGAGAGCGTGTTGAAGCCGCCCGCGCTGGTGCCGCCCGTCACGAGCACCTGGCCGTCGGGCAGGATCGTCGCGTTGAGATGCCGCCGGGCGAAGTGCATCTCCGTTGTCTTGGTCCACTTGGGCGCCGTGGCGTTCAGATCGATGATCTCCGCCGTTGGGGTCGGCGAACCCCATTTGGGGTCCGGCGAGCCCCAGGTGAGATAGCCACCGCCTCCCGCATAGAGAATCTTTCCAGCCTCATACATGACCGCGGAGCCGTAGTCGCGGTTATACGGCCAGACGTGGGCGAATCCCGCCATCGTATACCAGCGGCCGCGCCCAGCGGTCGACGTGGCGTCCACGTCGAGCCAGCGGGACTTGATGCGCTCGCCGGCCTCGAACAGGCGCCCATTCGGAGCCACGAAGTCGCGCGGGTAATACGGCAGGTTGTAGCTCGCGCCCGGGAGCTGCACCCACTGGTTGTTCTCCCAGATCTCGGGGATGAGCACCGTCCGGGACGACGAGTCCCGGCCCGCCACGGTGATCACCCGGCCATCGGCGAGCGTGGTCACGGTCGGGTACCACCGGCCCTTGGCCATCTTGGGCAGACCGCTCACCCACGTCTCGCTCACCGGGTCGAAGATGTTGGTGACGTCGAGGCCTTCGTCATCCGCTTTGTGACCGCCGGAAACCATCACGCGCCCGTCGGCCATAAGCGTATGCCCCGAGCAGAACAGCATCGTGTCCAACGTGACCATGCGCGCCGTTCTCGGGTCGCCGGCCGCCGGGTCCCACAGTCGCGGCATCGACATCGTGCCATTGCTCTCGAACTTGCCCCAGGCGAGCACCTTGCCCGTGGGCAGAAGCGTCATGTGCAGCGGCACGATGTCCCAGTTCACCGGCGCGTCCCATTTGCCGCTCGTGGCCTGGGGCGGGAGCGCGGAGATCGTGATGGTGGCGGAGGTCGTCGAGACCGTGCCCGCGGTGAAGCGGAGCGTGTACGGCCCCGTACCCGCAATGCCGAGGTCGACGAACTTGGCGACGCCGCTCGCGCTCGTCGTGGCCGTGACCGTGCCCTGCAACGTCCCCGTCGCGATGCTCGCCGTGACGACCGCGTTGGGCACCGCGACGCCTGCGGCGTCCTTCACCAGGACCTGCGGCTGGACCGACGGGTCCCACACCTCTTGGTCCAGCGCCGACGCGGGAGGCTGCTTGTTCAGCTTGACGCTGGCCGGCGCGCCCGCCGCGACCACAAGCGCGGGCGACGCGTCGTCCGGCGTCGGCTGGGTGACGTTGTCGCCATTGCACGTGAGCGACACGGCCGCCAGGAAGGCGGCGAGCGCGAGGCGCGAGAGACGGCGGGACAGCGGCATGGAACCCCAGGTGGAGGAGACGTGCCGGGAGCAGCAGGATCCGCGCCAGGTCTGCAGCCGCCTGCGCTATCCTAAGTCACGAACCTGCTGTGGCTTATGTGGGTGCCCTCACCCAATGTTGCGGCTGGGCGACGGGACGGTGGTCGAGAGTGCGGCAGTCGAGCCGCGACCGAATCCCCGCGCTCCGATCAATCACGACGGCTCCGGACGCGGGAACGGCCTCGAGCGGTGAAGCAGATCTGATGGCGGCGCTGGCATCACGGGAACCGCTCGGAAACAAAATCGCCCGAGGTCACCGGAGCGACACCAGGCGATGAGCTTCCAGAGAGCGGGCGACCGGACTCGAACCGGCGACGTCCAGCTTGGGAAGCTGGCATTCTACCACTGAATTACGCCCGCGAAGACTGCCGAAAATGTGAGTGGCTCATGTGGCAGTGTCAAGCGCCGACGGTGTCCTCACAGGCGCCTCATTTGGCCCGTGACGCCTCGAGAAAGCTGCGCAGATCGGGCTCGCTCACGACGGGCTCGCCCGGCGAGACGTTGTCCAGCCGGCCCTCGCGCATCCACTGCTCCAGCTCGCCGACCAGCTCGAACAGGTGGTCGAACGACTCTACCACGAACAGCAACGGCTGATAGTGATCGATCTCGAAGTATTGGTTCACGACCCATTCGAGCTGAATCGGATAGCGCTGCACCAGCGAGGAGTCCACCGAATGGGCGATCTCGCCATACGAGCTGAGGAGACCGCTGCCATATACCCTGAAGCCCGTGCCGCCGGGGCCTCGCATCAAGCCGAACTCGATGGTGAACCAGAAGAAGCGGGCCAGCGCCTTGAAGATGCTGGTCACCCGCCGGATCTGCTCCTGCTCGTCCTTGATCCCCGCCACGATCTCCGCGGCCGTGTGCGCGCAGTCGCCGAAACGGACCAGCGTGTCGGCGAACGCGCGGTCGGTGTGCATCGGCACGTGACCCGCGATATCGTGGAAGATGTCCGGCTCGGGCAGATAGTCGAGCGTGGCACCGTCGCGGATCGTGATCGTCGTGGGAAACTCGCGGTTGCGCAGGCAGTCGAAGAAGAGGAAGGAGGGAACGTACCCGCTCACCGGCTTGGCCTTGAAGCCGGTGAGCGGACTGAGAAATCGATTGACGTCCTCCAGTCGGGGCACCCGCTGGGGATCGAGGCAGAGATTGTCGATCCCCTGGAGGAACCGCGGATTCGCGTAGCGCCGCCAGCGATCCTCCATGCGCGTGTACAGCCGCCGCCACGCCTCGTGGTTGGCCTCGGAGTAGAGGTCATAGGGCTGACTGATGTAGAGCCGGCCCTCGGCCTGCGCCTGCTCGATGAATGGCGCGCGCGTGGTCGTCAGACCCTCGCCGGACGCCCGCTCCGCCTGTACTCCCGCCATGGTCGCTCCTTACGAACGCTCGCCGCCGAGTGCCGCCTACTTGCGCTTGTACCTCCACGCGGTGATGCCGGCGCCCTTGCCGTCGACCTTGACGTCCTGCGACGATCCATTGGGCACGGCCGGGATCTGGGCGTCCTGGGTCGCGACGGGCTGGCCGCTCGCGTTGATGAACTCGACGGTGATCGGCACGGCGGACGGCGCAATCGGCTTGCCGCTGGCGGTCTGGGCGGCGCGACCTGCCGCGGTCAACGTGAGCGAGGCCCCAGCGCCGGAGGTCGAGAAGTCCGCGGCCTTCACGTTGGCCGGCAGTGCCAGCACCTGCTCTGCGGTCTTCACCGCGTCGTCCACCTTCGAGGTCTGCTTGTACCCCTCGCCGAGCAGCTTGAGGGCGCTCTCGCTCAGCGGCTCGATCGCCACGAGGCGCTGGGCCGTGGCCAGCAGCTTGGGTCCGTTCTGCAGGGCCAGATAGGTGTTCGCCAGGCTGGAGAGCGCGTCACGATTGTAGGGCTCCGCCTGGACCACCTTCTCGAACGCCGCCGCCGCTTCGGCGTACTTCTTGTCCCGGAACAGATTGATGCCGGCACTCATCAAATCCTCCGAGCCCCCGGTCCCGCCGGCGCCTCCCGCGCTGCCGCCGGCCGCCACGACTTCCTTCTCGAGCGCCGTGGCCTGGTCGGTCTTTCCCTCGCCGCGGTACGCCTGCGCGAGCCCGCGCTTCGCCTGCGTGTCGTTCGGGACCCACTTGAGGTACTGCTCGAAGGCCTGGGCTGCCTGATCGTATTTCTTGGCATTGAGCAACAGCACGCCCTGGCTGAATGCGGAGTTGTTCCGGTACTTCTGGTCAGTCGTGTCGGTGCTGTTCGCCGACACCGCCACCGCCTGACCGAAGTAGGAGGCGGCGCTGTCGAACTGCTTCCGATCGTTCAGGATCGACGCCGCGCGGTAGAAGCCGACCGGCGACCCCCGATAGATGGAATTGGCCTGCTGGTAGAGCGCGTACGCCGAGTCGACGTTCTTGTCCTCCTCGAACTTGCTGCCCGCGTTGATGAGTGCGACCCACGCATTGCGCCGGTATCCGTCGATGTCCTTGGCGCAATCGGGCGCGAGCTGCTGGGCCTTGGCGAAGGCCGTGTCGGCCGGGTAGAGCTTGCCTTCCTGCAGGTACGTGCGCCCCAGGTAGTACCATGCCGCGGGGTTCTTGTCCTGTCCGTTCTGCTGGATGGCCTCGAGCAGCACCTTCTCGCTCTGGCCGAGGATGCGCGCCTTGCTCTCCGGCACGTCGGTCTCGAGCGCGGCTTTGACGTAGCCCGCGCCGCTTCCGACCTTGAAGTGGTTCGGCTTGATGTTGCACTGCGCGGGCTCATACTTGAAGGGCACGGACTTGGCGACGCGGTCGCTCACCAGCGTCTGCTGCCGGCTCGGCTGCTGCGCGCTCGCGAGCGTGGCGTCCAGGCACAGGAGCAGGATGGCCGACGTGATCTTGGCGTTCACTCGTCACGACTCCTTGTTCGGGGTCTGAAGCCGGGCGGCACCACCGGGGCCGACCAGGCGAAAAGCCCGGTCACGCAAGTCCCTTGCCACCTCGTGAGCAGGCTGTCCGGTCCGTCGGGCCAGGGCAGCCACATCGTCGTACTCGGGCTTGAGGCGAGGACCGTCCGGCCCGTCGAGCACCTTCACTCGCACCACGGTGCCGTCGGCGGCCTCGACCGCGACCTCCCGTCTCGCCAGGGTGATTCGCTCCGCAGCCTGGCGCCGAACGCCCGCCGTCGTGCTGTGCCGGAAGAACGCCTCCGACACGCGCTCCGTGTCGGCGGCCGCCGCCACGGCCTCGACACGAAAGCCGGTGCGTCCCTTCTTCATCTGCGTAGCCCACACCTGGACATCGAGGGCCCCTGCCCCAACGAGCGCCTCCCGGAGGGGCTCGAGATACTCGGGGCTCAAGTCGTCGAGGTCGGTCGCGAGCACCACGATGTCGCCCGCTTCTCCCGCCGGCTCGGCGATGATGAGCCGCAGGGCGTTGGGATACGCTGCGGGATCGCGTCCCCCCGCGCCCCACGCGCCGCTCGAGATGGCGCGCCAGCGCGCAGGCGGCGGGCCGTCGGAGAGCACTCGCAGGAGCACGGCACCGGTGGGCGTGACGGCTTCGCCCGTGACCGGCCCGCTGGTGACGACATCCACGCCCTCGAGCAGCATGGCCGTGGCCGGCGCAGGGACCGGAATGACGCCGTGGGCCGCGTGCACCCAGCCGCTGCCCAGTCCAACCGGCCGATGGTGAATGCGCCGGATGCCGAGTTGCTCGAAGCCCTCGATCGCGCCGACGATATCCACGAGCGCGTCGACCGCGCCGAGCTCATGCAGCGCGACGTCCTCGGCCGGAAGTCCGTGCACCCGGCCTTCGGCCTCTGCCAGGAGACGAAAGGCGCGGATAGCGCGTTCGCGCACCCAGTCCGACAGCGGCGCCTGTTCCGTCGAGGCGATCAGGTCGCCGATATGTCGGTGTGCCCCACGGTGCTGGTGAGAGTGACCGCGGGCGTCGGTTTCGTGGGTGTGATGACCATTTTGGCGGAGACCGTGAGCAGCGTCCACGGCTTCGACCGGGCTCGCCGGGGGCTCGACAAGGCCACCGGGCAGCACCACGCTCACCTTAGTGGCCCGAACGCCGCAGCGGTCCACGCGGTCAACGACGACCTTGACATCGGGGGCGCCAAGTCGGGCCGGCAGGGCCTGCAGCCACTCGACCGAGGCGCCCGCGGCTACGAGGGCGCCGAGCAGCATGTCGCCGCTGATGCCGGCGGCCGGGTCGAGGATGGCAAAACGTCCATCAGCCATAGACTTATAAATATGGCCGAGGCTCAGACAGGAGGCAAATCTGCTGGGTCCCGATATAGCCAGCCCGCGCCGGTATTGAAGACCACAACACGATCCTCGCCCGAGACCGCTCGAGAGGCGACAAGCTGTCGCACGGCCTCGACCGCGGCTCCGCCCTCAGGAGAGAAATCGATCCCGGTTTCACGAGTCGTTTCCGAGGCAGTCCGGGCGAGGGCTTCGTCCGACACGGCGACCGCGCCGCCCCCGCTCTCCCGGAGTGCACGAAGCATGAGGGCACCACCGAGGGGTGCGGGGACCCGCAGACCGCTGGCGATGGTCCACGGATCCTCCCAGGGCTCGCAGCGGTCGGCGCCGGCTTCGAAGGCTCGGAGGACGGGGGCGCAGCCGGTGCTCTGCACCGTGTACATCCTGGGCAGCGCATCGCGGACCCAGCCGGCGTCCCTCAGCTCCTGAAATGCCTTCCACATGCCGATCACCCAGGTGCCGCCGCCTGTGGGGTACACGATCGCCCCCGGAAGCGTCCAGCCCAGCTGCATCGCGAGTTCGAGCCCGAGGGTCTTCTTGCCCTCGATCCGGTAGGGCTCGCGCAGGGTCGACAGGTCGAAGGCGCCGGTCTCCTCCGCGTACTGGCGCGACGCGCGCCCGCAATCCCCGATGTGGCCGTCGAGCAGCACGAGGTCGGCGCCGAACGTGGCAATCTGGGTGAGAATGGTCCGCGGCGTGGTTCGTGGCGCGTACACGCGCACCCGCCGCCCTGCCCGTGCGGCGTAGGCTGCGGCCGCCACGCCTGCATTGCCCGCCGTGGGAAGCACGAAGCGCTCCGCGCCCGACGCCACGGCGCGTGTCACGGCAGCGCTCAGCCCGCGCGCCTTGAACGAACCGGTCGGGTTCACGCCTTCGTCCTTGACCCAGAGGTCCGGGGCGCCGAGGCGTGACCCGGTGCGCTCGATCCGGAGCAGCGGCGTGTCGCCTTCGCCCAGCGTGATCGGCTCCTCGTCGGGCGTGAGCGGCAGGAACGGACGATAGCGCCACATGCCGTGCCGACGTCGCAGTTCGGCGCGGTCGACGAGTGTGAGCGCACGGGATGGGTATCGAACGAGCCACGGCATGCCGCAGCGCTCGCAGACCGTCGGCAGACCCTCTGGGCCGCGCCGGGTCGCACACGCGGAGCACTCGAGCGTCCAGTCCGTGCCCGGAGCGGGCGCCGTCATGTCGTGCTGTTAAGGTGCGAGAGAATGCGCTCGGCGAGCCGGGTGGACAGCCCGGGCAGCGTCGTGAGCTCCGCCACCGAGGCCGACTTCACGCCGGCGAGACTGCCGAACCGCTCCAGCAGCTGGCGCCGCCGATTGGGGCCGATGCCCGGGATGCTGAGCAGCTCGGAGGTGATCGTGCGGGTGGTACGGCGCTGGCGGTTGTACGCGAGGCCGAAGCGGTGCGCCTCGTCGCGCGCGCGCTGGAGCAGCCTGAGCGACGGGCTCCGCCTCGGCAGTCGAAGGCTTTCCGAGCGTCCGGGCACGAACACTTCCTCCTCGCGCTTGGCCAGGCTGACCATGGGAATCGGATCGACGCCGACCTTCGCCATCGCGTCGAGCGCGGAGCCCAGCTGACCCTTTCCCCCGTCGATCACGATCAGGTCGGGCATGGACAGTCGTTCGTCGCGGCGCCGGGTAAGGTAGCGGATGATCACCTCGTGGATCGCGGCGAAGTCGTCCTGCTGGCCCACACCCTGGATCTTGAACTTGCGATACTCGCTTTTCTTCGGTCGCCCGGCCTCGAACCAGACCAGCGAGCCGACCGTGTCGCGCCCCTGATTGTGCGAGATATCCACGCACACGAGACTGCGGGGCACCGCGTTGAGCCCGAGGTCGCGGCCAAGCGCGTAGACGGGGTCTTCGGCCCGCTCCTCGGTCTCGAACGATTCGATCCTGAGGCTCTCGAGCAGGTGGCGGGCGTTCTGGTCCGCCAGCTCGTGCCACCGGTGCGCGGTTCCCCGCTGTGGCACCAGCCAATCGGCATCGGGAAGCAGCTCGCGGAGCGCCTCCCAGTCCTCGGGGGGAAAGGGGATCACGACCCGTCGGGCGCGCGCCTCCGCGGGGACGTAGTACCTGGCGAGAAACGCACTCAGCACCGCGCCATCGGTTTCCTCCTCGAGTCCCTCGAGGAATCGGTGCTCCCGGCCGACGACGCGGCCCTCGCGCACGCGCATGAGCACGCCGGCTGCGTCGTCGCCGTCTCGCGCGTACCCGATCAC
This sequence comes from Gemmatimonadales bacterium, assembly GCA_051955835.1. Classification (GTDB taxonomy): domain Bacteria; phylum Gemmatimonadota; class Gemmatimonadetes; order Gemmatimonadales; family GWC2-71-9; genus CAVVWJ01. The sequence continues at coordinate 36,182 of JBQCGH010000039.1, forward strand.
GTCCGCGTCGCCGGTCCCGATCACCTCGACGCTCACCGGCTCGTCCAGGCGGTCGAGCCACCGGAGGGCGTCGCGCATGTGTTTGGCCCGCTCGTAGTCCTCCCGCTCGCTCGCGGCCAGCATGGCTTCTCGGACCCTCTGCCGCACGTCCACGGTGCGGCCCTCCAGGAAGTCCACGACGTCGGTGACCATCCGCCGATAGTCCGCCTCGCTTTGCCAGCCCACGCACGGCGCCAGGCAGCGGCCGATGTGGTAGTCGAGGCAAGGTCGGTCCCGCCGCTCCGCCGGCAGATCGTCGCTGCAGCTGCGCACGGTATAGAGTCGACGGATGATCGCGAGGGTGCGCCGGAGCTGACCCACATCGGTGTACGGGCCATAGTACCGCGCGCCCGGAATGTCGCGGCGCCGGGTGACGATGACCCGCGGAAACGGATCGGCGAGGGTGACGGCGATGGAGGGATAGCTCTTGTCGTCCTTGAGCCGGACGTTGAACCGCGGCCGATATTCCTTGATCAGGTTGTTTTCGAGGATCAGCGACTGCGCTTCGGAGCGCACCACGATCGTCTCGACGTCGGCGATGAGGCGCTGCAACAGCCGGTTCCTTGGGCTGACGTCGAAGTCGGTCGTGAAATAGCTCCGCACCCGCTGCTTCAGTCGCTTGGCCTTGCCGACGTACAGCACCTCCCCGTTCGCATCCTTCCAGAGATAGACGCCGGGGCCTTCGGGAAGGGTGTCGAGCTTGCGTTGCAGGGAGTCGGGGATGCCGGATGCCGTCATGAGATCTGCCGCTGGTTAACCCTCCGCACGGGTCCGCGGTTCCCTCGGCAGCACGCGCCGGACCACGGCCCCGGCCTCGGGAATGCCGAGGCGGTCCGTGATCAGAAAATACACCGCTCCGTAGATCGAGAGCACGAGGACCGCCAGCACCACCGGGTGCGCCCGGGGGACGAGCCAGCGCACCACCCATCCGGCGGCGGCGGCGCCGGCGGCGGCGCTCCACAGTCGTCCGACGAGGCGCGCCGGCAGGCCGGTCTCTCCGATGCGACGGTTGAGCGCACGTCGGAGGAGCAGAAACTCGAGCCACCCCGCAATGCCAGCCGAGGCGGTGAGCCCGGCCGCACCCCAGCGGGGATCCACGCCGAGGAGGCGCGGCAGCGGCAGCGCGAACAGGTATCCCAGCCCGACGGTCAGCGTCACCCGCAGCAGGGCGAACCGGAGCGGTGTCCGCGTGTCGTGCATCGCATAGAACGTCGAAGCGTACAGCCGGCCCATGGTCGAGGCCAGCAGCCCCACCGCGGACCCGGCCAGGATGCCCCACACATACACCGTCATCTCCCGGGTGAACGCGCCCGACTGGTACAGCGCGCCGGTGACGACATCACCGAGGGCGAGAAACGCCATCGCCGAGGGCACGACCAGAAACGCGATCTGGCGCAGACCGGACGCCAGCCGTGCGCGGAGATGTGCCGCGCGCTCGGTCTCGCTGCCCGTAGCGCTGGACATGGCCGGGAGCTCGGCGGCGGAGACCGACATACCGAACAGGCTCACCGGGAGGGTGTAGAGCACCTGCGCGTAGGAGAGCCCCGCCACCGCACCGGTCGGCAGCAGACTGGCAAGCACCGTGTCGACGTAGGCGCTAATCTGGACCACGCCGCGGCCCACGAACACCGGGCCGAAGTTGCGGAGCACCTCCGACACCGGCGCGGACGCGCGCACCAGTCGGGGGCGAATGCCCTCGAGCAACCGCGAAACGGTTGGCAGCTGCACGCCAAGCTGCAGGAGACTGCCTACGACCGAGCCCCACGCGGCGATCTCGGCCAGCGGATAGGGCTGCCGTCCGCGGCCGAAGGCCACCAGGCTCACGATGATCGCGAGGTTCCACAGGACGGGCGCAGAGTAGCTGAGAAAGAACCGGCGGTGGCTGTTGAGCACGCCCAGGCACCAGGCGGACAGTACCAGCAGCCCCGCGCCTGGAAACAGGATGCGCACCAGTCGGATGGTCACCTCGCGCTTGTCGCCGCCAAACCCCGGCGCGATCGCCGCGATGAGCCACGGCGTCAGCAGCACGCCGGCGAGCACGAGCACCGCCGTCACCAAGCTCAGCAACGCCGCCACCGCCCCGGCGACGCGCTCGGCCTCCGCGTCGTCCCTGCGCGCGCGCAGGCCCGCGTACACGGGACTGAACGACGCGGACAGGACGCCCTCGCCGAACAGATTCTGCAGGAAGTTGGGAATGCGGAACGCGGCGTTGAACGCATCCGCCGCGTCAGAGGTACCGAAGTAGTGCGCGAAGACCCGGTTTCGGACCAGCCCGACCAGGCGGCTCAGGAGAATCCCCGCAGCCACCATCACGGCCGGTCGCGAGCTGCGGCGCGGGGCGGCGGTCAGGACTCGGTGTGTGGTGGAAGGGCGGACCGCGAGGGGTCCGTCAGCAGCCGCTGCAGGAAAGCGTTCTCGTCCTGAAGCGTCTGCAGACTGCGGTTCAGGTCGTCCACTTCGGCTTCGAGCAGATCCACCCGCTGGGAAAGCGCCGTGACATCGGGCGGCGTCGCCGCAGGGCCCTCGAGCCGACGCGCCAGCGCGCGACCCAAGGGCGAATCGATGACGATCCCGAGAATAGGAATGAGGAGGGCCACAAGGAGGAAGAGCGCAATCACCGACATACGTCGAGTCTACGCCCCTTCCAAGACGCCTTCAAGGGCGCTGGCGTACCACCCCTGAAACGCTGCTCGCAGATCGGTGAGCAGGCCCGGTCCGAAGCGCGCGAGGAAGGGCGCGATGGTCAGCACGCGCTCCTGCGGCTTGCCGCCCGGGATCACCGCGGTCCTTGCCCGCGCGAGCTGGGCGAGCTCCGTGTCCTGACGCTTCTTGAGGTGCTGCACCAGCTTCTTTTCGAGGTCCTGGGTGCCGCCCAGCGCTTGCTGCCGCGCCGATTGCGCGGGGCGCGCGAGCGTCGGATCGATCTCGGTGGCCGTGCGCTCGAGCACGCCGTAGCCCTCCTCGATGGCGGCACGGAGCCGAGCCAGCGCGGCATCCACCTCGCCGGGCAGCTGGGACCGCACGACTTTCGCCTCGACCGCCCCAGGTGGCGACATGAGGTCCGCCAGCGCGAGACCGAACTTCTCCAGCACGCGGTCCACCCGGGGTTCGACCAAGATGCCCGACCAGCGCGGCAGCGGGCGCTGACGCGGAATGCCGAGCCGCTGGTAGATCGGTGGTGTCATGGCGAGATAGCGGAGCTCGCCCGGTCCGCCCAGATACGCGACGGTCGGGAGCACGGCGCTCTCCACTGCGGGACGGAGCAGCACGTTCGGCGAGAGGCGCGTCGGTTCCTCCTCGGCGATCCGCTGCAGCGCCGCCAAATCGAACCGCTCGCGGCTTCGGCGCGTGACGAAGCCGCTCCCGTCCTGCACGAGGCGATCCCGGCCAAGCGAGGCCTCGAGCATCACGAGCGCGGCCCCGTCGCCGACCGTGATGCCGGAGGTCCGCGCGGTCATCCCGCTCGCCTCCGCGAAGCGGTCCAGGTCCTGGTCGAGGGCCGCCGCCTCGCGCAGCGCGCGCAGCAGCTGCGGGGCGGCGGCGCGCTTGGCCGCCGGATGGGTGCTGTCGAAGCACACCACCCCCAACGGGTCGAGCAGCTCGGCCATGGCGCCCGCGTAGCTGCCCGCAATGGTGGCCTCGGGCCGGTAGTGTCGCCGCAGCCAGGCGAGCGTCTGGTCGCGGAACTCGGACGCGGGGAGGCCGGCCGCCAGCGCGTCGAGCGCGGGGACGACACCGGCGCCCAGCGGCTCGCGATACATCGGCGTGAGCGGTGCGTCCGGTGCGCGCGGAGGGAGGGACACCGTCGCGAGTGCGCCGTCCGCGGCGATCCATGCCGCGACGCTCGCCTCGACGAAGTCATGGTCGTCGCCGGCCAGCCAGAACACTGGCACCACCGGCCGTTGCCACCGGTCCTCCAGGTGGTTCGCCAGCGCGGCCGCGCTCAGCGCCTTGTGGATGGTGTACAACGGGCCCGTGAACAGTCCTGGCTGCTGGCCGGTCGTCACGGCCAGCGCCCCCGGCTGGCGGAGACGCTCGAGCTGGCGATCCCGACCCGGCGTCGCGACGAACGCCTCCGCGATTCCGGGCGCGAGATGACCGGTCCGCGGAACCGGCGACTCGACACGCTGCTCGAGCGGCGTAGCAACGAGACGCAGGTTCATGGCACCTGGCCGAGCAGGATGGTGCGCGGGGAGCTCGACGAGAGCTTCGCCGCATTGTAATCCCCGTAGCGCTCCTGAACGGCTACGCCCGCCCGGGCGAGCATCGCTTCGATTTCCTCCGCGCCAAACAGCCGGACACGCTCGGTGAATCGGCGGCCGCGCCCCGTGCGGATGGTCTTGCAGACATACCGGCCGTCGGATGACACCGACCGCTCGACCTCGATTGGCGTTCCGTCGAGGCGGAGCGTTTCCCTGGGGACCAGGCGCGAGCGGACGGCGCCGGCATTGAGGAAGTCGATGACGAACCAGCCATTCGGCCGTACCGTCGCGACCATCTCCGACAGCGCCGTCGCGTGCTCGTCGTCGTGCTCGAAATAGCCGAAGCTGGTGAACAGATTGACGGTGAGATCCATCGACGCAGAGCGGATCGGCAGCGCCCGCATGTCCGCGCGGACCAGCGGCGCGCCCGTGGCCGCTCGGGCGATGCGGAGCAGCGCGGCGGACAGGTCGAGGCCGAAGCAGTGCCCACCGGCGGCCTCGAACGCGCGCGCGTGGCGCCCGGCACCGCAGGCGACATCGAGCACGCGCCACCCGGGCACGAAGCCCGTGCGTTCCAGGATAAGCGCGACCGCGCGCTCCGCCTCGGCGTCGTCCCGATGCGGATAGAGCTGCAGGTACTCCTCGCCGAACCACTCCTCGAACCACTCGGTCATCCGCCCTCGCCCGCGCCCTTGTGATAGGGGTCGCCCCGGAGAATCGTGGTAGCCCGGTAGAGCTGCTCCACCACGACGACGCGGGCCAGCTCGTGCGGGAGGGTGAGCGGTCCGAGGCTCCAGCGATCCGCCGCGCTCGCCAACAGGCCCGGCGCCAGGCCGGTCGACCCCCCGATGACCAGCGCCACGGGCCGGGCCTCGCGCCGCCAGGCCTCGAGGCGCCGCGCCAGCTCTACGCTGGTCCAGGGCGAGCCCGCGCGGGCCAGCGCCACGAGTCTCGCGCCGACCGGCCCTCGGGCCAGGAGACGCGCAGCCTCTTCGGCGCGCTGCGCCGCCGCCGTCGGCGCGCGGCTGGCCTCGCGTACCTCCACCTCGCGCACTCTCACGGTGCGTCCGAGGCGCCGCACGTAGTCGTCGCAGATCTCGCGGTACCCCGGGCGCAGCTTGCCCACGGCCAACACGATCAGCTCGATGCGGCACCGCCTTCAGGCGTACATGCCGCGGAGGCGGTGCACCGCCGCGACCCGCTCGATGGCCTGCATGTACGCTCCGATCCGCGTGTTGACCCCGTGCTTGGTGGCCATCGCGACGACCTCGTCGAACGACTGTACCATGATGCGCTCGAGCCGCTGGTTGACGGTGTCCTCGTCCCAGAAGTAGCCGCCGCGGTCCTGCACCCACTCGAAGTAGCTCACCGTGACGCCGCCGGCATTGGCCAGGATGTCGGGGATGACGAACACGCCCTTCTCCTCGAGGATCTTGTCCGCATTGGCCGTCGTGGGCCCGTTCGCCCCCTCACAGATGATCCGCGCCTTCACGTTGCGGGCGTTCTGACTGGTGATCACGTTCTCGAGTGCGGCCGGCACCAGCACGTCGCAGTCCAGCGTGAGCACGTCCGCGTTGGCGATGTGGTCGGCTTCCTTGTACTCGCTCAGGAAGCGGTGCTGCTTCACGTGCTGCTGGACCTCCCGGATGCGGAGACCGTCGGGCCGATAGATCCCCCCCGACTTGTCGCTGACGGCGACGACGGTCAGCCCGAGGTCCTCCATGAGCTGCGCCGCGATCGATCCGACGTTTCCGAACCCCTGCACCGCGACCCGCGTGCCCTTGATGGGCAGGCCGAGCCGCTTGAGTGCCTCCCGGGTCACCAGCATGCAGCCACGGCCGGTCGCTTCCCGCCGGCCGAGTGATCCGCCCATCTCCACCGGCTTGCCGGTCACCACCGCGGTCACGGTGTGGCGCTTGTGCATGGAGTAGGTATCCATGATCCACGCCATCATGCGCTCGTTGGTGTTGACGTCAGGGGCGGGCACGTCCGAATCCGGTCCCAAGGTCTCGATGATGGCGGACGTGTAGCGGCGCGTGATACGCTCCAGCTCGGCGAGGGAGAGATTGGGCGGGTCACAGACGACCCCGCCCTTCGCCCCCCCGAACGGGATATTCACCACCGCACACTTCCACGTCATCCAGGCGGCGAGTGCCTTCACCTCGTCGAGAGTCACCTGCATGTCGAACCGGATGCCGCCCTTGGCGGGGCCGCGGCTCGTGTTGTAGAGCACCCGGTAGCCGGTGAACACCTCCACCTCGCCCGAGTCGCGCGGAATGGGCACGCTCACGATGATCTGCTTCTCCGGGCTGCGCAGCACCTTGTAGAGCCCGGGATCGAGGCTCAGGCGCTCCGCCGCGTAGTCGAAGCGGGACATCATGGCCTCGAACGGATTCTCCTCGTTGAGGAAGGTGTCCTTCTCCGGACGGATGAGAGGGATCGGGCGGCTCGTGGTACTCATAAGGTGTCCGGGGGCTCCCAGGATGTGAGTTACAGGCGATCGACCGGCGTCACGACGGCGTCCAGCAGGGCGACGATGCGATCGCCGCCTTCCTCCCAGGTCAGGTCGAGCAGTGCCACCAGCGGCTCGGGCACGGCCGCGGGCCAGCGGTCACGCAGCTTGACGGCGTCCTTCTGCGTGATCACCACGTAGTCGGCGCGGCGAGCCGCGTGGGCGAGCCACGCAACGTCCTCGTCGCGATAGTCGTGGTGGTCCTTCCAGGTGGCCACCTGCACCGCGGCGCCGGTGGCCTTGGTCTGCGCCACGAAGGCGTCGGGATCGGCGATGCCCGACGCGGCCACCACGCGCTTCCCCGCCAGCATCGACGCGGCATGGCGTCGACCGCTCACCAGGCCCTCGAGCGTCCCGAGCCCCAAATGGGCCACTGCCACGGGCCCGCTTACGAGACCCGTGAGCTGGGTCATCAGCGCTTGGGCGGCCTCTGGGGTCGCGCGCTTGCGGGTGACGATCACCGCGTCCGCACGGTCCAGGGCGTCCCACCCTTCCCGCCACGGCCCGGCGGGAAGCGCCCAGCGCACCGCACGGGTCGTTTCGGCGCTCATGACGAGGATGTTGAGGTCGCGGCGAACGTCGAGCCGCTGATAGGCGTCGTCGAGCACCAGGACCTGGGCGCCATTGGCCAGGGCGCGCTCACCGGCGGCGGCGCGGTCCGGGTCGGGCACGACCACCGCTTCGGGCACGGCGTGCCGGTGCACCAGTGTTTCGTCGTTGCCGTAGCCACGGAGGAGGATGCCTGGGGTGATCCCGCGCGCAACGTAGTGCCGCGCGATCCAGGTCGCGATCGGCGTCTTGCCCGACCCGCCCACGGTGAGGTTGCCCACCGCCACCGAGGGAAGCGGCAAGTCGTGGACGGCGAGCCAGCCGCGCCGATAGGCCAGGCGACGCGTGTCGCTGACGACCCGGTACAAGGCCGAGGCGGGCAGGAGCGCCAGCCGGGCGAGCCTCGCATCGGGGCGCCGACTGGTCCAGAGCCAGCGCATCATCCGGTGGGTATCGCCCCGGCGGCTCACGCCCCACTCCCACCGGTACTATCCACCGGACCGGCGATCTCCGCGAGCCGGTGCTCCGCTTCCCTCAGTCCGGCGGCAAGTCCCGCATCCCCCGGTCCGACGGTGAAGGGCCGTCCATACAGGATGCGCACCTGCGCGCCCGGCTTCGGAATCATGAACCGGTCCCAGGAATGTAGTCGCCACGCTCGATCCGCCCGGGCGTGCAGCGGCACGACCGTGCCCCCGCCGCGCTGTGCCGCCGCGATGATACCCTGCTTGAGCTCGCGCCGCGGCCCGCGCGGGCCGTCCGGCGTGAAGGCCACCGCCCGGCCGGCCTCCAGCTCGCGCACCGCCCCGAGCAGCGCCCGGGCCGCTCCACGGGTGCTCGAGCCTCGCACCGCACGGTATCCCAGCATGGCCGCGAAATCGGCGAGATACTGGCCGTCCCGCGCCTCGCTCACGACGATGGCGATGGACTGCCGCCGGTGGTGCCAGAGCAGCGGCAGCAGGACCTCGTGCCAGAGCAGGAACACGTGCGGCTGCCGAGCCTCGTACAGCGGCCGCCAGCGCTCCTCGTCGACCGTGCGCATCCGCCACGACGCGGCGAGGGCGAGGAACGCCGGGGTCCCGACGAGGCGCGCCGCGGTGGGGGGGACCCGGAGCTTCACGCGTTCAGCAGCTCGTCGGCGAGGGCCACGACGCGGGTCGTAGCGCCGGGATCGCCGAGCCGGTTCCGCACGAGCGCGAGGCCCTCGCGTTGCGCAATCGTTCGCGGATCGCGCGGATCGAGCAGCGGACGGAGCGCATCGACGAGGCGACCGGTCTCCGCAGCGTCCTGCAGCAGCTCGGGCACGACCTCCCGCTCGTCGACCAGATTGACCAGGCTGACCCAGCGCACGGTGCGAAGTCGCTGAAACATGTGCCACGTGACGGGGTGCACCTTGTACGCGACGACCATCGGCACATCGGCCAGCGCAGCCTCGAGCGTCGTGGTGCCCGACTTGGCCAGGGCGGCATCGGCGGCCGCGAACACGGGGATCGGATCGCCGGTCACGATCCGAAGCGGTCCCGGGTCGGGATACTCGCCGCCCGGTGTCCCCGCCACAACCACGCGGTCGCAACGGCCCTCCTCGAGCAGGCGCCGCGCGGCATCGCGGAAGGGCGCCCAGAGGCGGCGGACCTCCTGGCTCCGGCTGCCCGGAAACAGCCCGAGCACCCGCTCCTCTGCGGCGAGGCCGAGACGCGCCCGCGCGGCCGTGCGGGAGGGCCAGCCGCTCCGGTCCACCAGCGGATGCCCCACGTAATCGCTTCGGAGGCCAAGCTCGCCGAAGAAGCGCTGTTCGAACGGCAGCACCACCGCCAGGCGGTCGACCGCGGAGGCGAACCGCCGTGCACGTCCCGGGCGCCAGGCCCACAGCTGCGGCGCAATGTAGTAGAGGACCTTGGTTCCCGCGCGGCGCGCGGCCTCGGCGACGCGGACGTGGAATCCCGGATAGTCGATGAGGATGACGAGGTCATAGCGCCCGGCCCGGAAGTCGGCGCGGAGCGCGCGCAAGAGTCGGAGGTGCGCGCCGAGCTTGGTCACGACCTCGACCAGCCCGAAGGCCGCGAGGCCCTCCATGGGATAGCGAATCTGCGCGCCGGCCGCCGCCATCCGCGGGCCGCCGAGCGCCTCGATGACCGCATCGGGGTGACGCTCGCGCAGGGCGGTGACGACGCCGGCGCCGTGGAGGTCACCCGAGGGCTCGCCGGCGGAGACGAAGATGCGCGGAGACGGCCGGGCGATCATCCGGCCGCGGGAACGGCGAGCGGCGATGTCCGTACCGCCGACGCCACGCGGAGCGCGAGGGCGAGCGCGGCCCGCCCCTCTTCGCCGGTCACTACGACCTCGCGCTCGCCCCGCACCGCGTGGACGAAGCTCCGAAGCTCGAGGCCAAGCGCGTCGGCCTCGGGAGCCTCGAGCACGATCCGCTCGACCACGTCGGTGAGCGCCGTCCCCGTGCCCGGGCGCCAGTCGCTCCGCACCCGCATGAACTCGCCCCCGCCGCTGGCGAGATCGAGCGAGAGATATCCGTTGGGTTGGAACACGCGCAGCCGGCGCACCCGCTCGCGCGACACCCGGCTCGCGGTCGCCAGCGCGACGGCGCCGTTGGCGAATTCCACCCGCGCGTTGGCGATGTCCAGGTGCGAGCTGAGGAGCGGGAGCCCCGAGGCGCGAACCTCGGTGGCCTCCGCCCCACCGGTGAGGCGAAGCACCAAATCGAGATCGTGGATCATCAGGTCGAGCACCACGGCGACATCGGTGCCGCGCGGCTGGAACGGCGCGAGCCGCTGGCTCTCGATGTAGCGCGGGCCGTGGAGGTACGGCTCGGCGGCCCGCAATGCCCGATTGTAGCGCTCGATGTGACCCACCTGAAGCTGGAGGCCGCCGCGTCCCGCGGCCGCGATCAGCTCGTCTGCCTCGCGGAGCGTGGCGGCGAGGGGCTTTTCCATGAGTACCGGCACGCCCCGCTCGAGGGCGCGGAGACCGACGCCGTGGTGGGCCGCCGTGGGCACCGCGACCGTTACCGCGCCGACGCGGGAGAGGAGGGCGTCGAGATCGGGGAGCGCGGCGGTGCCCAGCTCCTCCGCCACCGTCTGCGCGCGGGCTTGGTCGATGTCGTAGACGCCCACCAGTTCGGCCTCATCGAGGCCCGCGAGATGTCGCGCGTGGTGGCGGCCCAGCGCCCCCACGCCCACGACGCCGATCGGGAGCCGGCCGCTCACGCCGGCACCCCGCGCTCGGATGATTCCACGAACGCCAGGAATCGCTCCACCTCGGGCGACGCCGGCAGATCGTTGCGGGCGCGCTCGAGCGCCTGGGACAGATTGAGCTCGGAGTTGAAGAAGAGCCGGTAGGCGCGCTTGAGCGCCGAGATGGTCTCGCCAGAGAAGCCCGCGCGCTGGAGACCGATCGAGTTGAGCCCGTAGAGCTCCATCGGATTCCCCACCGCCTTCACGTACGGCGGGATGTCCTGGTTCACCCGCGACCCGCCCCCCACGAACGCGAAGGTGCCGATCGTGACGAACTGGTGGATGGCGTTGAGGCCGCTCAGTACCGCGCGATCCTGAATCGTCACGTGACCGGCGCACTGGGTGCCGTTCGCGATCGTGACCTCGTCGCCCACATGACAATCGTGTGCCAGGTGCACGTAGGTCATGATGAAGCAGCGCTCGCCCACGGTGGTGCGAAAGCTGTGCGAGGTGGCGCGGTTGATCGTCGTGTACTCCCGGATGATCGTGCCCGCGCCGATCTCGACCCAGGTCTCCTCGCCGCGGAATTTGAGGTCCTGCGGGTCGCCGCCCAAGATGGTCCCGTCGCCCACGCTCACCTCGTCCGCGAGGAGGACGTTGCGCACGAGGCGCGCGCGGGGGCCGAGCCGGCAGCCGTCGCCCACGGTCACCTGGGGCCCGACCATCACCCACGGGCCGATCTCCACCCCCTCGCCGATCCGCGCCGAGGGATCGATGATCGCCGTCGGGTGGATCTGCGTGGTCACCGATCCACCACGCGCGCCATCATCTCCGCCTCCGCCACCACGTTCCCATCCACGTAGGCGACGCCCTTCATCCGGCAGGTGCGCCCCCGGTTCTGCAGCATCTCGAGCTCGCAGCGCAGCTGGTCGCCGGGGGTGACCGGGCGGCGGAACTTCACGTTGTCGAGCGACATGAAGTAGACCACCTTCTGGTCCGGGTCCTCGATGGTCCCCAGCAGCAGCATGCCGCCCACCTGGGCCATCGCCTCGATGATGAGCACGCCCGGCATGATCGGATGGCCGGGAAAGTGGCCCTGAAAGAACGGCTCGTTGATGGTGACGTTCTTGATCCCGACGATGCGCTTGGTGCCTTCCACCTCGAGGATGCGATCCACGAGCAGGAAGGGATAGCGGTGGGGAATCACGTCGAGGATCCGGCCGATGTCCATCGCCACGCCTCCGTCGCGCTGGGCCGTGCGGGTGAGCCAGCGGGCGAGCGCGATGTTGCCCTGATGGCTTGGCTTCGTTGCGATCACGTGCGCCTGGACGCGGCCGCCGACGAGCGCCAGGTCGCCCAGGATATCGGCGGTCTTGTGCCGGACGAACTCGTCGGGCCAGCGGAGCGACGCGTCGCCGACGAGGCCGTCGTCGGACAGCACCAGGGTCGAGTCGAGCGCCGCCCCCAGCGCGAGGCCCCTGGCCCGCAGCGCCTCGGCCTCACGAAGGAAGCCGAAGGTGCGGGCGGGCGCCAGCTCCCGGCGGAACTCGTCGGCGGTGATCTCGTAGGCGCCGCTCTGCCGTCCGATGAGCGGGTGGGCCCATTCGATGGTGGTCGTGAGCCGCAGCGAACGCGCCGGCGCCACCACATAGGTCGAGTCGCCCTCGGCGAGCTGGAACGGCGCCGTGACCCGGTAGACCGTCGGCTGGCCCGCGGTGGTCTCGACGCCCGCGTCGGTGAGCGCGGCGAGGAACGGCACGAACGAGCCGTCGCCGATCGGCGGCTCGGGGCCGTCGAGCTCGACGGTGAGATCGTCGAGCTCCAGGGCGGCGGCCGCCGCCAACAGATGCTCCACGGTCTGGACGGCGACGTCCGCGTCGCCCAGCGCGGTACGGCGCTCGGTGGACTGAACTTCGGTAACCCTGGCGCGAATGGCCGGGGCGCCCGGCAGGTCGATTCGGCGGAACACGATGCCCTGCCCCGGCGGCGCGCCGACACAGCGCGCCGTGGCCACGCGCCCGGTGTGCAAGCCGACGCCGCGCACCTCCGCCGTGCCCGCCAGCGTGCGCCTACTCACGCCGGCTTCCTCGCCCCACCAGGTGCTCGACGTCGGCAATGATCGGCGCCAGCCGGTACAGCGCCGCCTGGGCCCGCAGGAATTGGCGGTGCGGCCGGGCCGGGTGCCCGCTGACCGAGGCGCCGGAGGACACGTCCCCGAACACCGCACTCTTGGCCGCGATGCGCGCGCGGTCGCCGATCACGAGATGGTCGGTCACGCCGACGTGGCCCGCCAGGATCACATCGTCGCCGACCCGGGTGCTCCCGGCGACACCGACGCCGGCCATGAGCAGGCAACGCTGTCCGATGTGCACGTTATGTCCCACGTGTACCAGGTTGTCGAGCTTGGTCCCTCGCCCGACGATCGTATCGTCTACGCTGCCCCGGTCCACGCAGGAGTTCGAGCCAATCTCCACCTCATCCTCGAGGATGCACCCCCCGACGTGAGGAATGCGGTGGTGGCCGGTGTCATCGGAACGGTAGCCGAACCCGGGACCGCCGATGACCGCGCCCGCCTTGATCACGACGCGCTGCCCCACCCGCGTCGATGGGTACAGTACGGCCCGCGGACCGACGACCGTGTCGGCGCCCAGCGCGACGCCGTCCCCAATGGACACGCCTTCGCCCACCCGGCACCGGTCCCCCAGACGCACGCCTCGTCCGAGGACGGCAAACGCTCCAATGCTCACGTCCTGGCCGAGCGCGACCCCGGTCCCCAGACGCGCGGTGGGGTCCACACCGGGCGTGAACGCGGGTGGCGGGAAGAGCTCACCGATCACCCGGATCAAGGCGGCGTAGGGATCCGCCACCACGATGCGAGTGCCGGGACCACCGGCGACCTCGGCCAGGTCCACGGGCACGAGGACGGCCCCCGCCCGGCAGCGACGAAGCTCATCGGCGTACCGCGAGGAGACGGCCAGCGAAATAGCCTCGGGCCCGGCGCTGTCGAGGGGCCGCACCGCGCGCACGACAACCGTGCCATCGCCAAGCAGGCGGCCGCCGACGAGGTCGGCGACCGCCTGCGCGGTAAGGCCCGGCGATGTCACCGGCTACGTGCCCGATTTGAGCTGCTGGATGATCTTGTCCGTGAGGTCCAGCGCCTTGTCCGCCGTGATGATGCCGCTGTTGGGCGCGCTCACGTCGAAGATCATCGCGTAGTTGCCCGCGGCCCGGACACCTTCGATGACGCTGTTCACCTTGGTCTGGATCGGATCGAGCAGCTCACGCTCCCGGCTCGCGGCGCGCTGCTGCAGCTCCTGGGTGCGCTGCTCGACCTTCTGCTGCTGTCCCTCGAGGTCCTTGCGCTTGGCCGCGCGCTGGGTCGGGCTCAGCATGACGCTCTGCTGCTCGAAGTCCGAGGCCGCGGAGTCGAGGCTCGCCTGGAGCTTCTGCACCTCGCCCCGGTAGGTCTGCAGCTCCTTGGTGAACGTGGACTCGGCCTGTGCATACCCCGGCGTGGACTTGAGGATCGCCTGGGTGTTCACGTAGGCCAGCTTCACGCTGCCGCCCTGCTGCGCAGCGGCGGGCGCGGCAATGCAGAACAGGGTGAGGAGAAGGGCCCATGTTCCCACGAGGGACAGCTTCATGCGTTGCTCCCGATGAGAGTGCGGTGATCGATTAGAAGAAGTTGCCGAGCTTGAAGTGGAGCTGCCATCCCGGCGCGGGGTTGCCTTGGGCGTCGGTCTTGTCGAACCCGTAGCCCAGGTCGATTCCGATCGGGCCGAGCGGCGAGATCACGGCCGCGCCGAAGCCCGCGCCGCGGAACAGGCGCGTCGGATCCCACTGCCGCGCGCTCCGATACACGTTGCCGGCGTCGAAAAAGGCATCCACGTAGAGGGACTGGCTTACCCGGGCGCCCGCTTCGACCGTGAAGGCGGCGAACGACTTGCCGAACGCGTCCGGGCTCGCATTGTTGCTGCTGGCCGAGGGGTCGAACCCGTTCGGCGTGATCGAGAACTCGTCGTAGCCGCGGAGCGGGATCCCGTACTGGACACCACCCAGTGAGTAGAGCTCGGTGAAGAACGGACCCGCATCGCCGAAGATGAACCCGGACTTGGCGGTGAGGCCGAGCACGAACTGGACGCCGGCGCCGAGTTGCCCGTTGCCGCCCATCGTCCCCAGGGGCGCGTAATACCGCCCTTCGTACTGGATCTTCTGGTAGTCACCCGTCCCGCCCAGGAAGCCGCCGTTGAGTTCACCACTCACATTGGTCATCGAGCCGCCGGTCGCGAAGGGCAGCCCGATTCTGGTGTCGCGGAGGACGCCCGTGCCGAGCGTCGAGCGGCTGCAGTGCGAGCAGCTGAAGCGGGCGCGGAGATCTGCCGATCCCTCGGTGTACGAGACGGTCTGGTACGAGTAGGAGGTGAAGAACCGGGTATAGCGCGAGCCCAGGAACGGAAAGCCGAACTGCACGCTGCCGCCCGTCTGCCGGCGGCGGCCGAGGTCGCCGATCGTGTAGCGGGCGCGCGAGTCGAACAGGGAGACCGTGCCCGAGATCCGGCTCTCCTTGATGGCCGGGTCGGTGTAGCTCAGCGTGAAATCGTTGATGTTCGCGCCGAACTGCCACTGCAGCTTGCCCTGCTTTCCCCGGCCGAACAGGTTCGGCTCCTCCAACCCGAGGAAGCCGCCTACGCCGGTCCCCTGCCCGAGCGACGCGCCGAAGTTGATGTTCCCCGTGCGTTTCTCCTCGACCCGTAACACGACGTCGACGTCGACCCCGTTGGCCGCGGGCTTTACGTCGGGGCTGGGCAGCGGCTGCTGGAAGAAGCCCAGGTTGGAGACGTTCTGGTACGAGCGGATCAGGCGCTCCCGGCTGAACAGGTCGCCGGGGAGCATCACGATCGCCTCGCGGATCACCCGCTCGTGGGTGACGTCGTTCCCGACGATCTCGATCTTGTTGATGGTGGCCGGCGACCCTTCGCGGATCGTCCAGCGCAGGTCCACCATCGGCTTGCCATCGGCGCCGGTCCGGCGGGTTTCGGTCGGCTCGATCTGAGCGTAGATGTAGCCGTTGTTCGCGTAGAGGTTCTGGATCTTCTCGGTGGCCGCATCCCATTCCGAGCGGCTGAACGGCCGCGGTCCGCCGACCGGCGCCCCGTTGGCACCCAGCGGACCGAAGGGATAGAGGGCCTGGATCTCCTCGGTCGAGAACCGGCGGTTCCCCTCCACGTCGAACGTTCCCACTTCGTACGGCCGGCCCTCGTCCACGGTCAGGTGCAGGACGGCCTTGCTGTGCATGGAGTCGGCGACGAGCGAGTCGTGGGTGACCTGCATGTCCACGAAACCGTTGTCGGCGTACCACCGCGGCAGGCCTTCGCGCACGTCCTGGTCCAGCTTGCGCTCGTCGTACTCGCCCTTCTGGAACCACCAGAAGCCCTCAGGGCGGGTCGCCATGTGCTTCACGACGTCCTTGTCCGAAAAGTGCTTGTTGCCGTCGATGACGACCTGGCTGATGGCCACGCGCTCACCTTCGTCGACGTCGAACACCACACGCAGCTTGCCGTCCGCCTGGGGCAGCTCCAGGGTCTTCACCTGGGCCGCGTAGTACCCCGCGTGCTTGTACAGGGAATCGATCGCGGCTCGGCTCTGCTCGACGGCATTCCGGTCGATCGGCCGGCCGTCGGCGAGCTTGACTCGTCCTTTGACTTCGCCCTCGGACACTTTCGTGACGCCGCGGACGGCCCAGCGCTCGAGCACCGGGCGCTCCTTGACCTTGAGGGTCAGGAGGAGTCCGGTGCCGATCGGCTTCTGCTCGACCAGGACATCGTCGAACTGGCCGGTGCGGAACAGGGCGGTAATGGCCCGCTGGATGTCGCGGTAGTTGACGGGCTGCTTGGCGACGAGGCCCGAGGTCCCGATGATCTGGGAGGCGGTCAGCCGCTGATTGCCCACCACGGCGATGCTGTCGATGGTGGGCGGCTGTTCGTCCTGGGCGACGAGCGCCGCCGGGACCCCCACCAGGAGGGCCACGGCGGCGGCCGTGGGGAGAAAACGATGCATCCGCACTCGATCGGAGGTGGGCGCGCCGCGCCCGGAGGCGCGGCGCGGAGCGGCCCTAGGCCTGGGTGCCGGTCAGCGCCCGGAAGACCAGCCGCTCACCGTCGGGCGCGACGTCCACCTCGATCTCGTCGCCGCGTCCGAACTCGCCCATGAGGATCTTCTCGCTGAGCGGATCCTCGATGTACCGCTGGATCGACCGCTTGAGCGGCCGGGCGCCATAGCTCTGATCGTACCCGTGTTCGACCAGGAAGTCGGTCGCGGCCGGAGTGAGCTTGACCTCGTCGCCCAGGCGACGCTGCACTTCCTTGAGCAGGATGGTGACGATCTGCGCGATGTGCTCCTTGGCGAGCGGGTGGAACACGATCACGTCGTCCAGGCGGTTGAGGAACTCGGGATTGAACACCTTGTTCATCTCGTCCTTCACCGTCTCCTGCATCTTCTCGAAGTTGCCTTTCGTGTCGCCGCCATGGAAGCCGAGCGTCTTGCCCTGCATGATGTCGCGGGCGCCGACGTTCGACGTCATGATGACGACCGTGTTCTTGAAGTCGATCACCCGGCCGTAGTTGTCCGTGAGGTGGCCCACGTCGAGCACCTGCAACAGGATGTTGAACACGTCCGGGTGCGCCTTTTCGATCTCGTCCAGAAGGACGACCGAGTAGGGCTTCCGGCGCACAGCCTTGGTCAGGGTGCCCGAATCCTCTTACCCCACGTAGCCCGGGGGCGCGCCGATCAGGCGGCTGACCGAGAACTTCTCCATGTACTCCGACATGTCGACGCGGATGAGTGCCTGTGCGTCGGCGAACAGGAACTTGGCCAGCGCGCGGGCCAGCTCGGTCTTCCCCACGCCCGTCGGCCCCGAGAAGATGAACGAGCCGATCGGCCGGTTCGGATCTTTGAGCCCGGCGCGGGACCGCCGGATGGCCCGGCTCACCGCCTTGATGGCCTCGTCCTGGCCGACGACCGATGCGTGGATCTCGTCCTCCATGCGCATGAGGCGGGCGGTCTCGGCCTCCTGGAGCCGGGTGACGGGAATGCCCGTCCACCGCGATACGATGAACGCGATGGCCTCCTCGTCGATTACGGGACGCCGCGTCTGGCGCTCCTTCTCCCATTCTTCGTTCTTGAGCCGGATCTGGTTCTGGAGGTCGCGCTCCTGGTCGCGAAGCGCAGCCGCTCGCTCGAAATTCTGGTCGCGGACGGCGTCCTCCTTCTGCACGTTCACCTTCTCGAGCGCCACCTTGAGCTCGGCAACCTCCGCGGGCGGGACCTGCGACGCGAGCCGCGCGCGCGCGCCGGCCTCGTCAATGACGTCGATGGCCTTGTCCGGCAGGAACCGGTCCGTGATGTACCGCTCCGAGAGCTCGGCCGCGGCGGTGAGCGTCGCGTCCGGAATGCTGATCCGGTGGTGGTCCTCGTACTTCTTCCGGAGGCCCTTGAGGATCTCCACCGTCTCCGGCACCGTGGGCGGCTCGACCACGACCGTCTGGAAGCGGCGCTCGAGGGCGCCGTCCTTCTCGATGTACTTGCGGTACTCGTTGAGCGTGGATGCGCCGACGCACTGAAGCTCGCCACGCGCCAGCGCCGGCTTCAGCATGTTGGACGCGTCGATCGCGCCTTCGGCGGCGCCGGCGCCCACGAGCGTGTGCAGCTCGTCGATGAACAGGATGATCTGCTTGTTCTGGGCAATCTCGTTCATGACCGCCTTGAGCCGCTCTTCGAACTGGCCGCGATACTTGGTGCCGGCGATGACGGCCGCCATGTCGAGTGACAGGACGCGGTGGTCCCGGAGCACGTCCGGGCACAGGCCGTTCGCGATGAGCAGCGCCAACCCTTCGACGATGGCCGTCTTGCCCACGCCCGGCTCGCCGATGAGCACCGGGTTGTTCTTCTTCCGCCGCGCCAGGATCTCCATGACACGCTCGATTTCCTTGGCCCGGCCGATCGTCGGATCGAGCTGGCCCTCGGCGGCGAGCTGGGTGAGGTCGCGGCAGAAATGGTCGAGCGCGGGCGTCTTCGACTTCTTCTCGGACTTGGGACTGGCGCTCGGCTGGCTGCCGCCGCTCGCGCCCGAGGACGCCTGCGGCATGTCGCTCCCGAGGAGCCGCAGCGTCTCCGCGCGGCTCTGCTCCAGGTTCACGCCCGCGTCGGTCAGCACCTGGGCCGCGATGCCCTTCTCCTCCCGGAGCAGGCCGAGCAGTAGGTGCTCCGTGCCGACATAGGAGTGGTTGAGCTCGCGGGCCTCGGTCATGGCCAGCTCGAGCACCTTCTTCGCCCGGGAGGTGTAGGGCAGGTCCGGCCCGGCGGCCGCGGCCGCCTTCCCCTTCTTCACCGTCTCCTCGATCTTCTGCTGGATGTCCTCGAGGTCGACGTTGAGATTCGTCAGCACCGCGGCCGCCACCCCTTCGCCCTCACGGATGAGGCCGAGGAGGATGTGCTCGGTGCCCACGTATTCGTGGTGAAGACGGGCCGCTTCTTCGCGGGCCATCTGCAGGACCTTCCGGACTCGATCAGTGAAGTTGTAGCCGTTCATCGCGGTACCCTACGTTGCTCCGAAGGCCGTCGCCGCGGCTCATCCACGGCGCCCCACCTCGGATTCCAACACTTTTCGCACGAACTGTGCCCGCCGGAGCGGCAGGTCGGTGTCGTCGGGGGAGATCCCCTCGGCCACCGCCAAGTGCGCGGGCTGGGAGTAGATCAGCAGCTTGTTGAGCGTGTACATCGCGACGTCGGTGATCAGCCCGACGCCCACGCCGAGCCGCACGCCACTCAGCAGGTTCATCGCCTCGTCGAACGATAGCGAGCGGGCGTAACGGAGGAGCCCGTAGGCCCGCCACACCTTGTCCTCGATGACCGTCGGCGCATCGCGCAGGAGCACCTGGCGCGCCTGCTCCTCGTAGTCCATCACCTGCCGGACCATCTTGCCAAGGTGATCGAGCAGCTCCCGCTCGGAGCTGCCCAGCGTGGTCTGGTTGGAGAGCTGAAAGAACATGCCGACGACCTCGCTGCCTTCGCCGTACAGGCCGCGATGGGTCAGCCCGACTTGTGCCAGCCCCTGTAAGACCTTGCTGATTTCCTTGGTGAGGACGAGTCCGGGCAGGTGGATCAGCACCGATGCGCGGAGCCCGGTCCCGACGTTCGTCGGACACGAGGTAAGATAACCGAACTCCGGGTGAAATGCGAAAGCAAGTCGTTGTCCCAGTTCGGTGTCCAGCCGGTCGACCTCGGCATACGTCTGGTCCAGGGCGAACCCCGAATGCAGACCCTGAATGCGCAGGTGGTCCTCTTCGTTGAGCATCACCCCGATGCGCTCCTGGATGAGCACCGAGGCGCCCGAGCGCACCCGTCCCTCGCCTTCCAGACCCGCCAGCTCCTTGCTCACCAGGTGACGCTCGTGGAGCAGCTGGCGGTCGATGCGATCCAGCCGGTCCAGCCGGTACCGGGTGGCCTGCCGCAGCAGCACGGATTCCCGGGCCGCCCGCTCCACCTGTGCCAGCACCTCCTCCCGTTCGGTCTCGGAGGTCCGTCCCTGGAAGACGTGGGTCGCGAGGTTCCGGGCCAGCCGGATTCTGGTGGAAAGGACCAGGTGGCTGGCCGGCCCGCTCGCGTCCAGCCAGCCCACGCCCCCGTCGGCGAGCAGGCTCAGATCGATCATTCCATCACCTTGAGCCGATCCCGCAGCTCGGCCGCCAGCTCGAAGTTCTCCGTTTCGACCGCGAGCCGGAGCTGTTCCCGCAGGTCAGCCGGCTTCTCCCGCGCTTCCTCCGACGAAGGTGCCCGTTCGGCGTACCGCTCGCCCAGGTGGTGCGTGGAGCCGTGGAGGCGGCGGAGCAGGTCGCGGAGCGGCGACTCGAACGTCCGGTAGCAGTCGGGACAGCCCAGCCGGCCGCTCTCGCGGAAGTCCTGAAACGTTGCGCCGCACCGCTGGCATGTTTCGGCCGCTGCCCGCGGGCTGGGCGTCTGCTCGGGCCCCTTGCCCATGGCCGCGAGAAAGCTGCCCAGCGGCGTCTTCACCGCCGAACCGGGACTCTCGACCCCCTTTTCGGCCGCGCACCGCTCGCACAAATGGAGCGTCGTGACCTGTTCGTTCACGATCTGCGTGAGGTGAATGACCGCCTCGCGCTCGCGACACTGGTCGCAGGACATCAGGGCATGGACTCCACACCGGAGAGCGGCACGAGGCGACCCCCGTCCAGGGTCAGCACCCGGTCGGCGCGGCCGGCCAAGAGACGATTGTGGGTGACCACCACGAGCGCGGTCTCGAACTCCCGCGCAAGCCGGGCGAACAGAGCGTGCAGCAGCTCGCTGTTGCCGTGATCCAAGTTGCCCGACGGCTCATCGGCCAGCACCACGACGGGATCGGCGGCGAGCGCGCGTGCCACCGCCGCCCGCTGCTGCTCTCCGCCGGACAAAGCGGAGGGCCGGTGCGTCATGCGCCCCGCGAGTCCGACGGCGGCGAGCAGCTCTTCGGCGCGCGACCGAGCCCGATCCTCCGGCTCTCCCGCGATGAGCAGCGGCATCATGACGTTCTCCAGCGCATTGAACTCCCGGAGCAGATGGTGGAACTGGAAGACGAACCCGACCTTCCGGTTCCGGATCGCGGCCAAGGCCGCGGGACTTTGCTCGCCGTACTCCAGGCCGTCCAGCCGGACGCTGCCGGCCGTCGGCGTGTCCAGCGCGCCGAGCAGGTGGAGCAGCGTGCTCTTCCCTGACCCGCTGGCGCCGACGATGGCCACGAACTCGCCACGACTCACGGCCAGGTCCACGCTCGAGAGTACCTCGATCGGCGTCCCATCACCGCCCCGGTAGAGCTTGCGGAGACCCTGGGCTTCGAGGATCGCGCTCATTCGTGTCGGATGGCGTCGACCGGCGTCAGTCC
Source organism: Gemmatimonadales bacterium (assembly GCA_051955835.1). Lineage (GTDB taxonomy): Bacteria > Gemmatimonadota > Gemmatimonadetes > Gemmatimonadales > GWC2-71-9 > CAVVWJ01. Next base: position 57,599 of record JBQCGH010000039.1, read on the forward strand.
GGCGGCGGAGCGGGATGGGTACACCGTGGCCAGCACTGCGATGGCCAGACTGGCGAGGACGACCACGAGGACATCGTCGATTTCAATGTGGACCGGCAGGTGATCGATGAAGTAGACGGCAGGATTGATCTTCACCCACCCGGACTTGTCGACCACATACGACACCGTGAGCCCGACGACGAGGCCGATGGCCGTTCCGACCACGCCGATGACGGCGCCCTGCAGGAGAAAGACCCGCGCCACGGCCGGAGAGGTCAGGCCCATGGCCCGAAGGATGCCGATCTCGCGTGTCTTGTCGGTGACGACCATGGTCAGCGTTCCCACGATGTTGAACGCCGCCACCACCATGATGAAGAAGATAATCAGGCCCATGGCCAGCTTCTCGAGCTGGAGCGCGCTGAACAGGCTCGCGTTCTGAGTCTGCCAGTCGAGCGTGCGGTACGGGTAGCCAAGCCGCTTTTCAATCGCCCGACCCACGGCGGGCGCCATATCGGGATTGGCGACGCGGACGGCGAGGCCCGATACGGCGTCGCCGAGACCGGTGAACTTCTGAGCCACGTCCAATCGGAGGACGACGAACTGATTGTCGTACTGGAACATTCCGGTGTCGAACAGGCCGGTGACCTCGAATTTCCAGAACCGGGGCACCGCCACCCCCACCGCGGCGTTCACCTTGGCCTGGGTGACGGGCACCAGCGTGACGATGTCGCCGGGATAGACCGAAAGCCGGTTGGCGAGTCGCGTGCCGAGGAGGATCCCGCCGTCCACGTTCGGCTTGGTCGTTCTGAACGACAGGTCCCCCTGCTGGATGGATTGCGGCAGCGAGGTGACCGATCGAGCGCCGGTGTCCGGGTCGAATCCGACCAGGTTCACGCCTTCACCGTAGTCCTGTCCGGCTGTGATGCCGGCCTGACTGATCACCTCGGGCGCGGCGGCGACGACCCCCGGCTGGCGGCGGACGATCTGGAGCACCTTCTGCCAGTTGTCCATGCGGAGCCCCGCGCCGAACGTCAGCACGCGGAGGTGCGGGTTGGCGACGAGGATGCGCTGGCGCAGGTCGTCGCGCAGGCCGTTCATCACGCCGAGCACGACGAGGAGGGCGGTCACCCCGACCGCCACGCCGCCCGTGGAGATGACCGTATTGAGCGACGCCGTTCGCGAGGAGCGCCGGCTCCGGAGGTATCGTCGCGCGAGGCGCCATTCGAGCGGTCTAGGCCAGCGGAAAATGGATCGGGCGTCGGGCCGCTCGATCGGGGGACTTGCGCCCATCAGCCCTCCGGCCGCATGGCGGGAAACAGAATCACATCGCGGATGGAGGGCTGGTCGGCGATCAGCATGACCAGACGGTCGATGCCGATGCCGACGCCGCCCGCCGGCGGCATGCCGTACTCGAGCGCGCGGATGTAGTCCTGGTCGTACGGTTGCGTCTCCTCGTTGCCGGCAGCCCGCTGCCGCGCCTGGTCCTCGAAGCGGCGGCGCTGGTCGTCCGGATCGTTCAGCTCGCTGAACGCGTTGGCGAGCTCCCTCCCGCCGACGAAGAGCTCGAACCGCTCGGTGAGCGCCGGGTCACCCCGATGCTCCTTGGCCAGCGGCGACAGCGCTTTGGGATAGTCGAGCACGAAGGTGGGCTGGACCAGGTGCGGCTCGAGCACCGTCTTGAACACCTCGTCCTGCAGCCGGCCGCCGGACAGCGACGCGAGGTCCTCCCCGAGGTGTCCGCGCGTCGTAAGCACCGCGCGCATCTGGTCGTCCGTGGCGGCGCGGAGATCGAGACCACTGCGCTCGCGCACGCCCTCGATGAATGGCACCCGGGCGAATGGCGGAGTGAAATCGAGGGTGGTCCCGTAGCGCTCGATTCGGAGCGTGCCGAGGCACTCCTGGATGACGCCGCTGACCAGGCCCTCGACCAGGGTCATCATGTCGCCGTAGTCACCATAGGCCTGGTACGCCTCGAGCATGGTGAACTCGGGGTTGTGCGTGCGATCCATCCCCTCATTCCGGAAATCGTGCCCGATCTCGTAGACGCGCTCGAGTCCGCCGACCAGGAGCCGCTTGAGGTAGAGCTCGTCGGCGATCCTGAGGTAGAGCGGCATGTCCAGCGTGTTATGGTGCGTCGTGAATGGGCGGGCCGCCGCACCGCCATAGAGCGGCTGCAGGACCGGCGTCTCGACCTCGAGGAAACCGAGCCCGTCGAGATAGCGGCGAATCCAGCTGATGGCGCGGGCGCGGAGCTGGAAGACCGCGCGGACTTCGCGATGGACCGCGAGATCGGCGTAGCGCTGGCGATAGCGCACCTCGGGGTCGCTCAGGCCGCCGTGGGTGACGACGCCCTCGACTCCAGCCTGCGTCTTGCCGCGCGGCAGTGGTCGCAGGGACTTCGACAGCAGCGTGAGCGATTCGACCCGCACCGAGACCTCGCCTGCGCGGGTCCGGAACAGGCGACCCGTGACCCCGATGTGGTCGTCCAGATCGAGCCGCTCCACCAGCGGCCATTGATCGCCCAAGGCGTCCAGCCGAAGGTAGATCTGGATCCGGCCGCTCGTGTCTTCGAGGTGGAAGAACGCCGTTTTGCCCTTCGATCGCATCGACTCGATGCGGCCGGCCACGGAGACCGTGGGGCCCTGCTCGCCCATGTGGTCCTGGTACGCGGCGACCGCTTCCGCAGCCCGGTGCGACCGCACAAATCGATACGCGAACGCGGGGATGCCCGCGGCCTCGAGCGCCGTCCGCTTGTCACGGCGGGCATCCTCGACGAACGAACGCTCCTCCTCGCTCACCCGAGCGCCTGCCCCGTCTCCCTCGCTCACGCGGCCTTGCCCCCAAACCGCTTGAGGTACGCCTGGATGAACTCGTCCAGGTCGCCGTCCATGACCCGCTGCACGTCGCCCACCTTCACCTCGGTGCGGTGATCGTTCACCATGGTGTAGGGTTGGAAGACGTAGGACCGGATCTGGTTGCCCCACGAGTTGTCCGTCTTCGTCGCCTCGATCGCGGCTCGGGCGGCCTCCTGCTCCTCCAGCTTCCGCTGATAGAGGGCGGCCCGCAGCATCTTCATGGCGGTCGCACGGTTCTTGGTCTGGCTCCGCTCCTGCTGGCAGGAGACGACGACCCCGGTGGGCACGTGGGTCAGGCGCACCGCCGAGGAGGTCTTGTTGACGTGCTGGCCGCCGGCGCCCGACGCGCGGAACACGTCCATCTCGATGTCCTCCTCCCGCAGATCGATCTCGATCGTGTCGTCCACGTCGGGATACACGAACACCGAGGCGAACGAGGTGTGCCGGCGGGCCTGCGAGTCGTACGGGGAGATCCGCACGAGGCGGTGCACGCCTTTTTCGGCCTTGAGATACCCGTAGGCGTATTCGCCCTTGATCTGGATCGAGACCGACTTGATGCCGGCCTCCTCGCCGGGCAGCAAATCGAGCACGGTGACCTGAAAGCCGTGGCGCTCCGCCCACCGGACGTACATGCGCATCAGCATCTCGGCCCAATCCTGCGATTCCGTGCCGCCGGCACCGGGATGGATGGTGAGGAGCGCGTCGCGCGCATCATCCGGCCCCTGGAGCATGGCCTGGAGCTCGAACGCCTCGACGGCCTGATTCAGTGCATCGGCCTCCCTGACTACCTCGTCCTGCATGGCGTCATCTGGCTCCGTGTCGAGGAGCTCGGCCATCTCCAGCGTCCCGGTGAGTCGACCATGAAGATCTTCCCATGGGCCGACCCATCCCTTGAGCGTCTTGATCTCCAGCACCGTCGCCCGGGCCGTGTCGGGGTTGGCCCAGAAGCCCGCCTCTGCCTGCGAAGCCTCGAGCGTTCTGAGACGGTCCGCCTTGGCGGTCAGGTCAAAGAAAGTCTCGAAGCTCGGTGACCCGGTGCTGCAGCTCGGTGAGGCGATCGACGAGGTCGGACATGAGTGTTTCCAGGGATCGGGACGTAGGAAAAATAGACGCAGCGGACGGGGAGGCGGAGCCCGGGGAGATGGAGGCCGGGGGGAAATAGAGAAGGTCGAGGCCGGCCTGCTCGAGCGGCCGGCACGTTTTGACCGCCCGCTCGGCCGACCGCCCGGTTTCTTCGGCTTCCCGTCCTCTCAGAAGATTTGTCTGCCGCCGGCGAGGATCTCGTTCAGCGCTTCCTTGAAGTATGGCGTGCTGTCGGCGACGTCCTTGCCGACCTGGTCGGCATACTCCTCCCAGCTCTTCCGGATCTCCTCGTCGAACAATTCCTTCAGATTGCCGTCCCGCAGCCCCTCCTGCCGCTTACTCGGGTGGTAGACGACCATGTCGGAGATGAGGGCTCGAGCCAGGCGTCGCGCCTTGAGCGCGGGATCCTGAGACAGGAACGGATTGACCGGGCGCGACCCGGTCGACGGGGTCCGCGGGGCGGCCGGCGGCGTGGGCGCCGAGCCCTGCGGCGCGGCCGGAGCCGCCGGACTCCAGGTTTGACTGCTCGGTGGCACGGTGGTCGGTGACGCCGGGCCAGCCGCCTGCGGCGGCGGAGCGCCGGGCGCAGGGGGCCGGGCCATCGGTGGAGGGCTCGAAGGTGTCGTCGGCCCAGCTGGCGGGGCCAAGGGAGCTGCGGCATGTGGTGTCCCAGCCGGCCGAGGCAGCGCTGGCCCCGACCCAGGAATCGTGCCCGCCCCGGCCGTGCCCGATCCCGCCACTGGCGGCGAGTGCGGTCCGGCGGGGCGCGCGGGCGCCGCCGGGACTGCAGGCGGCGGCAAGCTTGCCGGCCGTGCGGCCACGGGCATCGGGTCGCGTGCTGGCGCGCTGGCGGGTGGCATCGGTGCGTGTGTGAACGGCATTGGCGACGGGCTGGAGGCCGCTGGCGCCCCCGGCGTGGCCGCTCCCGGAGTGACCGCGGGCGTGAGACCTGGAACGCTTCTCCCGAAATCGAAGCTGGTCGGGGCCGCGGGTGGCTGCGTCGGGACGACGGTTGCCGACGGCGGGACAGACGCGCTCCACGCTCGGGCGCCGGCATTCGTGGGCCCGGTCGGTGCGGGAGCAGGCGGCGCCGCGCCGGACGCCATGGCCGCGCTGCCGGATCCCTGACTCGAAGGTGCCGCACGGGTGTCCCGGTTCACGGCGAACACCGCGCTGCAGATGCTGCAGCGCGCCCGGACGCCGGCATCGGGCACCTTGGCCGGGTCAACCCGATAGACGGTGGCGCAGTTGGGACAGGTGACGTTCATCGCTCCATCCTCACGGCTGTTCTCGGGCTCCGGCCCCGGACCGTTCATCGCCATTGGTTCCCTGGCGACGATCCACCACGAACACGGATCCCGGCAGGGTCTTGGCGTAGCTCTTCATTTCCGTGGCAAGCTCGCTGACCTGCGCGGGATGCGCAAACCGGCGGTGACGGTTGGTCACGATGCCGATGGACAGCGTCATCAAGGGCACGCGGTGCAGCTGGCCGCGGCGGTCCTTACCGAAAAAGTACCCCGCACGCCGGTCTTGATCGTTGTACTGCAGCGGTATCAGCGTGTCGAACACGTCGAGGATCTCGCTGCACACCGGGCTGATCTCGTCGGCGGGCACGACGAAGATGAAGTCGTCGCCCCCGATGTGCCCGACGAAGCCGCGCGGTCCCAGCAGCCCTTTCACGACATCGTGCAGGATGCGCGACAGCAGGTAGATGACCCGGTCGCCGTCGTAGTAACTGTACCGATCGTTGAATTCCTTGAAGTGATCCAAATCCGCGTAGCAGACCGCGAACTCCTGGTCCGACTCGAGGCGCCGCCGGATCTCGCGCTCGATCTCGGTCGTGCCGGGAAGGCGGGTGGATGGGTGGACGGAGACATCGCGCTCCGTGCGTACCAGCATGGCGTCCAGCCGGGCGCGCTGCTCGGCGGGCGAGAAGATCCCGGTGACCACCTCGTCGGCGCCCGCCCCGAACCAGGCCTGCACCTGCTCGGGGTGATGGTCCGCCGCGAGCACCGTCACGGGCACGATCGCGGTGAAGGCGTCGAGCTTGAGCCGCCGTACCAAATCCACACCTTCCCCCACCGAACCGTTGCCGTCCACGAACAGCATGCATGGATAGCCCCGGAGCACGATCGACTCCACTTCCTCCGGCCGGCCGAACCCGAGCAGCGGGAACGCGTTGGCCGCCGCCCACTGCCGCACCAGGGGCGGCACCGGACAAGCCTCCGGCGAGAAGAAGAGAATCGTCGGGCGAGTCCGCACCCGGTGGCCTCACGTAAAAGTTTATCCGAAGCTAACTTGAGAGCCTCAGCCAGCCAAGTCAATCGAGGAAGAAGGCTCCCACGGCCACCAGTCCGTAGACCGCCAGAAGCTGAACGCCCTCGAACCAGTGGGATTCGCCGTCCAGCGTGATGATCGCCGTCACCAGGGTGGCCAGCCCGAGCGCGGCGACCTCGAACTGGCTGAAGACGAGATTCATCCCTCCCCCGGTAGCGAGCCCGACAAACACGAGGATCGGCGCGACCAACAGAGCAATCTGTGTGCTCGAGCCGAGCGCAATCTGGAGCGACAGATCGATCTGCCCCTTGCGCGCGAGCACGACGGCCGCGGCATGCTCGGCGGCGTTGCCGATGATGGGGATGACGATGAGACCGAGGAAAACTTCCGACAGGCCGATCGCCTGAGTGGCTTCGGTCGCCGCATGGACCAGGAGCTCGGATTCGATGGCTACGCCCACGGTCGCGAGCCCCAGGATCAGCACGGCCTTACCCATGCCCCACGGCTCACCCTCAGTGGGGTGCGGATCGCCCGCGAACAACCGGCGGTGCGTTCGCAGGGTGAAGAGGAGGGAGAAGCCGTAGGTCACGATGAGGATGACGGCCACGGCTTCGGACATGCGTAGCTCCGGCACGCCTGCCGCCGCCCCGGCGTGACTGGCATGGAACAGGGCGGGAAATACGAGGGCGACCACCGACAGCGCCAGCATGCCGGCACTCATGCCAGTGCCGGTCCGATTGAACCTGAGCTCGCGGCGGCCGACGCCACCCGCGACCAGAGAAAGTCCAAGGATCAGCAGGAGATTGCCGAGAATGCTCCCCGTGATCGAGGCCTTGACCAGCTCGACCAGACCGGCCCGGAGTGCGACGATCGCGATGATGAGCTCAGCTGCATTGCCGAAGGTGGCGTTCAACAAACCGCCGACGGTGGGACCGGTCCGGTGCGCCACATGCTCCGTGGCTTCACCCATGTAGCCGGCCAGTGGGAGCACACCGAGGCACGCCGTGGAGAACACCCACACAGCCGGAGCGTGCGTGACATACCCAAGCACCATGCTGATCGGCACCGCCGCGAGGAGCAAGACTCGCCATGGAGTCCCCCGCGCACGCGCGCGGCCGAGGTATGACGCGGGCGCCGACCGTCTGGACCGTACTCCTCTCTCCGCGGGCGTGGGGAGCGCTGGCCGCTTTTCCGACTTGGCCGGGGCTGACGGGCGGCTGGGCGCACCCCGCTCGGGGCGAGTGCTCCTGGCCGCGGGGCTGCCGCTCGGCGCGCTGGCTGTCTGGGCCACCGCGTTCCGTACTTGTTCGGCCTCTGCACCGACTTCGCTCAGCAGCTTTCCCATGGTGCCGCGCGGCTCGAGCAGGGCGGCAAGGAGCAGGTGTTCCGCCGACAGTCCGGACCCGCTCTCCCGGGCTTCCTTGGATGCCGTCTCGATGAGTCGTTTCGCGTGCGACGTATAGGCCAGCTCGTCGGTCCCGGCCCGCGGACGCCTGCGGCGGCCGCCGCCCTGCAGCCGCTGCCGCACGCGGTCGAGATTGAGGCCAAGCCGCTCAAGCGCCGGGCGTGCCGGCCCGGCGTCGTCGGCAAGAAGCGCGAGCACGATGTGCTCCGCTCCGATCGCATCGTGCTCCAGGCGCCGGGCCTCGGCGCGCGCCGCCTCCAGCGCCTGTTGAGCGCCGGTGATCAGCGTGTGCGGATTGACGCGCGGCGCCGCCCGGTCCTGGGTCAGAGCGGCTTCGCTTCGTCGATGAGCATGATGGGGATATCGTCTTCCACGGCGTAGACCAGCCGGCACGCGTGGCAGACGAGGGACTCGGGATCGTGGCGGTACTCCAGGTCACCCTTGCACTTGGGGCAGACCAGAATCTGGAGCAGCTCGGGGGCCAGGGTCATGGGGTCTCCGCCTCAGGGAAGCCGAACCGGGTGAGCGCGGCGGCACTTCGCCGCCACTGCGGCAGCACCTTGGCCCAGCAGTCGAGGTACACCGGCGAGCCGATCATCTCCTCGATGCGCTGCCGGGCGCGGGCGCCGATCGCCTTGATCGTCCGACCTCCGGCACCGATCACGATCCGCTTCTGTGACTCGCGCTCGACGAACAGGGTGACTCGAATGTACACGGGCCGTTCGGCCTCGCGAAACTCCTCCACTTCGGCGGTGAATCCATAGGGCAGCTCGTCCTCGAGGAGCTCGAAGGCCGCCTCGCGCAGGAACTCGACGACGAAGAAGCGGGTCGGTTGGGTCCCCACGTCGTCGGGGTCGTGCTCGAACTCGCCCGCCGGCAGATGCTCGCGGACCCTCGTCAGCAGCTCGTCGAGCCCGGAGGACTCGGCCGCCGAGACGACGATGCCGGAGCGCGCGAGCTCGGCCCGCCGCCGGGCGTTTACCAGGTCGGCCTTGGTGTAGACGGTGAGCACCGGTGCCGTCGGCTCCGCTGTCAGCCGGGCGAGATCCTCGAGCCTGGGTGCGGGCGCCTCGGGGGCGGGATGGAGGTGCAGGATCACGTGCATCCGCTGCAGGGTGGCGAGGGCCAGCTCCCGCATTCGCGACTGCATCAGATACGAAGGCTCGAGCAGGCCTGGCAGGTCGTGGAAGATGTACTGGGTGTCGTCGGTGGTGAGGAGTCCCACCACCGGCAGCCGAGTGGCCTGCGCCCGCGGACTCACGATGGCCAGGTGTTGTCCGACCAGGGCGTTGAGCAGCGACGACTTGCCGACGTTAGGCGCACCTGCCAGTGCGATATGGCCCGTGTGGGGTTCAGGCATCGAGGAAAGGTAGAGACCGCCGGGAGGATGGAGAAGGCGGTCGACAAAACGACGAGCCCGGCGCTCTGGGAGCGACGGGCACGAAAGAAGAGGCTGGCGACGCCCTACACACCCACCATCTCTCAATGGCAGTACCATCGGCGCTGCAGGGCTTAACTGCCGTGTTCGGCATGGGAACGGGTGGGGCCCCTGCGCGCTAGGCGACAGCCGATCCTTGGAGTGCTTCCGAAGACACACCGCATGTCTGCGTGGTCCCGAAGGACCTCCCGACAATCGGCGGCATGGATGGTCAGTGCGAAGAATGGGAAGAGATCAAACTTCACGGGCGATTAGTAGCGCTCGACTGAAGAGGTTGCCCTCCGTGCATCTGCGCCCTATCAACCTGGTAGTCTCCCAGGGCCCTTGAGGGAGCTTACGCTCCAGGAGTGTTCATCTTGGGAAGAGTTTCCCACTTAGATGCTTTCAGCGGTTATCTCCGCGCGACATCGCTACCGGGCGCTGCCCCTGGCGGAACAGCCCGTACACGAGCGGTCGCTTCGTCTCGGTCCTCTCGTACTAGAGACGACGTCCCTCAACACTCCCACGCCCACGACGGATACAGACCGAACTGTCTCACGACGTTCTGAACCCAGCTCATGTACCACTTTAACCGGCGAACAGCCGGACCCTTGGGACCTTCTCCAGCCCCAGGATGTGATAAGCCGACATCGAGGTGCCAAACCG
>JBQCGH010000040.1:0-5381 GCA_051955835.1 Gemmatimonadales bacterium
ACGCCTGCTCATACGTGCCGAGCAGCATCCCGCCGCGCTCCTGGCGGATGTAGTTCTCGCCGTCGAAGTCCAGGCCCATCGGCAGCTCGTGTCCGGTGGCCGCGTTGTACTCGGCCACCTCATCCATGTCTTCGGTGATCAGGTACATGTGCTCCATCGCGAGCACAGGCAGTTCCAGGCCGATCATCCGGCCTACTTCACGTGCCCACAGCCCGCCGGCGTTGACGATGTGCTCGGCATGGATCTCGCCGGAATCGGTGATGACGTCCCACGTGCCGTCGGGACGCTGGCGGAGGTCGCTCACCCAGGTGTGCTGGTAGATCTCGGCGCCGGCCTGCCGCGCGCAGATGGCATAGGCCCTGGTGACCCCGGTCGGGTCGACGTGACCCTCGGCCGGGTCGAAGAGCGCGCCGATGAAATGGTGCTCTGCCAGCAGCGGAAACATCCGCTTGGCCTCGGCCGCCGAGATGATCTCCATATCCATGCCGAGGTAGCGGCCGCGGGCCTGGGCCATCCGCAGCCAATCCATCCGCTCCCGGTCGCCGGCCAGCATCAGCCCGCCCGGCATGTGGATGGAGCAATCCTGTCCGGAGCGCTTCTCGATCTCGCGATACAGCCCGACCGTGTACTGCTGCAGCTTCGCGACGTTAGGGTCACCGTTGAGCGTGTGCATGCCGCCCGCAGCGTGCCAGGTCGAGCCGGCGGTGAGTTCCTGGCGCTCGACGAGCACGACATCCGTCCAGCCCACCTCCGTGAGGTGGTACAGGACCGAGGCGCCAACCACACCACCGCCGATGACGACCACCTGCGCGGAAGATTTCATCGAGGCATCCCTATGTCTAATTTTCCCGGTACAGTCGTTCCGACTATAGGAGACTCTGGAGGTGTCGTGCATGGGTAAGCTTCTCGATCGGCTCGCCGCCGGTCCGGTGATCTGCGCCGAGGGATATTTGTTCGAGTTCGAGCGCCGTGGCTACCTGCAGGCCGGGGCGTTCGTACCAGAGGTGGTGCTCGAGGAGCCCGATATGGTAGCCGGGCTGCACCGGGAATACGTGCATGCCGGATCGGACGTGGTCGAGGCATTCACCTATTACGCCCACCGCGAGAAGCTGGCGGTGATCGGCCGCGAGGGCGACCTCGAGCCGATGAACCGGCAGGCGCTGCGTATTGCCAAGGAGGTCGGCGCCGAGCACGATTCCCTGGTGGCCGGCAATATCTGCAACACCAATGTCTACGACCCGGACGATCCCGCGACGCACAAGGTCGTCCGCGACATGTTCACCGAGCAGGTCGGGTGGGCCGCCGAGGCTGGCGTCGACTTCGTGATCGCCGAGACCATCGACTATCCCGGCGAGGCATTGCTCGCGCTGGAAGCAATCAAGGCACACGGCCTCGATGCGGTGATCACGCTTACTATTCATCGCCAGCCCATCGTCCGCGGGGGCGAACCGGTCGGCGAGGCATGCCGCCGCCTGCAAGACGCCGGCGCCGATGTGGTCGGGCTGAACTGCATCCGCGGGCCTGGCACCATGCTGCCGCTACTCGGCGAGATCCGCGCCGCGTGCGACGGCTACATCGCCGCCTTGCCGGTGCCGTACCGCACGACAGAGGACGAGCCGACGTTCCAATCGCTCACTGACCCGGATTGCGACCTGATCCCGGAGGGGCGGCCATTCCCGACCGCGCTAGACCGGTTCCTAGCCAACCGCTACGAGATGGCAGCGTTCACTACGGCGGCAGCTGCGCTGGGAGTCAACTACTTCGGCATCTGTTGCGGCTGCGCCCCCCACCACGTCCGCGCGATGGCCGAGGCACTCGGCCGCACACCGCCGGCGAGCCGGTTCAGCGCGGATATGAGCCGACACGCCTACTACGGCACCAGCGAACGAATCAGCCGGCATTACCAGGAGTTCGCCAAGGAGCTCTAGGAACTCGGCGAACAACAAGACGCTCTGACGTTCAGCGCCGGTTGTGGCTCCTGTCGCGCACGAGCTCGGCATCGATGACCCCGGCGTGCTGGCCGTCTATCGTGGCATGCCGGTGCGGAGCGGCACACCGCCGAGATCCGAGACCGCTACGGGTACCGGGACTTTGCCGAGTAATCTGGGAAAATGGAGACGTTGCCGCTTGCGGCGATCCGCTTCTTCGCTGACTTGCCCGAAGACGAGCTTGCCGCCGTCGCGAGCATGGCGTCAGAGGCGGAAATCCCTCCCGGACAAGTGCTCGCTGCAGAGGGACGCGTAGGGTATTCGCTGTACGCCATCGAGAGCGGCACTGCCGATGTCGTCATCAATGGTGAGACGGTAGGAACGATCGGGCTGGTGATGTTATAGGCGAAATGGCCGTGCTTATCTCGCCGCCTGACTGGTCCGCGCCGCCGGAAGTGGCGATAGGAGGTTTGCGCACCGCCTCGGTCATTGCGACTTCGCCGATGCGACTGATCATGCTGTTCAAGCGTGACGTTTGGGCGTTGGACCGGCGAGCGCCGGTCATGACTCAGCGCTTGCGAGCATTGCTCGATGAACGTCGTGCGCGAGACGATGAGCGCGCGCTGGGCAATCAGCGCGCCCAAGGCGAGCAGGGCGGTTCTCCGGGCTCAGATCCGCCCGCCGACAACGCCTAACGTTATTGCCGCAGGAATTGCGGACCTAGATCCTCTTTGAGGTATTCAGATTTTTGCCTGAACTGGAGCGAATTATTGACTTTACCTTGTCTATAGGAATCCGCTCAAAGTGCCAGCCAGGGGTGCGGGACGGTGATCAGGCGGGCAGCCGGGCGATCAGGTTCTGCCCCTGCCCGGCGAAGCCCAGGGATCGGGCGATGGCCAGCGATGGTGAGTTGGTGGCCAGGGCGCGGTACCGGATGATTCCTGCGGCCGGCAGGGCGTCGCCGATCATCTGGACGGCGATCTTCTTGGCGAGGCCGCGGCCCGGCACAGCATTTTCTGTCGCTTGCTTGACCTGCTGGCGAATGCGCGGCTGTAGAGTCCGCTGCATGCCCACCTTCGTCCTGCGTCTCATCGCTCCGCGCCCGAACTTCGCCCAGACTATGACCGACGCGGAGCGGGAGATCATGAATCGCCATGCTGCCCACTGGCGCCCGTATCTCGAACGTGGTGACATGGTGGTGTTCGGACCGATCCTCACTGAGGATGACTCGTACGGCCTCGCGGTTGTCGAGACCGATGACGAGCAGGGCCTGCGTGACTTCGCCGCGCAGGACCCGGTCGTGACCACCGGCACCGCGGCATTCGAACTCGGGCGGATGGCCGCGGGGCACGTCCGCGGACGCTGACCGGCGCGTCGCAATATCGTCGTGCGAGCGTGGTGCTCCGCCAGTCGCCGGGTGCCTCGATAATGGCGTCGATGGCGCGCGCCGCCGCCGGGTCTTGGCGGGGAATGCCCGTGCGCGGTGTCATCCTGGGCTCACTCCCCGCGGGCCGCAGGGCTCGCTCACCGCATGCGCCAGGCGGATCATCGCGGATTGATCAGCTTGCCGTTCTTCGAAAGGTCCGGGTCGGTGCACGCGGCCAGGTTGAAACAGCACGGCCGGCGCTTCCCGCTCTGCATCTTCGAGATGCTGACCTCGACGCGGCGCTGGCGCGTGCCGGGATTCCGGGTCGCATTCACCCACCGAACCCACTCCCAGCGCGCCATCGGCGTGATGTCCTTCCACAGTTCCTGGATCTTGTCCGGCGCCGCAGCGAGGGCGGCCTGAAGATCATGTGGCACCTTCGGCTCCGGCCAGTCCTCGAGGGGCACGAGCTCGACCTCTGCGGTGTCCCCCGCACAGAGCGCAGCGGCCCGCTGTTGCTTCGCGTCGATCCGCACCCAGTGGCCGGACTCGCCGTCCGGTTCGGCGACGGTCGGGCACGCGTGCCCGTTGACGGTTGCCTGGACCGCCACCTGGCCGCGGGACGGCAGCTGGTTACTCTCCTTCTCCGGTAGCCGAAGGATGGTCGACCCGTTGATGACGTACAGGGTCGCCTCGAAGCGGACTGCGGGCGCGGCCTTGGCGGGGCTCATAGCCAACAGTCTCTCATCGGCCGAAAACACCACCACTTGGGCGGCGGTGCCGCGTCACCTAGATAAACGACCGCCGTTAGTCAGTCAGCTGGTAACGCTGTGCCATCGACGGTCGCGGGAGCACGAGCCGGGGTCCGTTAGGCCCAAGGACTGGCGGGTGTGCCCGGTAGCCCAGATTTGTTCCACGAGCTCGCCATGGTGTCCCTGCTGCAGTACCAGGCGGGGGCCAGGGGATACGACGTCGAAGTCGTCAAGGACGACCGGTCGCCGTCACGCCCGTATGGGCGCGCTGTCACCCGGCGCCTGTGGCGGTTCCAGATTCAGGGACCGAACGCGTGGAAAGTGATCGAGGAGGTCAACCGCGGGCCGCTGGAGCAGCTGAAGTTCTTCCACATGAGCCACATGAACGTCGCCGGCGAGCGGGTCCGGACGCTGCGGCATGGCATGGCGGGCGAACCCGGACTGGAGCTATGGGGCCCTTACGACAGCTACGAGAGGGTCCGCGATGCGATTCTCGAGGCGGGCCGGGAGTTCGGCCTCGAGCCGTGCGGCTCCCGGGCCTATGGCTCCAACACGCTGGAGTCCGGCTGGATCCCCTCGCCGCTGCCCGCGGTCTACACCGGCGAAGAGCTGCGCTCCTACCGCGAGTGGCTCCCCGCCGACGGCTACGAGGCCACCAACGCGCTGGCCGGCAGCTACGTATCGGACAACATCGAGGACTATTACGTCAATCCCTTCCAGCTCGGATACGGGTCCTTCGTGAAGTTCGACCACGATTTCATCGGCGCGGACGCCCTGAAGAAGATCGATGCTGCGGCCCAGCGGAAGAAGGTCACTCTCGCCTGGAACGCCGACGACATGGCGAAGATATTCGCCTCACTGGTCGACACCGGCAACAGGGAGTACCAGTTCTTCGAGGTGCCGACCGCGAACTACGGATCATCGAACTACGACGCCGTCCTCGACTCCAGCGGCGCCACCGTCGGCCTCTCGATGTTCAGCGGATACAGCGCCAACGAGCGCCGGGCGCTCTCCCTCGCGACGATCGACAACACCATCGAGATCGGCACCGAGGTCACGGTCATCTGGGGTGAGCCGGGCGGCGGGAGTAGTAAGGCCTCGGTGGAGCCACACGACCAGATCCCGGTGCGCGCGATCGTCAGCCCGGTGCCTTACTCGGTCGGCGCGCGCACCAGATACCACGCCGGCTGGCGGACCGCAGGCGCCCGCCCGTAACAGCATGGACAAGGCACGGCTGGGCTCCAGACATGTCGGGTCTTCACACGACGTGCGGCAAGCACACCCTGGGCAGTAACCGGATGGAGCTGGGCGGTTCCGGGACCTGCAGACGCCACA
>JBQCGH010000041.1:0-33799 GCA_051955835.1 Gemmatimonadales bacterium
CGAGACCCTGGCCTACACCGACATGTTGCCCCCGGAGGGCACCACCAGCATGCAGCGCGATATCATCGCGGGGCGACCATCCGAGCTCGAGGCCCAGAACGGCGCCGTGGCGCGGCTGGGCCGGGACAAAGGCATCCGGACGCCGGTGCACGATCTGGTGTACCGCTGCCTCCTGCCCCAGGAGCGCACGGCGCGCGGGGAAGTCGGCTAGACGGCCCTGCTGTTGTCGAGCCGCAGGTTCGCCGGACGCAGAAGAGCGCAGCGGCGCCGCCGAGGCGGAGGCCCACCCCGCTCCCACCGCGAATGGGTGGGAGCATCGCGTCCCACATCAATGCCCGGCGGTGAGCGCGAATGCGACACTCCTCCCCAGGGAAGGTGTCGCATTTTCGCCGGGCAGCGGCCGGCTTTTCTCCTATCGCGATCGCCCGTCGAGAGGTAACATGGCGAGCGCCTCTCCCGCCTCTCGTCGCCCCTGAGTGGAGGAAGTCATGGCCCAGCGCCGCCAGGTTCTGTGCGTGGTTCAGCGCGACCGTCCGAACCCGCACGAGCGCATCACGCACGTGGGCGGGCGGACGCCTGAGGGCTTGCCGTGGCGAATGAGCCAGCAGAGCGCGATCGATGCCATCGAGGCGGATGTGTGGAGCTTCTTCGTGGCGTGGGAAGGACGCGAGCAGGAGCTCGTGGTCGTGGTAAGCCGCTATGGCAGGAAGTACCTCAAGACACCGGGGGACGGCGACAGTCCCGACCAGCTGCTCCGCCTGCCGACCTGCCCCTGATCTGGAGGACACCCGCGGGCACCTGGGGGTACGCCAGCAGACCGAGCGAGCGGGTTGACCCCCTGAAACAAGGCGATATCGACCCGATACGCGCGGGGCACATGGGTTGCATAGGGCCGCCTGGACCTCGTCCCAGTATCTCGACGAAAGGCTGCCCGATGGACGACCTCGACCTCGTCTACCGCGCCATCGCGGGCGACGTATACCATACCGATACACGCTGCCCGGTGGGGCGCTGCATTCCTTCCGAATGGCGAGTCGCGGACAGCGGCGGGCTTCCAATCTGCCCGGCCTGTCGCGCACGAGTGGAGGCGGACCGGGTGCGTGTCAGGAGAGAAGGCGCAACCGACGGCGCGCGGTGACGCGCCGGGTGCGTGTGGCACCGATGGTCAGGACGCGTGAGCCAGCAGACCGGCCACCGCTCTGAGGAGCGCGTCGGGCCGAAACGGCTTGGCGAGGAAGGGCCCGGGCAGCTCCCCGCCGCCGTACCCCGAGATGAACAGAATGGGTGGCGGCGTCGACCGCTGCCCGACCGCCTCCGCGAGGGCGACCCCGCCCATGCCCGGCATGACCACGTCGGTCACGATGGCGGAGACCTCCCGGTCGGCCACTTCGACCAGCGCCAGCGCCTCTTGCCCGTCGGCCGCTTCGAGCACACGGTAGTCCGCCCGCAGCGTAGCCGTGACGAGCGAGCGCACCATCGGCTCATCGTCCACCACCAGAACGAGCGGGCGGCCGCGTTCGTAATCGAGCTGTATGTCCGCGTCCATGCGCAAGAATACACCTGGTGAAAGCGTTGCGTTTGCAAACACGGCTGGCGGCTCGCGCCGTCGGGCTCGAGCCTGCGTGGCGGCGGAGCGGCCGACGTCTTACAATGCCCGGATGCGCAGGAAGTCTCTCTCGTTGCTCGCCGCCGGGCTCTGCGTTTTCGCATGCGGCGGCGAGACCACCGGTCCCGACTTCGCGGCCGCGCAGTTCATCGGCACCTGGCAGGTGAACGTGTCGGCCGCCTCCGGCTGCTGGGATGCGTTTACCCTCGCCTTCACCGTCGATCCCGACGACGTGCCGCCCACGGCCGATACCGACAACCTGATCGACATCGTGAGCGTCTGGTACGATCCGGCCAACGCGGCGAACACGTCGCCGTTCACCGGCAGCTTCGACTGGGGGCACGGCGCGTTCACCTTCATGTTCCATGTGGGCTCGGCCGCGACGCTCACCATGACCGGTGCGGGCAGCAATCCAGACAAAGTGACCGGCACCTTCAGTGATCCGAGCGGCGCCAAATTCCCTGCCGGCTGCTCGGCGCCCGCAACGGCCACCCATCTCTAAAGCGCACGAGCGGCGTCTCCGAGGTCCGGCGGCGGGTCACTGGGAGGCAGCGAATCCAGTAGCCCCGGTCTCGAAATCGCGAATGCGACAGGATCGGCTTGATCCTGTCGCATTTTCGCCGTTTTGCCCCTCGTTTTGCGCCTTCCATCGCTGTGCGGCCCGGACTAGTGTTGATGACTCCCCCATCAACACCATCGAATCAGTCCGAGGATGCCGTGACGACCCTCGATTCGCTTCGCCGCGTGCGGCCGGCCGTGTGGTCCTATGGCGGCGCGCTGCTGGCCGTCTTGTTGGCGACGCTGCTGCGCGCCGCGCTCACGCCGGTGCTCGGTTTCGAGCTGCCGTACACGCCCTACTTCGCCCCCGTGTTCTATGCCGCGTGGCGGTTGGGCTACGGTCCGACCATCCTTGTCACGCTCCTGAGTGGTGTGCTGGCGCAGGTGCTGTTCCTGCCGCCCGCGGTGGGCGAGAGCCGCTGGGCCCGCGATCTCATCGGCCTCGGTCTGTTCCTCGCCATCGGCTTCGCGACCGCCGTCATGTCCCGCTCCCGCACCCGGGCGCTCGAGCGTGCCGAAGCCGAGGCCGCCGAAGCGCGCCGGCTGCAGCGCGTCGCGGAGGAGAGCGCGTCCGAGGCGGAGGAGTTCGCCATGCAGGCGGAAGAGGAGGCGGCGCGCGCTCGGCACGAGCAGGTCCGCGCCGACGCCGAGGCCGGGCGGGCCGCCGCCGCCGACGCGCGTCATGAGGAGACGAGGGCGCAGCTGCTCCACGCGCAGCAGGTCGACACCATCGGCCGGCTCGCCGGCGGCGTGGCGCACGACTTCAACAACATTCTCACCGCGATCGCCGGGTACTGCGGGCTGCTGCACGCCGCGCTCGCCCCGTCCGACCCGCGGCGCGCCGACGTGGACGGCATCCAGGAGGCGGTCGACCGTGCCGCCGCGCTCACGCAGCAGCTCCTCGCCTTCGGGCGGAAGCAGGTGGTCCAGCCCGAGGTGCTCGACCTGCGGGAGGTGATGGACGACACCGGGCGCATGCTTCGCCGCCTGATCGGCGAGCACATCGACCTCTCGATCAGCACCGGGCCGCTGCTGAGCCCGGTTCTCGCCGACCGCGCCCAGCTCGCCCAGGTGCTCGTCAACCTCGCGGTCAACGCGCGCGACGCCATGCCCCACGGCGGGCGGCTCACCATCGAGGCGGCGGACGCGCCGCTCACCGAGGAGTACGCCGGCACCCATCTGGCCGTCGCGCCGGGGCACTACGTGCGCCTCGCGGTGACCGACACGGGCCATGGTATGACGCCGGAGGTGCGCGCGCACATCTTCGAGCCGTTCTTCACCACCAAGCCGCCGGGCAAGGGCACGGGGCTGGGCCTTTCGATCGTCTACGGCATCGTGAAGCAGCTCGGCGGTCACATCTTCGTCTATACCGAGCCGGGGCACGGCACCACGTTCCGCGTGTACCTGCCGCGCTCGGAGGAGCCGGCACGGGTGCGGTCCTACCGGGACCCGTCGGCGGAGCCGCACGCGAGCGGCACGATCCTCCTCGTCGAGGACGATCGCGCCGCCCGTCTGGTGGCGACGCGGCTGCTCGAGATCGGCGGCTACCACGTGCTCGCCGCCGACGGCCCGCTGGCGGCCATCAACCTCGTGCAGGGGCACGAGGGTCCGATCGACCTGCTGCTCACCGATCTCGTCATGCCCGACATGCGTGGGGATCAGCTCGCCGACTCCATCGCGCGGCTCTGCACGGGCGTGCGCGTACTGTTCATGTCGGGGTATACCCAGGAGGCGGTGATTCACCAGGGACGGATGCCGCAAGGCATGCACCTGCTGCAGAAGCCGTTCACCCCGGAGCAGCTTCGGACCCAGGTGCGCCAGCTTCTCCAGGGCGATGCGCCGGCCGGCGCGACGGATGCCGCCGGCGCGGGCTGATGGCGCGGATTCTCGTGGTAGATGACGATGCCGGAATTCGTGGCGTGCTGCGACGGGCCTTCGAGCGCCAGGGGCACACGGTGATCCTCGCGGGCGACGGCCTGGCGGGCGCGCGCGCCTGGCGCGAGCAGGGCGCCGACGTGGCCTTCCTCGACATTCACATGCCGGGAATGGACGGCATCGAGCTGCTGGCGCAGCTCCGCGCGGCGGCGCCTGCGCTCCCGATCGTCGCGATGTCAGGCGGCGACCAGACGCGGCAACTCTCGCTCCTCCGGAACGCGCTGCTCCTCGGCGCCCGGGTCGCGCTGGCGAAGCCCTTTTCGCTCGATGAGGTGAACACCGCACTCGCGCGTGTGCTGGACGCAGGTGGCGCTGAGACCGGGAATTCGCCGGCATGACGGCATACCGCGCGAGGACGTCTCCGTGCTCGCGACCGTAGGCCCGGCAACCATCGTCCCGTCGGAGGGAGCCGCTCGGTCCCTCCCGGTGGCGCGCCGCGGATCGGTGGATCATCTTCACTGTGCCGCGGCGCGGGCAAGCTTCACCAGCGCCGCCGGAAGTTCTCCGTCGAGAGAGCTCCACTGATGCGATTCCTTCCCTATTCCGTTCTCCTGGCCCTTGTCGGGGTCCCCCTCGTCGCGGCCGCTCGACGGGAGCAGGCCCCAATGAGGCTGTTTCTCCCAGACGCGGTGCCGTGGAAAGCCGGTCCCACGTCGCTGCGGCCCGGAACCAGGATGGCGATCCTCGAGGGCGATCCCTCCCGCGATGGGATGTTCACCATGCGTCTCATGTTGCCGGACGGCTTCGAGGTGCGGCCACACTGGCACAGCCAGATCGAGCACGTGACGATTATTTCGGGCGTGCTGCACTTCGGTATGGGGGAGCGGTTCGATCGGCAGCGAACCCGACCGATGCCGCCCGGCGCGTTCGGCTACTGGCCGGTGGGGATGCGGCACTTTGCGTGGGCGGAAGGCGAGACCGTGCTGCAGCTCCATGGCCGCGGGCCGTGGACCGTGACGTATGTGAACCCGGCGGACGACCCGCGGAAGCACGGACAATGATGCAGCACCAACCATGAGATGGACGGGCGGACCTGTTCCGCGGAGATGAGGAGGGATCGATGTCACGTGTGCAATCGATGGTCCTGAACAATGCCACCGCGCCCACCCGCGTTCGGCCGTCGTTTGGTACGCTCGCCGCCCGGGCCGTGCTTCACATCGTCTTTCTCTTCGTCTCGATCGGCTGCTTCATGGCCTACGAGCACTTCAAGGTCGACGGCCGGCCGACCGCGGCGCTCGTAAGCCTGATCGCCGCCGCGGCTTTTGTGCTGGCGCCGGTGCGGGACATCCTGCGCATCGCGTTCCGAATCGAGGGGACCGCCCTGCACCTGGTGCACGGACTCGGCGGACTGGCCCTGGTCGCGCTGCCCTTCGTGGGTGTCGGCTCGGCCGCGCCGGTGATGACCCACACCGCCATAGCGCCGTTCGCGATCATGGGCGCCGCGCAGGCCCTCATGCACCAGCACCAGCCGCGGGACGCGGCCCAGGCCGCCGCGATGCAGCGCTTCGCGGCGAGCCTGCCCGAGGTGGCCCAGGTGAGCTCGCGAAGTCTGTCATCACCGCAGAATGCGCAGCGCGCGGTGGCGGCCATTTCCGACGTGCTCGCCAAGGCACAGGCGCTCGGCGAGACCGAGCTTCGGTCCGATCCCGGGTTCCAGAGCGCGCTGCGGCAGGCATCGACACGGTTCGGCGCGAACCTCGGCCTGGATGCCGTCGACCTCGCGCTGAGCAAGCTCGCCGCGAACCCTGCCACAAGCGCCGCCGTGCCGGCGCTTCGAAAGCAGCTCACCTCCGCCCGTCAGACGCTAGCCGCCGCGGACAAGCGTAGCGTGCGCTGAGGGCCAGCTTCTGACTGGTGTTCAGAAGCGAGCGGGGCGCGTCTCTTCAGCCCGCCGCTCGCCCCGCTCGCCCGCTCGCTGTCCCTAGGCCGTCCAGGGCCCAAGCCCGGTCCGCATCACCGCCTCCCACACGCGCGGATCGTCCAGGCGAAAGCGGTCAACCACAAGCTCGCTGCGCCTCATCAACCGCCCGTCAACGCCTCGCGCGCTTGAGCGCGCGGGACGATTTGGACACCTTAGACGGACGGAGAACGCGCATGGACTTCGATCTCGATCAGTCGCTGAACCTCCTGGAACGCACGCCGCCGACGCTGCGGACCATGCTGGATGGCGTGGCGGAGCCGTGGTCCCGAGGGAACGAAGGCACAGAGACCTTCAGCCCGTTCGATGTCGTCGGCCACCTCATCGACGGCGAGCAGACCGACTGGTTGCCCCGCGCTCGGATCATCCTGGCGCGCGGCGCTGACCCGCGGTTCACCCCGTATGACCGCTTCCGCCATCGAGTCCGGAACGTCGGGCGCCCGCTCGGCGCGCTGCTCGACGAGTTTGCTCACCTGCGAGCGGACAATCTCGCGCAGCTCCGCTCCTGGCGGCTCAGCCCGGCCGACCTGGACCTTCCCGGTATGCATCCCGCTCTCGGCCCTGTCAGCCTTCGTCAGCTTCTGGCCGCGTGGGTGGTGCACGATCTCGGGCATCTGGCGCAGATCGCGCGGGTCATGGCCAAGCAATACCGTGCGGCGGTCGGTCCCTGGATCGGGTATCTGCCCGTGCTGACCGACCACGAGGTGCCACGATCGTGACGGGGGCAGCGAGCCCCCGTCGGGCGTTGGGATGGTCGTGCTCGGGACACGTGCCGTGACGAACAGCGGAGCCCAGTCGAGCAGGAACTCGCCGCTGGCGGAGTGGACCGAGCCGCCGCCGATGAGCGCCACGGCGCCGGCGCCGGCCGTCCTCTCGTCCGACGGCACGCTGTGGCTCGCTTATCGGATCGCGCGCGACCCGCACCACTGCGCGGTCGTGCGGTTCCACCAGGTGGCCAGGTACGAGTGGGGCGCGCCGCCGGCCGTCCACGCAGAGGCGGACGGCCACCTGCCGCAGGGGAGCTTCTACGAAGTGCCCGCCTTCCCCGATACGGCGGCTGGCGGCCGCGCCAGACGCTGGATCGTGACCTTCCCGGACGCCATTCTCGATGTGCGTGCCGTGGATGGCGAGGTCGTCTTGCGTGCTGCCGCCGCCCTCGGGCCCGCGCACGCGCTCGCCGCGCTGCTCGCGTAGCCGGACGCCGAGACCCCGATGGGCCGAGCTCACGACGTCCGGAGACCGACATGACCACCGAAGCCGTCAGCCTCTACGACAACGTGTACGCCGACTTCGCGAGCGAGGCCGAGCGCGCGGTGCGGCGAGAGGCATACGGCGAAGACCTGGGCCAGAGCAGTTGGCTGACTGCCGAGGAGTGGCTCCGCTTCGCCGATCAACTCGGCGTCGCGGCGAGTTCGGAGGTGCTGGAGGTGGGCAGCGGGTCCGGCGGCCCTGCGCTCTATCTGGCCTCGGCACGCGGCTGCCGAGTGACCGGTGTCGACCTGAACGAGCACGGCATTCGCAACTCCCGCACGCTCGCCGACGCGCGGGGCCTCGCCGCGCGGACGCGGTTCGAGGTGGCAGACGCGAGCCGCCCTCTGCCCTTTCCCGACGAGTCATTCGACGCGGTGGTGTCGAACGACGCGATGTGCCACATCGCGAATCGGCCTGCGGTGCTGCGCGACTGGCGCCGACTGCGCAAGCCGGGCGGCCGGGCGCTCTTCACCGATGCCATGGTCGTCACCGGCGTGGTGTCACACGTGGAGCTGGCGATCCGCAGCTCGATCGGCTTCTACCTCTTCGTGCCGCCGGGTGCCAACGAGGCGATGCTGCGGGATGCGGGCTTCACCCTGCTCGCCGTTCAGGACGTGAGCGCGAATGCCGCGGCGGTCGCCGCGCGCTGGCACGACGCCCGGTCGCGACACCGCGCGGCGCTCCTCGCGAGAGAAGGCGAGGCCAACTTCGAGGGCCTGCAGCGGTTTCTCCGGTGCGCGCACACGCTCTCGGCCGAGCGGCGGCTGTCGCGGTTCGCGTACTTGGCGGAGAAGTCTTCCGGCCCTTCCAGCTGAAGCCGGCCGGTTCTGCCGAAGTCAGGGAACACGGGGCCTCCACAGGGTAACCTTGGGAAAGCACGGAAGGTCGGCTCGCTCGATCATACTGAGCCAGGGACGACTGCACGCCCACCGGTCCCATGCCTCCATCGAGGACTAGGCTCCGATCTTGTCTTGATATCGGCTTGATGGTCCTCTCATAACCTCCTCTCAACAGTATCGCGGTCGCCCTGGGTCGTTGCGTCGGCAGACGCCCAAGAAGCGCATGATGGTTAGGGCAGATGATTGGAGAGGAGACTCAGGATGCACCCGCAGTCCTCTGCCCGCCCGGGCTTGCTCGTCGCGGTCGTCGCGCTCGTCGTGGCATGTCGCACCGACAGTGGATCGCCCGTTGACCCGTCGACGGACCCAATCTCGACGGCCGCCGCCGCGGCAGCCACCGCGCCGGTATTCTGGCAACTCGCGATGAGCGGATATCGTACTTGCGGCGTGGCCACCGATGGGTCCGCGTGGTGCTGGGGCGGCGGCAGCCTCGCTGACGGTTCCGACAACAGCTCGCTGACGCCGGTGCGCGTTGCCGGTGGGCCCGTCTTTCGCCAGATCAGCGTGGACTTCATGCAGACGTGTGCCGTAGCTGACGATCATCGCGCCTACTGTTGGGATTCCTCCGAGCCGCTTGCTCCGGCTCCCGTCCCTGGTCTGCTGTTCTATCAGGTGGATGTGGGATTCCAACATCGGTGCGGGGTGTCCTATCCCGACCGCTTGGGATACTGCTGGGGCGAAAATTCCTCCGGTCAGCTCGGCGACGGAACGTTGATCGGTCGGGAGCATCCTACACTCGTGGGTGGTGGCCTGAGATTCCAAGCCATCAGCGCCGGCTCCGACTTCACCTGTGGGCTTGCCACCGACGGACGGGCCTACTGCTGGGGCGCTGACAATTTCGGGCAGCTCGGGGACGGCAGCACGGTGACGCCGCGCAAGCGTCCGAGCCCTGTCGCTGGTGGGCTCGAGTTCCGTCAGTTGGACGTCGGCAGCGTGCACACCTGCGCGGTCACCGTCGACTATCAGGCGTACTGCTGGGGATACGGACGGTCCGGCCAACTCGGCGATGGCAAGACGCTCCTGCGGTTCACGCCAAGAGCCGTCATGACCAAGGTGCGATTCCGGCGCGTGGCCGCGGGCAGCGGCTTCAGCTGCGCTGAGACGCCGACGAGTCAAACCTATTGCTGGGGCGACAACGAATTTGGACAGGTCGGCGATGGCACCACGATCCGACGGCTGACTCCGGTCCCGGTAGCGGGCGGGCTCAGGTTCGCCCAGGTTGGCGCAGGCGGCTGGAATGCATGCGGCAAGACATCCGCCGGGGTCGGCTATTGCTGGGGCGAGAACGACGGCGGGGAGCTGGGCGATGGCACCACGACGGACCGCTATGTGCCTACCTTGATCGCAGCGCCGGTGAGCGCGGACGGCGCAACCATTACGTCGGCGGCGATCCCGACCAGGTCACACCAGCTGGCCGACTCACTCGCGAGGCGTTGAGTCGGGCTCTACTCCTCCTCGTGCCGCCCGAACATGAGGTGCATGAGCCCGCGGTCCTCGGGCCGGGTTACCACGTACACGTGATCGCCCGGCTCGAGCACCGCCGAGCCCTTGGGCGGCACCAGCCGGTTCCCCCGCACGATCAGCATCACCGACGAGCCCTCCGGAAAATCCAGCTCCGCAAGCGGCAGGCCCGCCACCACCAGCGCTTCGTCTATATGGAAGGAGAGCAGCTCACCTTCGAGCGGAAGCCGGCTCTCGATCGCGAGCACCGCTTGCGGGGCGGGCGGCTCCTTGGCCTGCAGGCCGAGCCGACGCGTCAACCAGGCGACCGTGGCGCCCGGCACCAGCGCGTTGGCGACGACGATGAAGAAGACGAGGTGGAAGATGTGATCCGCGCGGGGCGCGCCTGCCAGCACCGGATACGTCGCCAGCACGATCGGCACCGCGCCTCGAAGCCCGACCCAGCCGATGTACGCCGTCTCCCGCGCCGGATACCGGAACGGAATGAGGCAGAGCGCCGCCACCGCGGGCCGCACCACCGCCGCGAGCACCAGCGCGAGACCGACACCGATGCCCGCCACCGCCAGCAGCCGACTCGGGAACACCAGTAGCCCGAGCACCAAGAACATGCCGATCTGCGCCAGCCACGCGAGCGCGTCGTGCACCCGGAGCAGCCCGGCGTGGTAGGGCAGGGGCGCGTTGCCGAGCAGCATGCCTGCGAGATACACCCCGAGAAAGCCGCTGCCGTGCAGCAGCGTTGCGACGCCCCAGGCGAGGAGCGCCAGCGCCAGGGTGAGGGCGGGGTACAGGCCCCCGCTCGGAAGTGGGTTCCGCCGCAGCACCTCGCGTCCTCCGAGACCGACGACGGCCCCGACAGCCGCGCCCACGACCAACTCGCGCAGCACCTCGAGCCCGATCTGGAGCGGCGCGAGCGCGCCGGGGTGCAACAGGTTCGCGGTGAGCGCGACCGTGAGAATGACCGCCACGGGATCGTTGAGGCCCGACTCGAGCTCGAGCGTCGTTCCCACCCGCCGCTTGAGCTGGAGCCCGCTGCCTAGGAGCACCGCGAACACCGAGGCGGCATCGGTGGAGGATACCACCGCCCCGAGCACGAGCGCCTCGGGCCAGCCGAGCCCCCACCAGTGGGCCGCGCCGGCGACGGCGATCGCCGTGAGCGCGACGCCCACCGTCGCGAGCGCCGTGGCCGGGGCCCAGCTCCGCCGGAGCTCCGCGAGCGGCGTGTTGAGCCCGCCATCGAACAGAATGAGCGCGAGGGCCAGCGTGCCCAGCCGGAACGCGAACCCGTAATCCTCGAACGCGATGCCGCCGAGCCCCTCGGAGCCCGCCAGCATCCCGACCGCGAGCACCAGCAGCGCGATCGGGACGCCGATCCGGTGGGACGCCCGGCTGAACAGCACGCTCGCCGCCAGCAGGGCGCCGGCGGTGGTGAGGAGCAGGGCGGTGCGGAGCGGCTCGGTCGAAGGCATGAGATAGTATACTTGTCCCATGGCTCACGAGAGCTTTACCGGCCTGCTCGCGCTGGTCGGAATCGTCATCATCGTCTCCTCCCTGCTCTCGGGCGCCGTCGAGCGGTCGGGACTCCCGCTCGTCGTCATCTTCCTTCTCGTCGGCGCCGCGCTCGGCCCCGCGGGCTTCGGCGTGGTGGAGCTCGAGCTCGACTCGCCCGGCATCCAGGTGATCGCCACGCTCGCCCTCCTGCTCGTGCTGTTCAGCGACGCGATCGGTGTGGACATCGGCGAGGTGCGTGCCCAGCGGCGGCTCGCCGCGCTCATCCTGGGGCCGGGCACCTTGCTACCCGCCGTGCTGGTGACCCTCGCGGCCTGGGCGCTCCTCGGGTTGAGCCTGCCGGCGGCCGCGATTCTCGGCGCGGCGCTCAGCTCGACCGATCCGGTGCTCCTTCGGACCCTGATGCGCCATCCAGCGCTCCCGCCCTCCGCCAAGCTCGCGCTCCGGCTGGAGAGCGGCATGAACGACGTGATCCTGCTGCCCATCGTGGTGCTGTGCATGCTCTCGCTTCCGGCGGGAGGCGCCGTCCCCGCCCTGGAGCTTGGACGGCGCGCCGTCGGCCTGTTCGTGCTGGGACCGCTGCTCGGCGTGTTCTCGGGATGGGTGGCGATCACCCTGCTCGACACGGTGCGGAAGAAGGTCGGCGTGCGGCGGGACTACGAGTCGCTCTACGCGCTCGGCGTGGCGTTTACCGCATACGCCGCGGCGGAATCGGTGGGCGGGAGCGGCTTCCTCGCCGCCTTCGCGGCCGGCCTGGTGATCGCGGCGCTCGACGTGGAGCTGTGCGACTGCTTCCTCGATTACGGTGAGGCGTCCGCGCAGATGTTCCTGCTCTTCACCTTCGTAGCCTTCGGGGCGGGGATCATCTGGACCGGACTCAGCCTGCTGAGCGACTGGCGCATCCTCGCAGTCGCCGTCGTCGCGCTGGTGGCGCGGACGGCCGTGCTCCTGCCCGTACTCAAGAGCTCGGGCGTGGACGACCGAAGTCGGCGCCTCATCGCGATGTTCGGCCCGCGCGGGCTCAGCTCGCTGCTGCTGGTGCTCCTCCCGGTGTTCGCCGGCGTGCCGGGCGCGGATCGACTCTTCACGATCGCGTGTCTCGTGGTGCTGCTCTCGGTGGTCATCCACGGTGGTGGCATCGCCATCTATCTGCAACGCCACGGCGGCGCCGGCGCCGCGGCGCCCGCGCCGTCGGCCACCCCCGCGCCGGCCGCCTGGTCCGGGGACACGGCCGACGCTTCGGCGACCGCACGGTCGGCTGCCGCCCCCAGCGCGGCCGCCCCTAATCCTCCGACCGCCGGCACGTCCGACCGACCCCCTGCTCGCCAGCTCGCCAGCGCGCCCGTCCGCCTGTCGGACCGTCCGTCCCTCGCCGACACCCTGGCGCACCCGACGCCATCCCGGCCGGTACCCGCCGCCGCGCGTCCCCCGTCCGACGGCGCGCCGGTGCCCGAGCGAATCAACATCCAGGAGTTCCGCGACCTGCACCGGTCGGGCGAGCCGATCCTGGTGCTCGACGTGCGCACGGAGCGAAGCTATCGGGACGACCCTGACATTGGTGTCGGTGCGATCCGCATGCCGCCGGACGACGCCGTCCGTCTGGCGCGAGAACGAGGTCTCGACCAACATGCCACGCTCGTTCTCTACTGTGCGTGACACGACGAAGCCACAAGCGCCCGGGTGGCGCGAGAGCTTCGTCGAGCGGGATGGAAAAAGGCCAGGGCGCTCACGGGAGGTTGGGCGGCCTGGAAGGCCTCGGGGCTTCCCGTGGAGCCGAAGGAAGTGGGAAGGTAGGCGCCGTCGGCGGAGCCGGGCAGGTTGATGGGCCGGGGCGAGGTGGAGTCGGCCCTGGGGGCGGGGTAGTCGAGCCGGCTCGTTACACGCCGCCTCGGTTGCCGGGCTCCGCGGTTCAGGTAGCGGGCCGACTCCTGTTTCTATAAACTCCCGAGAATCCTTACGCCTTAGGAATGATCCAGTCCATGAGATTCGTTCTGGCCCTTTCCCTGTGCATTCGATGAGCGCCTTTCAACTTCCGGCTCGTCCGCAGGCACCACCCGGCGAGCCCGAACGGATTGCGGGACCGCGCCTGACAGCGGTTGTGACGGGCCCGCTCTCTCTGCGGGGCACCATTGCCCGCGGTTCCCGGCGAGCCAGCGACGACGCGACTCGCGCCGTGGCGCGGGCCCGATCGCTGCTCGCCACGCGACGGCTGCTACTCGAGGAGCGTCGCGAGCTGTGCGCCGAGCGACGCGAGCTTCTGGAGCAGCGTTTTCGGCAGGGGACGACCGGGTTGGGTGCTCGACTCAGATAGCAGCGTTCGAGTACGGGTCCCAGGTAATCGGCGGGTCGTGCCGGCGCCCGAAAGGGGGTCCATGAGAGCCGACACGGTATCCTCCATCCCGCTGTTTGCTCACGCCTTAAGTCGCCACCAGTTTGGCGGTGATCCTCTCGCCTAGTAACCCGCCAGGTCCTGACAGCGCGGGACCACATCCAGTCATCCCCGGGTTGAATCCACCCGTCCCGAGCGCACGCTGCCATCCGAGCGGAGCAAGGGACTCTGCCCAATCAGCTCGCGCCATTCCGGCTAGATCCCTCGCTTCATTCGGATGACCGCGTTTGCTCCCGACGAGAGCGTTCGTTCGAGATGACAGCCTCGGGCGACAGCGGCCGCTCGATCACACGGTCCGGTCGGACAACCGCGTCGTCGATCCCCGCATTCAGGACAGCGTTCCGGATATGGGCATGAGGGTTGCCCCTCGGCACCCTGCTGCCCCGCGCGCTGCGCTTTAGGGGCTGCTGCAGGAATCGGCACTCGATGGCAATTCCAACAAGTCCAACGGCTTCGACGGCCGCTCGTTCACTCCGCCCGGAGGTTGTGCCCCATGCGCCTCACGCATTCCGCAATGCGCTCCCTCGTTGCCGGCGCATTGGCGCTGGCGCTCACCGGTTGCGGCAAGGACTCGAGCGCTCCCAGCGAGTTCAACCCCAGCGGGACGTCGGCCGACATGACCGCGGCCGAGGACGCGTTCTCCTCATCCCAGATGTCGAGCTATGCGGCCGTCGGCGCGGATATTTCCGCCGCGCTCGGTGGGTCGGCGGTCCAGGTCTCGGCGCTCGCCGTCCAGCACGCCCTGAGCGGCGCGGCGGCCACTGCCCGCTATGCCCGCCAGCTCGCGTCGCTGGTGCCGCAGCGTGGCGCGCTCCAGGCCATGACCACGTCCATTCCGGCCGGGATCGCCGGGAAGACCTTCGTCTGGGATTCGGCGAGCGATACGTATGCGGCATCCGAGCTGACGGGCGCGCCGGGCGATGGCGTCCGCTTCATGCTGTACGCCATTGATCCGGTGAGCTTCCGGCCGGCCGAGCCGCTCGTGGAAGTGGGCTATGTGGATCTGGTGGATCAGAGCACCGCCTCGACGCTGGACGTGCAGGTCAAGGTCGTCGACGGCGGGATCACTTACCTCCAGTACGCTGTCACCGTCACTTCGAGCGCCACCGGCGGCGTCGTCGACTTGAAGGGTTTCGCCTCGAATGGCACGACCCTCGCCAACTTCGATCTCAAGAGCACGGTGAACCAGAACAACGGTTCGCCGGTGATCGCGCTGGACTACCATCTGGGTGTACCGTCACGGCACCTCGCGCTCGACTGGTCGGCCACGCTGTCGAACCTGTCGGACACGCAGGTGGTGGCGACCGTGGACTTCGCAGTGAGCGGGCCCAACGGCAATGTGCATCTCATCGGAACGATCGGGACCGACGGTGGGACCCTGACCGTGAAGGTGAACGGCAGCCTGTTCGCCACCCTGACAGTGGTTCCGGGGTCCGAGCCAGTGATCACCGGCGCCGGTGGCGCAACCCTCACGGCCGAGGAACAGGCGTCCCTCAACTCGATCTTCACCTTCTACGAGGGCTCGCAGTTCGTGTTCACGGGATTGCTCGTGCCAGTGGGGTGAGCCGCCACGCGGTCGGCCGGACAGCGAGCAGGCGGACGGTGATGGCTATGCGTCGACCGTAGGAATGAGACTAGCCAGGCAGGAGTGGCCAGCGTAGAGCACGAAGGGCACACCAGGTTGCTGGGTGTGCCCTTCTCGCACACGCCCCGACGGTCCGCGAGGACGCTACCTGCTCCCCCTGTCGCCCGCTCGCCAGACCGCCTGTCCTTACTTCTCCCACCCCCTCGCGCCCACCAACTCCCGCACGAGGTCCTCGCTGGTTCGGTCGGCGGCTTCCGCCGCGAAGTTGGTCACCATGCGGTGGCGAAGCACCGACGGCGCCACGGTCCGAACGTCGTCGAGGTCGGCCATCGGCCGGCCGGCGAGCGCCGCGCGCGCCTTGGCGCCGAGCACCAGGTACTGGGAGGCGCGCGGCCCCGCGCCCCAGTCCACGTATTCCTTTATGAAGTCGGGAGCGTCAGGGTCGGCCGGGCGAGTCATCCGGGCGAGCGAAACGGCTGCCCGGATGAGCCCGCGGCTCACCGGGATCCGACGCACCAGCGACTGCATGGCCAGCACCGATGCGGCGTCGAGTACGGGATGGAGGGTCTCGCGGGCGGAGCCGGTGGTCTGCTCGACAATGTTCTCCTCCTCCGCCCGACTGGGATAGCCCACCCGGAGTTCCAGCATGAAGCGGTCGAGCTGCGCCTCGGGGAGCGGGTACGTGCCCTCCTGCTCGATGGGATTCTGCGTGGCCAGCACGAAAAATGGATCGGGCAGGGCGTAAGTGGCGCCGCCCGCCGTGACCTGATGCTCCTGCATCGCCTGCAGTAAGGCGGCCTGGGTCTTCGGCGGCGTGCGGTTGATCTCATCGGCCAGGACGATGTTCGCGAACAGGGGACCCTGCACGAAGCGGAAGGCGCGCTTGCCCGTGGTCAGGTCCTCTTCGATGATGTCCGTGCCGGTGATGTCGCTCGGCATCAGGTCGGGGGTGAACTGCACACGGTTGAACGACAAGTGCAGCGTCTCCGCCACCGTCTGCACCATGAGCGTCTTCGCGAGCCCCGGTACGCCAATGAGCAGCGCATGCCCACCGCTCAGAATCGCCGTGAGGATGCCTTCGACGACGTCTTCCTGCCCGACGATACGTTGGGCGACCTGCCGGCGAAGTCGGCCGACAGCGTCGGACAGGCGTTGGAGCTGCTGGACATCGTCGTGCGGTGCGGCGGCTGATGCGGCGGCGGTCATCGGGGTCCGGGGTGAAGGGCTTCGTGGAGATTACCCGGCTCATCTGACGGGCGCCAGCGGAGCCTGGTGTCAGGTCGCGCGAGATGGTGCCACCGCGGTGTCATCCCGAGCGAAGCGACGGATCAACTCCGCGGGGGCCGACATTTCGCCTCCGGCTCACAGCGCCGATGAGGAGATCCTAGCTTCGTTCGGCGTGAGAGCAGGCGTTGTGGCGAGCCGAGGCGTCCGTGGACGCACTGGCGCCCTCGCATCCGTGGTCATCCGTTGCCATATTGGCCTCCGGCTGCGCGTCGAAAGCGTTCCTGGCCGTCCACATCCACGCTTGCGAAAAATTTCACAAGCAGGTAGGTTGCCCCGCGGTGAAAGCCCGAGAACCCGGCGGCGGAGAGCCACCGAACCCGATGCGGTACGCCGGGCTCGGGATCCAGTTGGCCGTGACCCTGGTGATCTCTGTGCTGGCCGGGCGCTGGGTCGATGGAAAGCTCGGGACCGGTGGGATCTTCACCATCATCGCGGCATTCCTGGGGTTCGGCGGTGCGATGTACTCCATGATCCGCCAGCTCAACCGGCCGAACGGGGGCCAGGGCGAGTGACGCTCGGGCCCCGCTACCTGGCCGGTGTTGCGATCGTCGCAGCCGGGAGCGCGGTGCTGACAGGGCTGGTCCCCCCGCAGGATCGCGCCCCGGTCGGATGGGGCGCGTTCGTCGGAGTGATTCTCCAGGCGCCACTCGGCTGGCTGGCGCTCCGGAGCCTGGGCGCCGAGCGTTTCATGGCCGTCTGGGGATTGGGCATGCTGGTGCGGCTCACGACCGTCGGCGTGGCCGGCCTGATCGTTCTGCCCGTGCTCGGCTCGCGGTCATGGCCGATGCTCGGGACGATGGTGGCTGTTCTCGTGGCGCTCCTCCTGGTGGAGGGCGCTACGGCACTTCGAGAGCACTCGTGGGAAGACGAGCCATGACGCGAATCGGTCGCACGCTGGCGGTGCTGGGCCTCGTTGGAGTCGCGGCGGTCGGGCGGCTGGCCGCCCAGGCGCCCGGCCCCGATCGCACCATCAACATCCCGGAACACATCGGGAACTCGCACGAGCTCGAGCTGCCGTTCGTCGGCGCGGTCGAGCTGCCGCGGATCCCTCCGCTCCACCTCGGCGGGCTGACGATCGACTTTTCGCCCACCAAGCATCTCGTCTTCATGCTGATCGCGGCCACGATCGTGGCGCTCGTCTTCCTCCTCTCGGCGCGCTCGATCGCAGCGGCCCAGGCGCGTGGCCGCCCGGCGAAGGGCTTTGCGGGGGCGATGGAGGCCACGGCGCTCTACGTGCGTCAGGAGATGGTCCTGCCGAACGTCGGTGATCACGGCGAGGCCTATGTGCCGTACCTGCTCACCGTGTTCTTCTTCATCCTCACGATGAACCTGCTCGGCCTGCTGCCTTGGGGCGCGACCGCCACGGGCAACATCTCGGTGACGGCCGCGCTCGCGGTGGTGGCGTTCATCGTGATCGAGGCGACGGGCATGCGATCGCTCGGCGCCACCGGCTACCTCAAGACCATCTTCTATCTGCCGCACGGGCTCCCCGGCGGCTTCGCCGGCTCGGTCCTCAAGGTGGTGCTCCTCGCGGTCATGACCCCGATCGAGATCATCGGCAAGCTGGCCAAGCCGTTCGCGCTGGCGGTCCGGCTCTTCGCCAACATGACGTCGGGTCACGTGCTCGTGCTCGCGCTCATCGGCCTCACGTTCCTGTTCCAGAGCTACTCGGTGGGCCTCGCCTCGTCCCTGCTCGCCACGGGCGTCATGCTGCTGGAGCTGTTCGTGGCATTCCTGCAGGCCTATGTGTTCACCCTGCTGACGGCGGTGTTCATCGGGCTCATGCGGGCGGAGCATTAGCAGGCGTCAGGCGAGCAGGCGTGCGGGCGGTCAGGTTGCAAGCGCGGGGCGGGCAACGGATACGGCGTGGATCGGGCCCGGTCGTCACCTGTTCTGCGGAATGGTGCTGCAGGGACTGGGTGTTGGATAAGGCGGGCGCGAGGGAACCGGCCGGTGGACCGGTCCCGACCGACTCGCCACGCAGCACATCGCCGGACGGCGGGCGCACGCGCCGTCCGGTCGGGTAGTCCGCCGAACGGCGGACGATGCCCGCTGTCCGCGGCCTTCGGCCCGCGGACGTCGGCGGGTCACCACGGCGAGATCGCACCGGGAGAGGCGATCCACGCGCGGCGAGCGCATACCGACTCCGAGTCTCCCGCTCACGCAAGGGAGCAGCGCATGCTGTACATTCTCGCCCTCATGCAGGCCGCCGCGGCCGGGGCGGACCGGGGCTATGGCCTCATCGGCGCCGGCCTCGCGGCCGGTCTCGCCGTCGTCGGCGCGGGTATCGGCATCGGTCTCATCGGCGGCCGGGCCACCGAAGGCATCGCCCGGCAGCCCGAGGCGACGGCGCGGATTCAGACGGCCATGATCATCGCGGCCGCGCTCGTCGAGGGCGTCGCCCTGTTCGTGGCGGTCATCGCGTTCCTCATCCAGGGCAAGATCAACTTCTAGGCGGGACACGGCCGACGGGCCGGCCATGGGGCCGGTCCCGTCGGGCGGAGGCACCGGAGAGTCGACATGTTGCACATCGCGCTACTCGCCCAGGAAGAGCCGCACGCGTCCGGCCCGCTCACGGTGGACGGCGGCCTGATGCTGTGGACCGTGCTCATCTTCCTGATTCTGCTCGCGATTCTCAAGCGATTCGCGTGGCCCGCCGTGCTGGGCGCCGTCGAAGCGCGCGAGGCGGCGCTCGAGCGGCAGCTCGCCGAGGCCGAGCAGAACCGGGCGGAGGCGGCCAAGCTGCTCGAGGAGCATCGCAAGCTCGTGGCCGACGCCAAGGCGCAGGCGCACGGGCTCCTGGTCGAGGCCCGCCAGCTCTCCGAGAAGGAGCGCGCGGTGGCGCTGCAGAAGACCAAGCAGGAGCAGGAGGAGCTGCTGGCGCGCGCGCGGCGGGAGATCGCCACCGAGCGCGACCGCGCCGTCGCCGACCTCCGCCGCGAGGCGGTGGATCTCTCGATTGCAGCCGCCTCGAAGCTGGTGGGTGAGCGGCTGAGCAGCGACACCGATCGCAAGATCGTGACCGACTACCTGGCCACGCTTGAGGCCGGCCGGTGAGGTCGGAGACCGTCGCCCGCAACTACGCCGAGGCGCTGTTCGACCTGGGCGAGCGAAGCGGCAACACGGCCCGGTACGCGGACCTGATCGACGCGGTGGCCGCCGCGGTGGAGAACACGCCCGAGGTGCAGGGGGTGCTCATGTCGCCCCGGGTGCCGAAGGCGGACAAGGCGCGGATTCTCGGCGCCGCCCTCAAGGGCGTCCCGCGCGAGTTCGCCCTCTTCCTGCAGGCGCTGATCAAGCGGAACCGGCAGCAGCTGCTGCGCGAGATCGCCGCCCAATACCACGGCCTGCTCGACGTGAAGCTGAATCGGGTTCGCGCGGGTGTCACGCTCGCCCGTCCGGCGGACCCGGCGCTCGAGAAGGCGATCGCGGACGCCTTGAGCCGCCAGCTGGGCAAGGAAGTGTTGCCGGCGTTCACCGTGGACCCGGAAATCCTCGGCGGAACGATCGTTCGCATCGGTGAGCAGATCCACGACGGATCGCTCCGGCGCCGGATGGTGAAGCTGAGGCGCCAGCTCCTGGCCCGGTGATGGTCGGACCGCCGACGGCGGGATGGCCGGCCGCTCAGGCGGTTGAATAAGATATGAGCCCCGGGATGCCGGGGCTTTTTGTTCGACTGCGCTGCTCCCCTCCGTCCGCCCGCTCGCCCGTCCTACCGCAGCTCGGGAAGTTCTCCCAAGTCCGGCTCGAGCCATCGAGCCCTGGCCTCCGGCGACCCGAGTCGCGCTTCGGAATAATGCCGGAGCGGAAGATCTCGCCTGCCCAGGGCTTCGACCAGTCGGTTTGCCCGCTCGGCCCAAGTCCCGGATGTGCCGTGCACCCGGAGGTAGTGGGTGATGACGTGGATGTAGAAGCGCGTGATCGTCTCGTGATAGCCTCGCGTGGCCGTGGTCGGCACGCCGTGAACGGCGTTGAGACGCAGAATGCCCGTCCGCATCAGGTCGAGGGCATCCGCCGGCGCGTGGTGGTGCGCGTACCAGAGCGCCACGGTGAGATGGGCGCGATGGGTCCACGCCGCGTGAGGCAAGGAAGCATCCTCGAACCGAGCGACCAGATCGGTCACCTCACCCGCATCGGCCCAAGGGCGATCCGGCACCGGCGGTTTGACGGACACGGTCACGCGTCGGCCGGCCGGCGGCGCTCGAGCGCGCGCACCGGGCGGGCCGAGCGCGCGCGCGCCGGACCGGCCGCGAGCTGGATCCAGAGCACCGACCCCAGGATCAAGGCCATGGCCATGATCATGCGGGCGGTGATGGGCTCGCGAAGCACGAGCCAGCCGAGGATGACGGCCACCACCGGATTCACATACGCATACGTGCCGACGATCGTGGCGGGCGCGTGGTCGAGCGCGTAGCCGAAGGCGGTGTAGCCGACGATCGAGCCGAACACGATCAGGTACGCCATGGCGCCCAGCCCCGTTCCGTCGAGGTGGAATCGGGGGCCCTCGCCGATCGCGAGGCCGAAGAGGATGAGCAACGCGCCGGCCGTGGCCATCTGGACGGCGGCAGCCGCGTACGGGCTTACCTGGGTGGGATGGCGCTTCCAATAGACGCTGCCCAGTGCCCATGACGCGCTGCCGAAGGTGAGCGCGATGGGTCCGCGCAGATCGGCCGTCGCCAGCTCGTGCGGCGTGATGCCGGCCAGCAGCGCCGTGCCCAGGAATCCGATCGCGAGCCCGACGCCGATGCGCCAGGTGAGCGGCGTCTTGCCCCCGGGCACGATTGCGTCGAAGAACGCCGACCACAGCGGCATGGACGAGACGAGGACGCTGGCGACTCCCGAGGCGACGTACTGTTCCGACCACACCACGATCGCGTTGGCGCCGCAGAGCAGGAACACGCCGGTGATGACCAGCGTGCGCCAGTCGCGCCCGCGGGACGGCAGGCGGATGCCCAACGCCGTGATGATCGTGGCGAGTAGCAGGCCGGCGATGAAGAAGCGGACGCCGGCGAAGAGAAACGGTGGCAGGTGCCCCACACCGATGCGGATGGCGAGGTAGGTGGAGCCCCACACCGTGCAGACCAGCAGGTAGGCGGTAAGCGCCTTGCCGCGGAGGGCGCCCATCAGTCGAGCTCCACCGGGACGAGGCCCGGCTTCTCGAACACGCTGGAGAGAACGATCGTGGTGCGGGTGCTGGCCGAAAGGCCCGGGCCACGGAGCGAGAGCAAGATGCGCTCGAGCGCCTCGAGCGATGGCGCCGCCACCTTGAGGATGTAGCAGTCCTCGCCGGCGACGTGGTGTGCCTCGAGCACGCTCGGATTGGTCTCCAGCGCGCGCACGGCCCGCTCAGCCTCCTCGTGTTCGGACCCGGGATAGCGGACGTTGACGAAGGCAGTGATGGGGTAGCCCACCCGGCCCCGGTCGATCCGCGCGGTGTACCCCCGGATGTGGCCGCCTTCCTCCATCCGTTTGACGCGTTCCATGACGGCAGGGCGGCTGAGGCCGACCTCGTCGGCGAGCGCCTGGTAACTTGCCCGGCCGTCGGCGGACAGCAGTTGAAGGAGACGGCGGCTGATCGGATCGATGTCGAGCATAGGGCGTCCTCCTCCGTGTCGCCCAAAGCTACGAAATGCCGACGATTCGTCAATACCGCTGCTTGCTGTCAAACTATTAGCAGGAGTATGTACAAGACGCACAGCGGAACGTCGCCGGAGGCGACTACCACAACGCGTGGCCGGGCGCTCCTCCAGAATGGGCCGCCGGTGTGGGCCCTGGTACGCCGGGGTGCGCGCACAGCGTGAGCCGGATCACCGTGCGTCGTCCGCGCGCGCGCTCATTATGTCCGCTCCAATGTCCGCTAGAGTACGGAGCGTCGGCGTGACCCCCTCGGACCCATCCATCCCCCTTGTTACCGTCACCGTTCTCGTCGTGGACGACCGGAGCATGGCGCGCCGTCTGGCCAGCCGCATTCTGAGCGAGGAGGGCTACCGGGTATTCGAAGCCGATGGCGCGGAAGAAGCGCTCGAGGTCCTGGCCCAGGCACGGGGCCGCGTCGACCTCGTGGTGCTCGACGTGGTCCTGCACAATGGCGATGGCATCGCGTTGGGTCATGCCATCCGCGAGCAGTTCCCCGATCGCCGCCTGCTCTATATGTCCGCATTCCCGGCCGAGGTCATGATACACTACGGACTGCGGACGCTTGATGTCCCCTTCCTCGCCAAGCCGTTCACTCGGCTCGAGCTCATCGCCAAGGTGGAAGAGGCGCTGAAGCGGGGCGAGGGTGCGGCGCCTGAGCGCCGAGGGCGCGCGCGCTCCTGATCCGGACGGACGCCTGACGTCCATACATGGCCGGGCATCGCCCGGCTCTTTTCATGTATGTTTCCGCCGACCTTGGCCTCGCTCGTTCACCTCCGTCGGTCGAGTCTTTCGTGATCATCCTTGCCATGCTCGTGCTGCAGCAGGTGCCCGCGGCGCCTGGACCGTCGCCGGCGCCACCGTACTGGCAGCAGGACGTGGCCTACGAGATCACCGCCCGGCTCGATGAGCCGTCAGGCGTGCTCGCGGGGGGCGAGCGCATCCAGTATCACAACGCTTCTCCCGATACGCTCACCAGCTTCGCTTTACACCTCTACCTCAACGCGTTCCGACCGGCCTCGCGCTGGGCGGACGCCGACTCGGCCGAAGGGCTGCGGCGGTTCAACGACCTGAAGGACCCGGACTTCGCGTTCAATCACGTGCGCGACGTGCGCATCATGGGCCAGGCGGTCACGCCGCTATACCCGTTCGCGCCCGACAGTACGGTCGTCCGCTTCGCGCTGCCGCGCCCACTCGCGCCGGGCGACTCGATGAGCGTCGCGATGGATTGGGATGCTCGGCCGTCCACCACCCCGCGGCGCCAGGGGCGCGCGGGACGTCGGTTCGACTTCGCGCAGTGGTATCCCAAGGTCGTGGTCTACGATCGCTACGGGTGGGAGGAGCATCCGCTGTACCCGGGCGGCGAGTTCTATGGCGAATTCGCGCGCTTCACGGTGGATCTCGACGTGCCCGCGGACCAGGTCGTGGGCGCGACCGGCGTGCCGGTGTGCGGCGATCCGGGCTGGGAACGGGCCAATCGCGCGCCGGACCACCCGGTCGAATATCAACGCGACTACTACGGCGCCAGCACGCCGAGCGCCGAAGGGTGCGCGGGCGCGGCGCCTGGCCGGAAGCGCATTCGCTGGTATGCGGAACGGGTGCACCACTTCGCGATGTCGCTCAATCCGACGTATCGCTACGAAGGCGGACACTTCGGCAACGTGGCCGTGCACGTGCTCTACCAGCCCGGCGACGATACCTCGTGGGGCGGCGGCATTGCGGTCAAGCGGACCGAGACCGCGCTGGCGTGGCTCGACCGCCTGTACGGGCCCTTCGGCTGGCCGCAGATCACGAACGTCCACCGGATCGAGGGCGGCGGCACCGAATTCCCCATGATGGTCCACAACGGCTCGGCGGATCAGGGACTCATCGTGCACGAGGTCGGCCACAACTATACCATGGGCCTTCTGGCCAACAACGAATGGCGCGAAGGCTGGCTCGACGAAGGGTTCACCAGCTTCCAGACGAGCTGGTTCTGGGAGTCGATGGGCCGGACGAGCTATCCGGAGACCGAGGCGGAGGTGCTGCAGCTCGATCTGGACGATTACTCGGAGCCACCGAGTTTGCCGGGCGAGGACTATCGCGACTTCACCTCGTACAACATCGCGATCTACACCCGTGGGGAGCTCTTTTTTCACCAGCTGCGCGCCATCGTCGGCGACGAGACGATGCACCGGATCCTCCAGACCTTCTATGAACGCTGGAAGTACCACCACGTGGACGAGGCCGCGTTCCGCGCGGTGGCGGAGGATGTGTCGCATCGCGACCTCTCGACCTTCTTCGCCCAGTGGCTGCACGGCACCGACCTGTACGACTACGCGGTGGGACGCGTCCGGGCGGCGCGGCGTGGCGACGGCTGGGTAACTCGAGTCGAAGTGGTGCGGAAGGCGCCAGGGCGGTTCCCGCAGGACGTGGCCGTGCTCGCGGCCGGTGACACCGCGGTGGCACGCACCGAGGGGCTCGCGGAGCGCGAATGGATCGAGATCCCGACGCGCACCAAGCCGCGGACGGTCCTGCTGGACCCGCTGGTCCGTTCGCACGATTGGGACATGCTGAACAACCGGAAACCCATCGGCTTGTCGCTGCCCCGGTCGTTGCTTCCCGCGGCAGGGACGGACTTCTACTTCCACCGCTATTTCAGCACTCGGGTCAGGCGCGATCGGCTGACCGTGGGTCTCCAGCCGGTGGCCTGGTACAACGACGCCGGGGGTGTCACCCTTGGCGTGCGGAGCCGGGACGACTACTTCGGCCGGTTCGAGCAGAACGTCGCGCTCCTCACCGCGAGTACTGGCTGGGGCGTCGACGACGGCGTGCGCGACGTGGACTTCTGGCTGCGGGCAAAGAACCCCGTCTTCCTGCGGGCCCCGAACACGTCGCAGACGTTCGACGCCTACAACATCGAGGGCCGCTTCGGCGCCACCGCGGCGCTCGAGCGCACGCGGCGCGATCACCTGAGCTTCGGCCCCGAGCACGCCATGGGGGTCGCCGTGCAATGGGTGCAGCCGGATGATTTCCGCTATCTGGACCGCGGCTACTACGACGACGCGGGCACCGTGGAGCTCGTCCTCTCGGGCGGGCTCACCACCGATGAGGGTCAATGGGGCCTTGGCGTCCACAGCACGCTGGGCGGCGGGCTCGCCTATCATCGCGACGGACTCGCGGCGAGCGGTCGCCCCGACCTCAATCCGTTTTATGGCCGGGCCACGCTCGAGGGCACGGCGCGCCGCTCGCTGGGCCGACGCTGGAGCGTGGGTGGCCGGCTCTACGCCGGCTGGGCGGGCGGCGACGGGCTGCCCGCCAAGCAGCGCCAGATCTACGCACAGGGCGCCGACCCGTTGATGCGGCTGGCCAACCCGTTCCTTCGGTCGCGCGGGTCGCTGCTCGAGGGCAGCGACGTCCGCTACCAGCTGCCTGGCGGCGGCGGCATTCGCGGCATCGACCCCCGGGTCTCGACGCGCGCGCTGGTGGCCCTCAACGCCGAGCTCGAACGGACGATGGTGTTGCGGCCAAAGGCCCGGTTGTTCTCGCGGATCGCGCTCGCGGCGTTCACGGATGTAGGGCGGGGCTTCCAGGAACACGACGACGCACCCGCGTTCGGACGCATCCATTTCCTGGGTGACGCAGGTATCGGTCTCAGGGCGGAGCATCGAATCGGCGACACGCGGTTCGTCACCCGGTTCGATGTGCCTCTGTGGGTGAACCGCCCCGGGCTGGCACAGGACCGGTCGAGCGGCGACGACGAGTTCGCGTTTCGGTGGGTCTTCAGTTTCGAGCCTGAGCTGTAGACGGACGCTGTCCACCCGTAATCCTGAGCACAGCAAGCGACCGGATCCGGCTTGTCGGGGGTCATGAGCGGGGTCCGGTCTTGGCGGTGGTGAGGTGCTCGGGACACTCGGGGTGAAACGCGC
The DNA here is from genome assembly GCA_051955835.1 of Gemmatimonadales bacterium. Lineage (GTDB taxonomy): Bacteria > Gemmatimonadota > Gemmatimonadetes > Gemmatimonadales > GWC2-71-9 > CAVVWJ01. The sequence goes on from JBQCGH010000041.1 coordinate 25,938, forward strand.
GGCGTCGAATTGCTTGCATCGCCATCGGTTTGCCATTCATCGCCGCACTCGCCGCGCGTATATTTCCGCCGCGCAACCCTGATGCACGAATGCCGGAGGAACCTGTGCCCGAAGTGCCGTATCGCGTCGACAAACCCTGGGGGTATGAGCTCGTGTGGGCGCGCACCGACCGATACGTGGGCAAGATCCTCCACGTAAAAGCTGGTCATGTGCTGAGCCTGCAGTACCACAACCTCAAGGACGAGACGATGCACGTGCTGCGCGGCGAGCTGATCCTGCGCACCCGTCCCGGCGAGTCGCTGGAGGCGCGCGCATTCAAGGCCGGCCAGACCGTCCACATTCCTGCGAAGCTGGTGCACCAGATCGAGGCCGTCGAAGACAGTGATGTGCTCGAGGCCTCGACGCCGGAGCTCGACGATCTGGTCCGGCTTCAGGACCGATACGGAAGGGATTGACATGCAAGTGATCATCCCGCTTGCCGGAAAGGGCACCCGTCTGCGGCCCCACACGCACCTCGTGCCCAAGCCGCTGCTCAAGGTGGCGGGGCGGCCGGTCATGGATTGGGTCATGGACCGGCTCGACGGGCTGGACGTGCGCGAGCTGATCTTCATCACCGGCCACCTCAAGGAGCAGGTCGAGGCGTATGCGCGGGCGCGCTACCCGATCCCGTCCCGGTTCATCGAGCAGAAGGTGCAGGACGGCACCGCCGGTGCCGTCAACCTGGCCCGGCCGTTCGTCCACGAGCCGGTGCTGATCATCTTCGTGGACACTGTCTTCGAGGCCGATCTCACGCTGATCAACCGCACCGACGCCGACGGAATCATCTGGGCCAAGGAAGTCGAGGACTACCAGCGGTTCGGCGTGGTGGTCACCGATGCCAGGGGCTACATGACGAAAATCGTCGAGAAGCCCAAGACACCGGTCTCGAAGCTCGCCAACATCGGTCTGTATTACATCCGGGCAGTCGAGAGCCTGTGGCAGGGCATCGATCACGTGATCGCCGCGCCGAAGAACCAAGGCGAGTACTTCCTCACCGATGCGTTTCAGTGGATGATCGAACACGGCAAGCGCATCCTCACCGCCGAGGTCGGCGGCTGGTACGATTGCGGCAAGCTGGATACCCTGCTCGAGACCAACGAGATTCTGCTTCGGAAGGGGGCCGCGCGCCGGCGCGACTTTCCCGGGGTCACCATTCACGATCCGGTCTACATCGAGGACGGGGTCAGCATTGAACGAAGCGAGATCGGACCCAACGTCTCGCTGGAGCAAGGCGCCCGGGTATCCGACAGCCGTCTGGCCAACACGATCGTGGGCCGGGACGCACGGCTCACCCGCGTCCGGTTGAATGGCGCCATGATCGGCAACGCGGTGGTGGCCGACGGGCTCGCGGGGAGCGCGTCGCTGGGCGACCATTCCGAGCTGACCTTCGCCCCGCCGGGCTGAGTCGCGCACCGATGTCCGTCGACGACCTGTGTCGGTCCTATCTGGACCTCAAGTACCACTTCGATCCCGCCGCGGGCAGCTCGGCCGGCCTGGTGACGCACGATGCCCGGCTCGGCCGGTTCGATCAGGCCACGGTGCGGGGGCACGTCGCGGCGCTGCGTTCGGTGGCGAGCGCGGTCGAGGCGCTCGACGTCGACGAGCTGCAGGAGGAGATCGACCGCACGGCGCTCCTCGGCGAGATTCGGAGCAGCATCTTCCGGCTGGAGCACGAGCGCCCGCACGTACGGAACCCGATCTTCTGGGTGAACCATCTGTTCCAGGGACTGTACGCGGTCCTGTCGCGCACCGGCGAGTCGGCTGCCGGGCGGGGGCCTGGGGCGCTCGCGCGGCTTCGTGCGGTGCCCGAGTTCCTCGACGATGCGCGGGGGACGCTCGAGGAACCGCCGTCGGTGTTCGTGGATTCGGCTCTGGCCATGCTCGGCGGCGGCGGCGAGCTGGTGGTTCAGACCGCGGCCACCATGGGCGCGGAGGCCCCCGAGCTCCAGGGCGAGCTCACGGCCGCGGCCGGTGCCGCGCTGGACGCGCTCAAGCGCTGCGGCACGGCGCTCCGCGATGAAGTCGAGCCCAGCACCGATCCGCATGCCTTCGCCATCGGCGAGGAGCAGTTCGCCCGGCGACTCCATTTCGAGCACGCCATCGTCTCTGGCGCGCCCGAGCTGTGGCGCTACGGCCTGCATCTCCAGGAGGAGACGACCGCCCAGATCGCCGCCCTCGTGGCCGAGCTGAGCCCACGACCCTGGCGCGACGTGGTGGACGAGCTGCGGGACGATGCCCCCCCGCCGGCCGCCATCCTCGACACCTATCGCTCGGCGCTGGGGCGTGCGCACACGTTCATCGCCGATCGGAACCTGATGGCGATTCCCGAGGTGCCGGTGGATGTCGTGGCCACGCCGCCGTTCCTCACGTCCCTCGTGCCCTTCGCCGCGTACGAGCCGCCGCCCATCTATCTCGGCGCGCCGCGAGGCCGGTTCTACGTCACGCCGCCGGATCCTTCGCTGTCAGCCGAGGTTGCGCAGCAGCAGCGCCGCGGCCACTGCCGTCATGCCATCGCCGCGATGGTGGCGCACGAGGCGTATCCCGGACACCATCTGCAGCTCGTGACGGCGCAGGGCCTTCGCTCGGAGGTTCGCCGGCACCTGTGGACCCCGGTGATGGTCGAGGGCTGGGCGCTCTACTCCGAGCAGCTCGCGGGCGAGACGGGATTCTACGGGACGCCCGAGGAGCGGGTGTTCCACCTGGTGAACCTGCTCTGGCGCGCCATCCGGATCGTGCTCGACGTCGGGCTACACACCCGCGGCATGTCGCCGCTGGAGGCGGTGGATTACATGGTCGCCAACCTGCCGATCGAGCGCCGGAGCGCCGAGGCCGAGGTGCGGCGCTACTGCGCGTGGCCGACATACCAGCTCTGCTACGCGGTCGGCCGGCGCGAGCTGCTCCGGCTCCGCGACGCTTATCGCGAGGCCGTGGGCAGCGAGTACCAACCGAGGGCGTTCCACGACGCGCTGCTGGCCTATGGTGGGATTCCGGTCTCGCTGGCCCGGTGGGGCATGGATTTGACGGAGTGAGCTGCGACATCGGGCGAGATGGTTGGCGTGACCCCTGAGCGAAGCGAAGGGATATGCATGGAACCCTGCCTTCCTTTCGCGCAGCTGAGTGACCGTGAAGGGCTCGGGACGACTCCTGATACCGCGGAGGGCCGCCCGTGAAGATCACCGTCCTGACGTACCTCGACAGCGAAGACGAGAACTCCAAGGAGTACGACCCGGTCGTGCCGCAGGTGGCGCGTACCCTCCGGCGTCTCGGACACCGCGTGAGCGTGCTGGGCGTCCACGGCGACGTCAAGCGGATCATCAACGGCCTCTCCCGCCGCAAGCCCGATCTGGTCTTCAACCTGATGGAGATGTTCGGCGAGAACGTCTTCGGCGATATCCCGGTTGCCGGGCTGCTCGACCTGCTCGGGATGCGCTACACCGGCAGCGGTCCGGGCGAGCTGTACCTGAGCCAGGACAAGGGACTCACCAAGAAGCTGCTGGCCTTCGAGGACATCCTCTATCCGCGGTACGCCATCTTCTCCCGCCAGGCGACGTTCGAGACTGGGGGCAACCTCCGGATGCCGTTGTTCGTCAAGCCGCTCCGGTCCGATGCCTCGCTCGGCATCGGTGGCAAGTCGCTGGTCCACGACGCGGCGGCGCTGATGGAGCGGGTCGCCGCGATCCACAAGGAGCTGGAGGACTCGGCGCTGGCGGAGGAGTACATTGACGGTCGCGAGTTCTACGTCGGGGTGCTCGGCAACGCGCAGCCGAAGGCGCTCCCGCCGATCGAGGTCGACTTCACTGGCTTTCCCGAGGGCGTCCCCAAGGTGATGGACAGCAAGGCCAAGTGGGACGAGCGCAGCAAGGAGTACAAGGGCACCAAGTCCGTCATCGCGAACCTGCCCGACGAGCTTCGGGCCCGGCTCCAGAAGGTAGCGGTCGATGCGTATCGGGCGCTCCGGGTGAAGGACTACGGGCGGGTGGATCTCCGGCTCACCGAGACCGGCGACATCTATGTCCTCGAGGTCAACGCGAGCTGCTACCTCGAGCGGTCGAGCGAGTTCGCGATGGCGGCGGCGAGCGGCCTCGACTATCCGCGGACGATCGAGCGGATCGTCAATCTGGCCTCGGAGCGGTTCGAGAAGAAGCGCCGGTGAGCCGGTGACGCATGAAGAGGACGATGGCCTGGGAAGAGCTGAACCACCGCCCCTGCCGGTAGAAGTCCCGGCTCCCCTCCCGCTCGCCGTCTCCTCGCATCCTTCCGGTTCCTGCCTGGCTAACATGTTCCCCGTCGTGCACGCGCGAGCCTAGGGCAAGTACGACCCCCGTTGCACATAGTTCATCGCGAGCCCCGTCACCAGCGTCGTGACCGCGACGATGGCGCTGGTCTCGCGCGTGCGTGAGTAGCCCTGCCGCAGATGGCCTGCGCGCTCCGCCAGATAGCGGAGCAGCACCCGAGTCCGTTCGGGGAAGTGCCCCGTCCACCGGAACACATTCGCCATGAGCTCGGGCTCGAGCCGGTGGATCAGCGCGTCGGCCGGCGCGAGCGGCTCGTCGAGGGACAAGCCGCCCTCGGGACGAAGGTCCTCGAAGATGGCCAGCAACGCGCCGTCCAGCCCGGGTGGAAGATCGCCGCGGAGCTCGGGCTCGTCCCGGTAGTAATAGTCCAGCGAGTACTCGATGCTGCCGACGTCTTCGTCGAGATCGGCGGCGGTCACCACGGGGTCCCGGTCGCGAACCGCGGACATGGTTCGGTCGCAGTAGGCGAGCTTCGCGGCGGCCACCGGCCACGCGCCATACTCCTTCCGCCAGTCGAGTCCGGGCGTCACCCAGACCGCGAAGGTCTCGGACCAGTCCTCGTCCGGGTGCTTCTGCGCGTACCAGCCGGGAAGGTGCCGGACGTACCGCCGGCTGAACGGCTCGGGACGGTAGTCCTCGCCGTAGGGCTGGGTGATCGAGCCGAACTGCTTCACCCACTCCTGCTCGTCGTACAACCGGTACGCGTAGTTGACGACGTGGCCCATCTCGTGGCGGAGATAGCGCAGGATGTCCGCATGGTCGAAGCCCTCGACATGACCCACGCGCTCGGCGTGGAGCGCGGTCAGGTCGGGGCGGGCAAGATAGAAGGGAATGGCGATCGCCACGGTCTCGAAGGGTACCCCCCATTCGGTGGAGAGGTAGAACCGGGGCCGGACCCGCGTGAGACCGGCCTGCCGGAGCTCCGCCCGGAACGCGTCCAGGATCGGCTCGAGCCGGGTGCCGGTGATCGTGAGACCGAGATCGCGGATGGGCGTCGACCAGAGGTTCGACTCGTGAAATCGGGCTGGGTCGGCGGCCATGGCGGGTAAGTTACCTGCTACCTTCCAGCGATGCCGTGTCCCACGACAACATCCCGCGCCCACCGCATCCCATGTCGCTGAGCGGGACCGCCGTGCCTCCCACGCTGGCGCCGCCCGAGCCGGCGGGTGGGGTGCCGCCGGCGGTCAAAGGTCTGTCGCTGGTCTCACTGTTCAACGATTTCGCCAGCGAAATGGTCTATCCGCTCCTGCCGGCCTTCGTCACCGGGCCGCTTGGCGGGGGCGCGGCCCTGCTCGGCCTGCTGGATGGCGCGGCGGACCTCACCTCGGCGGTGCTCAAGGTGGTGAGCGGCCGCTTGGCCGACCGGCCACGCTGGCGCGCGCCGCTCATCCTGGGAGGGTATCTCACGGCGGTGCTGGTCCGGCCGCTGATCGCCGTGGCCAGCGCCGCGTGGCAAGTGGTCGGGTTCAGGGTAATCGACCGGGTGGGAAAGGGGATCCGGACACCGCCGCGGGACGCGCTCATCGCCGGAATCACGCCGGCGCCGTCGCGGGGCCGGGCGTTCGGGTTTCACCGTGGCGCCGACCATCTCGGCGCCGTCATTGGTTCACTGGCCGCCTGGTGGCTCGTGTCGCACGGCGCCGATGTCCGGCGCGTCATCGGATGGAGCGTCGCGCCAGGGCTCCTCGCCTTCTTCGTGCTCGCGCTCGTGCTCCGGCGCGTCCGCATGCCGGCGGCGCCGGCGCCGGCGGCCGCCGCAAGGCCCGCCGTGGACGCCGGCGGTCGAGTCTTCTGGTCGCCGGTGCTTGCGCTCACCGCCCTCACCTTCTTCCGTCTGCCCGAGGCGCTACTGTTGCTTCGGCTGCAGGATGCCGGGGTGGCAGTGGCGACGGTGCCGCTGGTGTGGGCGGGACTCCACGTGGTGCGGAGCGCCAGCTCGTATCCGGGCGGCTGGCTGGCCGATCAGCTCGGTCCGCGCGCGACCGTCGCCGCCGGCGGACTGGTCTTCGCCGGTGTCGTTGCGGCGCTCGGTCTGACGCTCGGGCCAGAAGGCGCGATCATCACCTTCCTCGCCCTGGGACTGGTCGCGGGCCTCACCGAGTCCGCCGAGCGCGCGTTGGTGGCGCGTCTGTCACCGATCCGGACCGGTCGCGGCTTCGGTCTCTATCACGCGGTGACCGGGGCTGCGGCCCTGCCGGCCGGATTGTGCTTCGGGTGGCTGTACCAGGTCGCGGGCGGTCCTGCCGCTCTCCTGGCGAGTGCGGCCGGCGTCTCTGCCGCCGTCGTGGTGTGGCTCATCGTGTCCCCCCGCATTCGGGAGCCTCGAGCGGCATGAAACGGGGTCCAGGCTGGATGATCGTCGGCGGCGTCGCCCTGCTTGCCGCCGCATCAGGTCCCGTGGCGGCGCAGGTCCAAATCAGGATCGGCGTCCCCGGGCGCGCGACCTACTCGGAGCTGCACGATGCGCTCCGCGAGGGGACGCCAGCCGCCGACACCGTCGAGCGGATCGAGCGGCTCCGGAGTCCGGCCCGGCTCTGGCGCATCGCCCAGACCGCCATGTCGGGTGATGGCAACTGGAACGCCGGACTCGTGGCGCTCACCCGGCTGGCCGAGCTCAGGAACCGGGCGTACGCCGACAGCGCACGGCGGCTCCGTGCACGGATCGAGAACGCGCAGGAAAACCCGTTCCCCAGGAACCCCGGGCTCCAGCCGGCTGACGTGACCCCGTCGCTGCAGGCCATCGTGCTCGAGCGGCGTCGCGCCGTTCAGGGCGACTCGACGGTGCTCGCCGACATCCTCAGCCGGCTCACGTCCAAGCAGTACGACCACGGCGACGCCTGGGTGCTGGGGCGCCTGGACACGGGTGCCAAGGACTCCATCGTCGCCCGTTTCCGCTCGGCGCCGAACGAGGAATTCAAGGTTCGCTATCTCACGCTCCTGTCCTACTTCACCGACCCCTCGCTGATCCCGTTGCTCTCGCGCGTGTACGCCGCGCCCGACAGCTTCGGCGTGCCCAAGCGGTACGCAATTCGGGCCTCGGACGGCCTCCTCTGGATCGGCACCCGTGAGAGCCTGCAGGCGCTGCTCGACGCCCGAGCGAAGGCCCGCGCGCGCGGCGTCTACAACGATCCGGACCTGCGGCACGCCGATCTGGACTTCCTGGGAAGCGACAGCTCCTCGGTGATCAGCCGGACGGGGCAATGGCTGACCGAGTGGGTGCAGGAGCTCAGGCCGGCGGGCGATAGCGCGGCAGGGAGGTGATGCAAAGCGCGGTAAGCGGTATGCGGTGAGCGGTGAGCGGGACCAGCACACCGGAGCTGAGAGGTGTGCCGCTCCCGCTCACCGCTTACCGTTCACAGCACACACTCAACAGCACCTCGTCGGCCCGCCTTCGTAGCGCGCTCGCACGTACTCGTCGTAAAACTCACGCTCGCTCGGCACCGGACGCTCCGGATGTCGCCGGCGCAGATGCTCCACGTAGGCCGCGTAATCGGGCATCCCTGCGATCCGACGCAGTGCCTGGAGCGC
>JBQCGH010000042.1:0-6939 GCA_051955835.1 Gemmatimonadales bacterium
GGGTTGGGCCTGAGGTGCAGGTTGCCGCCGCCCTATGGGGGGGTGTGTTTCTGCTATCGGGGGCGGTTGGGGCCGCGCCGGAAATTTTTGGGGGGCAGGCGCAGCCTGGCCCCGCTTTCGTTTCTGGCCTCCGCTCGCGCCGCTAGGATGCCTGCATGGGGGGCTTGGCGAGGGCCGCCCGCATCGCGAGACGGAGTTGATCGCCGGCGCCCACGAGCTCCGGCGCCTCGTGGACGGCAGGCTGCGCCCGACCAGACCGCGACGCACGGCGATCGCGTCCAGCGCTCGCGTGATTCTCGTACTCCTCGACGTACCGCTCGGCCACCGCGCGCCAGGTGAAGTTCTCTTCGATACGCCGCCGTGCCGCGGCGCCGAGCGAGTGGCGCAGCACCGGGTCCTCCACCAGCCGCCTGAGCGCGACCGCGAGGGCCCGGGCATCCCGCACCGGCACCAGCAGTCCCGCGTCGCCCACCACCTCGGCGCAGCCGGTGCCCGCGGTGGTGACGATCGCGAGTCCCGCCGCCATGGCCTCCAGCAGCACGATGGGAAAGTTCTCCGACTCCGACGGGAGCACGAAGATGCCCGACGACCGATAGATGTCCCGTAGCTCGGGCGACCGGTTGTCCATCCATCCCCGGAATTTGGCCGGCGAATGGAGGGCGTCGGCCATCTGGCGCAGCTCAGGCAGGTAGGGGCCGTCGCCCACGATGTTGACGTCCGCGTCGAGCGGCGTACGCGCGAGCGCCTCCAGCAGGTACTGCGCGCCCTTCCGCTCGAGCAGGCGGCTCACCATCAGGATGTTGGGTCCGAGCGGTCGCGGGATGTACTCGTCGACCTGAAGTCCGTTGGGAATGACGACGGTCTTCCAGGGCGAGGGGCGCTGGGCGAGCACCAGCTGCTCCAGGATTTCGCTGGGGCAGACGATCCGGCTCGCGTCCTCGACCACGGCCTTCCAGACCGGGCGGACCAGATGATGCGCCATCTGGAGCCGGTGCGGGTTGTAGCCCGGGACATCGCTCCCATGCGCCGTGATGACGAAGGGGAGCCGGGAATAGCGCCTGGCCTGCCAGGCGAGGAGACCGTCCGGCAGGATGAAATGAGCGTGGCCGATGTCGTAGCGGTACTTGTCGAGCAGACGATGGACGGTCGGCATGGCGCCCGCCACGTAGGAGAACGCTTCGGGCGTCGTACAACTGTGCTTGGCTCTCCGGACACAGGGCACCCGAACCACCCGGACCCCGTCCACCTCCTCCTCGCGCGGCTGGTCCTGGAAGCTCATGGTGACCAAATCCACCTCGTGCCCGATGGCCACGAGCTCGCGCGAGAGGCCGGCCACCACAGCGGCGCCGCCCCCGCCAATCGGCGGAAACTCGTACGAGGTCATCAGGATCCGCATCGAGCACTCCGCAGGCCCGGGAACGTAAGCCGCACGTTGTTGCATCGCCGACACGGCAGGTCGCCGTGCAGACGCGCGTTTGCCCACCCCCACGCGACCGCGTGTGTGGTGGGGTCGGAACCATCCATCTGTAAATCGGGACACGAGAAACGGCGTCGAGCGGGCTGAAGAGCGGCCCTCCTCGCGCCAACGTTGTGCTCGCGAGTGCACAGGGCGTGCCCTGCGGCCGCGGATCGGACGGACCCCGCCACGACGGGGTCCGGCGCCGCCCGGACTGCAAGGATGTGCTTGCTGGAGACGACGAAAGGTGTGGGGGACGCCGACCTTTGCGCAACCGGCCACTGCTGAGGGGTCCCTGGACCAGTCTATCCTTGGTACCGGACTTGCGACCCCTTCGCCCACTTCACTCCCAACCGAGCCGCCCCATCCGTGTCTGCGTCTCGAGCATGCCAGCCGTGGGTACCCTCGGCGTCGGCGCAACGTCCGACCATCTGCTACGTCGCGCCGGGCCAGGATCTTCGTCCGGGTTCGAGCGCCTGTCGAGGGGTCCTGACCCTCGCGCGGGCACTGGCTCAGGAAACGGACGTGACGGTGGTGTTCCGTCGCGTGCTCGAGGCGGTGCGCGACGAACCGTTCCAGATGCTGGCGCTCGATCCCGCAGGCGCCGCTGAAGACTCCGCGCCGTCACGCCGGGCGCTTGGTCAATTCGTCGAGCAGCGGGCCAGGGGGTTCGGCGTCGTGCTGGAGGGAAGCTGGCCGATGTCCGGCAAGCTCACGGCCTGGTGCGAGCAGCGCGGGGTGCCGGCGATCCCGGTCCTCGACCGCTTGCCTGCGACCTCCTGGCTTGCTCCCCTCAATCCGGCCGCGGCGTGGCTCGGCTCGGCGGGCCGGTACCTGCGGCGGGCATCGGTCGTCGTGGCCGGCAGCCAGGAGCTTCGGGCGGAGATTGCGCAGCGCTGGCGGGTGCGGGACGCGCAGATCGTGGTGATCCCCCCCGCGGTGGATCGCGTGCGATTCTCGCCGCGGGACCAGGCCGATGCCCGGCGTCGCCTCGGCCTCGCGCTCGATGACCGCATTCTGGTGGTGGCCGGCGGCCTGGATCGTGGCCCGGACCTGGGCCCCCTGATGGAGGCAGTCGCGCGAGCCGGCGATCCGACGCTCCGCCTGCACGTGCTCGGGCACGGCGAACGCCGGAAAACGCTCGAGCGTCGCCACCAGCGCGGCGGGGCCGTCACCTTCCATGGTCGAGTGTCGGACGAGATGCTCGCCGTCTGGATCGGTGCGGCCGACCTCTGCGTGTCGGTCGGCGAAGATGCCGACCCGGCGTTCACCGACCAGGAATGCCTCAGCGCGGGACGCCCGGTGGTACTCGCCGGCGTTCCCACTGCCCGCTGCTCGACGGTGGTTTCCCAGGTATCGGGCTTCGCGGTCGAGCACGATCTGCTCGCGTGGGTCCGGTTTCTCCAGCGCGACTGTCCGTCACGTAACACCTTGCGGATGATGGGCATGGCTGCGGCGGTCACCCCCATTCTCCCGGCGGACCGCATCGCGGCCGCGTACCTCGACGCCATCCACCAGGCGCACTCCCGCCGAGACCACTCAATCGCGGCGGGCTGAGCCTGCGCGGGCCGCGGGGCGCGGCTATCTTACCCGCCATTCCGAGACCCGCGCCCGAGGCGATTCCATGGTCACCGCTGCAGCCGCTTCCCAGTTCACCGGCGTCGACTTCCTCAACCTCGACGCGCTGCTGTCCGAGGAGGAGCGGGCCGTCCGCGACACCGTCCGGACCTGGGTCGACGAGAACCTGATCCCCGTAATCGGTCAGGCATACATCGACGGCCGCTTCCCGAAGCAGCTCATCCCGGGAATGGCGGAACTGGGGTTGTTCGGCGCCAACTTGCCCGAGTCGTACGGCTGCGCCGGGCTCAACAACGTGGCCTACGGTCTCATCATGCAGGAGCTCGAGCGCGGGGATTCGGGCATCCGCTCGTTCGCCTCGGTGCAGGGCGCGCTGGTGATGTACCCCATCTACGCGTTCGGGTCCGACGAGCAGAAGACGCGCTGGCTGCCGCTCCTGGCCTCGGGTCAGGAGATCGGGTGCTTCGGGCTCACCGAGCCCGACTACGGCTCGAACCCCGGCGGGATGATCACGACGGCCCGCGAAACCAAGGATGGCTGGGTGCTGAACGGCACCAAGATGTGGATCACCAACGGCTCACAGGCGACGGTCTCGATCATCTGGGCCAAGACCGCCGGCGTGGAAGACCCGAAGTCCATCCGTGGCTTCATCGTCCCGACCGACACCAAGGGGTATACGGCCAAGGACCAGAAGGGAAAGCTCTCGCTCCGGGCCAGCGACACGAGTGAGATCCACCTGCAGGACGTGCACCTGCCGAAGGACGCGATCCTGCCGAAGTCGGGCGGACTCAAGAGCCCGCTCATGTGCCTGACGCAGGCGCGCTATGGGATCGCCTGGGGCGCGATCGGGGCCGCCATGGCGTGCTACGACGAGGCGCTTCGTTATGGCGGGCAGCGGGTGATGTTCGATAAGCCGATCGCCGGCACCCAGATTCAGCAGGTCCGGCTGGTGGATATGCTGACCGAGATCACCAAAGCCCAGTTCATGACCCTCCAGCTCGGCCGGCTCAAGGACGCGGGGACGATGACGCCCGATCAGGTATCGCTCTGCAAGCGGAACAACGTCAGCATGGCCTGCGAGGCTGCCCGGGAGGCGCGGCGCCTGCTCGGCGCCAACGGCATCCTGGTCGAGTATCACTCCATGCGCCACATGGCCAACCTGGAGTCGGTCTACACCTACGAGGGCACGCACGACATGCACTCGTTGATCGTGGGCCAGGCGATCACGGGGCTGGCCGCCTTTTCCTGAGAGGCGCGCCGCCGACCGCTCCGTACCGATGTTCTTCGCGAGGGACCGTGCAAAGCACGGCCCCTCGCTTCGTTCTGGGCTGCGACACGGTTGTTTCGCCGGCGGTGGCGGTGTATATGACGGGTATGCTCCGCCCTTCACCCGCCCAGCCGACAGTTGACGTTGGTGCTCCCGAGGACCTCTGTCGGGAGTGGTACGAGACCCATGGCACCGCCGTGTACGGCTATCTGCGATTTCATCTCTCGTCGGCCGATGAGGCGGAGGACGTGACCGCCGATGTCTTTCTCCGAGCCGTAGCCGCGGCCGATCGATTCGACCCGGCGCGTGGCCCCGCGCGCGCCTGGCTTCTCCGCATTGCCAGGAACGCACTGCACGACCAGCGACGGCGTGAGCGTCACCGCCGCCATGTCTCCCTCACTGCGCTCTACGACCTCCAGTCGGACGCGCCTTCGCCCGAGGAGCGCTTGCTCCGCGAAGAGGCCGTGACGCGGCTGCTCGCCGCCGTCGCGCAGCTCGGCGAAGCGGACCGCGAGCTGATCGGCCTGCGATACGGCAGCGGTCTCGACACGGCCGCCACCGCCGCGACCCTCGGATTGCGGGAGGCCGTGGTCCGCACCCGGCTTTGGCGGGCGCTCGCGCGGCTCCGCCGGGTGCTCGCCTCGGCTCCCTAAAACGACCGGTTCGCAGGTCCCGCGCCGCGCCTTTCTCGCCGCGTTGATCCGCTTCGTTTCTCTGGCATCCCATCCCTCGGGCGACTAGGTTTGCCGCCAGTTCGCCGGGCGGTGTGTCCTCTTCGGGAGGGTGCGTTTGAAGATCGCGGTGTGCATCAAGCGGGTGCCGGACATGGAGCTGAGGTTCGCCATCGCGCCGGACCGCAAGTCGCTCGATCAGAGCGGCCTCAAATACGATATGAGCGACTTCGACGGCTATGCGCTCGAGGTCGCGCTCCAGCTGGTCGAGAAGCAGGGACCGGGCGAGGTCGTCGTGGTCTCGCTCGGTCCGGACGGCGTGCAGGAGACGTTGCGCAAGGGCCTCGCGATGGGCGCCACGCGCGGCGTGCAGCTCAAGGCCGACGCGGTGCCCGTCGACGGGCTTTCGGTGGCCCGGGCGCTCGCGGCCGAGCTCGGGGCCGGCGGGTACGATCTCATCCTGTTCGGGCGGATGGCCACCGACACCGCGAGCGGCGCGGTCGGGCCGATGGTGGCGGAGTTGCTGGGCTTGCCGTGCGTCACCTCGATCTCGCACCTCGAGCTTGGTGACGGTCAGGGTACCGCGCGGCGCGACCTTGAAGGCGCGACCGAGACGGTTCGGTTCCCGCTCCCGGCGGTGCTGTCGATCGACGAAGGCATCGCACGCCCGCGCCTCGCCACCCTCAAGGGCATCATGGCCGCGAAGAAGAAGCCGCTGGAGACAAAGTCGGCCGCCCTGGGCGAGGTGCGGCTTACCATCGAGAGCATGGCCCTCCCGGCCGAACGGTCGGGCCCCCGATTCGTAGGCGAGGGCGCGGACGCCGTGCCCGAGCTGGTGCAGCGCCTCCGGACGGAAGCGAAGGTGCTCTGATGGCCGACATGTTCGCCTTCGCCGAGACGCGGGGCGGGGAGCTCCGCAAGGTGGCGCACGAGACCGTCGCCGCGGCGCGCCGGGCCGCGGACGCGGCTGGCGGCGGAGAGGTGCATGCGCTCGTGCTCGGCGCGCCCGGCATCGCCGATCGCGCGGCCGGTCTCGGCGGCTTCGGCGCCGACGTGGTCGTGGCCGTGGAACACCCGGCGCTCGAGCGCTACAACGCCGAGGCGTTCACGACGGCGGCGGCCGACCGGCTCAAGGCGGGGACGTATCGCGCCGCGTTTTTCGCGGCCTCCGCCCAGGGCCGGGATCTCGCGCCGCGCGTCGCGGCACGGCTCGGCCTGCCGCTCGCGTCCGATGTCACCGACTTCGAGATGCAGGGCGACACGGTACTGGCCCAGCATCCCGGCTATGCGGGCAAGGTGAACGTCACCCTCCGAATCACGGGGTCACCCGCCATCCTCTCGCTGCGGCCGGGCGCGCTCCCGGCCACCGAGACGCCCCGCACGGCGCGGGTGGAGCGCGCCGCGCCCGCCGGCGATCCCGGCTCGGCCCGCGTCGTCGTGACCGAGCTCGCACAACAGACCGCGACCACGCTCGACCTGGGCGAAGCGCCGGTGATCGTGAGCGGCGGCCGCGGGCTCCGCGCCGCCGAGCACTTCAAGCTGGTGGAGGACCTCGCGGCCGCGTTCGGAAACGCGGCGGTGGGCGCCACCCGCGCGGTGACCGACGACGGCTGGCGGCCGCCGACCGACCAGATCGGACAGACGGGACGAGTGGTGAGTCCCGAGCTCTACGTCGCGGTCGGCATCTCGGGCGCCATCCAGCACCTGGCCGGCATGCGGACATCGAGAACCATCGTGGCTATCAACAAGGACAAGGACGCTCCGATCTTCAAGGTGGCCGACTACGGGATCGTGGGGGATCTGTTTGAAGTGGTGCCGCGGCTCGCGGAGGAGGTCCGGAAAGCGAAGGGGCATGGGTGAGGACGGGTGAGCGGTAAGCGGTGAGCGGGACCAGCACACCGGAGCAGAGGTGTGTGGGTGTCCCGCTCACCGCACACCCCGCCCCTTTTTGGCGCCCTCCCTCACCA
>JBQCGH010000043.1:0-6729 GCA_051955835.1 Gemmatimonadales bacterium
TGCCCGACGGCCGCGACCCTGCCGACGTCGCCATCTCCGATCCCGACGCATTTCGGACGGCGCTCGAGCGCTCGTCCGGCGTGCTCGGCTTCCGGATCGGGCGCGTGCTCGCCGCCGGAGGCTCACGCGACCAGATCTACCGGCGGGCGGCCACCGTGCTCGGGTCGGCGCCGCCGTCGGTCGAGCGCGACGAGCAGGTGCGGCTCGTCTCGGGCCGGCTCGGGCTCACGCCCGACCTCGAGGCCGGCCTGACCCGCCGCCAGAGCGACGGCCAGTCCGCGTCTGCACCGCCTCCGCAGCGGGTGCGGAGGTCGCCCAGGGAGCGGGACGAGCGCCTGTTTCTGGCCATGTGCCTGGCCCTGCCGGAGCGCGGTCGGGTTTTACTTGGCGACCTGGAACACGTACACTTCTCCGATGCGTCGCACTGGGAGGCCGCGACGCACATCCGCCGCATGCTGGCGGGTGAAGACATTTCGGAGGCATCCGCACGGTGGGCACCGCTGATTGGAGAGCTGAACGCACTCGCTGCCCGTGAGGCTGCCTCCGAGTGGGCACTGGAGGAGCTGTATTGGAAGCTGCATCTGTACCGAGCCGAAGACGGGCTAAAGGCGATGCGCGAAAACGCCGACTTGAACTTGAGTCGGCAACGGGAGCTGCAGGGTTTGGAGGAACTGCGGTTATCGGTGCTGGCGAGGCTGGACGCCATTCGCGCGCAAGCGCCAGACCGATAGTAGGCCCCGCAGCAATGTCCCAAAACGCCCCCGACCCGCAGGGAGATCCGGCGGGTTTCGATTCGCACGACGAGCTCGACCTCGAGCCCGACGCCGCCCCCGGCCTGACCGAGGACACGGTCGGGATGTACCTGCGCGAGATCTCGCAGGTGCCGCTCCTGACCGCCGCCGAGGAGGTCTCGCTGGCCAAGGCGCTCGAGCGCGGCGACATGCGCGCCCGCAGGCGCCTGATCGAATCCAACCTGCGGCTCGTCGTCTCCATCGCCCGCCGATACTCCGGGCGCGGACTGTCGTTCCTCGACCTGATCCAGGAGGGCAACGTCGGCCTGATGAAGGCCGTCGAGCGCTACGACTGGCGGCTCGGGCACCGGTTCTCGACGTATGCCACGTGGTGGATCCGCCAGGCCGTCACGCGGGCGCTGGCCGACCAGGGCCGCACCATCCGCGTGCCGGCGCAGGTCGTCGACACGATCAACCGCATGGCCCGCGTCGAGCGGCAGCTCACCCAGAAGCACAACCGCCTGCCCACGCACGAGGAGCTGGCGAACGAGATGGGCATCAAGGCCACGAAGGTGGAGGAGCTGAAGCGCGTCTCCCAGGAACCCGTGTCGCTCGCCTCGCCGGTCGGCGAGGACGCGACCGAGCTGGGGGAGATGATCGAGGACGAGCGCCAGCGCGGGCTCGGCTCCGACATGGCCGCCCGCCAGCGCGACGCACACATCTCCGACCTGATCAGCCAGCTGCCGTATCGCGAGCGGCTGATCCTCGAGCTCCGCTACGGCCTGGGCGGCGAGCAGCCGCACACGCTGGAAGAGGTCGGGCGCAGGTTCGGCGTCACCCGCGAGCGGGTGCGCCAGATCGAGACCCGCACGCTCAGGCGGCTCGCCGCCGCCGGCGAAAACGCGGAGCTGAGGCTCCTGATCGACTAGTCTTTTCGTTCGTCCCGATCCGCGGTAGCTCAATGGCAGAGCATCCGGCTGTTAACCGGAGGGTTGTAGGTTCGAGTCCTACCCGCGGAGTTCCTATCCAAGCCAAAACCCTGCTTTGCAGGGTGGGCAGACGCTAGGAATTTGTCACAGCTTTGTCACAGCGATGAACGACCCGCAGTGGATCCAGCACCTGCAGGAGGGCATGAAGACCTCCGGCTGGACGCCTGTCGGGCCTGCCCCGCACGGCAAGGGCTGGATCGCCGGCGCTGTCCGGTTCGAGGAGGGCAGCACAGGCGCGCACGGCCCGACCGGCTTCGGCGAGACGCCCGCGAGCGCCGTCGAGGAGTTGTACAAGGAAGTCGTGGGGGATCTGCCGCATCGACCGGCTGACGCATTTGAGAACGAGTTCGAGGGCATCCCGTTGGCTGATCAGGCGGAGCTCAGCGATATCCGGGCGGATTTCCACCGCCATGGTTTCGAGTTGCGCTGGCTTCACCCCATGGAGCAGATCTGGATCATGCAGTGGAGTCCGCACGTCGTACCGACCACGCCCGTGTTCGGCCAGAGCGAAGAGGTCGGTGAGTACCGCGGCCATGACATGACGGCGATCGAGGCGGCCCGCCACGCGTGGGCAAAGTTCCAGGGATCGCGCGGCGGCGGCTAGGCCGCTCCGAGTGTCCGCGCGGCGATCTGTTCGGCGCGTTCCAGGCTCGCCCCGTTCGCCAGATGCACGTACCGCTCCGACGTTGACGCCTGTGCATGGCCGAGCAAGGCGGCGACCTCGAGGGCGGACAGGCCGAGCTCGGCGGCGCGCACGCGATACGGATATCGCCGCCGGGGCTGTGTTCGCACCACGCGGCGACTCGGCGTTGCAGGGTCGCCGCTCCCTCGGCGGCGACGTAGACGACGCTCCCGTTCTCGTCGAGGGCGGATCGCATCGACCAGTCGATCGCCACGAACGACTTGTAGGTGCCGCTCGCGCCGAACAGGACAGTGACACCGCGATCGACGATGAACGGGTGGAGTAGATAGGCGCCGGCTTCGGCAACTCGGCGAGCTGCTCGGTGGTCAGAACGCGGACGCGGTTCATGCCGCCCGCCTCAGGTTTGGGCCGATCCGCTCACAATCTCCGCACGGCTCAACGCTCGAGTAAGCGTGGCCGAGCTCGTCGACCTCGTCGGGCAGTGAAATCCACCCCGTCGAGTCGCACGTCTCGCAGTCCGGTAGGTCGTCCGGCGGTCCCCTCAGTCTCGTGCGCTTCTCATGCGGATCTCATACGCCGCGCGGACGATCGGGGTGGGACGGCGGGAACACCAGACACTGGTCGTGCCTGTCACCTGCGGTCCCTCCCCTCGAGCCTTGGCGCCCACTCAGGGCTCGAGGGGCATGGGCTAAGGGAGCGCCGGCCGCCTGCCCAGGCCGACGCTCCCGCATCCGTCCGTAGCGGTCAGCCCTTCGCGGCGGGCCCGGCTTGACGGTTCGGGGACCGGCGAGATCGGGAGCGGCGCGTCGTACTGCTCTTCCCGCGTCGTGACCACGACGCCGACGGTTGCCGGCGCGCCGCTCCCATTCCCCTCGTACCCGTGGTTCCCACACGGCTCGTCATCTATCCGCAATCCGGATAAGAACGGACGAGCCGCCAGGGGCAAAAGAGTTGGCGACTCGCCCGTGATATCCCGACACCGAGGGAGGGGTCGGGGTGTCCCGAATACACCCCGATCTGACGCGGCAAACGTGGTTACGGGCGGCTAGGCGACGCGGTCGGCTTCGTCGTCGTAGCCGCGGGCGCGTAGCCACCGCTCCAGCCGTCGCTAACGCTTTGTTAGCGCGGCGGCTGGTGTCGCACCCGACCTGGCCACCAGAGGAGGCCGATGGCGTTTCCGACGCCGGCGATCAGGAAGAAGACGCCCATCCACCAGAAGCCGGTGCGCGGCGTCTCGAACGCCAGGCAGAAGAGGCCGCCGAGGATGTAAAACGCGGTTGTGCCCCACCCCCAAACGGGCTTCCAGAGCGCAGCCCAGTTGCGCGGCCCGCG
Source organism: Gemmatimonadales bacterium (assembly GCA_051955835.1). Classification (GTDB taxonomy): domain Bacteria; phylum Gemmatimonadota; class Gemmatimonadetes; order Gemmatimonadales; family GWC2-71-9; genus CAVVWJ01. Next base: position 3,696 of record JBQCGH010000043.1, read on the forward strand.
CCAGATCGAGACTGCGAGCCAGACCAGCGCGGCGCCCACGATGATGGCGAGGGCGAGGGATGGCTGCCACATGATGAGTATGGCCGTGGACATCAGCAGGAGGACAGCGGGGACGAGTGGGTTTTCGCGCAGCGCGTGCATCACCTGACCATCCTGACCTTGTCGAGGGTGTCGGGCCCGTCCGGCAGGAGGTTCCACAGGCCGCGGGCGCCGAGGCCACATCCTACGGCACCGCCAATAGCGGTAATGCTCGGGAACGCGAGCCCGTCCGTACCCGTGGCCACGAAGACCTCGACGGCGGCGGCCACGGAACGGCCGACCGCGGTGCAGCCGATCACGGTCGACGCGCCGCTGGCGATGAGCAGTGTGGTGTGCTCGTTCCAACGGGTGAGCCGGTAGTGCTGCCACGCGAGCGCGCCGACCCGGCCGGCCTCGCCGGCGTGGCGGACGCGAGCGTAACCGCGGCATGTGCCCGGCCGCAGCGTCCCCAGCACCTTCGGCCCGACGCGGAACCTGTAGGCGCTGCCGGATTGGTTGCGTTGAACGAGCCGGCCGATATGCATCCCGCCCCTTCCGTTGATCGCTTTCGCGGCGAAGGATTGAGCCGAGAAGGCGGTCAGAACCCCGGTCAGGATCGCCGTGGTGGCGAGGCAGGGTTTGAGCAGGCGAGGCATCACGACACCGCCTCCCCCGTCTCGGTCTCGAGGATGTGCGCCACGCGCCGCATGCCGCGCTCCAACGCCTCGGCCTGATCGACGAGGCCGAGTATCGGGATCGCGGCGATGAGGTCGCCGAGCTCGTGGTAGGGCGGTCGCCCCACACGGTGGCTGGGCGACGCAACGCTTCGCAGTCGTCTGCCAGCTGGCGGAGTTCGTGCGGCGTCGGCAAAGCGCGGGCACGGGTCTGACAGGTAGCCAAAGTAGGCTCCTTTCGTCTCGGCCGTCGCCGTCATCTTGTCGGGTGGCTGGCGGCGGCCGGGGCCTCGACCCTGAACTGCGGGTCGTGGCCGCATCGTAAACCCGGCCTAATTCGCGGTCAAGGGTTTACCTGGCAAGCCCGCTTGACGGTTCGGCGATGGGTGGAGCGGCGTGTCGACTGCACTTCCCTCCGCGGTGGGGCCATCGCTCTGGGCGCACGCCGGCGCGCCGCTCCTACCCAGATTCGGGGGACACCCTTGGACGGTTCACTTCGACGGAGCTTTGTCACAGACTGAGGTGACCTCACCCGACCTGGCGTGACCGCGGATGGCTTGAAATAGCGGTGTGGGCTTTTGGTGACCGCGTTCCGTCGTCCGGTTAACCGGAGGGTTGTAGGTTCGAGTCCTACCCGCGGAGTTCCTCTCCGGCGCGCCCGCGGCCTCCTCGTGGACGGCACACCCCTCGAGGTGCGTGCGCCCAGGCGATGAGCTCGACCTCTCGGTGACGGGCGCGTCGGTATGCTCAGTGACTAGTGGCCGACGACCGCGCAGCGCGACACCGAGAGGCCGCCGTGAGGCACGATGCGGCTGCCGATCGGCATGAACAGGCCGCACGGTTTTGGGACGAAGAACGCGATCCCGAGCACGCCGAGCTCGAGCGACGGAACGCCCAGATCGAGCGCGACGCGGCCGAGTTAGAGCGAGACCGCGCCATCCTGGTGGCCCGACGAGGCGCCTAACGACGCCGCCTGTGGGTGGATATCCCCAAAAAACGCTGACGCGCCCACGGCCGAATAGCACACTCGCTATATTTGGGCCATGGACGTCACGCCCGAGGGCCGCTATCAGCACGCCGTCGACCGGATTCACGTGGAAGCGCAAGCACGACAGATCACGTCGGACGAGGTGATCGTCCGTTTGGTGTCGCTCTGGGCGGCCGCGATCGGGTACGCCTCGAGTTCGGAGTCCTGCCAGGACGCGCTCCGGCTGTGCGGGCTCGACTAGCCTGACCCAACCGCGGTCGGGATTGCACGTCGACAGGATCAAGGTGGGCCTGAGATCTGCCGATGGACGTGGCATGCCCACCCTCGCCTCTCGCCTCACGCTCGCCGCCCTCGGGGCCTCGCTGACCCTGCTCCTCGCCGCGTGCGGGTCGAGCACAGGATCGCCCTCCACGCCCCAGCCGTCGCGGATTGACGCCGCGCAGAAGGCGCAGGACGAGGTCCTCGCCATGGTGCTCAACACCGGCGACATCTCCGGCTTCACGCTTCAGAGCGACGGCGCGGAGAAGCTCGAAGACCAGCTGCCGAAGAAGGGCACACCCCACTATGCCGTCGCGAAGCGGCTCGTCACGGCGAACTGGCTCGCAAGCGAGCACTCCATCGTGATCCGCAGTGCCGACGGCAACGCGGCGATCGTGAGCGACGCGAACCTGTTCAAGTCCGAAGAGGCGGCGACTCGCATCTGGGAGCTCGAGAACTACGCGGACCCGGGTATCCGGATCCGGAGGCTTCCGACGCCCGCCGGCGCCCCCGTCGGCGCGCGGTACGCCTACGAGACCAACGGCAAGCGAGCAGGGTTCGAACTCCTCTGGAGACGCGGTTCGGTGATCGCGTACGTCTTCATCGGCGCCCATCCGGGCGAGACGTTCTCGCGGGTCGGCCTCACCCGCATCGCCGGGTTCATCTCGACGGCGGCAAGGGCCCAGGATCACCGCATCGCGAGCGTTCAGGCCGGCGTCCTGGCGTACTAGCCGGCATTGCCGGCACCGCTCACGCGACGGTCAGCCCTGTCGTCAACGCCGCGGGCGCGTTGCCACCGTGACCGGTTTACGCGTTCCGTGGATCGGGGAAGCCCAATCGTCGAAAGCGGATGCCACAGAGGCCGAGCCATTCAGCGCAGCGAGGCGTCCTACGCACGGGGGCGCCGCGGCCGGCCGAAGCGCCGGCGGTGTATCGCAGCAGACGCCACGTGCTACGGCGTTTGGTGATCCCTGGGGCTCTCGCTGCGATCATGCTCGGCGCGGCGATCGGCGCCGCGGCTTCCTATCTCACGCCTTCCGGAGATACGGACGTTCAGGCGCGGCCCGGCCACCGCGCGGCACTGTCCGCGCATCCG
>JBQCGH010000044.1:0-14171 GCA_051955835.1 Gemmatimonadales bacterium
AGGTTGGCCGCGTTGCAACAACCCACACGTCCCGGGGACAGGACCCGGACGCGCGCATCCCTGGCGGCGACCTCGCGGAGCAACTCGGGGGTCCGGTCGGTCGAGCCGTCGTCCACGATGATGTACTCGAAGTCATCGAGCGTCTGGCCGAGGATCCCCGGGATGGCGCGATCGAAGTAGGGCTCGCCGTTGTAGACGGTCGTGACCACGCTGACGCGCGGCATCAGACCGCCCGCCCCCGATCGGCGACGGAGGCCGGCGAAGCCGTCGCAGGTCGCCGGAATGCCGCCCGCGACCCGGTGATGGCGTTGGCTGCGCGCCGGAGCTGCAGGGCCGCGGCCTGCGTGACAGGCTCGGGCGGCGCACACGACAGCCCCACCAGCGCCGCCATCACGAACCACCCCGCCTTGCTGTCTTCCCAGGTCAAGGGGAGCATCGCGACCGCGAGGGTGAGCGAGAGAACCCGGGCAAACCGCCGGTCGGGGTTCCGCAGGCGGTGCACGGAGGCAAACGCCGCCAACATCATGGTACCATAGAAGACAAATCCGACGAGGCCCTCCTCGACGAGCACCGACAGATAGGAGTTGTGCGCCACTTGGACGATGCCGTAGGGTGCGACGGCGCCCTTGAAGTTCCCGGTGCCATAGCCGATGAACGGCCTCTGGGCAAAGGCGTGCACGCCCGCCTTCCAGATCGAGAAGCGGCCGCCGAGGCTCAGTTGCTCGACGGACTGGCCCGTCGTGGACAGCCGATCGACGATCTGCTGGGGCACCAAGGCCACGGCGCAAATGGCGGCCAGGCCGAGCAGCGTCACGGCCGTCGCGAGTTTCTTCGGCGTGAGCCGGGTCATGCTGAGCGGGACGATCATCATGGCGACGGCACAGGTCACCATGCCACCGCGAGAGCCGGTGAGCACGACGCCCAGGAGGCCGATCGGGAGGTACCCGTAGCAGAGATAGCGAAGTCCCTTGCGTTGGCTCGTCATCGCGAAGTGCCAGGCGATGGGCAATGCGAGGGCCAGCATCATCGCGATGTTGTTTGGATCGGCGCCGTTCGCCACGATGCGTCGCATCAGGGCGCCGTGGGTCCGGGACACCACGATGTTCTGCAGCGCGACGACATACGCCCCCAACAGGTAGGCGAAGAGCAGCCCGACGACCTTCCGCCGGGTGGGCGCCAGCTCCCAGGTGATCCACAGCACCAAGCAGAGCTGGGGGAAGGTCCAGAACTTGAGCGGGAGCTGCCCCCAGCCCACGATGATCTGGCTCCCAGCGGTCCAGACCACGAACAGAAGCGCGCCGACGTGAAACGGATGCCACTTGCGAAAGCGCCCACGCAGGAGCGCCACAAAGACGGCCAGGAGCGCGGCGATCATGCCGGCGAGTTTGCTGATGGCGTTGATGCCGCTGCCGATAGCCAGGACACTGGCCCACGGAACCGAGAACACGTAGAACCAGAGAGCGGCGTAGGCGATCGAACTCATTGCACGGCCTCGATCAGCCTGAGGTAGTGGTTCACCGCCGCGTCCGGGGTGAACGGCGCGAGCGCATCGGCCGGCAGCGGCGGCACCGGCTGCGCCAGCGCCGTGAACATGGCCTGGGCCAAGGCATCGGCGTCGCCCACCGGGACCAGCGCTCCCAAGCGCCCGTCCTGGAGAATCTCACGCGGGCCGCTGGGACAGTCGGTAGAGACCACTCGCGTGCCCGCCGCCATCGCCTCGATCAGCACGGTCGGTAGCCCTTCCCACTTGGACGAGAGCACGAACAGCGCCGATCGGGCCATGTAGGACACGGCATCGTCCCGGAACCCGGGCAATGCCACGTCTGACCCGATGCCCAACTCCGAGATCAGTCCCTCCAGTGCGCGGCGGTCCTCCCCTTCCCCCAGGATAATCAGCCTCGCCGCCCGGCGGCGTCGAAGGATGGCGAACGCGCGCAGGAGCGTCGGAAAGTCCTTGGCCTCGCTGAGCCGGCCAACGCCGGTGATGACCGGTGGCTGCCCCGGCCGGAACCAGGGGTGGTCCGGTGACTGGCGCGCAAGGGCCAGGACGCGGGTCGTGATCACCGGATTGTAGACCACCTGCATGCGCCGTCGATCGAGACCCGTGGTGCGGGCCAAATCATCGGCGGCGCCCCGCGACACGGCCACCACCGAGGCGGCCCAGGGATAGAAGACCCGAATGAGGGCTGGTCCCAAGCGCTCGGCGAGGCGAAGTCCCGGGACGTTCGCGAGCGACGCGGTGGTGTGCTCCGTCACGATCACCGGCGTGCCACGCCGCGCAACGCGAGCGCTCCAGAGGGCGATCAGATTGGCGTGACTGATCGACGAGACCAGGACCTTGGGCCTGGTGTCGCGGAGATAGCGGGTGAGAGGCCGTAGGCTCCGCACCAGGCGTCCTGCCCGCAAATCCACCAGCCGAGCGGCGGGAGGAAGCTCGGGCAGGAACGCGCCTTCGGCGACGGCGAGCACGATATCGACGGGAATCCCACGCTCAGTCATGCCCTGGGCGAGATTGACCATCACCCGCTGCGCGCCGCCGGCGCGCACCGAGGGCAGGAAGAACGCGATGGGCCTGGTCGATCGCGGGACCGAGCTCGTCCGGCTCGCCGGGCTCGTGCTCGCGGCGGTCATTCGAGGTTGGCCCCCGCCAACCCGGGGCCGGATCCGGCTGCGCGGCGGATGCGCCGCAGCAGCCGATGCAGGTACTCCTCGGCCTGCTGCACGGCCCAGACGCCATGACTTCCGAGGAACAGCGCCGAGTGGGACCTCGACACGGCAATGCTGATGGCGACGGCCGTCGCCGCCGACGCCAGGAGGATGGGCACGTTGCCCAGGTGCGCGACCCGCGCCGCGTGGGCAACCAGCGCTGCACCGAGACCGATTGCGGCGGCGAGTGCTGCGCCAGGGAGCTGCGCGACCACGAACCGCGTCCAGGACAGGCCCGTGAGCGACCGGCTGAGCGCGGCCATGGAGAGCCAGTTCGCGCACATCGCAATCGAGACGGCGACCGCCACGCCACCCACGCCCCAGCGCTGGCCCACGATGGCGCCCAGCAGCACCAGGACCGCGTACGCACCCTGTAGCAGCGCCCGGGAGTACACGGCGCCGGCGGCCTTGGTGCAGGCATCGCTGATCTTGCTGCTCATCCGGAACAGGAGGCTGATGGAGAAAAGCCGGAACGGCAGCACAACACCCAGCCACGCCGGCCCGAGGAGCACGGGAATGAACTCCGGCGCGACCACCCACAGGAACGCGCTCACGGGGAGCGACATGAGGGCGACGATGGCCAGCACGCGCTCGTACCCGCCGGCCAGGCGCTCGCGCTGATCTTGGACCTGGGCCATGACCGGGAACAGCACGCGATTGACGATCCGGCCGAAGATGCCCGCGGGCATGACCATGAGGTTGTACGCCCGACCGTAGATGCCGAGCGCGGCCGCCCCGAGCCATCGCCCGACGACGAGATTGTCTCCCTGCTGGGACAGCAGCGCACCGACCTGCGCCAGCGAGTGGCCGAAGCCGTAGCTCAGCAGATCGCTGCTCGCGCGCAGATTCAAGCTCGGCCGCACCGAGTGTCGCGTGACCGCGTACATGCTGATCGTGCGGAGCGTCACCTGCGCCAGGTTGGCCCACACCAGCGCCCACACCGCATAGCCACGCCACGCCAGCAGCACCCCCACGCAGGCGTACCCGACGACGTAGCTGGCGACCTCGAGCGCGACGAACAGTCGGAAGCGCAGATTGCGCACCAGCAGCGATTCGCCGACGGTGTTCAGCCCGTCGATGGGGAACAGGAATGCCACCCCACGGAGCACGGGCTCGACCGCCGGCATGCGATAGAAGCTTGCGATCGCGGGGGCGCCGAACCAGATGGCCGCGCCGAGCACGAAGCCGAGGCCACCGGAGATCGTGAAGGCGACTCGGATATGGGTCCGGTTGAGGTCCCGGCGTTGCACCAGGGCCGGGCCCACGCCGACCTGAGAGACGATCTGCGAGAGCGCGATCACGACAGAGGCCCCGCCCATGAGGCCGAAGTCCGTGGGCGTGAGCAGCCGGCCCAGGGCCATCAGTACCAGGAGCTGGACCAGGCCTTGGACGCCCGTGCCGCTGAACGTCCACATCATGCCACCGAGCGCCTGCTGGGTGAGGCCCTTGGCCCCCGCACGACGGCCCCGCCGATGGGAAGGCGTCTCGGGCTCCGTCGGCTCGGCTCCGACCGGATCAACCGCGCCGCCGGCCCTCACAGGTAGCGCTCCGCTCGCTGGTACGGCACTGCGTGCATGCACCAGCGCCGGAGTCGCTTGGTAATGGGATGGTCGCTGAGCGAGTGAATCGCCGGCGTCATCGAGCGACCGCCGGCTGGCGAGTCCCCGAGGATTTGGGCGAGGGCTCATAGCCGTAGCGGAGCAGGTCCTGGTGCAGCAGCTCGTCCAGCAACTCCTGCTGCGCCGGAGTCAAGTCGTCCCGCCAGCGCTTCGTCATGTCTCTGATGCCTGTGGCGCGCACTTCTTTCTCGAACTCTGCTGGGACCGGCAGCTCGGAAAAATCCAGGACCTCCCGGCACACCTCCACGGGACGGAGACAGAAATCCTCGTACTTCACCTCGTGGAAGCGCAGCGGATCCAGTATCCGCTTGGCGGCATCGATGGCGCGCATCTGAATGCGCCACTCCAGCCCGGCCAGCGCGACGAACGACCGATCGTATGCTTCCCAGGTCGCCTGGTCCTCGGGCGACAGCAGACCCGCGCGCCAGCCCTGCGGACCGTACCACCCGCGCCAGAAGTGGACGTGCAGGAGCGAGCTCGCGACCGCTCGGCCGTCTCGCACGATGTGAATGAATCGCGCGTCATCGAACACTTCGTTGAGAAACCCGATGCGTGGCCACCCGGTGATCTTCACGAGCAGGCGGTTGCGACGTGACGTGAGCGTCGCGGCCGTCGCCGCGCGCACTTGTTTCTTGACCCGGGCGGTCACGTCCGAGCGCACCAGATCACGGCACGGCTCCGAGAACCCGTAGGCGTAACGGTCCCAGAAGCTGTACGCCTCCCCAGGCCGGATCTTCTCGCCGAACATGCGTCGAAGGAGCGGGTTCCCCATCGAGGTAACCGCCCAACGGTTCCAAGACGGCTTCTCGGGATAGAGCTCGCTGAACGGCGAGAGCCACATGACCTGCGGGTGCGTCGCAAGCAACCGGTGAAAGACGGTGGATCCGCAGCGGCCGGTTCCCACGATAATGATCGGTTTGGCGATTGTCATCGACATCGGCTGGCTCGATACCCTTCGCGTATGACCGCAGTGAAACTGCCTGCTGAGCCCGGCCCACCTGCCGGGGCGGGAAGTCCGACGGCGAGGAGCACGATCCATGCCCTCATACCCCTCCTTGAGCCGCCATCGGGAGTAGCGCAGCGGCTCGGCCGCGAGAGGCAATCTACCATTCCCAGACGGACATACGGGACCCTTCAGGCGCGGACACCTGGCCTGCCCTCAGGCCTTACAATGGGTCGCGGTTTGGGCAGTGGCAGAACGCCCGTTTAAGCTGTGGCGGCGCCGCAACATAACGCCGGGGTAGCCTTCCAGCAGGAAAGTCGTTTGGTGCAGAGCACTTACCGGATCGCCCCAGGGCTTCGACCCCCTTGACCCGCCTCCATTGGCAGGCGATCTATCCCAGCCCCTACTTGCGCCGTGAGGTCGAGTTCGCCCCGTGCGCGGTGACGAGTGTATGTCGAGCCCAGCGGCTCGGTGTGTCGGGACTGACCTACAGAGGCGGCAGCTGACCAAGACGGCCCGACCGACGAAGAGCACCCACGTGTCGATCCTCGATGACGTGGTGACCAAGACCCAGAACCCGGGAGCGAGTCGCCGGGAGCGGCTGCGCACGCTGGCCGGAGCCGAGGTGGGCCGCCGCACCGGGCTGTTCACGGTGCCGGACATCGTGTCCTACGACGACGCGCGGGGGGAGATTGTCTTCAGGCGCCTGCGCTTGATGTCGATGCGCGAGGCCCTGTCGCAGCCCGCCCGAGCCGGGGTACTCATGAGCCGGGTGGCGGAGGCCCTTTCGGCTATCCACGCAGGCATGAAGCCGATCGACGGCGCCGTCCATCTGCCGGAGTCCACCCGCGGCACCGACCCGGCCCGGGTGCACGTCCCGCTCCACGGCGACTTCGGCATGCGGAATCTCTTTTACATTCCGGACACGGATGGACTCGCGATCATCGATTGGTCGAACGCGGGTTGGATGGAAATCGACGTTGACATGGGACCGCCGGAGATCGACATCACCGTGCTCTTGATGAGCCTGTTTCATCGGCGGTTTTTCGGACGCTGGCCGATCCGGGGACGGCACAAGGTGGCCCGCCGGTTCCTCGAGACTTATGCGGCCCGCGCACCGCAGGGGCTGGATCTCGAGAGCTTGCGGGAGAGCGTCTCGGTCAGCTCACCCCGATTCAATCGGCAAACCCGCCGGCTGAAGGGGCCCTTTCGTTCGCTCGGGTGGCGTCACAACACGCTCGACCTGCGGTTTTTTCTGCATCGCTTTGCTGACGAGCAGTCGTCCGGCCTGCAGTCTACCCGTTGACGCCATCGACCAGGCCAAGGAGGACCATGCGCTACACCGACAGCCACAAGGGTAAGGGCGCCGACTACCACGAACTTTTCTCGCCGGAGCGCAATCCATACCGGGCGATGATCTGGCGACTCGAGCAGCGCGCGCTCGACAGCATCCGGCGTGAGTATCTCCAAGCGGGCCCATTCACCCATCTCGACTTTGCGTGCGGAACTGGGCGGATCCTCGCGTACTTCAGCGGAGCTGCCTCGACCAGCACAGGCGTCGACGTCTCACCCACCATGCTCACTGTGGCGAGGCAGACCACGCCGGCCGCTGAATTCCTCGAAGCGGATCTCACCGCTTCCGACGTCCTCGGCACACGCACTTTCGACCTGATCACCGCCTTCCGTTTTTTCCCGAACGCCGAGCCCGAGCTCCGGCAGACCGCGCTCTCGATACTGGTCCGACACCTCGCCCCCGGCGGGGTCATCGTCTTCAACAATCACAAAAACCGCGACAGTCTTCGCTGGCGGATCTCCCTCTTGCGCGGCCGTGGCAGCACCGCGGGAACGATGAACGATGCCGAAGTGAAGGCGCTCGTCTCGAACGCGGGGCTGCGGGTGTATCGGGTGGTCCCGCTGGCCATTCTGCCGTTCTCGGAAAAGCACCGCCTGCCGATTCGCCTGATCGAGGGCGTCGAGCATCTGCTCGACCGGTGGTCCGGGATCGCCCCCATGGCCCAGGACGTGATCTACGTGTGTGGTCGGGATGGGATGGCATCCGGCGCCTCCGCGGCACCGGTTAGGCCACCCGGTTCTCCGCGGGTGGCCTGAGGTGCGGCCGAGCACCTCAGAGCCAGTGCTGGAGGCTTCGCCCGATCAGCGCTGAGGTGGCGGTGATGTCGTCTCGGAGCCGCTCGGTGAGCTCGCGGCGGAGCGGCCCGGGCATACGCGGGGCCTGGCGCATCGTTCTCGCGCGCAGGCGGCGGAGCCAGTTCGCGGCCCGCTTCGGAACCCATGTCTTGGCCGAGGAGCGTGCACCTCGCAGGAAGAGGGCCTCCAGGGTCGAGCTCACCGGAATGCCCCCGGGCGCATGCGGCGTCTCGAAGTCGGGGTCGAACGACGGATCGACGTCCAGAAAGCGGTACACCTGGGTGACGAATTCCCGGGGATTCTGCCTCAGGTCCTCGAAGAGGACCACCTGGATCCGGTCGCGAGGGAAAGCGTCGTAGTAGCGCTTGAGTTGCTGGTAGTACATGCCGATCTGCATCCAGCGAGACTCCGGCTGCGCCCACTCGGCCGTGGCCGTGAGCTCGCGGGCGGGATCGAAGCGCAGGCCGCGGCGGCGCAGGTGCATCAAGTAGTCTGAGTAGGCCCGGTCCACCGGGTGGCGCAGGCTGCACAGGATGCGGACGGCCGGCAGCAACGCCTGGATCCGACCAGCTGCCTGCGGGCACTCGAGGTACATCGTCGAGGCCTCACCCACCGCGGTAGCATTCCGGGTCTCGGCAAAGAGACCTTCGTATTCCCTCAGCGAGCGGATGGGGAAGACGTGGCGCTGCGGATCCCCCCACAGCAGTTGCCCACGCTCGTCCACGCCGTACGCGAAAAACGAAGGGTCCTTGACCGGAGTCATGAAGACGTCGGGGTGCTCGGCCAGATACCAGTGGAGGGACGTCGTTCCAGCCTTCGCCGCACCGATCACGAGGAAGTTGGGAAGCATCAGCGCGCGCTCGAGGGACGGAAGGAAGTGTGGTTGGGCGCAGGTTCCGTGCCTGTGGAACACCGGCGGATCGGACAGGACGTCACCCGGGCTCCGAGGGATTTCGCAGGGCTGCGACCGGCTGGCGGCAATGTATTATGGCCCGAGGCCTAATGCACCCGTGGAGGACCTTCGCGAGGCGCCGGAGCCGCGGCCGGACCGGGTTGGGACAGGCTTGCGGTCGGCGCTTTCCGCGGCGTTGCTCCCTAGAGCGGCCAAGGCTTCCGCCGTCCGGAGCCCAGCAACGTCCGGCGCCGCCGCGGTTGGTCCATGAGTTGCAGCGGACCTGGCGATCGAGGGCAACGCAAACGCGAGGGGCAGCCCGTGCAGCGTTCCAAGGTGTGGGTGTCGGTTCTGATTCTTGTCGTAGTGGGGCTGCACGCCTTGCCGGTGCTCTCGTATCAGGGAAGCCGGCAGACGCGCTGGCCCTTTCTCGCCTGGACCATGTACGCGAAATCGTACCCGCCGGGGCCCGTGCAGGCCAAGAAGCGGCGGCTAATCGGCACAACCGCGACTGGGGCCGACGTCGCCTTGACCCACCTGGTGGTGGGCCTCAGCGGTCCGGCGTTCGGCACCACCTATATCGCCCCGATCTACGGCGGAGACTCGACCGTGGCCCGGGAGCTCCTTGCCCGGGTCAACCGCGGTCGAACCGATACGATCGTCAGGCTCCGGACCTCCGGTGAGGTCTACACCGTGACGGATACAGGCCTGCGCACGGACAGCCTCCCGGTGCTGACCTTTTCCGTTGGGCCGACCCCGTCGAAATGAGCCTCCGCGACTCTCGGTCCTGGCTCCAGCGGTGGAACGCCTACTGGTTTCCCACGACTACGACGCTCAACCTGGGCGGCGCCCGCATCATGGCCGTCGCGGCGGAGCTGTTCTGGTTCTTTCCCTCGCTGTCCCATCAGATCGCGCTAGCCACCAAGAACACGCATTTCGTGGATCCGCAGCCGCTCATCCGTCTGATCACGGCGGTCGTGCCGCGGGAGGCGGTCTTCACGCCAACGGTCCTCACCCTGATGTCCTGGGTGGTGTGGCTGGCGGGCTGTGCGGCGCTCATCGGGCTGTGGACTCGTGCCGCGCTCTTCGTGCTCGCCCTGGGGGAGTGGATCTTGGTGAGCCACGCCTACTCGTACGGAGACGTGCACCACAATCAGGCGCTGTTCTCGATCTTCCTGCTCGCGCTAGCGTTCTCGCCCGCCGGTGAAAGCCTGTCGGTGGATGCCCTGCTCAGGCGCCGCCGTGCCGGAGCCCGCGCGCCCACCGGGGAGCCCGTTTCCGACATGGCCATGTGGCCGCTCAAGCTGGCGCACGTGCTCCTGGCGCTCACCTACTTCGAGACCGGCATCAGCAAGATCCTCGCCGGTGGCCTCAGGTGGATGAACGGCTACACGCTCCAGATCTCGGTCATGAGCGACGCCATCCCTGGCAATCTCCCCGTGGGAATCTGGCTGGCGCAGCACCATCGCCTGTGCATCGTCCTATCCGTGTTCACGATCCTGTTCGAGACCCTGTACTTTCTCTCCCTGTTCCTTCCGCGGGTCGCGCCCTTCTTCTTCTTCGGCGGGATCCTCTTCCACATCAACTTGTACCTCACCGGCGGCCATCCATTCTTCCCGCACATCGTGATGAATGCCATGCTGCTGGTGTTCCTCGATTCGCGGTGGTTCCCCGCCCTGGTTCGCCGGCTGCAGACGGACATGTCGCGAAGCGGCGCGAGTCAGGAAGCCGGCCAGACCCCCTGAGGGGGCGGGCCATTCCCGACCGGAAACACCCGCAGGTTCGTGGGCGATACATAGAGGCGCTGTCCCTTGGTCACGACCAGGCCGTCCAACCGGTCCCTCGGCACGTGTGCCTCGATGCTCCGGCCCCCCTCGACCAGATCCAGCTCCACCCGCACGAGTGGCCCGAACGCGCGGACATGGCGCACGACCGCTTCGAGCGAGGCGGAGGACGCGGGCACCGGCGAGAGCTGCACCTCGTACGTCCGGACGTAGGCGACTCCAGGCTGATCGACGCCGTCGGCCGGCGCCGGCGCCTCCGGGTCGCTCCCACCGATGCTGACCCGCCCGTCGTGAATGCGGCCGTGAAAGAGGTTCACATCGCCCAGGAATCCGTAGACGAACGGCGTCCCGGGCCGATCGTACACCTCCTCCGGCGTGCCGCTTTGCTCGATGCGTCCTTCGTTCATGATCACCACGCGGTCGGACACCTCGAGCGCCTCCTCCTGGTCGTGGGTCACGAACACACTGGTGACGTGGACCTCCTCGTGGAGCCGGCGAAGCCAGCGGCGCAGTTCCTTGCGCACCTTGGCGTCCAGCGCCCCGAACGGCTCGTCCAGCAGCAGCACGCGCGGCTTGACGGCCAGCGCGCGGGCGAGCGCCACGCGCTGCCGCTGCCCGCCCGACAGCTCGGACGGCCTCCGGCTGGCGAGCACATCGAGCTGAACCAGCTTGAGCAGGCCCATCACCGTCTCGCGAATGTCCGCGTCCGACGGCCGCACTGCATGGGGGCGGACCCGCAATCCGAAAGCGACGTTCTCGAACACGCTCATGTGTCTGAACAGAGCGTAGTGCTGGAACACGAACCCGACCTGGCGCTCGCGCACCGGCTGGCTCGTGGCGTCCTCACCGTGAAAGTAAATCGCGCCCTGATCGGCCGGCTCGAGCCCCGCGATGATGCGGAGCAATGTCGTCTTGCCCGATCCGGAAGGGCCCAGCAGCGCGACCAGCTCGCCGCCGGGCACATCGAGGCTCACGTCGTCCAGCGCCACGAAGTCGCCGAACGCCTTGCGCAGATTGCGGACCTGGATGCTCATGCGGCGATCCTTTCGGTTGGGGCGACATCCACGGTGCGGTCCACGGCCTGCCGGCGCTGCTGCCACTCGACAGCGGTCTTCAGAGCCAGGGTGACCAGGGCGAGCAGGGTGAGCACCGACGCCACGGCGAAGCTCGCGGCGAACGAGTACTCGTTGTAGAGGATCTCGACATGCAGCGGCAGCGTGTTGGTCTCGCCCCGAATGTGGCCGGAGACCACGGACACGGCGCCGAACTCCCCCATCGCGCGCGCGTTGCACAGGATGAGGCCGTACAGCAGGCCCCATTTGATGTTGGGCAGCGTCACCCGCCAGAACGTCTGCCACCCGCCCGCGCCCAGGACGATAGCCGCCTCTTCTTCTTCGCTGCCCTGCTCCTGCATGAGTGGAATCAGTTCCCGCGCGATGAACGGGGAGGTGACGAAGGTCGTGGCCAACACCATGCCGGGCAGCGCGAAGATGATCTTGACATCGTGATCGAAGAGCCACGAGCCGAACCAGCCGTGCGCGCCGAAGAGCAGCACGAAGATCATCCCCGAGATGACCGGCGACACGGCGAACGGCAGGTCGATGAGGCTGATCAGGAGGCTCTTCCCCCGGAACTCGAACTTCGCGATACACCACGCGGCTGCAACGCCGAACACGAGATTCACCGGCACGGCGATCGCGGCGATGAGCAGCGTCAGCTTCGCGGCGCTCAGGGCATCGGGCTCACGGATGGCGTCCACGTAGGCGGCGAAACCCTTCGCCAAGGCTTCGTGAAAGACGAGCACCAGCGGGAGCACCAGCGTGAGGCCCAGGAAAACGAGAGCCACGCCCGTCAGGGCCCAGCGGACGGCCGACGATTCGCCCGTGGCCCGGGTGACGGTGCGGGGCGCCGCAGCGGTGGGCCGGGACACCGCGATCGTCGCCATGGCTCAGGCCCCGGCGCGGCGGCGCGCCGCCCACTGCAGCACGTTGATGCCGAGCAGCAGGGTGAACGACACGGCCAGCATCACCACAGCCACCGCGGTCGCCCCCGCGTAGTCGTACTGCTCGAGCTTGGTGATGATGAGCAGCGGAACGATCTCGGTCTTCATCGGCATGTTGCCCGCGATGAACACGACCGACCCGTACTCGCCGATCGCCCGCGCGAAGGCGAGCGCGAATCCGGTCAGCAGCGCAGGCGCGACCGCGGGAAGGATTACGCGGGTGAAGGTCTGCCAGCGTGCGGCCCCGAGGCTCGCGGCGGCCTCCTCCACCTCCACTTCGAGGTCGTCCAGCACCGGCTGCACCGTGCGGACGACGAACGGCAGGCCGATGAAGATGAGCGCCACCGTGATGCCGAGCCAGGTATAGGAGACCTTGACGCCGAGCGGCTCGAGGTAGCGGCCTACCCACCCGTTAGTGGCATAGAGGGTGGTCAGCGCGATGCCCGCCACCGCCGTGGGCAGCGCGAACGGCAGGTCCACAATGGCATCCACCACCCGCCGGCCGGCGAACCGGTACCGGACGAGCACCCAGGCCACGAGAAAGCCGAACACGCTGTTGATCAGCGCGGCCACGAGCGACGCGCCGAACGTGACGCGATACGATGCCATCACCCGCGGGTTACTGACGGTCGACCAGAACTCTCCCCACGACAGGTCGGCCGACCGGGTGAACACGGTGGCCAGGGGGAGCAGTACCATCAAGCTCAGGTAGGTGCAGGTGATCCCCAGGCTCACCCCGAACCCGGGGAGCACACTTCGCGACTTGTGCCGCATCGTCATCCCTTCGAAGGGGTAGACAGCCTCCGGGCTACCGCCCCGGCTGGTAGATCTGATCGAAGACGCCGCCGTCCGCGAAATGCTTCTTCTGGGTCGCCCGCCAGTCCCCGCCCAGGTCCGCGAGGGTGAACAGGTCCACCTTCGGGAACTGGGAGCCGTACTTGGCCGCGACCGTCGGGTTCACCGGCCGATAGTAGTGTTTCGCCACGATCTCCTGACCCTCGTCGGTGTACAGGTACTCCAGGTAGGCCTTCGCGACGTCGGCGGTGCCGTGCTTCTTCGCCACCTTGGCGACGACCGCCACGGGCGGCTCGGCGAGAATGCTCGACGATGGGACGACTACCTCCACCTGGCCCGCGCCCAGCTCTTTCACGGCGAGAAGCGCCTCGTTCTCCCACGCGATCAGGACATCGCCGATGCCACGCTCGACGAACGTCGTGGTCGAGCCGCGGGCGCCGGCATCCAGCACGGGCACGTTCTTGTAGAGCTTGCCCACGAAATCCCTGGCCTTGGCCTCGTTGCCGCCGGGCTGCCGGAGCGCGTAACCCCAGGCCCCGAGGTAGTTCCAGCGGGCGCCGCCCGAGGTCTTGGGATTCGGCGTGATCACCGAGACGCCGGGACGGATCAGATCGGGCCAATCCTTGATCTTCTTGGGATTGCCCTTACGGACGAGGAAGATCACCGTCGACGTGTACGGCGCGCTGTTGTGCGGGAGCTGCTTCTGCCAGTCCGCCGGTAGCAGGCCGTTGTCCGCGAGCACGTCGATGTCATAGCCGAGCGCCAGCGTCACGACGTCGGCCTGCAGGCCGTCGAGGACGGACCGCGCCTGCTTGCCGGAGCCGCCGTGGGACTGCCGGATCGTCACTTCCTGGCCGGTCTTGCCCTTCCAGAACGCGGCGAACTGGTGGTTGAAATCCTCGTACAGCTCGCGTGTCGGGTCGTACGAGACGTTGAGCAAGGTGACAGGCTTCGGGCTGCTCTGCGCACCGGCCGCCGCGGCGCCCCCCGCGAGAGTCACGAGAAGGAGCGAGCCGGCGGTGAGTCGGGCGTGCGTCTTGGTCACGGGGCTTCTCCGGGGTCGTCAGAAGGAGTATTGGACGCGAGTAGCGACGAAGCTCTCCGGCTCCCGATCCGCGGTGCCGGCGCCACCCGTGAACGACGTGTGCTCGTAATCGACGACGGCCTTAATGCCCTTGGCGAGGTACCAGTTCACGCCTACGGCCCAGGCCTTCGCTTTGCTCGGCGTGCTGGACGGGTTGGCGAAAACTGGGAATGCAGCGTCGTCGATGCTGAGCTCGCT
>JBQCGH010000045.1:0-6315 GCA_051955835.1 Gemmatimonadales bacterium
CGTCGAGCAAGCGGAAGCCGCTGGCAGGTGGGCGGCGGCGCCAGCGGACGGTGCCGTTCGGCATCGAGAGTGCCGGGCGATGGTCGCTGCTGCGTGACGGATCGGATGTTCCCGGGCAGGAGCGGGTCGAGCTGATCGCCCGCGCGCTGCTCCGTCGCTACGGCGTGGTCTTCAGGCGGATCCTCGCCCGCGAGCCCGCGGCGCCGTCCTGGCGCGAGCTGATCCAGGTCTACCGGCGGCTGGAGGCGCGCGGCGAGATCCGCGGCGGGCGCTTCGTGAACGGCATGTCGGGCGAGCAGTTCGCGCTGGCCGAGGCGGTGAGCCAGCTCCGGGCGATCCGGAGGCAGGAGGCCCGGGGGATCCTAGTCGCGCTCGGCGCCGCGGATCCGCTCAACTTCACCGGCATCCTCACGCCGGGCGAGCGGATTCCCGCGGTAGGACGGAATCGGATCCTGTATCGCGACGGCGTGCCGGTGCTGGCGCTGGAGGGCGGCCAGGCGAAGCCGCTGGTGCCGGGCGAGGAGAAGGCATCGCCGGAGCTGGTCCAAGCGTTGGTGCGCAAGCGGCTCACGCCGGCGATGCAGGCGCATCTCGGGATGGCGGGTGTGCCGGCGCAGTCCGCGGTGCCCAGGAGACCACCGTCCAGGCGGCGGACAAGGAAGGCGGCGGCCAAGGAATCCTGACCCCTCAGTAAGGGCCGATCATCCCTTCGTGGCCGCCTCCAGCCGGTAGATCTCCCGGTGGCCGCTCTCGACGAGGTCATGGTAGCCCTCCATGAGGCGTTCCATCTCCTTCGTGTCCGACTCGCCCATCCCGCCGCCCTGCATCATCTTCTCGAACTCAGCCATGCCCGGTGTCTCGAACTCGGCGACCAGCGTCCAGTAGCGCTCGCCGGTGAAGTCGGTCATGAGGCGCATGTTCCCCTGGCCGGCTTTGGCCATGATACGGTTCATCGCCTGAAACTTCTCGAGCAAGGGGCGGACCTTGCCGGGCCGGCAGTGGAATACCTCGCGGATCAGCAGCATCGTGACGCTCCGGTGATGGGGAGGGGATGGTCCTCGTTCTGAGATCTTAACGGATCCGGCCGCCGGGCGAGGGCGCCTGAGCCTCGCGCGTCCGATGGTAGTTTGCGCCGGGAGCGGGATGGCTCCCGGAGGAGCGCGTCGGACCGCACTGGGGAGGAGACCGCGCGCAGTTGGCCTGCTCGGCCGTGCCGGCGCACCTGAAGCCGGCCAACTCAGCATGCCATCATCGCGGAGTTGACCGGCGGAGTGAACGAACTCAGGCTGACTCATGCGCTCAGTGCGACCACGCGGGATCCGTTTCCTGCGTGGTGGTGTGCGTGATCCTCGTCTGCGTGCCACCCGCGCTGCTCACCACGTAGATCTGGCTCGGCCCCGCGCGAAAGCTGATGAAGGCGATCCGCGACCCGTCCGGCCCCCAAGTCGGCCCGTAGTCCCAGTTGGGATCGCTGGTGAGGCGCTTGACGGTGCCGCCCGCCAAGGTCTTCACGTACAGGTCCTCGTTGCCCGACACGGTCCGGGCGTATGCGAGGCGAGTGCCGTCGGGCGAGTACCGGGGCGTGTTGAACTCGGCGACCGCGGTGCCCGTCATCAGGACCGAGTGCGTCGATCCGTCCACCGCGACGGTCTCCAGGTTCTTTCCGTCCGGGGAGACGTAGACGATCTTCTTCCCGTTCGGGTGGAACGATGGCGACGTGCCCGATGCCGCGCCTTGCGGCCCGATGATAAACGACATCGCGCCGGTGCCGACATTCATCAGCATGAGCCGCGGAATACCGCTCAGATACACCACCACGACCAACCGAGTCCCGTCCGGCGACCATGCCGGCTCCTGGATATAGACGCTCGAGGGCTGGGACTCGAGCCAATGCTTGTTGGTCCCATCCGCGTTCATGAGGAAGATGTCCCGGTGCAGCACGTTGTTGGCGTCGGGCCGGAGACGCGAGAAGGCGATCCGCTTGTTGTCGGGCGACCAGACGGGTGAGCTCTCGAGGCCGGTGAAGCTGGTCATCCGCACCACGCCGGTGCCGTCGGGCCCCATCCGGTACAGGTCCCAGCCGCCCGACCGCGAGCTGGAGAACAGGATCCTCGGCCCGCTGCCGGCGGTCAGGAAGTCGGGCCCCACGGGCGCGGACGGGACGGACCGCGGTGCCGAGCTCACGGTAGACGGATCGGCGCCGGGTGAAAGGGGGTTGTCGCCGCCATCGCAAGCGGCGAGCGACAGGGATAGCGCGACGGCAGCCGCGCGAAGCAGGAGTGAGGTGCGGGCCGGCATGGTGTGCTCCTTGGACGCGTTGTCCGTTTGAGGTTGGCCGCTGCCGGAGGCGTCGAGCCGACCGGCGACGCGGGCTAACCTACCAAGCGGGCTCACCTGGAAGTCGTGCGGAAATCACCGCCGAATCACTTGGGTGTAAGTAGCGGGGCGGGAAGGCGTTGAGATCGCGGCGGAGATGTACGGCTGCGCGGGCTCCGTACCAGAGCGTTCCGCAGCGTCCCCGGAGGGAGTCGTTCCGCTCCTGCCGCGCAGGCGCCCCCACACACACCCGCGCGCGCTCAGATCGCGACGTGTGAACGGACTGGCGCCCCTTCCGACGGGCGGCGAGATTCTTTAGACCATCCCACCCGGCGGAGACAGTTCCAGACTCGTTGATCGCGCTCGCTGACGCCCTGCGCGACCGCTACGTCCTCGGGCGCGAGCTCGGGCGCGGCGGCATGGCCACCGTGTACGCCGCCCAGGACGTGCGGCATGGCCGCCAGGTGGCGGTCAAGGTGCTGCACCAGAACCTGGCCGCCACGCTCGGCCCGGAGCGGTTCGAGCGGGAGATTCAGCTCGCCGCGCAGCTCCAGCACCCGCACATCCTGGCGGTCCACGATTCGGGGGCCGCCGCCGGCTTCCTCTACTACGTCATGCCGTTCGTGGACGGGCCGTCGCTCCGGGAGCGGCTGATCCGCGAAGGCGAGCTGCCCGTGGCCGAGGCCGTGCGGCTGCTGGCGGAGATCGTCGACGCGCTGGCCTACGCCCACGCGCACGGCATCGTGCACCGCGACATCAAGCCCGACAACATCCTGCTGAGTGGCCGGCACGCCCTGGTCGCCGACCTTGGTGTGGCCAAGGCACTGAGCGCGGCCGGGGTGACCGGTGCGGGTGACGAGGGCGCCCTCACCTCCACAGGGATGGCGCTCGGCACGCCGCGCTACATGGCGCCCGAGCAGGTGGCCGCCGACCCGCACCTCGACCACCGGGTGGACATCTACGCCGTCGGGGTGATGGCGTACGAGATGCTGAGCGGCACGCGCCCCTTCCCGGGAACCACGCCGCAGGCCGTGTTCGTCGCGCAGGCGACCATGACGCCGACGCCGCTCGAGCAGCTCCGGCCCGGGATCCCGCCGCTGCTGTCGCAGATCGTCGCCCGGTGCCTGGCCGCCCGACCGGCGGACCGGTGGCAGAGCGCGGACGAGCTGCTCGCACAGCTCGAGCGGGTACGGATCACGGGCGAAGACGCCGCAACACCGGCGAGCGTCACCCCGGTGACGCCCGTGGCGACGGCGGCGCGTGCGCCATCGGGGGGCATGCCGCCGTCAACAACGGCATCGCGACACCGGGCCGCAGCATGGGGCATTGCCGCGGGGCTGGCGACGCTGGCCGGCGTCGCCGCCGTCCTGGCCTCGCGTCACGCCGCGGAGCGGCCGCTGCAGCTCGGTGGGCGGACCCCGCTCACGGTGGACCCCGGCATCGAGACCGATCCCGCAATCTCGCCCGACGGACAACTGGTCGCCTACGCGGGCGGCGATCTGAGCGACTCGCACATCTTCGTCCGGCAGATGGACGGCGGACGGCCGATCGAGGTCGCGCCGGACGTGCCCGGTCCGCAGCGGCTGCCGTACTGGTCGCCCGACGGCAAGCGGCTGGTGTTCCGCAGCCGCCGAGGCCTCGAGCTAGTGCCCGCGCTCGGCGGGACCGCCCGGGTGCTGGTGCCGCGCGAGGCCGCGACCGTGCTGCTGGCGGGGCCTTGGTCGCCGGACGGAAGGATGATCGCCTTCGTCCGGTCGGATTCCCTGCACACCATGCCGGTCGCCGGCGGCCCGGCGACGGCGGTAACCACCGGGGGCGAGCTGCACTCGGCCGCCTGGTCGCCCGACGGGCAGTGGATCGCGCTGGTGCGGGGGAACCGTCAATCGATGGATCCCGACACGCCCCAGTTCTTCGGCAATCTGGGCCAAAGCGCGCTGTGGCTGGTCCCGGCGCGACCAGGGTCGGGCCGGCCGGTGCGGCTCACCGGCGAGGCCTCGATGAACTCGAGTCCGGCGTGGCTGCCGGGCTCGCGCGCGCTGCTGTACCTCTCGAACGCAGCGGGCGGCGAGGACGTGTATCGCATCGGGCTCGCGACGGGCGCGACCCCGGGGCACGGGGAGCGGATCACGACCGGCCTCAACGCCCAGGCCATCACCCTCGACGCGGCCGGCCACCGCGCGGTGTACGCCGTGCTGCAGGACCAGTCGAACATCTGGTAGATGCCGATTCCAACGGGTGCCGCTGTCGGGACGACGGACGCGGCGCCGGTCACGCGGGGCAGCCAGATCATCGAGACGCTCGACTTCTCGCCCGACGGCCACTGGCTGTTGTTCGATTCCGACCGGACGGGGGTCACGCAGGTGTACCGGATGCCGGTCGAGGGGGGCGAGCCGGAGCAGCTCACCTCGGATTCCAGCGCGAGCTTCTGGGCCCGCTACTCACCCGACGGGCGCCTGATCTCGTTTCACCGATATACCGAGGACGGCCGACGGCTGTTCGTCATGGGGGCGGACGGTGGCGCGCCGGTCCGGCTGGAGACCGGTCCCGGCGACGCGTTCGCAGCCGAGTGGAGCCGCGACGGGCGAGGGCTGTTCTACCTGCGCGACTACGGCACGCCCACCGCGGCGCTGGCGCTGCTCCCGCGGAGCGCCACCGGCACGTGGGGGCAACCCACCAACCTGCTCACGCTCGATGTGCTGAGCCCGACTCCCTCACCCGACGGGCGGTGGCTGGCCTTCGGGTCGGTCAAGGGATTCATGATCGCCACGCCGCGAGGCGACTCGGCGCGCGTGGTCCTCCCCGGCGGGTATCGCAGCCGAGTCGAGAAGGCGACCATTGCGACCTGGTCGGATGACGGGCGAACCATGTACTACCTGGCGCGGGACTCGCTCGATCGGGCCACCGTCTGGGCGATCGACCCACTCAAGGGCGGGCCACGACTCCTGGTCCGGTTCGGGCCGCCGGGCCACGACTGGCACCGGTACGGCTTCCGGAGCTGGCGGGGGCGGTTCTACTTCACCATGGGCGAGCCGGAAGGCAACCTGTGGAGCACGACGGTGGAGGCGGGCCGCTGAGTTTGCGCGCGCGTTTCTCCGCTCTTGACCCCTCAGCGAGCGCAGAGATATCCTCGGCTCATGACCAGTCCAGCCCGGCTCATCACTGCCGAAGAGCTCTCAAGCTATCCCCGCCTCCGGCGTTACGAACTGGTCCGCGGGGTCCCGCGCGTGTCCGAGCCTCCTGGCGGCGTGCACGGACGGATCGCCCTCAAGCTCGGTGCCAGGCTCGATGAGCACGTGACGCGGCTCGGGCTCGGCACCGTGCTGGTCGAGGCCGGTTACCTGCTCGAGCGCGGGCCGGACACGGTCCGTGGGCCGGACGTCTCCTTCCTCAGTGGGGCACGCCTTCCGCCGGATCGGATCCCCGAGCAGTTCATCGTCGGATCGCCGGATCTCGCCGTCGAGATCCTCTCGCCCGGTGACCGCTGGGCCGAGGTGGAACAGAAGGTCGCCGACTACTTCGGCGCTGGCGCTCGACGGGTGTGGTTGATCGACCCGCGGGAACGGCGCGTGACGGTGCGGTATGCCGATCGGCCGTCGAGGGTGCTTACGGAGAGCCACATCCTCGACGGCGAAGAGGTGGTGCCAGGATTTGCCATCGAGCTCGCCCTGCTGTTTGGAACTCCCTGCTTTACCTTCCCGAAACCGCATAGCAGCAGTTTACCTGGCCGCTGGCCGAGGCCTGGCGGCACCACGACCGAAGAACCACCCGTCGCCCCGCACCGTGCAGCCGTGAGTGACATCACCTCCCGATCCTTCCGACCGCCGTATCATTGGCGCTGGAATCCAACACAATCGATCTATCGAGAGGAGCCGAAGCAATGAGAAAAGTTGCGTGGGTCGGCGTCGCGCTGGCGCTCGCGTTGACGGCCGGGTGCAAGGACCGCGACCACCGGGATGCCGACGATCAGGCCGCAGCGGCGGCCGATCGCACCGGCAATAC
>JBQCGH010000046.1:0-34097 GCA_051955835.1 Gemmatimonadales bacterium
CTATGTCAATTTTCGCAAGCGCTTCCCCTACTTTGTTGGCGGGGGCCCCCCTGGCGCCCTGGCGGTCCCCCCCCGCCGCGTTGGCGGGCCCCAGCGCCGCCGCGGGGCGGCCGGCCAGGACGAGCGCGACGATCAGGGCAACGGCGAGGACGGCGACGCCAATGGGACGCGACCTGGCCGGCTCCGCGCGGCTCAGGATGGCACGGCCTCTCCGCGCAGCACCTCCCGCCCCGCGGCGCTCCACTCGGAGAATCCGCCGACGTACAGGCTGACGTCCGTTCGTCCTCGTGCCATAAGGAGCGAGGCAGCGATCGCCGCTCGGGCGCCGGTCTGGCAGTACACGATGAGCGGGCCCCGGGGCAGCTCGCCCAATCGGGTGGGAAGCTCGGCCAGGGGTACGTTCAGCGCGTCTCGTACGCGTCCAGCGGCCCACTCGGCGCGTGAGCGCACGTCGAGCAGCGTTGCGTCGCCTGCGGCGGCTATCGTGGCCACGTCGCGTACGTCCGCCGCCGGGGGGGTTTGGACCGGCCGGCCGGCCGCCGTCCACCCCTCCAGCGCCGAGGGCCCGGCCACCCCCGCGACCCGGTCGAGACCGATCCCACCGAGCGCGCGCACCAGGTCCGCGGCGCTGGTGCCACGATCGTCCACCAGGAGATAGAAGTCGCGATCGTAGGGCACCAGGGAGCCGGCCCAGGTCACGAATGACCGGTTGGCGGGCACGTTGATGGTGCCGGGAATCGCGCGCGCCGAGTAGTCGCGGGCCGGCCGGGTGTCCACCACCATGTCCCCGGCCGCCAGCGCGCGGGCCAGCGCGTCGGCGCCGATCTCCGGCGGACGCGGAGTGTCGCCGAGCACCCTGGGGCCGTCGCGGTTGATCCGCTTCATCTCGGCGAAGTACCGTGGGGGCTCGGGCTGGCCAGCCAGCACTGCGCGAGCGAACTCGTCCTCGTCGTCGATGCCGAAGGCCCAGTTGAACCGGCGCTCGTACCCCAGGGTGGATTGCGGGACGGCCCCGAGCGCCTTGCCGCACGCACTGCCGGCGCCATGGCCGGGCCAGATCTGGAGGTAGTCGGGCAGCGGGGCCAGACGGCGCAGTGAGCGAAACAGCTGGCGCGCGCCGATCTCCATCGAGCCGGTCACGTGCGCGGCCCGTTCGAGCAGGTCCGGCCGGCCGACGTCGCCCACGAAGACGAAATCACCGGTGAGCAGACCCATCGGCTCGGTGGCCGACGTCGTGTCCGTGACGAGGAAGGTGAGGTGCTCGGGCGTATGGCCGGGCGTGTGGAGAACGCGGATGGCGACGCGGCCCACGCAGAACGTGCTCTCGTCACGCAGCATCTCGGCGCCCGCATCTGCCGCGTAGTGATAGCGCCAATCGGGGCCCCCTTCGTCCGAGAGCAACAGCCGTGCGCCGGCGCGATGGGCTAGCTCGCGCGCGCCCGAGACGAAGTCGGCATGGATGTGGGTCTCGGTCACGTGCGTGATCCGGAACCCCTCCAGCTCGGCGCCGCGCAGATAAGGATCCACCAGGCGGTTGGGATCGACGATCAGGGCCTCGCCCGTGGCCTGGCAGCCGATGAGGTAGCTCGCTTGGGCCAGCTGATCGTCGTAGAAGCGTCGAAAGAGCATGGGGGCTCAGAGCGATCCGAGTGGAAGACGGAGACAGGCCCGCGCGCCGCGCTGACCACGCGGACGCGCCTCGAGCACCAGGGTCCCGCCGTGCGCCTCGGCAATCTGGCGGCTCAGCACCAGCCCGATGCCACTGCCCGAGGATTTCGTGGTGAAGAACGGCACGAACAGGTTGCCGGGATCGGGCAGGCCGGGCCCACCGTCGACCACCGTCATCTCGGCGACGCCGGCCACGACCCGCCAGCCGATCATCACGCCGCCGCCGGTCTCGAGGGCGGCGTCCGCCGCGTTGCGCACGAGGTTGATCAGCAGCTGGTCGAGCTGATCGCCGTCGGCGCTGAGCACGACACGCGGGCCTTCGCGGACCTGGACCTCGAGCCGGGTCTCGAGCGCCGCGACCCGGCGCACCCACTCATCGATCCGCAGCGGCCCGAGGCGCGGCTGCGGCAGCCGGGCCAGTTGCGCGTACGCGCCCATGAATCGCCCGAGCGATTCCGACCTCCCCTCGATGACCTGAAGCCCCGAGCGCAGGTCCTGCTCCCAGTCGGCGGGGCGCGCCGGTCGCTCGACCAGGCTCCGGAGACTGCCGGCGATCGACTTGATCGGTGCCAATGAGTTGTTGATCTCGTGTCCCAGGACCCGCACGAGCCGTTGCCAGGCGGAGCGCTCCTCCGCGCGGAGCACCCGGCTCAAGTCGGATAGCACCAGGAGACGGTGCGGCAGGCCCTCCTGCCGAAAGGTACTGCCCCGAACCTCCCAGCGCCCGGCGCCTCCGGGGAACGCCGCGTCGATCGTCCGCGGGGTCTCGCCGTTGAGACAGGTTGCGAGCCCGAGGGCCTCGGCATCCATGCCCACCAGACGCTCCGCCGCCTGGCCGAGCAACCGCTCGCCGCCGCGGTTCACCAGACGAAGACGCTGCGCGCTGTCGAAGGCGAAGACCGCCACGTCGATCTCCTCGATGACCCGGCGGAGCAGGGCCGTGGCCTCGAGCGCGTGCAGCCGCTGAGCGCGCAGGGTCTCGCTCAGCATGTTCACCTCGAACAGGGCGAGGCCCAGTCCGTCCTCAACGCTCGCGCCCCGCGCTCGGATGGAGTAGTCACCCTCGCGGAGCGCCGCGAGCAGATTGGCGATCGTCTGGAGCGGCCGAAGCACGCGCTCGCGTACGAGGGCGGACCCGATCAGCCACGTGCCGACCACCATCAGCGAGCCTGTGACCTGAACCCGGAGGCTGTGGTCTTCGGTCCACAGTAGCCATTCCGCCACCAGGACGGCCGGCAGCCCGGCCGCCAGCGCGGCGAGGAAGACCCGCGACTCGTGACCGGCCGGCCGATGCCGCCGGTCAGAGCCCATGATGCTGGAGTCGCCGATAGAGGGCGCTCCGGCTCAGGCCGAGCGCGCGCGCGGCATGGCTCACGTTCCCGTCATGGCGCTCGAGCGCCTTCCGGATGAGCACGCGCTCGACCTCCTCGAGCGGCAGGTCTTCGAGGCGCGCCGCGGGGCCGCCCGGCCGAAGGCCCAGGTCCGCGGCACGGATGTGCGGCCCCTGGGCCATGAGCACGGCACGCTCGAGCGTGTGGTCGAGCTCCCGCACGTTGCCGGGCCACGCGTGCTGCGCGAGCGCCAGGGTCGCCTCCGGCTCGAAACCGGCCACCGGTTTCCGGTAGCGCGCCGCGTAGCGACGGAGGAAGTGCTCCGCGAGCGGGCGCAGGTCGTCCGGCCGCTCGCGGAGTGGTGGGAGCCGGATTTCGATCGTGTTGAGCCGGAACAGCAGGTCTTCGCGGAACCGGCCGGCGCTCACCTCCGCCGCGAGGTCGGCGTTCGTGGCGGAGAGGATCCGGGCATCGACTTTCCGCGCACGGGACGCCCCGACGCGCTCGACCTCGCCGCTCTCGAGCACCCGCAGCAGCTTGGCTTGCTGACGCGGTTGCAGCGTGCCGATCTCGTCCAGCAGGAGCGTCCCACCCTCGGCCAGCTCGAACCGTCCGATCCGGTCGGTCCGCGCATCGGTGAAGGCGCCCTTCACGTGCCCGAACATCTCGCTCTCGAACAGGCCTTCAGAGAGTCCCCCGAGGTTCACCGGGACGAACGGACGCTGCGCCCTCGGCGAGGCCGCGTGGATCCACTGGGCCACGACCTCCTTGCCGGTGCCGTGTTCGCCGGTGATGAGCACGTTGGCGTCTGACGGTGCGACCCGCTCGATGAGCTGGAGGATCGGCCGCATGGCGGCCGACTCGGCGATGAACTCCGGGCGGCCATCGCGCCGGAGCAGGCGGTTCTCGCCCTCGAGGCGGTACGTGCGCCGGAGGGCGCGTCCGAGCTCCACCTGCGTACGCAGGGTGGCCAGCAGGCGCGCGTTGTCCCACGGCTTCTCGATGAAGTCCCGCGCGCCGCGTCGCATCGCCTCCACCGCCTTGTCTACGCTGCCCCAGGCGGTCATGACCACCGCAGGGAGCGTGGCGTCGAGCGCCTGGAGCTCGGAGACCAGCTCGAGGCCTTCTCGGCCCGTCGTGGTATCGCGGGCGTAGTTGAGGTCGAGGAGCACCGCGTCGAAGTCGGCGTGCTGCACCGCCGAGAGCACAGCGGCGGGGGAGCCGGCGGTCTCGATGGCGTAGCCTTCGCCTTTGAGCAGCAGACGCAGCGCTTCGCGGACGTCCGGCTGGTCGTCCGCAACGAGGATGTGGGCGGCGGGAGAGACGGTCGGCACGGGTGTCCGGGCGGTGGGTCCGGGGGACAATCTAATCGCTGGTCGGGGTTCTGGACGCCCCTCACGAGCTCGATGGTCGGCTGGCAGTTGGGGTCACCGGGCGCGTCCGTGCGCGGCTTCCGCCCGTCCGCCCACGCCGAGCGACGGGTTGGCCCTGGGATGTTCGGGCCAGCGCGCCGGCTCAGCCGCCCGCGTGCGACAGGCCAGCCCCTTCGGGGGCCACGATCCATCCGTCCCGGAGCTGAATGGTTCGATGCCCATACGACGCGTTCTTTTCCGAGTGCGTCACCTGTACGATCGTCATGCCCTGACGGTTCAGTCGGGTGAACAGCTCCATGATCTCCTCGCCTTGCGCGCTGTGCAGATTGCCGGTCGGCTCGTCGGCCAGCAGGAGCTTCGGGCTCGCGATCACCGCACGCGCGACGCCGACGAGCTGCTGCTGGCCGCCCGAGAGCTGGCTCGGGTAGAGATCCTTCTTGCCCACCATCTGGAACCGGTCCAGCGTCTCGGCCACGATCGCGGCACGCTCCTTCGGCTTGACGTCGCGATACGACAGCGGGATCTCCAGGTTCTCGTAGACCGTGAGATCGTCCAGCAGATGGTACTTCTGGAACACGAAGCCGATCGTGCGCTTGTTGAGCTCGATCCGCTTCTTGAGCGGCAAGTCGTGCACGGCCTGGTCCTGGAGCCAGTACTGCCCGGTCCAGGCGTTGTCGAGCAGGCCCAGGATGCTCAGCAGGGTGGACTTCCCCGCCCCGGATGGTCCCATGATCGTGACGAACTCCCCGGCGCGGATCTCGAGCTCGATTCGCCGGAGGACGTACGTGCGGGTGGGGCCGTTCTGATAGTATCGGTCGAGATTCGCGAGACGGATCACCGTGGTTCCCTCATTCGCTCCGCAGCGCGATGGCCGGATCGACGGCCGTGGCGCGGCGGGCAGGCAGGTAACAGGCGGCGAGTGCCACCGCCGTGAGCAGGACCGCGATCCCGCCCAGCGTGAGCGGGTCGTGGGGGCTGGTCTCGTACAGCAGAGCGCCCAGGAAACGGGTGAGCAGGAGCGAGCCGCCGAGCCCGAGCAGTATGCTCGGGCCGACCAGTCGCATGCCTCGCGCGACCACGTCCCGGCGAGTCCGCCGGGGGTCCACGCCGAGCGCGAGCCGGATGCCGAACTCGCGGGTGCGCTGGGTGATGGTGTACGCGATGACGCCGAAGATCCCGACCGCGGCGAGCAGGAGCGCGATGCCGCCGAGCGTGGCCATCAGCAGCAGGTTGAACCGCGCCTGCGCCAGGCCCTCGGACACGTAGTTCGACATCGGCGCCATCTGTGTCACCGCGAGGTCCTTATCCATCTCGTGCACCAGCGCGGTGGCCGCGCCGCTCAGGCTGGTCGGCGCCAGCCCCGTTTCGAGCACCACGTTGACCACCGGCGGCATCTGCTGCCCCATGGGGAAGAAGATGAGCGGCCGGACGACGCGGGAAAGGTCGAGCATACGCTCGTGCTCGACCACACCCACCACCTCGGCCATGTTGTTCGGATCGCCGGTGGGACCGATCTGCAACTGTCGTCCAACGGCCGAGCGACCAGGCCAGGCCTGCTGCGCCAGCGTCTCGTCGATGATGATCACCGGCGCTTTGTCGGCGGCGTCGTCCCAGGTGAAGGGCCGACCCGCGAGCAGCCGCGTGCGCATCGCGCCGAAGTAGTCGGGCGACACCCGGCGGGCGTCCGCCGTCACCGATTCCCAGTTCCGCGCGGTGGCCTCGTCGTAAGCGTAGGGCGAGAGCGGTCCGCTCCCGGTGAGCGGCAGCTTGCCGATGAACCCCACCCCCTTCACCCCGGGCAGCTCGCCCAGACGGCGCTCGAGCTCGCGTACGAAGACGCGCCGCGCGGCGGCGTCGGCATACCGGCTCACTGGGAGGGCGAGCTCGAAGGTGAGCACGTCGTCGGCGTCGAACCCGGGGCGCACGTCCTGGAGCGCGAGGAAGCTTCGCACCAGCAGGCCCGCCCCGACGAGCAGCACGACCGACAGCGCTACCTCGCCCAAGATGAGCAGGGCCCGGATCCGTTGCCGGGAGACGCTGGTGCCCGCGCGGCCGCCGCCTTGCAGCGTCCGCTGCGGGTCACGGCCGGCCGCCTGCAGGGCTGGCGCCAGGCCGAACAGGACGGTCGTCGCCGCGCAGGTGAGGGCGGTGAAGGCGAGGACCCGGCCATCCACGGCGATGTCGCCAAGGCGCGGCAGGCTCGTGGGATGCAGCGCACGCAGGAGCCCGAGCGCCATCGTGGTGATGCCCAGACCGAGCGCGCCTCCCGCCGCGGCGAGGACCGCGCTTTCGGCGAGCAGCTGTCGGACGACGGCCCCGCGGCTCGCGCCGAGGGCGGTGCGCAGCGCGAATTCGCCCTCGCGCACCGTGGCCCGCACGAGCAGCAGGTGCGCGACGTTGGCGCAGGCGATCGCCAGCACCAGACCGACCGCGCCGAGCAGCACGAGCAACGCGGGCCGCGCGTGCTTCACGACGTCCTGCTGCAGCGGCACCGCGCGGATGCGGACCTGGGTGCCCGCGTGCTCGGGATACTCCTTCCGGAACTGCAGGGCAATCCCGTCCATCTCCGCCTGCGCCTGGGCGAAGGTCACGCCCGGCCGGAGCCGCCCGAACACGGTGAAGAACGTGAAATTCCGTGGCGGCGCATGCCCGTAGTCGTACTGAAGCGGCGTCCACAGCTCGGCGTCGGTGAGCAGGAACGCCTCGGATGGAAGCGCCAATCGAAACGCGGGGGGGAGGATGCCGACCACCGTGTAGGCCACGCCGTCGAGCTGGATCGGGCGGCCGACGATCGTAGGATCGCCGCCGTAGCGACGGCGCCAGAGCCGATCGCTCAGCATCACGACGTGCGGCCCGTTGAGCGCCTCCTCCTCGGGCAGGAACCCCCGCCCATACGCCGGCGACACGCCGAAGAGCGAAAGGAAATTTGCCGTGACCACGGCGATGTCTACCCGCTCGGGCTCGCCTTGCCCCGTCAAGTTCCCGCGAAGCCCTATGAGGGGGCCGGCGGACGCCGCGGCGAACATCTCGAACGTGCGGCTGCGTCGCTGGTAGTCGCGGAAGTCGAGCGGTGCGACGGCGGGCAACGATTGGGCGCCGACGCCGAAATCGTTCCAGATGTTCGCGATCCTGTCCGCGTTCGGATAGGCGAGCGGGCGGAGCAGCACGCCGTTGACGACCGTGAAGATCGTGGTGGTGGCGCCGATGCCGAGCGCCAGGATGACGATGGCCGCCAACGCGAACCCCGGCGCGCGCCGGAGGGCGCGGACCGCGTAGCGCAGGTCGTGCAGGAGAGCCTGGACCATCATTCGCTCCGGAGTGCGTTGACGGGATCGACGCGGGTCGCCCGGATGGCGGGAATGAGGCAGGCGGCGCCCGACACGGCGGCGAGCGTCGCGACGGCGACGGCCAGGACCACCGGATCCGTCGGGCTCACGCCGAAGAGCTGACTCACCAGGAGCCGGGTCAGGGCCAATGCGCCAAGCAGTCCCAGGAGAATGCCCGCGCAGGCCATCGCGAGCCCGTGTCGGAGCACCAGGAGCCGGACGCTCGATGTGCCCGCGCCGAGCGCGAGCCGGATGCCCAGCTCCCGGGTCCGCTGGCTCACCGTGTACGCCATGACGCCGTACACGCCCACCGTCGCGATGGCGAGTGCCATCGCGCCGAACACCGTGAGCAGCAGCATGGTGAACCGGTACCGTGCCACGGCATCGCTCACGAGCTCGGTCACCGGGCGAAGGTGGCTCACGGCCTGCTCCGGATCGACGTCGTGCACCGCCGCTTTGATGGCCGGGAAGAGTGACTCCGGCAGGACCGGGCCCCGGACCACGAATGAAATCGGCAGCGGCACGAAGACCGTCCACAGCTCATCCGAGATCTGCTCGGCCGGCACGTAGATCTCGGGCGCGGGCGTCGACGAGAGCCCGTTGTGCCGCACATCGCCGACGACGCCCACGATCTCGCGCCAGTCCGGTTTGTCGTCGGGACTCCCGAACGTGACCCGCTGCCCGATCGGATCGCGGCCCTCGAAGAACGCGCGGGCGAACGCCTCGTTCACCACCGCCACGAGTCGCTCCCCCCCGGCGTCGGTCCGGAGCAGGGGTCGCCCTCGCCGGAGGGTTATGCCCATGCTGCCCAGGTAATCGCCCATGACGATGCGGTAGCTGGCGTAGCGCTCGTGGCCGGGCGACGCGGCCGGTTGCCCTTCGACCGAGACGTCGCCGTTGGTGTTGCCGTCGCCGAGCGGCAGGAAATAGACGGCGCCGGCGTGCGTGACCCCGGGGATCCCCGCGAGCCGATCGAGCACCCGCTCGACGAAACGACGCTGGGCGTCCGGGGCCTGGTACTTGGCGCTGGGAACGTTGAACTGGAACGCCGCGGCGTGCTCGGGCTCGAACCCGAGGTTCACGGCGGCCAGCCGGCGCACGCTCACGATGAGCAGCGCCGCGCCGGTGAGCAGCACGAGCGCGAGCGCCACCTGCGCCACCACCAGGCCCGACCGGAATCGCCCGCCCTGTCGGCCCGCCGTGCCCCGGCCCTCGCCGCGAAAGGACTCGGCCGGATCGTTCCGCGCCGTGGCCAGCGCGGGGACCAGTCCAAAGGCCAGCCCCACCGCCACCGACACCAGGAGGGTAAACGCCAGCACGCGGCCGTCCACCGAGATGCTCTGCAGGCGCGGGATGCCTCGCGGATGCAGCGCGAGCAGGGCGTCCACCGACCAGGAGGCCACCAGCAGGCCGAGACCCCC
Source organism: Gemmatimonadales bacterium (assembly GCA_051955835.1). Taxonomy (GTDB): domain Bacteria; phylum Gemmatimonadota; class Gemmatimonadetes; order Gemmatimonadales; family GWC2-71-9; genus CAVVWJ01. Next base: position 9,120 of record JBQCGH010000046.1, read on the forward strand.
GCCGAGCACCGAGAGCACCACCGCCTCGGCCATGGCCTGCTGCATGAGGCGCCGGCGCCCGGCGCCCAGGGCCGCACGAATGGCCAGCTCACGCTGCCGGGTGGATGCCCGGGCGAGGAAGATGTTCGCGACGTTGGCGCACGCGATGAGCAGCACGAAGCCCACCGCGCCGAGCAGCAGCAGGAGCGCGGGGCGAATGCTGCCCACCATGTCCTCGCTGAACCCGATCACCATGGCGCCGCGCCCCGTGTTGGTCTTCGGATACTCGGACGCGAGCGCGCGCGCCACCGCGCTGATGTCCTGCTGCGCCGCCTCGCGGGTGACGCCCGGCCTGAGGCGTGCGATGACGTCGTACGAATGGGAGTCGCGGTCGTCCGCGCGTCCCTCGCCGAAGCCCAACGGTAGCCACAGCTCCGCGCCAGGATACTGCAGCCAGGCGGGGACCACGCCGATGACCGTGTACGGCATGCCGCTGAGGTTGAGCGTGCGTCCCAGGATCTTGGGGTCCGCGCCGAACCGGCTGCGCCACAGACCCTCGCTCATCACGGCAACGGTACCCTGTCCGTGGTCCTCGCCGGGGAGGAACCCGCGCCCCATGAGCGGCTTGACGCCGAGCGTCCGGAAGAAGTCCGATGAGACCAATGCGGTGGAAATCTCCTCCGGCTCCCCGGCGCCGGTCAGCGTCTGCGCGACGCCGCGCCAGGCCGCGAGGGACGCGAACGCGTGGCCGCGCGACGCCCAGTCCAGGAAGTTGGGGCCACTCACCGTGCCCACCTCGCCACCGCCGTACATCTCCCGCACGAGCACGAGCCGGTCGGGATCGGGATAGGGATAGGGACGGATGAGCACGCCGTTGACCACGCTGAAGATCGCGCTGTTGGCCCCGATGCCGAGCGCGAGCGTGAACAGGGTGACGGCGGCGAATGCGGGCGCCTTCGCGAGCGAGCGCAGCGCGTAGCGCACGTCTTGCCAGAGTCCGGTCATCATTCGCTCCTGAGCGCGTGGGCGGGATCGGTGCGCACCGCGCGGAGGGCGGGCACCAGGGTGGCGCCCGCCGCAACGGCGATCAAGGTCAGCGCGGTCCCGGCGAAGGTCAGCGGGTCGGCGGCTCGCACCTCGAACAGCAGGCCCGCCAGCAGCCGACCCGCCGCGAGGGCGGCCACGGTGCCGGCGACGATCCCGCTCATGACGAGCCACGCGGACTGGGAAATCACGAGACCGAGGATCTGCTCGGGCACCGCGCCCAGCGCCATGCGGATGCCGATCTCGCGCTCGCGCTGGCTCACCAGGTGGGCCATGACGCCATAGATCCCCACCGCGCCCAGCGTGAGCGCTGCGAGCGCGAAGCCGCTGACGAGCAGCATCACCAGGCGCCGCTCCGCGGCCCAGGCACCCATCACTTGCTCCATGGTCTGCACCGATGACAGCGGCACGTCGCGGTCGAGGTCGCGCAGCGTCGATGACAGGGTGCCGATCAGCGCCTCGGGCGTGCCCGCCGTGCGGAGCACGAGCGAGGCCGACGGCATGACCGCGCCCGTCCCGGCGGGAAACTGCGCGTAGGGGAGATACATCTCCGGACGCGGCGCCGCGCTGAGGCCGCGGTGGCGGACGTCGCCGACGACGCCGACCACGGTGCGCCAGACCGAGTCCACACCGCCACCGCCGAGCAGCACCCGATGGCCGAGCGGATCCTCGCCGGGCCACGCCTGGCGGGCCAGCGTGCGGTTGACGATGATGGCGCCCGGTGTGCCGACCCGGTCGTCCTCGGTGAAGTCGCGCCCCTGCAGCAGCGGAATCCCCATGGTCGCGAAGTATCCGGGGCTCACGGCCTGCCAGTCGCCCGGGTGCCAGTCGGAGGGCAGCGGCGGCGAGGCGGCGCGCCCCTCCAGGATGAACGACCAGTCGCCGATCTCGAGCTTGCCGGTCATGGGCAGTGCCCGCGCCATGGCCGCCGACCGTACACCCGGCACGTGCGCGAGCCGGTCGAGCAGCTCGTGGTAAAACCATCGGCGCGACTCGTTGGTGGCGTAGCGCACGGTGGACAGCTCGACCCGCGCCGTCAGCAGGTGGTCGGGGCGGAACCCGGGGTCGACCTCGCGGAGCCGGAAGAAGCTCTGCACCAGCAGCGACGCCGCCGTAACGAGGACGAGCGCGATCGCGACCTGCGCCGCGACCAGCAGCCGCCGCGCACGCTGCCGTCCGCCGCCCGCGGTGCCCGACCGTCCGCCGTCGGTGAGCGAGCCGGCGAGGTCGCCGTGCAACGCGTGGAATGCCGGAGCCAGGCCGAACAGCACGCCGGTGATGATCGTCAGGGCCGCGGTGAACACGAGCACCCGAGCGTCGATCCCGATGGCCGCGAGCCGCGGCATCGAGGACGGCGCCACCAGCACGAGCCCGCGCACGCCCCACACCGCGAGCAGCACGCCGACGACGCCGCCGGCGGCAGCCAGGACCACGCTCTCGGTCAGGAGCTGGCGTACCAGACGGCCGCGGCCGGCCCCGAGCGCCGTGCGCAGCGCGATCTCGCGCTGGCGCGACTCCGCGCGCGCCAGCAGCAGCCCGGCGACGTTGGCGCACGCGATGAGCAGGAGCAGCGCCACGGCGCCGAGGAGCACCAGAAGCGCGGGCCGCACGTCGCCCACGACCTCGCCGGACACCGACGTGCTCGTGCCATTGAATTCCGCGGTGTACTCGGTCGTATGCTCGCGGAGCATGCCGCGCATCAGGGCCGAGGTCTCGGCCGCGGCGGCGCCGAGCGTCACCCCGTCCCGGAGCCGACCGACCACGTCGAGGAAATGCCATCCACGAACGCTGCGGTCGGATGCCGGATCGAGCTGCAGCGGCGCCCACAGCTCCATGCCTGGACCGGCGTAGTGCGCGGGGAGCTGAAATCCCGGCGGCATGACCCCGACCACCGTGGCCGGGGTATCGTCGAGCGTCAGCACCCGGCCCACGATCGACGGGTCCCCACCGAAGCGGCGGCGCCAGAGCCCGTCACTCAGCAGCACGGCCGCGGGGCCGCCCGGGCGATCCTCCTGGCCGGTGAAGCCGCGGCCGAGCGCCGGAACGACGCCGAGCACACCCGGCAGACCGGCGGTGATGTACCCCGCGCGAAGCCGCTCGGGCGCGCCGACGCCCGTGAGCGTCGTGCTGCCGTCGGCGTACGCGCCGACGCGGGTGAACGAGTGGGTCCGCTCGCCCAGCTCCCAGTACTCGGGCACGCTGAGCTCGGCCAGCGGCTCCTGCGTGCGGTGCCCCCAGATCATGGCCAGCCGCTCGGGATGATCGTACGGCAGTGGGCGCAGGAGCACGCCATTGACGACGCTGAAGATTGCCGTGTTCGCGCCGATGCCGAGCGCGAGCGTGAGCACGGCCACCAGCGCGAAGCCCGGCCGCTGGCGGAGGCCGCGCAAGGCGTAGCGTAGGTCCTGCATGAGGCCGGTCATTCGGAGCGAAGCGAGGTCACCGGATCCACGCGCAACGCCCGCCGGGCCGGCAGGTAGCTGGCGGCCAGCGCGACGCCGCCGAGCAGCACGGCCACGCTGAGATACGTGAACGGATCGCTCGTGGTCACGCCGTAGAGCTGACTGGTGAGCACCCGGCTCAACGCCCACGCTCCCGTGAGCCCGATGAGCAGCCCGAGCCCGACCAGCCGCATGCCCTGCCCCACCACCAGCCCCAGTACGTCGCGCGCGCTCGCGCCGAGGGCGAGCCGGATCCCGATTTCGTGGTGCCGCTGCGTCGTGCTGTAGGCCATCACGCCGTAGATGCCGATCGCCGAGAGCACCAGGGCCAGACTGGCGAACAGCGTGAGCAGCAGCAGCGAGAACCGCCGCGCGGCGCTGGCGTCGGTCACCACCTTGGTCATCGGCATGGTGCCGAACACCGGCTGATCCGGGTCCGCGCTGCGGATCGCGCGGGTGACGGCGGGCCCGTAGTCGGCGGGATCGCCATCCGTGCGGACGACGAACGCCATCTGCTGTGTCGGGAACCGCTGACTCGAGAGGAAGAGCTCCTCGCGCGGCGGCTGGTCCGGCGCCTGGCGCATGTCGCCCACGACGCCGACCACCGTGGCCACCGAGCCCAGTGGCGCGTTGAGCTGGATGCGGCGGTCGATCGGACTCTCGTGGGGCCAATACTTCTCGGCCATGGTCTGATTGACCACCACCTCGACGGGACTCGCCGAGTCCACGACCGTCGCGAGCGTGCGCCCGCGCAGGATCGGGATCTGCATGGTCCGGAAGTACTCGGGCGTCACCTGCCGCACCTCGGCCACGGGGCCCGGCTGATCCGGCGGCACCGGCTGGCCCTCGAGCGTGAACGTGAGGTCGGCCCGCCCGCGGTAGGGCAGACGGGTCACGAGCGCGACCTGGCGCACGCCGGGCACTGCGGCCACCGCCGCCTGGGCGCGGTCGTAGAACGCGCGCCGCTGCTCGTTGGTGAAGTAGCGGCCCTTCGACGGGTCGTTCTGCACCGGCAGCCAGACCTGCAGGGTCAGCAGGTGGTCGGGATTGAACCCTGGATCCACCTCGATCAGCCGTTGGAAGCTCCGGAGCAGCAGCCCTGCCCCGGCCAGCAGGACCAGCGCCACCGCCACCTCGAGCACGACCAGCGCGCCGCGAATCCGGCTGCGCGGCGCGCCGGCGCTCGCGCCCCGGCCCGCCTCTTTGAGCACGCTCTGAAGGTCGGGACGGGAGGCCTGGAACGCGGGGATGATGCCGAACCCGAGGCCGGTGATCAGCGTGAGCAGCGCCGTGAAGCCGAGCACCGCCCGATCCATGCCGATGTCCCGCGCTCGCGGCAGGTAGAGTTGCGCCAGCTGGCCGAGGGCGCTGGTGCCCCAGGCCGCGATGAGGAGGCCGAGCAAACCGCCCAGCGTGGCCAGCAGCACGCTTTCGGTGAGGAGCTGCCGCATGAGCCGCAGGCGGCTGCCGCCCATCGCCGTGCGGATCGCGATCTCGCGGTCGCGCGTGGTGGCCCGGGCCAGCAGCAGGTTCGCCACGTTGGCGCAGCCGATCAGCAGCACGAAGCCGACGGCGCCCAGCAGCACGAGCAAGGCGGGCCGCACGTTGCCGACGACGCGCTCGGTGAGCGGCACGCCTTCCGCCTGCCAGCCCAGGGCGGCCGGGTAGGCGGTGGGATAGCGCGACGCAAGCCGGCCCGTCAGCGCCAGGAGCTGCGCCTGGAGCTGCTCGACCGTGGCGCCGGGCGCCAGCCGGCCGATGAGATCGAACACCCGAGCGCCCCGGGTGTTGATGAAGGTGGTGTCCGGATTGTCCAGCGAGATCGGCGCCCACAGCTCCATGGGTGAAGCGCCGCTCTCGACCGGGTGCCGGAAGCCGCGCGGCATCACACCGATGATCGTGATCGGGTCGTCGTCGAGCCGTACGGTCCGGCCGATGACCGATCGCTCGCCCCCGAACCGGCGCTGCCAGAGATCGTAGGAGATGAGCGCGACGTAGCCGATCCGTCCTTGATCGTCCGCCTTGGTGAAATCACGGCCGAGCGCGGGTCGGACACCCAGCAGCGAGAAGTAGTTGACGCTGGTGACCGCGGCTTGGATCCGTTCCGGCTCGCTCACGCCGGTCAGGTTGATGTTGATCGGCCAGATGGCGGCGATGTCGTGGAGCGCGGGGACCTCACGCTGCAGGTCGTGGACCTCCGGCTGCGACATCGGCACGTCGCGCCGGTTGCGGCCCACCAGGTCCGCGCGGACGCTCACGAGCTGGTCGGGCCGCGGATAGGCCAGCGGTCGAAGCAGCACCGCGTTCACGACGCTGAAGATGGCCGTATTGGCGCCGATCCCGAGGGCGAGGGTCAACACCGCGACCGTGGTGAAGGCCGGGCTCCGGGCGAGCCCGCGAATCGCGAAGCGGAGGTCCCGCCAGAACGCGTCCATCATGCCACCTCCACATCCAGCGGCGCGCCCGGCACCAGGCGCCCGTCGTACAGGTAGACCGTCCGCCGTGCCTCGCGGAGGTATCGCGGATCGTGGGTGACGACGACGAGCGTGGCGCCGTCCTGGTTGAGCTCACGAAGCAGCGCCGTGACCTCGGCGCCGTTGGTCGAGTCGAGGTTGCCGGTCGGCTCGTCGGCCAGGAGTACGAGGGGCCGACCGGCGACGGCGCGCGCGACGGCCACGCGCTGCTGCTGACCGCCCGACAGCTGCGCGGGGTAGTGCTTGAGCCGGTGCAGCAGCCCCACCCGGTCGAGGGCGGCCAGCGCGGCGGTCCGGCGCTCCTCCGACGACATGCCGCGGTACTTGAGCGGGAGCTCGACGTTCTGGTACACCGTGAGGTCGCCGATCAGATTGAATGCCTGGAAGATGAAACCGATCGCGCGTGCCCGGACCCGCGACCGCTGGGCCGAGGAGAGCGTCGACACCGGCTCCCCCGCCAGCACGAAGCTGCCTTCGCTCGGGGTGTCGAGGAGACCGAGGATCGAGAGCAACGTCGTCTTGCCGCAGCCCGACGGGCCGCAGATCGCCACGTATTCGCCCGCGCGGATGTCGAGGTCGATCCGCGACAGCGCGTGGGTCTCGACCTCCTCGGTGTGGAAGATCTTCGAGATGCCGCTGAGGCGGATGAGCGGATCGATCGCGAGTGGCATGGCTACTCCGCCCGGAGCGCGTCCGCGGGATCCACATGGGCCGCCCGGATGGCGGGCACCAGCGCGGCCGCGAGCGAGACCAGCGCGAGCACGACGATCCCGATGCCGAACGAGGGCGGGTCGGTGGGGCTAACCGCGAAGAGGAGCCCGCCCAGGAGGCGAGACAGCAGCGCCGCCCCGACGACGCCGACGCCCAGACCGACCAGCATGAGCGTGGCCGCATGCCCCACCACCAGTCGCAGGACGTTGGCGCGCGCCGCCCCGAGCGCCACCCGGATGCCGATCTCGCGGGCCCGCTGGCTCACGCCGTAGGAGATGACGCCGTACACGCCGATCGCCGCGAGCAGGAGCGCCACGCCCCCGAACGCCGTGAGCAGCACGGTACTGAAGCGCGTGGCGGCGAGCGAGGACGCCCGGCGGCCGTCCATCGTGCCGATCGAGTACACCGGCAGCGACCGGTCCACGCTCCAGACCGCATCGCGCATCGCGGGCGCGAGCCCGATCGGGTTCGCGGACGCCCGAACCGCCAGCGTCATCGTGCGGCCGATCCAGCGCCACGCCGCTGCCGGCGTCTGGGCGACCGGCAGATAGAACTCCGTGGGCGCCGGCTCTCCCACACCGTGCGCCCGCACGTCGGCTACGACGCCGACGACCGTCTTCCACATGGGCTCGCCACTCGGAGTGTCCTCGCAGCAGGCCACCCGCTTGCCGATGGGATCCTGGCCCGGCCACGCGAGCCGCGCGAACCGTTCGTTCACCATCATCACCAGGAGCCCACCCGCGCGGTCGGCGGCCGTGAAGCCGCGGCCGGCGCGCACGCGGAGGCCCATGGCGGCTACGTAGCCCGGCGTCACCAGCCGCATGTCGGCGTTGATCGCGGACCGGATGTCGAGCGGCCGCCCCTCGGGGACGAGCCCGTTGTCGCTGCCGTCCTCGAACGGCACCGCCGACGCCAGGCCGGCCGCGACGGCGCCGGGCGCCTGCGCGAGACCGTCCGCGATCCGCTCGAACCCCTGGGACACCGCCTCGGCCGTGGGATAGGCCGCTTCGGGCAGGGACACGCGCCCCACCAGCACGCCGCGTGGATCGAAGCCCGGGTCGACCGCGTCGAGCGCAATCGCGCTCCGGATCAGCAGACCCGCGCCGGTGAGCAGCACGAGCGCCAGCGCGATCTCCGCGACGACCAGCGCGGACCGCAGCCGGTCCCGGCGCCCCGGTGAGCCCGCGCGTCCGCCCTCGCGCAACGCGTCCTGCGGGACCTGGCTCGCCAGTCGGAGCGCGGGCGCGATCCCGAAGACGAGTCCGGAGGCGAGCGTGAGCAGGACGACGAACCCGAGCGCGGGCGCGTCCACCCGGGCGAGGGACAGTCGCGGGATATCGGCCGGCCCGGTCGCAACCAGCGCCGCCACGATCCAATAGGCGGCGGACACCCCGAGGACGCCCCCGCCCGCCGCCAGCAGCAAGCTCTCGGTGAGCGCCTCGCGGATGAGCCGGCCGCGACCGGCGCCGATGGCGGCCCGGATCGCGGTCTCGCGCGCCCGGGCGCCCGCCCGGGCCAGCAGCAGATTCGCGATGTTGGCGCAGGCGATGAGCAGCACGAATCCCACCGCGCCGAGAAGGACGTACAGCCGCGCGCGGTAGTCGCCCACCAGCTCCTCGTGCAGGTTCGCCAAGCCTATCGTTCGGTCGGCATCCACCTGCGGAAACTGCTCGCGCAGGGCGCCTCCGATCCGCTCGAGCTCCGCCTGCCCCTGTGCCTGGGTCACGCCCGGCTTGAGCCGGCCCAGCACGGTGAGATAGTGCTCATCGTGCTCGGCGAGCTGGGTCGCGTTGAACGCGATCGGCACCCAAAGCTGCTCGTCCCACAGGCCATAATCGAGCGTCCGCGGCATCACGCCGATCACGCGCCGCGGGACCCCGTCCAGCCGCACCTCGCGCCCGATGATGCCGCGGTCTGCGCCGAACCGGCGCCGCCAGAGCCCGTCGCTCAGGACAACCACCCCGTCGGCGCCGGGACGGTCTTCGTCCGGCAGGAAGCCCCGACCAAGCGCGGGCTCGACGCCCAGCAGGTGGAAATAGTCCCAGCCGACCCGGGCGGCGGGGACGTTCTCCGGCAAGTCGGTGCCAGCCAGGTTCATGCTGGCGCCCGAGGTCGGGACCAGGTACTGGAAGAGCCGGTCATCGCGCTTGGTGTCGGCCCAGTTGCCCACCGACATCGAGCCGGGTGTTCCCTTCCACATCTCGCGAACCAGCAGCACCTGTTCGGGATGATCGAACGGCAGCGGCCGGAGCAGGACGGAGTAGACCACGCTGAAGACCGCGGTGGTCGCCCCGATGCACACGGCCAGCGTGAGGATCACCGCCAGGCTGAAGGTCGGGCTTTTCCGGAGGGAACGGAACGCGAAGCGGAGATGGCTCATGGATTCACTCGGCGCGAAGTGCGGCGTTCGGATCCGACAGGGCCGCGCGCCGCGCGGGCAGATAGCACGCGAGCAGCGCGACCCCGCTCAGGAATGTCGTGACGGCGAGGAACGTGACCGGGTCGGAGGTGCCCACACCGAACAAGAGCGATTGCAGCACCCGTGACGCGACCCAAGCAGCGGCGAGGCCCACACCCAGACCGGCCGCCACCGGCGCCATGCCCTGCCGCACCACCATCGACACGACGGAGTGCTGCGCGGCGCCGAGCGCCATGCGGATGCCGAGCTCACGGGTGCGCTGGACCACGGCGTAGGAGACCACGCCGTAGATGCCGAGCGCGGCCAGGAGCAGCGATCCCGCCGCGAAGCTGCCAAGCACGAGGGCGCTGAGGCGCGGCCGCTCGGTCACCGCTGCGATCCGCTGATCCATCGTACCGACACGGCTCAGCGCGAGGCTCGGGTCCAGGTCCCCGACGACCCGACGCATGACCGGCGCGAGCGCGATCGGGTCCCCGCTCGCGGCGCGCGCGACCAGCACCATCCAGCGGCCCGGCGCCTGGGCGATCGGCAGGTAGACCTGCGGGTAGGACGGCTCGTCGAGCGCCGCGTGATGGATGTCGCCCACCAGCCCGACGACCGTCATCCACTGCGCGGCCGTGTCGGCGGGGTCGTCGAACGTGATGCGGGCGCCGAGCGGGCTCCGGCCGCCGAAGTAGCGGTGCGCCGCGGCCTGGTTCACGAGCGCGACGGCAGGCGCCCCGGCCCGATCCGATGCCTCGAAGAGGCGGCCCTGGACCAGGGGCATACCCAGCGTCTCGAAGTAGGAGGGGCTCGCCGAGAACAGCTCGACGTCCTGGACGGTCCCCCGCGCGCTCGGTGCCTGGCCCTGGATCGAGAACGTCAGGTACGGCGGCGCGTCGCCGAGCGGCGCGTCCGACACCGCCGCGGCCGCGCGGACCGACGGCACCGCCGCCAGTCGCTCGACGGCGGTCTCGAGGAACCGGGCCTGGCTCGCGTCCGAGGGGTACGTCAGTCCCGGCAGCAGCAGGCGCGCCGTGAGCAGCCCATCGCTCCGAAAGCCCGGATCGACGCGCAGCAGCCGGTCGAAGCTCCGCACCAGAAGCCCCGCCCCGATGAGGAGCACGAACGCCAGCGCCACCTCGCCTAGGACGAGGCCGCTCCGGATCCGACGGAGCGCCCGACCGCCGGCGACGGCGCGCCCGCCGTCGCGGAGCCCGTCCGCTGGGCCGCTCGCGAAACGCAGGGCGGGCACCAGACCGAAGAGCACGCCGGTGGTCACCGAGAGCGCGAGCGCGAAGACGAGCACCCGCCCGTCCAGCGCGATCTCGTCGGCGCGCGGCAGCGTGCCGAGATCGAGGCGGGTGAGCCCGTGCACGCCCCAGCCCGCGAGCAGGACACCGAGTCCGCCACCCGCCAGCGCCAGGAGGACGCTCTCGGTCAGGAGCTGCCGGATCAGACGGCGGCGCGACGCGCCGAGCGCCGTGCGGACCACGAGCTCGCGCTCCCGGGCGGCGGCGCGGGCAACCATGAGATTCGCGACGTTCGCGCACGCAATCAGGAGCACGAGACCGACCGCCAGCAGGAAGAGCAGGAGCGCCGTGTGCACCGGGCCGACCACCGACTCGCGGAGCGGCACGACATCCACGCTCCAATCGGTGTTGCTGTCGGGATAGCGGTCCGCCAGGCGCCGGGCGACGGTCGCCAGTTCCTGCCGCGCCTGCGCCAACGAGGCGCCCGGGGCGAGCCGCCCGATGACGTGGAGGAAGTCGCTGCGCCGGTTGAGCACGGTGTCAGTCACGAGCGGCGTCCAGACGTCGATCGGCGCCTGGATCCGGGCGGACGCCGGCACCACGCCCACCACATCGTACGCCCGGCCGTCGAGACGGATCGTCCGACCCACGATGCCCGGATCGCCGCCGAACCGGCGGCGCCAGAGCCCCTCGCCCAGCACGGCGATATGCGCGCCGGCGCGGGTGTCCTCGCCGGCCGCGAACCCGCGGCCGGCGAGCGGGGCGACACCGAGTGTGCGGAAGAAGTCCGCGGTGACGAACGCGCCAGGAATCATCTCCGGCTCGCCGGTGCCCGTGAGGGTGAACACGGTGTTCGACAGCGCGGAGAGTCGCACGACCGAGGCGGCCTGTGCCCGCCAGTCGAGGAAATCGGGAAGTGACGCGGATTCGTGGCCGATCTGCGGGTGCATCCCCCAGACCCGGATCAGACGCTCCGGCTGCACGAAGGAAAGTGGCCGCAAGAGCACGCCGTTCACGGCACTGAAGATCGCGACGTTCGCGCCGATGCCCACCGCGAGCGTGAGCAGGGCCGTGAGCGCGAAGCCCGGCTGCCGCCGCAGCGTGCGGATGGCGTAGCGGAGGTCGTGCAGGAGCGCGTCCATCGGCCCCGCTCAGCTCACCGCGGTGAGTTGGCGCTCCTCGACCACCTTGCCGTCGAACAAGTGCACCGAGCGCTCGGCGTGGCGGGCGTAGCGCGCGTCGTGGGTGACCATGCAGATAGTGGCGCCGCTCTGGTGGAGCTCGCGGAGCAGCTCCATCACCGCCTCGCCGTTGGTGGAGTCGAGGTTGCCGGTGGGCTCGTCGGCCAGCAGAATGGCCGGATCGCCGGCCACCGCTCGGGCGACCGCCACGCGCTGCTGCTGACCGCCCGAGAGCTGCGCGGGGAAGTGCTTCATCCGGTGCGACATCCCCACCCGCTCCAGCGCGGACTGCACCCGCTTCCGGCGCTCATCGGCCGCCATGCCGCGGTAGGTCAGCGGCAGCTCGACGTTCTCGTACACGGTGAGGTCGCCGATCAGGTTGAAGGCCTGGAAGATGAATCCGATCTGCCGATTGCGGACGCGGGCGCGGTCGGACGCCGAGAGGCGGGAGACCGGCTGGCCGTCGAGCGTGTAGTTCCCCTCGGTCGGGCTGTCGAGCAGTCCCAGAATCGAGAGCAGCGTCGTCTTTCCGCAGCCGGACGGGCCTGCGATCGCGACGTACTCGCCCTTGCGGATCTCGAGGTGGATATCGGACAGGGCATGGGTCTCCACCTCATCGGTGTAGAACACCTTCTTGATCCCTTCCAGCACGATCAGCGACTCGCTCATGGGTGCTCCTCACCGTGGCGTAAACCTGCCTGGAGAACTGCGCGCCTCATTCCACCCGGACCCGATCCACTCCGTCCCACCGCGACATGTCGGAGATGATGACCTTGTCGCCCTGCTGCAGACCGCCCAGCACCTCGACCGTGTTGACAGACGTCCGCCCCAGCCGCACCGTCGTCCGGATCGCGTCGCGTCCGTCCGGCGTCAGCTTGAACAGTCCGACGCTGCTGCCCGCCTGCCCGAACGCCGGTCGGCCGACGTGGAGGACGTTATTGAGCCGCTCGATCTGGATGGTGCCGTCCACCGACAGGTCCGGCCGGGCGCCGCGGGGGAGCTCGCCCTGGAGCGAGACGTCCACGGTCACGGTCCCGTTCTGGACCGCGGGGTCGATCCGTGAGACCTTCCCTTGGGCGATTCCGTTGCGCGTGTCGATGGCGGAGGGCTGCCCGATGGTCACGTCCTTGGCCTGCGTCTCGGGAATGCGCAGGACGGCCTTGAGCTTGCCCGGCTCGACGATTCGAGCGAGCGTGGCCCCGCTCTGCGCCCACTGCCCCACCTCCAGGGGCAGCTCCTGGAGGATGCCCGTCGTGCCGGCCATCACCACCATGGACCGTACGCGTCCGTGCTGGAACTGGTTCACGTCGCGAAGACGATCCACCTGCGCCTGCTGCAGCAGCAACTGGGAGTCCGCAGCCTGCTGCATGACACCGAGCCGCTCCTGCTCGACCTTGAAGCGGGTGGACAGGTCCTCGACCTGGTCGCGCGAGCGACTGGCCTCGTTGTCGGAGATGAGGTGCTTCGCCACCAGCGACTCGGCCGCCTCGGCGTTGCGCTTGGCATCGAGGTAGGCGGCCTTGGCCGCGGCCACCTGCGCCTCCTGGTTGAGGCGCTGCGACGCGAGGTTCGCCCGCAGGTTCACCTGATCGGCGCGTGAGACGGTGAGCTGGCGCTCCGACTCGAGCGCCTCGAGCTGCACGTCGGGGTTGCTCAGCTCGAGCAGGACGGTCTCCGGCTTGACGGCTTCGCCCGGCTCCGCGAGCCGCCGCTCCACCCGGCCGGCCGTGACCGCCGAGATGTAGCGGATGTGCTCGGGCACCAGCGTCCCGGGCCCCCGGACCTCGATCACCAGCGGACCGCGCTGCACCGAGTCGATCCAGACCGCCGCTCGGTCGACCCTTGGCGCCGCCGGCTTGAGGCTGTGGAGGCCGAGACTCGCCAGGACCAGACCGGCAATGCCGAGCCCACCGTAGAGAAGTCGCTTTCGGCCGCGCTGGGCCGGTGCCCGCGGTATGTCCACGCCGTTTCCTTAGGATAAAGCTTGATCGGTCGGCCGTATTCGTGGCCACGGGGCCCGAAGGAAAGGTTTGTGCCACTCGGTCCGCCGCTCCATGACTCATGCCAGACAACGACTTGCAATCGCGCGTCCTGACGCGCCCCCATCGGCGGTGTGCGGTTGCGGGAACGCCGAATCCCATTTCCGAACACGCCGTGTGTGCATCGGCGTACGGGGCGACGTCTCCAACCGAAACTCCGCGTCACCTCCCCGACAACGAGACGCCCATGGCGCACCGCCCGCCGAGGGACCTCCACCGCCTGGCCCTGGCCACCGGCGTGATCCTGGCGTCGGCCTGCAGCCACACCGATCCGCCCACGGCACCGCCGTACACCACCGATCAGCCGCTCGACCCGACGCCGCCGGCTCGCCTCACCTTCAATGTGGGCGCCGACCGCGAGCCCTCCTGGCTGCCCGATGGCACCGGAATTCTCTACTCCACCCAGCAACTCGGCCGCGGGGATGCCGATGTCTGCCTGGCCGAGCTACCCCCGACGGGGGGAAGCCAGCGGCGGCTGGTGTGCGACGCCGGCGGCTCGGCGGCCACCGTCGGTAACGGGACCGAGTGGGCGGTGGTTGGTCCAGACGGCGCGCTCGCCTTCGTCAGGGCGAGCTGGACGATCGGCGGCACCAACCCTGCCAGTGAGTCGGTGGCCGTGGCTCCAAGCTTGGATCCCCTGACCGCCTCGGACGTTCAACACATCCCGTACACCATTCCCGGCGAGCCGCAGCACAGCGGGATCCAGGACCTCCGCTGGGTGGGCGCCGGCGTGCTGGTCTTTGTGGGGGGCCAAGTCGATTATCGGCCCTCGTGCTTCGGTTGCGCGGCAGTGGACACCACCGTCAGAGGCCTCAAGGTCGCGACGCTCGACATCACGCAGGCCGGCAACGGCCCGGTGGCCCTGCCCGGGACCGATTTCGCCTCCGGGGTGAGCGGCGGGACGTCGAGCGACGAGATCTTCTTCACCGTGGCGGGCGATAGCCGGGTCTTCCGCCGCACGCTGTCCACCGGCGAGACCGCGGTCGCCCACGACTTCGGCGGCGCCGGCATCGCGCGGGACGTGGACGTCGCCGGGGGTCGGCTCACGGCCATCGTGGGTGGCCGCGTCGGCTTCGCGCTGGACCCCCAGCTCGGCGCGTTCCAGTCGGACAGTGGCGGCATCGTGCACGTGGTGGACCTCGGGAGCGGCGCGGACGTCGCGCTCGAGCCCGGGGCGCAGCTCTACCGCCATCCGGCGCTCTCGCCGGCCGACGGCCGCGTCGTCGCCGAGGGCTATGCGCTCGTGATCACCGGCAACGACAGCGGCATCCCCGACACGACCGTGTCGCCCGCCAGCGACCTCTACCTGTTCGCCGCGCCATGAGGGGGCACGGACGGACCGCACTCGCGGCCGTGACGGCGTGCCTCGCGCTGGCGCTGGCGCGCGAAGCGGCGGCACAAACCGAGGGCGCCATCGGGGGCCGGGTGCAGGACGCCGCGGCCAGCCGATCGCTCGCCGGCGTGCAGGTGCTGGTGGACGGACGCATCGGTGCCGTGACCGACACGGGCGGCCTGTACCGGGTGCGCGCGGTGCGGACGGGGTGGCACCGGGTGGCCGCCCGCCTCATCGGCTACCGCGGGGTCGTGCTCGATAGCGTGTTCGTCCGGGCTGGCGCGACGATCACGGCCGACTTCACGCTCGAGGCGAGTGCCGTGGCGCTCGAGCCGCTCGTGGTCACGGCACCGGTGGACGAGCTGCTCGATCCCCTGGCCACGAGCTCCGAGCAGAAGATCAGCGCCGCCGACCTCCGGGAGCTGCCGGTGAGCTCGCTGGAGGAGGCGATCGCGCTGAGCGCGGGCACCGTCGGCACGAGTTACCGCGGCGGGCGCATCGGCGAGGAGTCGTTCATCCTCGACGGGCTCGGCGT
The DNA here is from genome assembly GCA_051955835.1 of Gemmatimonadales bacterium. GTDB lineage: Bacteria > Gemmatimonadota > Gemmatimonadetes > Gemmatimonadales > GWC2-71-9 > CAVVWJ01. The sequence goes on from JBQCGH010000046.1 coordinate 24,508, forward strand.
CAAGAATCAGCTCGACGCCGCAAGTGGCGGCCTGGGCCTTCACATCCCGCCCGATCTCCTGGGCGAGGCGTCTCTGGTGACGAACGGCTTCTCCGCGCGCTACGGCCAGGCGCTGTCCGGCCTCGTGAACGTGGTGACGATCGATCCGGATTCGACCTGGAGCGGCCGCGCGGCGGTGGAGACCGACCGGCCGTTCGGCGGCGGCCAGGACCACGGACTCGACCGCTTGGCGGTGCGGGCCGGGGGTCCTGTGGCGGGTGGCGTCGGCCTCGAGGCGGCGGTCGACATCTCCGGTCGGCTCGACGACGACCCAGTGAACGCGCCTCCGCCACCGAGTCCGCTCGATCCGCGGACCCAGCAGCCGGATCTCCTTCCCCACAACAGCGGCGAGCAATGGAATGGCGCGGCGAAGCTGGTGGTGCCCATTTCGACCGGCGCGATACTCCGCGTGTTCGGCGTGCACTCCGAAGACCAGAACCTGCTCTTTGATCCGGCCTACAAGTACGCGCTCGACTTCGCGCCGGCCCAGCGGCTCAAAGGCAACCTGATCAACGGCCATCTGCAGCTCCGGTCCGCGGCCACCTCGGCGTTTCCCGTGGTGGCGGACCTGCGGGTCGGACGGTTCGTCCGGGACTTCATCCGGGGTCAGCTCGACGGCACGGTGGACTACAAGGTGGGCGCGCTCACCGGGTCGCCGTTCCACTTCGTGGGGGAGGATCAGGCCCGCGCGCAGTCGCCGAGCACCGACCCGATCCCCGGGCTGGTCGAGCCCACATTGACCGACGCCTCGCCCTGGGGCGTGCCGGCCTTCTTCCTGGGCGGCGGCTCCCGCGGCGACCTGGCGTGGAATCGGTTCGGCGAGACCCGCGTGCAGCTCGACGCGACCTACGGCGGCGCCCGTCAGGTCGATCTCTTCTTCGGGGGCGAGTACGCCGCGCAGCAGGTGCGGACGTATCAGCGCCTCTTCGGGTTCGCCGCGGTTGGCGATACGGTGCCGCCGCCGGCGATCTCCGACTTCTCGCCGCGCAGCCTCGCCGGCTACGTCGAGGCCCAGGCCCGTGTGGAAGACATCGGCATCACCGCCGGACTCAGATACGACCAGTTCGACGCGCGCACCACGGAGGCGAACGTCTCCCGTGGAACGAGCCGCTCGCTGAGCCCGCGCTTCGCCGTGTCCACCGTGCTCCACAACGCCACCTTCGTCGCGAGCTACGGCCGGTTCACCCAGGCGCCGGACTATCAGTTCCTGGTGGACGCCGCCTTTGACGACACGACCCGCACCGGCCGATTCCGCCGCGGCAATCCCGATCTGGGCTTCGAGCACGCCAATCAGTACGAGTTCAGCGTTCGCGTCCGGCCGCGCGAGGCGGTGTCGGTCCGCATCGGCGTGTTCCAGAAGCGGCTCGAGGGGCTGGTCGCCTCGGTGCCGCTCGGCGTCAACCCGGACTCGACCATCTTCGGTAACGCCGACGCCGGCACGGCGCGGGGTTTCGAGATCCTGGCCGAGCGCGAGCTCAAGAACGGCTACGGTTTTCGGGTCGCCTACACGTTCCAGGATGCCAAGGCGACCTCGACCGATCCGTTCCTGCTCAACCGGCTCCTGGTGGTGGACCCACAGACGGGCGACACGATCCGGCCGGCACGGGCGGAGTTTCCGCTCGATTTCGATCAGCGGCACACGCTGACGGCGATCGCGCGCGGCAAGGTTTCCGAGGCGGCGGGGCCCCGGCTGCTCGGTGCGCGCCCGCTGGCGGGGCTCGAGGCCGCGGTAATCGTCCGGGTGCTGTCTGGCCTGCCGTTCAGCGTCACCGACACGACGCCCGGCAACACCGACTCGATCATCGGGCTGCCGAACAGCCACCGGCTGCCGGGCAGCTCGACGGTGGATCTGTTGATCCGGCGCCCGCTGCGCATGGGGAAGACTCAGGGCGGCATATATCTCGACGTCCGCAACCTGCTCAACCGGCGCAACGTCATCGCGGTGCGGCGCGACACCGGGCTTCCGCAGGACGACACCGCGACGATCAACCGACTTGCGGAGGCGGCCTATGTCGCGCACCCGGAGTCCATTCCTTTCGAATCCGCGCGCTACCGGCGGAATGCCGATCTCAATGGCGACGGATACGTCGCCGGGCGCGACGAGCTCTTCCCCATGTTCCTGGAGGCTGCCCGCGACTTCACCCAGCCGATCTTCGACTACGGTCCGCCGAGGCTGATGCGATTGGGATTCGAATTCCTGTTCTGAGGATCCAGCGCGGGGGACACGAGCGGCGCGATGTCCTCCTCGAGCAGTGACTTGTTGATCGCCATGCCCGCCTCGGCGCCCTCCGCGGCCGCGACGATCGCGAACTGCGCCTCGCGCGAGGCATCCCCGCAGACGTAGAGACCCGGCACGTCGGTCGCCTCGCACTTTCCGGTATCGACCGCGCCGTGGTGGGTGAATCGGCAGCCCAGCTTGGCCGGCAGCTCCGAGGCCTGATGCTGGCCCGCAGAAAAGAAGAGCGCCCGCCGCCGCTCGGCCGAGCCGTGCTCGAACAGGATCCGCTCGAGCAGGCCGTCCCGGCCTTCCAGCCGCTCGATGCGTTCGGTCCTCACCTGGATACCCAACGATTCGAGGCGGTACCGTGCCTCCGGGGTGGGCTCGGCCCCGCCGTCGGTGCAGAGGACGAGATCGCGGGTCCAGACAGTCAGGCTTTCCGCCAGGCCGGCGCCATGCTCGCCGCGTCCCCATACTGCCACCGGCTGGTCGCGCCACTCCCATCCGTCGCAATACGGGCAGTGGTGGACGCTACGCCCATACAGCTCGGCCAGGCCGGGCACCGCGGGGAGCTCGTCGACCACGCCGGTTGCGAGCAGCAAACGGCGCGCCTGAAGTCGGGCGCCGTCCGCCGCACGAAGCTCGAACCCGGCCGGCCCACGCGACGCGTCGACGACCCGACGATCGCAAAGCTCCACCGTGCCGTACGGGGCGAGCTGGTCGCGCGCGAGCCGGCGCAGCTCTTCGGGCGCGGTGTTCTCGCGGGTCAGAAAGCAGTGCACCCCGTGTGACCAGCGGTTCCGCCCCTCCCCGGTGTCGCAGACGAGCACTCGCCGGCGGCAGCGGCCCAGCATGAGCGCCGCACTCAGCCCGGCCGGCCCGCCCCCGACGATGACACAGTCGTAGCTCCCCGGGTCGAGACGAGGAGAGCCGGCCCAACCTTCGGACCGGCTCCCGTCGTCCTGCTGGCCCAAGGGCCCGGTCATGCCGTCCCCGAGGACGCGGAGGCAAAGCTGCCTTCCGTCACCTGCTTGAAACGGCGGAGATCGTCGGCGATCTGTCGCGCCGGGTCGTCGCCGAGCAGGTGCGCCACGGTGGCGCCGGCTTTGCCCGCCGGCGTGGCGTAGCGGAGCACCACACGGACCTCGGTACCGCCCCCGTGGGCCGGCGTGAACTGGACCTGTCCGGCCTGGTCGACGTCCGACCCGGGGAGGGAGCGCCAGGCGAGGATCTCGTCCGGAATCTCATGGACGAGTTCCGCGTCCCACTCGACCCGAGCACCCAGCGGGCCCTTGGCCGCCCAGTGCGACCGGCGCTCGTCCAGCACCGTCACCGACTCGAGGTGATCCATGAAGCGCGGCAGATTGTCGAGCTGCCGCCAGAACCGGAACAGCTCGTCGCGCGGCCGCCCGATCACGATGGCCTGCTCCACCTTGGTTCCTTCGCCACGCTCCAGCCTGGCCACCGCGTCGCTCTCACCCGGGCTCGCCGTGTTCCGGCCCAACGCCTGGTTGATCTCGCAGTGCCCGGTCAACGCCCGGCGCATGAGGTGCACCCCGAGCGGAAGGAGAAGCAGGCGGAGGCGGGACCGCCGGAGACTGTAGCCGAGCAGCGCCGCGCCGCCCACGCCGGAGATCCAGCGCTCGGCCCGGCCCACGTTCACGGACCGCGGCCGGCCAGCATCGCGGATGTTCATCGGCCTGTCCTCCGTCCTTGGCGCTTGTCAGGCCCGGCGCGGCGTTGCCGCTCGACCGCCTGCTCGTGCGAACGATCATCGAGCTCGGCGGCCGCGCCGTCGCGAGCATCCGGGTCGGCGACCTCGGCCGCCGGGTCGGCGTAGTGGCGGCCCATGCGATCGGCGTCGCGCGGATCACCCATCTCGAGCTCGTCGCTCGCCTCGTCGTTGGACTCGCCCTCGGCGGTCTCGCCCTGCTCCTGCTCGAAGCGCAGGCGCTCCTCGTCGGTCATCGTCGCGAATTTGCTGCTCATGTTCTTGACGTGATCTCACTCCTCGTAGTGGACTCGAGCAGCGCCTTGAGCCGCCCAAGATCTTCGTTCACTCTGTCGCGCGGGTCGACGCCGAAGAACTCGGCCAGGGCCGGCCCGTGCCGCCCCCCGGGCGGACTGTAGCAGAAGCGGAAGTCGACCCGCGTGCCCGACCCCTCGGACGCGAACCGCACGACGCCCGCGTTCTCGAGAACCGCCCCGGGCTCGCTCCGCCACGCCAGGAGTCTGGGCACCTCGCGCTCCGTCAGCACCGCGTTCCAGGCGAGCGGCACGTCCCCCGGTCCGTTCACCACCCAGCGCGAGCGGCCGGCACCGAGATCGCGGACTTCGCGGATGGTTGACAGGATGAGCGGCAGGTTCTCGTAGTCGGACCAGAACGCGAACACGCGCTCGATCGGCGCATCGATGTGGATGGTCTTCTGAATGTCGACCGTGCGGCGGCGGTCGCCGTGCGGCGGCGGCGCCGGCTCGTGCTGGAGGCCGCGCGCCAGGAGACCGATCCCCACCGCGCGGAGCGCGCGTCCCGTGCGGCCACGGCGCACGATGCCGTAGGCCAGCAGCGCCCCACCGATCACCCGGGCCGCCTGGTGAGAATCCGTCCCGGTGCGTCCCAGGTTCGCCGCTTCCAGTCCGTCGATGTCGCCCAGGCGCATGCCATAGTGGCCGGGCTCCTCGGCGAGTCCGAGGCGGCTGCCTAGAAGAGAGCGGCGGGTGGCGCCGCGCTCAGGGTCCAACAGGTAGATCAGTCCCGCGCCGACCAGCGCACCGCCGACGAACTGCTTGGCTCCCATGCCGCCTCCACGTTCGAGTGCACGCCAGTGCCTCAATCGACACGACCCTCGGATCGCCGGCTGTGACCGGCCTCACATCGTCACGCCGGCAACCGTGCGGGTGGAGAGAATGGTAATTCGATGGTCGGGCTCCGAGGGCGGCGCTACCTTTCCGAAGGCGCTTCCCCTTGGATCGTGCCCAAGTCACAGGAACATCGATGATTCTCAGCACCAAGGCGTTCGAACCCGGGCAGCCGCTACCGCAAGGGTGTGCCTGCGACGGAGACGACCGGTCGCCGGATCTCGAGTGGAGTGCGGTCCCCGTGCACACGCGCAGCTTCGCCCTGGTCTGCGACGACCCGGACGCGCCGCGCGGGACGCGGGTTCACTGGGTCCTGTTCAACCTGCCGTCCGATGCCGTGCAGCTCTCGCCCGGTGTGCCGCGGATGCCCGAGCTTCCCTCGGGCGCACGACAGGGCGTGAACAGCGGGGGCAAGATCGGCTACAGCGGTCCGTGCCCGCCGCCGGGCGCGCCCCACCGCTACTTCTTCCGGCTCTACGCGCTGGACACGGTGCTCAACGTCGCTCCCGGGGCCAGCCGCGTCGACCTCGATGAGGCCATGGGCACCCACGTCCTCGCCGAGGCCACGCTCATGGGGACCTATCGACGATGAGATGGCGCGGTGCGGCACTGGCGAGCCTGGCCACGGCATGCGCGCATGCGCCACCGGCCACCGGACCCGCCGGCGGGCCACGGCCCACCGCGATCGCATCGGGCACACTACGAAGCCCGACGGGCGAGCGAGTGGGCGTTGCGGCGGTGACGGACTCCATGGGAACGCTTCGACTCGCGCTCAGCGTGGGAGACCTGTCCCCCGGGTTGCACGCGGTTCGAATCGATGCGGCGGGGCGATGCGCGGAGCCTTCTGGAGGGAAGGCAAATGCCGCGACCACGTCGCCGAGCCAGGATTCGACGGCTGTCTCACGAGCGGCTGCGCCGGTGGCTGATACGACGATGGCAGCCTCGGAAGGGACCGGCGCCGCTTCGATTGACACGACCGCTGCGTCGTCGGCGCCGAGGAGCACGGTGGCCGATTCCACGACAGTCGGCGAGCCGTCCGACGCGGACAAGGCCGCGCGCGGACTGCTCAATCAGCCGGGGTCGCCGATCGGCGAGCTTCCCGATCTCCTGGCCAAGCCCGATGGCTCGGCCGACACGAGCTTCGCACTGCCGGGCGACCTCCCGGCGAATGGCCCCGGGTCACTGCTGCCGCCCGGAGGCACCAGCGTGCTGATCGGCGCCGGCCCCGCCGTGCGCCCGGATTCGGCCGGTGGCGCCATCAATCAGGTCGCGTGCACCGTCCTTCGGCCGGGGTGATGCCGGCTCCCGCTCGGGCCCGCGCCTCACACACGACGCCGCCACTGGTTGATGGTCGCCGCTACCACGAACTCCCGCTCGCGCCGGCGCTGCACTCCGCCCGCCCGGACGAAACGTGACCCTCCTCCTCCGCACCGACCGCGGCCACTATTGCGAGGCCGGCGACTTCTACGTCGACCCGTGGGCGGCCGTCGATCGGGCCGTGGTGACGCACGCGCACGGCGATCACGTCGCATGGGGATGTGGCGCCTATCTCACATCCGCGGAAGGCGAGACCGTGCTCCGCCGGCGACTCGAGCCGCACGCACGGGTCCGCGGCGTGGCCTACGGCCAGGCGCTCGACGTGAATGGCGTGCGGGTCTCGCTGCATCCGGCCGGTCACATCCTGGGCTCGTCCCAGGTGCGGCTGGAGCACCGGGGCGAGACCTGCGTCGTCTCGGGCGACTACAAGACCGACCCCGACCCGACCTGCACGCGCTGGGAGCCGGTGCGGTGCCATACCTTCGTCACCGAGTGCACTTTCGGCCTTCCGGTGTACCGGTGGCAACCCTCGGCTTCCGTGTTCGAGCGGATTCACACCTGGTGGCGTGCCAACCAGGACAAGGGCCGGACGACGCTGCTCTTCGCCTATGCCCTGGGCAAAGCGCAGCGGCTGATCGCCGGCCTCGACCCCGCCGTCGGACCGATCCTCACGCACGGCGCGGTCGAGCGGATGACGGAGCCGTACCGCGCCGCCGGCGTGCCGCTCCCGCCGACCACGCACGTGGCCGCCTCCGATCGCGCGACCTGGTCTCGGGCGGTCGTCATCGCGCCGCCCTCCGCCGACGGCTCCGTGTGGGCGCGGCGGTTCGGCGACCAGTCTACCGCGTTCGTATCGGGGTGGATGGCGGTGCGCGGCACCCGGCGGCGGCGCGCCGTGGACCGGGGCTTCGCGATCTCCGACCATGTGGACTGGCCCAGCCTGCTCGCCGCCATCGACGCGACCGGCGCGGAGGAGATCTGGGCGACGCACGGGTACACCGGTGTGCTGGTGCGCTGGCTCCGCGAGCAGGGACGTAGCGCGCGCGCGGTGGAGACGCGATTCGAGGGCGAGCGCGACGAGCCCGACTCGGCGGACGACGTCGGCGGCCCCGCGGACCCCACGAGCGAGACATCACTCGAATGAGGGCGTTCGCCCGACTGTACGAGGAGCTGGACGAGACCACCGCAACGAACGACAAGGTCGCCGCGCTGGTCCGCTACCTCGGCTCGGCGCCGCCGGCAGACGCCGCGTGGGCGGTCTACTTTCTCATCGGGCGGCGCCCGAAACGCCTCGTGGGACCCGCCAAGCTCCGGACCTGGGCAGCGCGCGCTGCGGGCATTCCCGACTGGCTGTTCGAGGAGAGCTATCAGGCGGTGGGCGACCTTGCGGAGACGATCACACTCCTCCTTCCGGACGACGCCGCCTCCAGCGATCTCCCACTCTCGGCCTGGGTCGAGGAGCGCCTGCTGCCGCTGCAAGGCCAGGACGACACGGTGCAGCAGGCGGAGCTGGCGCGTGCCTGGCGCGAGCTCGGGCGAAACGAGCGCTACGTCTGGAACAAACTCATCACCGGCAGCTTCCGGGTCGGGGCGTCAGCGCGTCTCGTGATCCGTGCGCTCACCGAGCTGAGCGGCGTGGACGAGGGCACGGTCGCGCACCGGCTCATGGGCGCCTGGGAGCCGACCGCGACCTTCTTCGAGCGGCTCGTCGCACCGGATACGCGCGATGCCGACGCGAGCCGGCCCTACCCATTCTATCTGGCGTACCCGCTCGAGCAGGCGGCGGAAGGCCTGGGTGATGCCGCAGAGTGGATGGCCGAGTGGAAGTGGGATGGCATCCGGGCGCAACTCATCCGGCGGGCGGGTCGGGTGTTTCTCTGGTCCCGCGGCGAGGAGCTCCTGAGCGGTCGGTTCCCCGAGGTGGAGGAGGCAGGGGCGCTGCTGCCGGAGGGAACGGTGATCGATGGCGAGCTGCTGCCGTGGACCGCGGGCGGGCCGCTCCCCTTCGCTCAGATGCAGCGACGGATCGGCCGCAAAGTGCTCGGCCGTCGAATCCTGAGCGAGGTGCCGGTGGTCCTGGTCGCCTACGACCTCCTCGAGGAGGCGGGCCGCGACCTCCGCGCTCTTCCATTTATAGAGCGTCGCGCGCGGCTCGAGGCCGTGCTTCGCGCGACGCCCTCGGCCGGCCGCCGGGTGCTGTCACCCGCGGTCGAGGCGGCCGGCTGGGATGAGCTGGCGGCGGCCCGCGCCCGTGCCCGGGCAAGCGGGGCCGAGGGGCTCATGCTCAAGCGCCGCGCGAGCGTGTACGGGGTCGGCCGCCGGCGGGGCGACTGGTGGAAGTGGAAGGTCGAGCCGCACTCCGTGGATGCGGTGCTCATGTACGCCCAGCCCGGAAGCGGCCGCCGCGCGGGCCTGTACACGGATTACACGTTTGGGCTGTGGGATGGCGACCGGCTCGTGGCATTCGCCAAGGCGTACACCGGGCTCACCGACGAGGAGATACGCCGGGTGGACGCCTTCGTCCGCCGGAACACGCTCGAGAAGTTCGGTCCGGTGCGCACGGTCAAGCCGGTGCTGGTGTTCGAGATCGCGTTCGAGGGCATCCAACGCTCGACGCGCCACAAGTCGGGGATTGCCGTGCGGTTTCCGCGGATGGCGCGGTGGAGAACGGACAAGCGGCCCGAGGAGGCGGACACGCTGGAGACAGTCCGGGAACTGATCGGGCAGGAAGGAACGCCGCCTGTGGCCCCAGTGCCGCCGGGGGAGGAGTAGCAACCGGAAAGGCCGGTGCCGTATCGCCGAGGGTCGCCCCTCTGCCCGGAGCCGGTCACGCTTCAAGCGCGCTCGAAGCTTTTCCCTCGAGGCGGCGCAGGTTCAGCGAGTCGGTGCGCGTTCCTCCGAGCCGGTGACCGTCTTTTTCGTCGCGATGACATCCTAGCCACGGCCATCCCGACTTGCCGCGGCCGAGTCGCGCTCAGGCAACACGCGCCGGTTCATCGTCGACATCGCCGGCTCTCCTTCGCGACACCCGAACGCCGCGCGCGCAATGTAACTTCCAGCCGATCAGGTGCCCCCAGCCGACGATGCGTCGTGTGACTGCCACGAGAGGAGTGTCAGTGAGCCCAGCGTCCGAAGAAGCGAGAAACCTCGCGGTCAT
>JBQCGH010000047.1:0-20520 GCA_051955835.1 Gemmatimonadales bacterium
CCCACCGCGCAGGCGCTGCTTCGGGCCTGGCTGGGTCCCGAGTATCCCGACCCCTCATCGCTCCTGCTGCAGCTCGCCGCCTGGGAAGACGCCGTCAAGGCGGCTCCGAACGACCCCGAGCCCCGGTTCGAGCTGGGTGACATGCAGCTCCACTACGGCGGCCCGATGGACCTGGCGCACTCCGTAGAGGTCGCGCAGGGAAACTTCCGGCGCGCGCTCGAGGTCGACCCCGACTACGTCCTGCCGCTCAATCACCTCCTGCTCACCAAGCTCTACCTCGAGGACACGACCGACCTCCGGGCGCTGGCCCATCGCTGGGCCGTGCGGGACACCGCGGCGGGCGACTGGTCCGACTACGTGCGCTGGCAGCTCGCGATCGTGCTGGGCGACTCGGGGGCGGTGGCCCACGAGCGCACCTCGATCGGGCGCTGGCCGGACGATGCGCTGGTGTGGCTGGCGGCGGTCGCCCCGGAAGACGCTGTGGGCCTGGGCGACGTGCCCTTGGGGCTCGAGGAGATGGAGCGCCGGGCCGTGACCGGCCCCCGGCTGTGGGGCGTTCGACTGCGCCGCCACGACTGGCTGCTCGATGCCGGGCAGCCTTCGAAGGCCCTCGCCCTCACCGACAGCCTGGCTTCGGGCGAGCCGTACCCCGACTGGGCCGCGCTCCAGCGAATCGACGATGCGCTCTTCTGGGATGGCGACACCACCACCGCGGCGCGTGATCTCGAGGCGCTCACCTCGCGCCCGCTGCCCAGGGCCGCCGATTCCGTGGCCCTCGGGGTCCACGCGCGCGCGATCTGCCGGATGGGCATCTGGAGCTTGGCCCACGGGCGCCAGGCGCAGGTACGTGCCTCGTCGGTTCGGCTCCGTGCCGTGCCGCGGCTCGCGACGACCGACGCCTTCAACGACGACGACCGCGCCATGTGCGCCGATCTGCTCGAGGCGGCGTTCGCCTGGCGGACGAACCGCGCGGAGGCCAACCGGCTGGTCGACCACGCGGACTCGATTTACCGCGAGAGCGACATCATGGACGACTGGTACGTCACCGATCTCGTGCTCGCGCGCTTGCGCGAGTCCATGGGCGACCTCCCCGGCGCGGCGCGCACCATCGGCCGGGTCGAAGTCGCGCTCCCGGTGAGCCGGCCGTATCTCTCGACCTATCTCAAGGAGCAGGGCCGCATCTGGCTGGCCGCCGGCGACACGGCGAGCGCGATCCGCTCCATGCGGCGCTACGTGGCGCTGCGCGCGGAGGCGGAAGAAGTCCAGCGCCCCGGGCGCGACAGCGTGCGCGCCGTGCTGGCGAGACTGCTCAGCCGATAGCGGCAGACAAGGCACCCAGCCTTCAGGCCGGCCGGTCCACCCTTGAGATCCACTTGATGTCCTTCCCCTATTATCGCGCCACGGTGATGGTGAGGCCGGCGGCTTGCGCTTGCCGACTTCGACCTCAAGTGGCATGTTGTTCATCTCACTCCGGACATCATGACTATCTCCCACTCCGTGACCCGACGCGTCCCGAGGATCGTCGCCGTGGCGCTCTGCGCCGCGACCGCGACCTGCGTCGACCACCCGACCGCGCCCCGCGACGTCGAGGTGACCCGCGTGCCGCTGGCGCCCGCCGCGGCCACGAGCATCGTCCACACGCTGCTCACGGCCGGTGGCACAGCGGTGAACGGGAAGGTCTGCACCACGGCCAGCATCGCGCCCGCCGCCAACGCGCTCGTCACCGTCGCGGTGCTCGGCCACAACGGCTCCGCCGCCTCGCCGAGTCCTGTCGTTTCCGGCGGCGGGATGGCCGCGTGGGCCCAGGTCGCCACGGTCACCTTCGACCCGGTCGGGACGCCCCACAAGCGGATGAGCGTCTTCCGGGCCATGAGCGCTTCGCCGGGAAGCGGCCCCATCCGGATCACCTTCACGGCCACGCAGGCCAACTGCGAATGGGTCGTCTCGCAGTGGCAGGGGGTGGAGACATCCGGGTCGAACGGTAGCAACGCGATTGCCCAATCCGGCTCGAGCCGGGCCAACACCGTCACGGGCCTGACCGTGACACTCGGCGCCTTCTCGAGCTCCAACAACGTGGCCTACGGTATTTTCGGCATTCGCAGGTCGGCCGCGGGGATCACGCCGGGAACGGGGTTCACCGAGATCGCGGAGCGGGCCTCGGGCGAGACGCCGCCGTCGGATCTGCAGGCCGAGCAGCGGCCCGGAGACAATACGGTCGACGCCAAGTGGATCAAGCTCAACGCTGGCGCGCTGGCGCTCGAGATCAAGGCCGCCGGCGCGGGCGCGACTGCGGTGGCTTCGGTAGATGTGACGCCGGATTCGACCGGGATCCTGGTGGGCGACAGCGTGCGACTCGCCGCGGCGCCCAAGGGCCCCGGCGGTGAGCCGCTGACCGGCCGCACCGTGACGTGGACGACCAGCAACGCGCAGGTCGCGACCGTGTCCAGCAGCGGCCTGGTCACCGGTGTGGCCGCGGGCACGGCGACCATCACCGCCACCAGCGAAGGCAAGAGCGGGAGCGCGCGGGTCACCGTGGCCACCACCGCCAGTCCGGTCGCGTCAGTCCAGGTCAGCCCTGCCTCGTCAACGATCGCGTCGGGAGTTACGGTGCAGCTCACCGGGACGCCGAAGGATGCCGCGGGCCAGCCGCTCAGTAGCCGCACGGTCGCGTGGTCGACCAGCGCTCCCGCCGTCGCGACCGTCTCGAGCAGCGGGCTCGTCGCCGGTGTGGCCGCTGGGAGCGCCACGATCACGGCGATGAGCGAGGGCAAGCAGGGAACGGCGACCATCACGGTCACTGCACTGTCCGGGCCTGCCGCCGTGGGCCAGTGGTCGTCCGTGATGCCCTCGCCGATCGTGCAGCTCCATCTTCACCTGCTGGACGACGGCCGGCTGCTGAGCTGGGGGTTGGTGGGCGGGCCCCAGCTCTGGGATCCAGCGACGGGCAACTTCACTGCCACGCCGCCGAGTCCGACGCTCCTGTTCTGCTCAGGCCATACGTTCCTGCCCGACGGCCGGCTGCTCGTGGCCGGTGGACACATCAGCAACGACCACGGCCTGCCGGCCACCAACATCTTCGATCCGGTCACGTCCACCTGGCAGGCGGGTGCTTCCATGGCACAAGGCCGTTGGTATCCGACCACGACGACGCTGTCGGATGGCGAGGTGCTGGTCCTGTCCGGAGAGGACGAGAATGGCGCGGTGGCCGCGGTGCCGGAGGTCTGGAACGGCACCGGCTGGCGCCAGCTCACCACCGCGAGCCTGTCCCTGCCGAACTATCCCCGAACGTTCGTGGCGCCCGATGGGCGGGTGTTCTACGCCGGGTCGCAGCAGCAGTCGCGCTGGCTGAATGTCTCCGGCACCGGCAAATGGACGCTCGGTCCGAGCATGCACTTCGGTCCGCGCACCTACGGCGCGGCGGTGATGTACGCGCCGGGCAAGATCCTGTACGCCGGCGGTGGCAGTCCTCCGGTCAACACCGCCGAGATCATCGACCTGAATCAGTCGAGTCCGTCGTGGACCCAGACCGGCTCCTTGGCGTACGCGCGGTGGAATTTGAACGCAACGGTGCTGCCGACGGGAGACGTGCTGGTAACCGGCGGTACCAGCCTTTCCGACCGCTCCGATCCCGCGGGCAAGGTCAACGTGGCGGAGCTATGGAGTCCGACGAGCAATGCGTGGACCCAGCTCGCGAGCAGCGCCCCGCTCCTTCGGGGCTATCACTCGACCACGCTGCTGCTGCCGGACGGACGGGTGTTCCACAGCGGTGGCGGCGACGGCGCCAGCGCGCCAAACAACCTGAACTACGAGATCTACTCGCCCCCATATCTGTTCCAGGGGCCGCGACCTACCATCACGGGCGGGGTGCCGAGCGACGCCGGCTACGGGCAGACGCTGACGGTCACCACCCCGGATGGCGCCGGCATCACCAAGGTCACTCTGATCCACCTGGGGTCGGTAACGCACGCGTTCGACCAGGCGCAGCGGCTTGTGCCGCTCCCCTTCTCGCAGGTGTCAGGAGGGCTGTCCGTCACGCTCCCGCCAAGCGGAAATAAGGCGCCGCCCGGGCCGTACATGATCTTTCTCGTGAACGGGAACGGCGTCCCGTCGGTGGCAAAGATCCTGCGGCTGCAGTAGGAGGCCATTGGACTCGGGGACCGCCGGTCAGACTCAGCCGCCAAGCAGCCGCTGTACCTCGCCACAGACCGACGGCGGTCCCGCCTCGGGCGCCTGCAGTCGGGCCATCGCCCGCCGGTCCTTGCCGTACGGGTCATTCCGGAACTGCACTTGGCCGTCCTGCACGAAGGCAGTGAGATAGAGCAGGTAGACCGGCAGCGGCTTCTCGAGCGATACCATCCGGTTCCCCGTGGCCGAGTCGTCCAGCGCGGCCTCGATCCGATCCTGGTTCCATCCCTGCTGCCCATCCAGCACGAACTCCGCGAGCTGTACCGGGTTCTCCACGCGAACGCATCCGTGGCTCAGCGTGCGCTGTTCGCGGTCGAACAGCTTCCGGCTGGGGGTGTCGTGGAGATAGATGTTGAACCGGTTCGGGAACATGAACTTCACCCGGCCGAGCGCGTTGTTCGGCCCCGGTTTCTGCCGGATGCGGTAGTGCAGATCGGCGGTGTCCACGGCGCCCCAGTCGACCTGCGAGGGATCCTTCACCACCCGGCCGGCCGAGTCCACCACCTCGAGCCCGCGGGACGCCAGGTCGTAGCGCTCGTCGTCCTGGAGATGGGGCAGGATCTCCTGCACTAGAATCCTGGCGGGTACGTTCCACTCGGGACGAAAGACCACGTATGTCATCGAGTCGGCGAAGACCGGCGTGGCACTCTGGTACTGGTCGCCCACGATCACGCGCTGCTCGAATGTGGGCTTGCCGCCGTCGTAGGCGTAGAGGCGGAAATCGGGGATGTTGACCAGCACGTAGCGCTTGGTGAACTCCGCGGGGAGCCAGCGGTACCGGTCGAGGTTGACCTCGATCTGCTTGATTCGGGCTTCGACCGGGACGTTCATCGCGCCAACGGTCGGCGTGTCGGCCACGCTGTCGGCCGGAAGCCCGTGGCGCACGCGAAAGCGCGCCACCGCCCCGGCGACCGCCTCGTCGAACACATCGGCGTCGCGCCCGGAGGAGAGATCGCCGGTGGCGTGCAGTCGGTGGCGTACCGCAGCAACGCGCGCGCCCCGGTCGCCCCGCTTGAGCGAGGGGCCTGGGGGCACCGTTCCCCATCCGCCGTTGCGCAGGATCTGCTGGTATTCCTTCAGCGCGTCGACCAGCTCATCGTACTCCTTCTGTTTCGGGCGGAGCTTCTCGAGCACGTCGGGCGAGTCGTCGTCCTGGAGCGCGGCGCGCAGCGTGCTGTCCACGCTCGAGCGCCGGGTGGTGAGATACCACCCGTCGTCCACCGCCCGCGGGTCGAGTCGGCCGGAGAGGAGATCGGTGCCGAAGCCGAGCATGATGGCGGTGAGCCGCAGGTCGAGCGCCGCGAGGTCGGCCGGCGCCGGGCGCTTGGCCTCCTGCAGCGCAAGGAGCGCCGTCTTGAGCCCCGCGAGATCGTAGTCCGCGGGCCGCAGGCCTTCCTCGCCGCTTCGGCAGATCGCGCGGACCAGCTCGCGAGCCTTCCCTCGGGGGTGGCCGCCTCGCACCCAGATCGGCCGATCCTTACGGTCACTGTATACCTGCTGCATGAGGCTCCAGCGCACGCCGCGCACGAACGCGGGCGCCTGCCTGGCGGCGACCAAGGCGCCGATTTCGCGCGTGGCCTGGCGGTCGACGTCGCGGTGACATCCCAAGGCGCCAAGCGCGAGGAGACACACTGCGGCAATCCCGATGTGCGGGCGCGACACTGCTCTCTCCGGTTTGTGGTCCCGCCCAGTATGGCGGAGGAAACGAAGGCCGGGCGGTGGGCGGGCTCACACGATAGGTGCGATGACAGTGGGATTCGATTGCGTGATGAACCTTGCGGTTCTTCGTCGAGCGTAACGTGGGACCGGCCGACCTAGCCGTCGACCCGTTCCCATCCCGCGTCGAACGTCTGCCCGGGCTCGTCGAGATCGATCACGAGCGGCGCGTGGTCCGATGGAATCGGCTTGCCCTTCCGCGCCTCGCGATCGATTTCAGCCCATACCACGCGGCGCTCCAGCGGCCGGGTCACCAGCAGGTGATCGATCCGCATGCCGAGATTCCGGTGAAACGCTCCGGCACGGTAATCCCACCAGGTGTATCGGCCAGCTTCGGCGTGGCGGAGCCGGTATGCGTCCGCCAGCCCCCAACGGCGCAGACGCAGGAATGCTTCGCGCTCCGGGGGCGACACATGGGTCCCCCCATGGCAGGCCAGCGGGTCCCAGACGTCCCGGTCGTCGGGGGCGAGATTGAAGTCGCCGCCGAGCACGAGCGGCTCAGTCGGGTCGGCCGCGCGCTCGAGCCATCCGGCGAGCCGAGCGAACCAGTCGAGCTTCGCCTGGTAGAAGGCCGAGCCGACGGAGCGACCGTTGGGCGCGTACACCGACACGACCCGCATGCCGCCACAGCGTGCGGTGATCATCCGCGCTTCGGCCAGAGGCTCGTCGTCGCCAACCTCGGGCGTTTGCGCCGGTCGGAGCGGCTCCCCAAAATTGGTCACCACGTCCGTGAGCTCGACCCGGCTGGCAATCGCGACGCCGTTCCACCGGCCCTCCCCGTGGTGCGCAACCTCGTACCCAGCGGCCCTCAGTTCGGCCACGGGCACCGCCGAGTCGGTGAGCTTGGTCTCCTGCATCAGCAGCACGTCGGGGCGCGCCCGCTCGAGCCACCAGGAGACCTTCTCCAGGCGTGCCTTGAGCGAGTTGACGTTCCAGGTCGCGATCCGCATGACCTGGTTAGTAGACCGGGCGACGGCAGGCGTCAACCGAGGGGGCGCGTAGGCTCGCTCGACCGTGTGCTTCGATCCGGACCCGCCGGGCTCGTCGGTGGAGCTCTGCGAGTCTGAGCCGGGGGGCAGCTACCTTACCCACAATGGAAAACGCTAGAACAACGCCCGGAGGCATCGGCGACTACGCGGTCATCGGCGATGGGCGGTCCACCGCGCTCGTGAGCCGGGACGGGTCGATCGACTGGTTGTGCTGGCCGCGCTGCGACAGCCCCTCCCTGTTCGGCGGGCTCCTCGATCCGGGCGCCGGACGGTGGCGAATCGCGCCGGTCGAATCGTGTCGGTCCGAGCGGCGCTATCTGCAAGACACGAACGTCCTCGAGACCCGCTTCGAGACCAGCACAGGCACCCTCGTGCTGACCGACCTCATGCCGGTCGCCGAAGAGGACGAGAAGCACCGATTGCTGATGCCCGAGCGCGAGATCCTCCGGATGATCCGTTGCGAGCAGGGCGAGGTCATGCTCGAGCTCGTATTCGACCCTCGCCCGGGCTACGGGCTCGCGCCCCGGCGGCTGCGGTCGGCCGGTGCGCTCGGCGTCAGGGTGGAGTCCGGTGCCAGTCTGCTCGCGCTCCGCACCGATCTGCCGCTGGCCATCGAGCCGGACGGCGTCGTGCGCGCGCGCGCCCGCCACCCCCCCGGCGACGTGGCGCACGCGTCGCTGACCATCGCGACCGAGGAGCCGGGCCTGTGGCCGCCGCTGGGGGAATGGTCGCGCGCATGCCTGGATCGGACGGTGGACTGGTGGCGCCGCTGGGTCTCGCAGATCCACTATGACGGCCCACGTCGCGAGGCGGTGGTCCGGAGCGCGCTCGCGCTCAAGCTCATGGTGTACGCGCCGTCGGGCGCGGTGGTCGCCGCCCCGACGACATCACTTCCCGAGCGACTCGGCGGCTCGCTCAACTGGGACTACCGGTTCTGCTGGCTGCGCGACGCGTCGCTCACGGTGCGCGCGCTGTTCGGCATCGGCTTTCCGGACGAGGCGCACGCATTCGTGGCCTGGCTGCTGCACGCCACCCGTCTCACCCAACCCGAGCTGCGGGTGCTCTACGATGTTCACGGCAACAAGCCCCCCAGGGAGCGCCTGCTCGAGCGGTGGGTGGGGTATCGCGGGTCGCGGCCGGTGCGGGTGGGCAACGCGGCCAAGGACCAGCGCCAGCTCGACGTGTACGGCGAGGTCATCGACGCCGTCATTCACTTCGTGAAGGAGGGCGGGACGCTCGACCACGCGACCGAGCGGCTGCTGATCGCCCTCGGCGAATACGTGTGCCGGCATTGGGAGCAGCCGGACGAAGGCATCTGGGAGCCGCGCTCGGGACGCGCCGACCACACCCACTCACGGGTGCTGTGCTGGGCCGCGCTGGATCGGCTGGTGCAGCTTCACGACCAGGGCCATCTGAGCCGGGCCCCCGTCGCCATGTTCCGGAAGAACCGAGAAGCGATCCGCCGCCAGGTCGAGCGCCGCGCCTGGAACGCGGAGCTCGGCAGCTATGTCTCGTGGCTCGGCGGCGACGATGTGGACGCCAACCTTCTGTTGCTGGCGTGGTACGAGTTCGAGGACCCGCGCTCCGAACGCATGCGCGGGACCTACCGGCGCGTACGCGAGCGGCTCGGCGCCGGAAACGGGTTGCTGTATCGCTATCGCACCGATGAGTCGCCGGGCGAGGGTGCGTTCGGCGTCTGCGGTTTCTGGGCCGCGGAGTACCTCGCGATGGGAGGCGGCACTGTCCACGAGGCGCGCGAGCTGTTCGAGCGGCTGTGCGACTACGCCAACGACGTCGGGTTGTTCGCGGAAGAGATCGACCCACCGACCGGCGCCGCGCTCGGCAACTTTCCCCAGGCGTTCACGCATGTCGGGTTGATCAGCGCGGCGCTCACGCTGGCCAAGCGACTGGCCGGCGAAGCGCCCATGGAGCGGGCCGTGCCGCCCAAGCCGTCGCAGTCGGCGATCCAGGAGTCCCGGGTATGAACTGGCAGAGCTGGCTCTTGTGGGGCTTCGTGGCCACCGTCGCGCTGACCACCGTGATGGCCGGAAGCCAGGGGCTCGGCCTCACGCGCATGAATCTGCCCTACATGCTTGGCGCCATCTTCACGCCCAGCCGCGACCGCGCGCGCCTGATCGGCTTCGGCGTGCACCTGCTCAATGGCTGGATCTTCTCGTTGGGCTACGTCCTCGCGTTTCAGGCGTGGGGCCGAGCGACCTGGTGGGCCGGCGCGGCCCTCGGGCTGCTGCAGGCGCTGTTCGTGTTGACGGTGGTCATGCGGCTGATGCCGGGCCTGCATCCACGCATGGCGAGCGAGTACAAGGGCCCCACGGTCACGCGCCAGCTGGAGCCGCCGGGCTTTCTCGCGCTCAACTACGGCTACCAGACACCGGTCTCGGTGGTGCTCGGGCACTTGATCTATGGGGCCATCCTCGGGGCGTTCTACTCGCTGCCGGCGAGGTAAGCGGCATGACGCGCCTGCTCGTCCTGTTCGTCACCGCGTTCGTGGACATGGTGGGGCTGGCCATGATCGTGCCCCTCCTCCCGTTCTACGCCACCGACCTCGGCGCCAATGCCACCGTGGTCGGCGTGCTGGTCTCCGCGTTTTCCGTGGCGCAGCTGGCCGTGGCCCCGCTCTGGGGCCGGATGTCCGATCGCTACGGCCGCCGCCCCGCGATCCTCGCGGGTCTCCTGATCACCGCGTGCGCCTACGTCATCTTCGCCTTTGCCGGCTCGGTGTCGGTCTTGCTCCTTTCCCGCCTGGTGCAGGGCCTGGGCGGCGGCACGATCGGCGTCGTCCAGGCCTATGTGGCGGATGCGTCGCCGCCCGAGCAGCGCACCCGGAGCCTCGGCTGGCTCTCCGCGATTACCAGCCTGGGCGCCGTCGTCGGGCCGGCCTTCGGGTCGGTGATGATCGCGGTTGGGGGCCAGACCGCACCCGGGCTCGGGGCGGCCGCGCTCGCGATCCTGGTCGCGGGCTTCGCTTCCCGATTCCTGGTCGAGTCTCGCGAGCCGTCGCCCACCGGCCCGTCCAGCGGTCATGCCGCGACCAGCCCGCGCGAGGCGATCGCGCGCGTGATCGTCCGGTGGCGCGAGCCGGCCCCGCGGCTTATCTGGATCTACGCCATCGGGATCGGCGCGTTCTACGGCACCGTACAGCTCGTCGCCCTGCTGCTCACCAATCGGCTGGGCGTGACCGAGCGGACCATCGGCTACTTCATCATGTATGTGGGCGGCATGGGCGTGGTCGTGCGCTCACTGCTGCTCGGCCGTGCCGTGGATCGTCTGGGCGAAGCTCGGCTCTCGCGAGTCGGCCTCGTCCTCCTCGCCGCGGGGCTCGTCTGCACCGGCCTCGGGACCCATGCCGTGCTCATCTTCGCGGGCTTCACGCTCATGCCGCTCGGCACCGCCTTCCTGTTTCCGTGCGTGACCGGCCTCCTCTCCCGGGTGGTGCCGAGCAGCGAGCGCGGTCTCTACATGGGCGTCCAGCACACCTTCGGCGGCGTCTCGCGGGTCGCGTTTCCGATCGCCGCGGGGTTCCTGATGGACCGATTCGGCGTCGGCGTCCCCTTCTGGCTCTCGGGACTGCTGGTGCTCGCCGCACTGCCCCTGGTCTGGGCGCTAACCGGGATCGTGCCGGCCGATACGCCCGCGGCAGAGGCCGTGCGGCTGGTCTCTGGCGCCGACGTCACGGGAGAGTTTCCGGTAGAGAAGGTCGTGGAAGGCGAGGGGGTCTGACGGGCTAGGCCGGGGCGAGCATCTCGTGACGGGACTCTCGACTGATCGGCGCTCGCGTCACTGGTACCGCCGCCGACAGCCCCGCCACTCAGAGGATCAGCGTCAGCGCGCCCGTCCCGAGCAGTGCGCCGCCCCAGATCAGGTCGAGATTGATCCACATCGTGCGCAACAGCCGAAGGCCGAACTTCCGATACACGGTCAGTGCGATCAGCCCGGTCACGAGCAGATAGCCCGCCGTGTGCGCGAGCGTCGCCCAGAGCCCAGCGGCGGTCAGGCCAGAGCTCGGTACGAGGCTCGCCTGCGCGGCATACACCGCGTGCATCATGTGCCCGTGCTCGCCCGCTGACGCGCCACTCCCCGCCGCTCCGACCAGCAGCGGCAGCACCATCAACCCAGCTCCGTGCCCCGTGGCCATCAGGAACGACCACGTCGTGAGCTCCCGAAATCCCACGCGCATGCCACCGTACCGCGGGTGCCGGTGCGATGCGAGCCGGGCCCCTCCCAGGGCGAGGAGGGAGCCCCCGATGATCCAGTGAATCGCGGCCGCGGGCACGAGCCGGCCGAGCGCCGCCAGGGACAGGGCCGCGAGCCCGACCGCCAGCGCGTGACCCGCCGCGAGCGGCGGGAGCGCGCGCCATACCGCGCGCGCCCTCCGCTCCTGCATCCCCAGCGCGACCGCGAACAGCCAGCCCATCCCGGGGTTGGCCCCGTGTCCGGCGCCCATGCCCACGAGCGCCCACGATGTCCAGGTCATGGCCACGACCTCCTCAGGAGTAGCAGAACGAGTCGGAGGAGGCGTCGCCACCCTGCAGCCGCACCTGGTGTGGGACCAGGCCCTCTTCGAATTCGACGAAGAAGCCCGGATCGGCCGCGAGCCCACCACCCGGCGCGGCATCGACCTTCGCCATCCAGCCACGGATCCCGTCCGGGTAGAACTGCGCGTCCCACGGGGTGTAGAGCGAGTTGGTGACGTACACCCGTCGCCCGTCGCGGCTCACCTCGACCATCTGCGGGCCGCCATTGAGCGGCCGATCCGGGGTCGCCGAGTGGGCGCTCCGTGCCACGATCCCGCCGAGCTTCACGCTGCCGGTAAAGACCGGGTTGAAGGGATCGCGCACGTCGTACTGCCGAAGCTCACCCGTGCCCCAGCACGACACGTAGAGGAAGCGGTCGTCGACCGAGAGGTTGATGTCGGTCACTAGGGGCGGCACGGCCTTGAACCCCTTGAGCAGCGGGGGCAGGTCCGCCTCGTCCGCGGGAACGGCGGGAATGGTGATCACCTTCTTCGCCTTCCACTCGCCGGTCCGTCCCTGGGACCGGTCCAGGTACCAGAGGAAGATTGAGCTGGACAGGTCGGTGAGCGACATGACCACTCCGACGAACCCGTACGCGCTCGTCGGGTCGTGCGCCGGCCGGAGCTCGAGGACCATCTGCTGGTCGGCGCCCAGGTCGAGCTCCTTCAGGTGAATTCGCCGGCGAAGGTCCCAGACATGGAGCTTGTGACCGTACTTGCCCGCCAGCAGCAGCTCGGGGTTCACGCCGTCCTTGACCATGTTCGGCGTGCCCCATTCGCTCGTGATCATGGTGTCGTGGCCCAGGTGCCAGAAGAAGTCGTAGGCCAGGTACTGCGACCCGCGATCGTGCTCCCAGCGGCCCTGCACGTCGAAAGTCTCATGGTCCAGCATGAAGATGCCGCCGGGGCCATCACCCTCGGGCGACCCGAGCGCGTTCAGGTAGATGCCGTCGGGACCGCAGTGCACGGTGTGGGGTGCGGCGTAGCCGGTGCGTTCGAGCACCTCGTCGGCCTCGATCACCTTCACCAGCGTGGGCTGTCTCGGGTCGGGCTGCGTGTCGAGGATATGGATCCGTGACGAGTGCGTCCCCGGCACGATCAGGTATCGGCGCTCGACGTGCGCGTTGGCCGCCCAGGGGCACAGGTGCGAGCTGCAGGCGTTCCAGCCGAAGTGGTGCAGCTCATTGCCCCCCTGGGGGAAGTCGGTTCGGCCCACCAGCCGGCCGAAGCTGGAGCTGGTGGGGTCGGTGTCCACCACGCCGATGGCGTCGCGCCGGCTGGTGTCGGCGCCGCTCAATAGGGCCACGTAGGCCAGCCGCTCACGCGGGGCCTCGGCGGCCAGTTTCGGGGATGGATAGAAGGATGGATCCGGGCGCAGGCGTGGCATGGTATCGCTCCTGGTGAAGGTGCTCAGGGGGCTTCACCAGGTATCTGCGCAGGAACTACGGTCGGACTGACATCGGGCGCGGGGTGGCTGGAATCACTCCCAGCCGACCCCGCGGCGCGTCAGGGTGACTCCCGCCGCTGCGCAGGCGGCCCTACGCGAGCCATCGCCATCGCTGCCGCGCGCGCCTCGAGTGCGGCCTCGTCCACATTGCCCAGTACCGTGTACGCTTGAGAGAGGAGCAGCCGCGTGCGACCCAGCTCCAGCGGCAGGTCGATCTCGGTCCAGATCCGGCTGGCGCGGCGCAAATGCGGGAGCGCGGACTCCGGCCGGCCGGCCGCGAGCTCGACCCGGCCCCGCGCGAGGGTTGCCTGGGCCACCAGCGCTGGTGACGCATAGGTCTCGGTGATGATCTGGAGCTCGGACGCCCCCTGGTCGCCCGCCGCCACGTCATTGACCGCCAGCCTGATCTCGACCGCGGCCGGCAGCAGCTTTGCCCGGTCGAGCATCGAGAGTCCGGGCTCTGCCAGCGCCCGCTCGATCATCGGGCGCGCCGCCTCGGCCTTGCCCTCGACCAGGCGTAGCATCGCCAGTCCCGGCTGCGGGTCGCGGCCGCGGGCGTGGGCCTCGCCGAACATCGTCTCGGCCGTCGCGAGATCGCCCATGCGCAGCCGGATCTCGCCCAGCTCGTAGAACGCCTCGCCCGCCACGTCGATCAGGAAGTCCTCGAGCTCGTGGGCGGCACGCTGCGCCTCGGCCTCCGCGTTCGTCAGGTCACCGCGAATCCGGAGAATGCCGGCCCGGTGAATCCGGCAGATCCCGGGATAGGCCGAGGCCGCGTGCTGCGGCTCGCACCAGGTGTAGGCGGCGTCGTACCACTCGGCGGCGCGCCCGAAGTCGCCCAGCCGGGCGCACGTGCTCATGGTGTTGCAGTACGCACGGCCGGTCGTTCGCGGCGTGAGCTCGCCGGCCAGTGCCGCGGTCATCGCTTCATCGATGAGCGCCATGCCGTCCTTCACGCGCCCAAGCGCCACGAGCGCTCGCCCGCGGTCCTGCAGCGCCAGCATCTCGAGATCGGTATCGCCCGCGCGCCGGGCGATGGCGATGGCGCTCTCCGCGTACGTGAGCGCCTGTTCCGGGTTGCCTTCCGCCTCGAGCGCGAGCACGAAGCGGAGCCGCTCGAGCCAACCCCGCTCCGATGCGTCCGGCAGCATCTCGAGATGCCGCTCGGCGCGGCGGAGCCAACCCTGTCCCACAGCCCGCGCGAGCCGATGAAAGTGGTCCTCGGCCAGCGCGAGCGCGGCCGCCGCGGCCTGGCGAGCCTGGCCGCGCTGCACGTAGCGCCGGTATGCCCGTTCTCGTGCCCGCATCGAGGTCGTCCCGTCCGAGACCCACCAGGCGGACTCGGCCAGCCGCTCCAGGTCCTCGGCGTCGAGCTCGCCGGCGGCATCCGCCGCCTTCAGCGCGGTGTACGCCTCGCCCCACGCGGCGCCCGCAAAGGCTGCTCGGGCGAGCTCGAGCCGTTGTTCTCTGGCGGGATCAGCCTGCCGGATCGGGGAGGACTCGTGTCGGGAGAACGAGCGTCCCGTCCGCGCGCCGCCCGGCACGGACGCGGATCCGCCCGTGGACGCGAGATGCGTGGCCGCCATGGAGGGCGGAACTGGTGCGGCCGTGACCTCGGCGCGAAGCGGCTCGAGCGCCGCCGCGAGCTCGAGCGCCGTCTGATACCGATCACCGGGCTCCTTCTCCAGCAACCGATGCACCAGGTCCCTCAACCCGGGCGAAACGTCCGGGCGGAGCGTCGCCAGGTCCTCGGGCAACCGCCACTGGACGGCGAAGAACACCGCCTCCAGGGAGTCGGCGGTGAACGGTGCCCGGCCCGCGAGCATCTCGTAGAGCACGACGCCGAGTGCCCACAGGTCGCTCCGGTGGTCGACCGGATCGCCCCGGGCCTGCTCCGGACTCATGTAGGCGATCGTTCCCAATACCGCGCCGGTCCTCGTGAGGTTCGCGTCCGCCCGCGCGACCTTGGCGATGCCGAAATCCAGGATCTTGAGCCGGTCGCCGGCCGTCACGACCACGTTGGCTGGCTTGATGTCCCGGTGCACCACGCCGAGCTCGTGGGCGTAGGCCAGGCCGGTCGCGAGCTGGAGTCCGTAGTCGAGCGCCTGCGCCAGCGGCAGCGGCCCGCGGGTCAGCTTTTCCTTCAGGGTCTCGCCCTGATAGTAGGGCATGACGATGACCAGCTGCCCGGCCTCCGCCTCCGCGATCTCGAAGATGGTGCACAGGTTGGGGTGATCGAGCGAGGCGATCGCCGTCGCTTCCCGCATGAAGCGAAGCTTGAGCTCCTCGTCGAGGCTCACCGTGGGGGGCAGGACCTTGAGGGCCACCAGCCGCTGGAGCCGCCGGTCGCGCGCCTTGTAGACGATCCCCATGCCGCCCGCGCCGAGCTGCTCCAGGACCTCGTACTGCGCGATCGTGTGGACCGGCGTCGGCCCCCGAGGTGACGGGTGCGCGACGACGCCCGCCAGCTGTGCCGTTACGCCGGGCCGCTCGGCCGCCCCGAGCAGCGCCTCCACCTCCGCCCGAAGGTCTGGGTCGTCGTGGCACTCGCGGCCCAGCAGCTCGGCGCGATCCTCGGGTGCCAGGTCGAGCGCCTCGTCGAACAGCCGGTCGATCCGCTGGCGTCGGATCGCAGATGAGGCGGGCACCACCGCCTCAACGCCGAGAAAGCTCCGCACTTCCGACAGGAAGCGCGGCCACCCCGGCTCGGACTCGAGGATGAGGTGGTTGCGGCTCTCGATGGGTACCAGCCGCGCGCCGGGAATGAGCGACGCCAGCAGGCGACCTTCGGCGAAGGGAATCCGCAGATCGCCGGTCCCGTGGAGCACCAGCGTCGGCAGGCGAAGCCTCGGCGCGAGGTCGCGTACATCCAGTTGATGAAAGGCCGCGCACATGCGGGCCGCGTTCTCGGGGGGCGCCGACACGCGCTGCAGCTCGTTAAACCATTCGATCTGCTCGGGCGTGCCGTCGGGGATGAACAGGCTGGTGAAGACCTGCCGAAAGGCGGCGTGATCCTTTCCCCAGCCCACCCGGATGAGGCTCAGCAGCAGCTCGCGCTCCTCCTGGTCACGCCCACCAGGGTCGCGGTGCGCCTGGCCCCGGGCATAGCTCCCGTAGAGAATGAGCTGGCTGACCCGCTCGGGGTGGCGCGCGGCGTACGCGATGGCGATGGGTCCGCCCTGCGAGATGCCGAGCAGCGGAAAGCGTTCGAGCTCCAGGTCATCCACCACGGCCTCGAGATCGCGCACCCAGGCGTCGAGCGAATACTCGTCGGCGCTCCAGTCGGAGAGACCGCACCCGCGCTCGTCGTAGCGCACCAGCATGTGGGACCGGGATAGCTCCCTGATCCAGTGGCGCCACACCGGGCTCTTGCCGTCGAACTCGAGGTGACTGAGCCAGTTCGCGGCCTTCACGAGGGGAGGCCCGCTCCCGACCGTCGCGTAGGCGAC
Organism: Gemmatimonadales bacterium; assembly: GCA_051955835.1. GTDB lineage: Bacteria > Gemmatimonadota > Gemmatimonadetes > Gemmatimonadales > GWC2-71-9 > CAVVWJ01. The sequence goes on from JBQCGH010000047.1 coordinate 16,318, forward strand.
GCGCGCGCCGTCGGACGACGTGCAGAACCGGATGTGCTGCTCGATGGCGATGCTCACCCGGTGGTCTCGGGATAGAAGTGACGGTAGAGCCACGCTCGGGCCTTGAGCCAGTCGCGATGGACCGTGCGCCCCGACACCCCGAGCGCCTGGGCTATCTCCGCTTCGTCCATGCCGCCGTAGATACGGCACTCGACCACCTGACGCTGGCGCGGCTCCAGCGCGGCCACGGCCTCGTCCAGCGCGAGCACGCCGTCGAGGTCCAGCTCTCCCACCAGGGCGTCGTCGTTCAGCGTCGTGCGCATCCACGCTCCGCCGCCGCGTTTCGCGGCCTTGCGGTCGCGGGCCTGGTCCACCAGCACCTGCCGCATCGCCCGCGCCGCAATCGCCATGAAGTGGGCACGGTCCGTTGCGGCCAGCGCCGCCGGCCCGAGCTTGAGATAGCACTCGTGCACCAGCGCCGTGGCGTCAAGCGTGCGCTCGACGTACTCGCCCCGAAGCTGCGACCGTGCGAGCCGGCGAAGGTCCTCATAAATGAGCGGCACCAGCCGCTCGAGCGCGCCAGGCTCGCCGCTGCGGGCACTCCGCAGCAGCCGCGTGACCTCGCCGGGGTCGAGCGGGATCTGATCCATGTCAGACTCGGGGGAAGCCACGGGTCAATTTGCCGCCCGGGGTCGGAGCGACACAAGGCTTGGCGCGGCTTGCTCCCGCCCTTCCGGCTCCCCACATTGACCCCACCCCCAACGAGATGCGCGACGAATGAGCAAGAAGATCCTCATGCAGGTTGGCGACATCGCGTGGCTGGCGCAGTTCCTCGAGGTGCTCCGCGCCCGCGTAGTGCACGAGGAAGCCCCCGCGGCCGTCCACTAGATCGGCGCCCACTCTCGTGCGGGGTGCGGAACCGCCGCGCCCGCGTGGCTTATCCAACGCTGAGGACCCCATGCGACACATCGGCATCCTGGCCCACAGCGCCGACGGCGCCGCATTGTGCTTCCTCGAGATGGTCCGCGAGGCCGCGCGCCGGCTTGGCGCGCACCAGCACCCCGAGATCACGCTGTCGCTCCGACCGATGGGCCCGGTGCTCGAGGCCTACGAGCGGAACGATCTCGCGGTGGTCCGGGCCCACCTCACCCGCTCGGCTCGTCGGCTCACCGACGCCGGCTGCGACTTCTTCGTCTGTCCCGACAACACCGCGCACCTCGCACTCGAGCAGCCCGGCGACCCACTGCCGATCCCGGGACTGCACATCGCCGAGATCGTCGCGCAGCGAGCCGAGGCCGTGGGCTACACCTGCGTCGGCCTGCTCGGCACCAGCTGGACGATGGAAGGACCGGTATACCCCGCCGCGTTCGCCCGCCATGGCATCGAGATGCGCACTCCTCCGCCGGCCGATCGCAAGCTGGTGGACGACGTCGTCTTCGGCGAGCTGACCCAGGGCCGGCTGGAAGATGTGTCGCGAACCGAGTACGTCCGCATCATCGGAGGCTTGAAGCACGCAGGCTGTGATGCGGTGGCGCTGAGCTGCACCGAGATTCCGCTGCTGATCACGCCTGACGTGTCGCCGCTGCCCACGCTGGACTCGACGCGTCTCCTCGCGCACGAGGCTGTGGCGACAGCGCTCGGCGGGCGTGTGCCGGAATGGAGGGGTGGAGCAATCTTTGTCGCAGATCGGTTGAGGCCGGCCGGTCGCTAGCCTCAGTGCTCTCCCAGCCCCATCGCCCGCAGGATCGCCTGTCCGCGCGGATCCCGCCGGAACGGCACCATGACCGGGTAGGTCACGTAATTGTAGATCAGGGAAGGGTCGTGAGCCTCCACCGCGCGCCGGAGCCATGCGAACACCTCGGTGGTGTCACCGACGCCGGCATACGACATGGCGAGGCTCGTTGGGGAGATGTACCCGCGCTCTCGGCGGGCGAGCAGCTCCTTGATGATCTCCTCGGCTTCGGCCGTCTGCCCGCTCTTCGCGAGCGCGTACCCCAGAATCGAGAGCGTGGATGAGATCCGGACCCCGGGCTCCAGCGCGCGGCGGAGCATGGGCACGGCCTCGGCGTATCGCCCGAGTGCGATGTAGGACGTTCCCAAGTACTCGTTGGTGAGCGAAAACGTCGTGTCCATCGCCACCGCGTTCCGCAGCTCCTGAACCGCCTCCTCGGCATGCCCCGTGCTGTACAGCGCTCGTCCGAGCCCGCCGCTGATCGTGAGGCTGAGCGGGTCGAGCTCGTGGGCGCGCCGCGCCTCCCGAACCGCATCGTCCATCCGGCCCATCGCCAGCAGGTAGTCTCCGTTGTACCAGTGATGGGTGTTGGCGTTATTCGGCTCGAGCGCCAGCGACCGGCGGAAGTCTCGTTCCGACTCGGCCCAGTTCCACGCGTACACCGCATTGAAGTCGCCGAGCACGGCCCAGGGCGAGGCGAGCGTGCTGTCCAGCCGCAGCGCCTCGAGCGCCGCCGCCCGCGCCCGAGGGTAGGTCTGCTCGGGCGAGAGGTCGCTCCAGAGCGGCAGCACGGCGTACACGTCCGCCAGCGCCGCGTGAGCGGGCGCAAAGCCGGGATCGACGGCGATGGCCTGTTCCAGCAGTCGACGTGCCTCGTCGAGCCCGGCCGCGGTTCGCTGGTGCCAGGCATGGCGACCGCGCAGGTAGAGGTCGTACGCGTCGAGGTCGCCGGTCGGCCGCGCTTCGAGGTGCCGCCTGTCCCCCGCGGCGAGCGCCACGCCGAGCTCGCGCGCCACCCGCTCCGCCACATCGGCCTGGACACGGAACACGTCCGTCATCGGCGCGTCGAACGACTGCTGCCAGCGCGTGGCGCCCGTTGCCGCCTCGATCAGCTCGGGGCTCACACGCACCCTGCTTTGTCCGCCCTCCTGGTCCCAGCGCACGGTCCCGCTCAGGAGATACCGCACGCCGAGCTCGCGGCCGATGATCTCGGGCCGCTTGGGGCTCGCGGCGTACTGGGCCGAGCTGGTCCGCGCGGTCACTTGGAGTCCGGGCAGCGTGGCGAGCTTGCCCCGGATCTCGTCGGTGATCCCCTCCGCGAAGTAGACCTTGTCTGCGCCGGCCAGATTGTCGAACGGGAGTACCGCCAGACGTCGCAGGCCGGCGTCGTCGGACGCTCCGGCCTGCCGGCTGCGCATCCAGCCAAAGAGCACGCCGACGCCGATCAACACGCCGAGCGCGAGCAGCAGCAGACCGGTCCGCCCTGGGCGTGATCGAGCCGCGGGCGGCTGCACGGGTGTGACGGTCGTGGGGTCGGCCTCGAGCGCACGCGCCAGCTCGGCCGCAGAGGAGAACCGGTCGGCCGGTATCCGCGCCAGCGCCCGCGCGGCCGCGCGGTCCACCTGTTCGGGCACGGCGGGGCGGACCGCCCGGAGCGGCACCGCGTCGGTGTGAAAACGCTTCGCGATGACCGCCTGCGGGGTCGGTCCCGTGAACGGCGGCTCGCCGGCCAGCATCTCGTACAGCACACAGCCGAGCGCGTAGATGTCGGTCCGCGCGTCCACCGGCTGACCGCTGGCCTGCTCCGGGCTCATGTAGGATGGCGTACCGACCGACACACCGGTCTCGGTGAGCGCCTCGCCGCCATCCATGGCGAGCGCTCGGCTGATGCCGAAGTCGGCCACGAGGGCATGACCCTCGCTCAGGAGAATGTTTTCCGGCTTCACGTCGCGGTGAATCACGCCGTGCCGGTGGGCGAAATCGAGTCCGTCCGCCACTTCGCGGGCGATCCTGAGCGCGTCGGGCAACGGGAGCTGCCCTTCGCGCTCGAGGCGCCGGCGAAGCGTCTCACCCTCGACGTAGGGCATGGTGAACCAGAGCTGGCCGTCGGCCTCACCGGAGTCGTGGACGGACAGGACGTGCGGATGCTGCAGGCGGGCGGCGGTCCGGATCTCGCGCAGAAACCGCTCCGCGCTCAGGCTGCTGGAGAGGGACGGGAGCAGGACCTTGAGGGCGACCGGTCGATCGTGCCGGAGGTCGCGCGCCAGGTAGACGATGGCCATGCCGCCACGACCGAGCTCGCGCTCGATCAGGTACCGATCCCGCAACGCCTCCTGGAGACGGTCGCGCGGCACGGGGGTGGTCACGATGTGAAGCGGGATGGCGGGGGCACCCGGCGCATGGGATGCAAGCTATCCTGCCGGTGCGGCACCGGCCACGGAGGGCCGGTGCCGCCCGTGTTGCGGGTGTCCCTTTTCCCCCACCAAAATGCG
>JBQCGH010000048.1:0-22904 GCA_051955835.1 Gemmatimonadales bacterium
TGACGCTGGGCCGGTAAGTCTCCGGCATAATCTTCTCGAGGTGAATCCGCGAGCGCTGTGCAGTATCGAGCTCCACGGGAGCAACCTGTCCCGCCGAGGTGGTGGTACTGTCCCGGGCGTCGCTTCGCCGGGAGCCGCCGCCACACGCGGCGACCAGGGCCGCCAGCAGAAGGGTCGCGCCGAGCGCGGACTTGTCGATCATTGGTGTCCTCCGGTCTCGAGCGAATCCAGCGGAGTGGCGGCCGCGCGCTCGAGCTCCGCGCGGGTGTCGTTGGCCGCGGCGAGCGCGTCAGTGTACTGGCTTTCGGCATCGAGCAGGTTGCGCCGGGCGTCGAGCAGCTCAATCGCCGACGATCCGCCGAGGCCATAGCTGACGGATGCGATGTGATAGGCCTGGCGAGCGAGCGGCAGCAGCCGGTCCCGGATGTAGACGGCCTGACGGAGTGCCGCGGCCGCAGCCGCGTAGGAGGCACGGACATCCTGGCCGACCTGCCCTTCGAGGTCGCGATACGACGCGCCGAGCTCGAGCTCGTGGTGACGCGCTTCGCCGATCTCTCCGCGGGAGTGCTGCCAGAAGAACAGGGGGATCGGCAGGGAGACCCCGGTGAACAGCACGCCCGGGCCCGGGTCCGCGTAGTCGCGGGTGACGCCGATGGTGAAGTCGGGCAGCCAGTATTCCCGGGCGAGTCCGGTGGCGGCGCGGGCCCCTTCCATCTGGCTCTTGAGGTCCGCCAGCTCGGGTCGCGCGGCCAGCCCCGTGGTCACCAGCCGCTCGAGGTCGGGTGGTGCCGCCGGCACACTCAGCGAATCGGCGGCGGCGATGGGGGCGTCGAGCGGACGACCGACCAGCCGGTTGAGCGCGGCCCGAGCATTGGCGACGTCGCGGTCGTTCGCGATCAGGTCGTTCTCGCTCTGCGCCAGCTCCGTCTGCGCCCGTATCAGATACAGCTTCGGCGTCGTTACGGCGTCGTACCGTGCCTGGGCTCGTCGCACGAAGTCCTGTGCCAGCGCCCGGGCCTCCCGGAGGTCGCGATCCCGCCGAAGCGAGGCGAGCAGCGAGTCGTAGGTCTCCCAGGTCTGTGCCGTGATCAATTGCCGGGTGAGCGTGGCGGCGGCGCTGGCCGACCGGACGTCCGCCGTGCCGACCCGCCCCTGCAACCGGAACTTGTCGATGAAGGGGATTGTGACGGTGGCGGTGATGCTCCGCTCGGTGCCTCCGCCGGCGCCGAACAGCCCGGGAGACTGCACGAACGTGGCGTCGAACTGCGGGTCCGGGATGGCGGTGCCCTGAGACTTTCGCGCTCGCGCTTGCGCCACCTGCTGCGCGGCCACCTCGAGTTGGGGATTCCGCTTCAGGGCCTCGGCGATCGCCTGTTGGCGCGTCAGGCACAGCGGCGCCTGAGTGGCATGGGCGGATTGCGGTGCCGTGGTGTCTACGCTGGGCCGGACGCAGTCCGGCCGAAGGGTCAGATCGAGCGAATCGGCCGCACTCGGGGCTCGCGCCGCTGAATCAGCGGCACCAGCAGGGACCTGCGCGCTGGCGACGGTCGCGCCTCCCGGCCAGCAGGCAAGGAAGAGGACCGTCCGAAGGCGGACGGGCATGGGCACTCCGTAGGCGGTGAGCCGGCGCGCCCGTAGTGGGCGCGCGCGTCAGGCCGATCGGAGCGCGGGCGGGGCTCGGGTGGTCGGGAGGCGGTGAGTGGTAAACTGCGGCGCCACCGCGTCGGCAGTGGCGCAGTCCTGGCGCACGAGGCCCAGCGACTCGATTGAGAACCTGGTCGGCTGCGGCGCGCAGGGTGGGAAGATCGCGGCCTGACAGAACGCGCAGGTCGCTTCGTCATGCACCGGGGTGGGCAGCGACTGACCCGGCGTGCGGATGGTGGGCTGGGCGGGGACGTCGAGCAGGCCAGCGTCGGCCTGAGCCGTCGGGACCGTAGCGAACTCGACAGCGGCCGCCGGGCTCGCGCCTGCGGCCATCCCCAGGACTGCGGGGACCGCGATGAGGAGCCGGCGGAGCAGTCGCCCGTGTGACATCGTCTGAAAGGTGGAGGGGGGATCCCGGCGGTTCAAGCCCTCAGCCGACATCGCTCACCGAAACCCCGCGGGCCCTCCTTCCTCCGACGGGGCCAGCGACCGGGGGCAATCGGCGGCTCATCCGTCCGCGGACTCGGTGAGCAGCTCGCGGAACTCGGTCTCGCCGGTCGCGAGCATCCGGCGAAGGTAGGGTCGGCACAGCCCGCACCCGGCGCCGCACCCGGTCGCGCGGGCGATGCCGTCCACATCCCAACCGGCCGTCCGGGCCATGGGCAGCAGCCGCGCGAACGGCACGCGGCGGCAGACGCACATGGTTACGAGCACGCCCGACACGGTCACGGGTTGGTGGGACGCAGGTCCAGCTCGCTGACGAGCGCGCGGGCCGGGAGGCTCACCGCGTGGAGGATGGTGTCGGCCACGTCCTCGGCCTTGAGGATGCGCCCGGGATCGGACTTGAGCATCGGTTGGTCGTGCAGCAACGCGGTGTCCACTGAGCCCGGGCAAATCGTGATGACCCGGATGCCCTCTTTCCTCACTTCGAGCATGAGCGAGCGCGCAAAGCCGAGCACCGCGTGCTTGGACGCGGTGTAGGCGGTGCCGCCCGGGAAGCCGTTTCGCCCCGCGAGGCTCGCGACGTTCACGATGGTGCCCTCCTGCCGCCGCCGCATCGTCGGGAGAACCGCCCTGGTGACGAGATAGAGGCTCCGGACGTTGGTCGCCATGACCGTGTCCCAGTCCTCCAGCGTGAGCTCCGCGAACGGCCGGGCGATGAGCCGGCCGGCGTTGTTCACCAGCAACCCGATCTCGCCCAGGGCCTCGGTCACTCGCGCCACCGCCCGCTCGACCGGGGCGGGTTCGGACACGTCGGCGGGAGCGCCGGCGGCGTGGATGCCCTCGCTCCGCAGCTCGGCTACCAGCGCCTCGACCTTGGCCTGGGTCCGGGCGCACACCCCGACCGCCCAGCCCGCACGCCCGAGGGCGAAAGCGGTCGCTCGCCCGATTCCTTCAGTGGCGCCGGTGACGAAGGCGGTCGGCATGGCGGGAATCTAGCGCGGGACGTCTCTCGGAGCGAAGCGACCGACGCGCGTTCGCTGCTGGAGTCGCGCTGCGCGGGAGCGAAGGACGGTGTGCACGACACCACCTGCCGCCCGTCGCACGCGCTATCCCCGCAACGCCGCCACCTGTGCTCCCAGCGCGTCCAGCCGCCGGATGATCTCTTCGTACTGCGCCTGCTCCGACATGGCGTCGGCCCCCCGGAAATAGATCGTGCCATTCGGATAAAGCACGGCCGTCTCGATTTCCTGCAGGCTATCGAAGCCGCGCTCATGCGCCTTCGCGGTGAGCTCCCCGGCGTTGATGTGGAGCCTGCGCATGTCCTCCTCCTGCAGCACGCCGCCGGCGATCAGGCACACGTCCCGGTCCTCCTTCGAGATCTGCTCCATCTCGGGTCCGCGATAGTAGATCCGCACCAGAACGGCGTTCACGAAGAGCAGAGCCGCCGCCCCGACCGCGCCGCCGAGCAGCGAGGTATCGTTTCCGATGATCGCGTTCTGCACCGTGTTGGACAGGGTGAGCAGCACCACGAAGTCGAACGGGTTGAGCTGGGCCAGCACCCGCTTACCGGCGCGGCGCAGGAGAAAGACGAGGAGCAGGTACACCAGCGCGGGCCGCACCAGCTTCTCCAGCAGGGACACCGGGTGGACCGTGGTGTCGGGAGCGCCGAGATGCCAGAGGTTGTACCAGAGTCCGGGCCAGTCCACCAGGTGTGACATCGACACTCCTCGGGTAGGGTGAGACGGGTGATTGGTCAGCGGTGAGTGGTGAGCGGAGACCGGCACACCGGGCAGTCGGATGGCCCGCCCCGCTCACCGCTTTCCGGTCATCGCTCATCGTTATGTTCCGTCTGCATGGCACCGCCGTTTCCAATCGTACGTCCCGGCCGACGACCCCGTAACCCCGACGCGACGACCCCCGGGTGGCGCGAGCGCGCCCAAGCCGTGCGGCACGTGCCCCGGCTGCTCCGAATGGTCTGGCGCTCCGAGCCGCGCTACGTCGCCGGCATCCTGGTGCTCCGGGTGCTCCGGTCCGTGGTGCCGTTGGTGGTGCTGTGGATCGGGAAGCTCATTGTGGACGAGGTGGTCCACGCGGTGGGGGCGGCACATCGGGGGGGCGTAGTCGACTGGCACCGGTTGACCGAGCTGGTCCTCCTCGAGCTGGTCGTCGCCATGGTGGGTGAGGGGCTCGCCCGGATCTCGTCCCTGCTCGAGAGTCTGCAGGGGGATCTGTTCGCCAACGAGACCAGTGTCGAGCTCATGCGCCACGCGGCGAGCCTCGATCTCGAGCAGTTCGAGGACGCCGAGCTCTATGACAAGCTGGAGCGCGCCCGGCGGCAGACCGTCGGCCGGATCGGACTCTTCACGCTGCTGCTCTCATCGGTGCAGGACGCCATCACGCTCGTGACTCTGGCCGCCGCGCTGGCGGTCTACGTGCCCTGGCTTCTGGTGCTGCTGGTCGTCGCGGTCGTTCCCTCGCTCCTGGGCGAGACCCACTTCGCGGCGCTCGGCTACTCGTTGCTCTACTCGTGGACGCCCGAGCGCCGCCTGCTCGACTATCTCCGCTACATCGGCGCGAGCGACGTTTCGGCCAAGGAGCTCAAGCTCTTCGGCCTGTCGGACTTCCTGGTCGACCGCTACGATCGGTTGAGCCGCGATTTCTACGAGGCCAACAAACGGCTCTCGATCCGCCGGAGCCTCGTCTCGACCGTGCTCGCGGGTGTGGGAACCCTCGGGTATTACGCCGCCTATGCCGTGATCATCTATCTCACGGTGATCGGCTACCGCTCGCCGGCCGGCGTGTTCACCATCGGCGTGCTCACGTTCCTCGCGGGGTCATTCCGCCAGAGCCGGGACCTCATCCAGCGGGTGCTGCTCTCACTCTCGCAGGTCTTCGAGCAGAGCCTCTACCTGGACGATCTGTTCTCCTTTCTCGAGATCGAGCCCAGCATCCGGCGCAACCCCGAGGGGCGCAAGGTGCCGATCCCCATCCGTAGCGGTTTCGTGTTCGAGCACGTGGGGTTCCGCTATCCGGGCGCGGAGCGCTGGGCGGTGCGCGGTCTCAACTTCGCGCTTGCCCCCGGCGAGCGTCTCGCGCTGGTGGGCGAGAACGGCGCGGGCAAGACCACGTTGGTGAAGCTGCTCGCCCGGCTCTACGATCCGAGCGAAGGCCGGATCCTGCTCGATGGCGTGGACCTTCGAGAGTACGACGTGGAGAGCCTTCGGCGGAACGTGGGCGTCATCTTCCAGGACTTCGTGCGCTACGACTTCGTCCTCGGCGAAAATATCGCGGTGGGCAACATCGCGGAGCGGGAGGACCGGCCGCGGATCGAGCAGGCAGCGCAGCGGAGCCTCGCCGACACGGTGGCTGCCCGGCTCGCCAACCGCTACGACCAGATGCTCGGCCGCCGGTTCGACGACGGGGTCGAGCTCTCGGGCGGGGAGTGGCAGAAGGTGGCGCTCGCGCGGGCCTACATCCGCGACGCGCAGCTGCTGATTCTGGACGAGCCCACCGCCGCGCTCGACGCCAGGGCGGAGTACGAGGTGTTCCTTCGGTTCTCCGAGCTGACCGAGGGTCGGATGGCGGTGCTGATCTCGCACCGGTTCAGCACGGTGCGGATGGCCGACCGGATTCTGGTGCTCCGAAACGGTGAGCTCATCGAGCAGGGCACCCATGAGGCGCTGGTGGCGCAGGGCGGACTCTACGCGGAGCTGTTCCAGCTGCAGGCGGCGGGGTATCGATAGCGTCGCCAGGTGCTATTGAGGTCCCGGACGGCCTCTCCCCTCCGGTCGTCCGGCGGTGACGCCTACCCGACGAGCGAGCGTACCACGACCGCGCAGACGTACAGCCCGATACCGAACACCGTGTGCGTGACCAGGCTCTTGAGCCTCGCCTGGCCCGGACGTGGCGTCCGGGACGACGCAACGCCGAGGCCGAGCGACGGCTGCAGAATGAAGAAGGGGAACGCCACCGTCGCGACGCCGTAGACGAGCGCCGGGAACAGGGTCGGCCGGGCCAGCCATTCGCCCTCCGTCAGGACTACGAGCGCCAGCGCGAGCACCACGCCGATCGTGTAGTGGGACATCCACCCGACGGCGCACTCGAGCGGCTTCGCTGGTGCGGCCGAGATGCTGGCATGCACGAGCCTGCCCTCAGGCAGGTGGCATACCCAGCGCCCGAGCAGGCAATAGTTGAGCGAGGGAATGCCGGACGCGTGCTTGAGGAGCAGGTTCCACGAGTCCATCACCAGCGTGGCGCCGAAACCGACGGCGATCCCACCAAGAATCTGACCGGTCCCCAGACTCATTCAGGCGCGCCTATTGCACTACGATCGGCGCCGACCACCTGAACGTCCCCCACGCCATCGTGAGGGTCCCGTGTGTCGCGTCGCTGGGCTCGATCGAGATCGTGAACTTCTCCACCGGCGCGGTCACACTCTCCGAGCGCATCGGTGCTTTCCCCAGGTCCTGGGCCCGGCTGTAGTCCGTTCCCCACTGTCCGGTCTGGCGGTTCACGATGAGGTCGACACCATGCACGTGGGGCGTCGTCCAGAGGGTGTACGTCCCCGCCGCTAGCGACAACCCGGCGAGCGTGATCGGCGCCGACGTGGTGAACTGGGTTGCGGCGTTCGCTCCCGTGCGCCATACCCGGTCGTAGGTGATCACGTCGCCCAGCAGGGTCCGCCCGCGCGCCAGCGGCCGGCCATAATCCACCGAGAAGGTGGCCGTGCCGATGGTGGCGCGGGCCGTGTCCCGGACGCTGAGCTGCCGCAGGCCGGTCACCCGCTCCTCGGCCACGAGCCGGCTCGCCAGCGAGTCGATGTCCGGGACCGACGTGGTGCGCGTGACTGATACCTTGTAGGTGCTCCGCATCCCCGAGTAGGTCAGCATACGGCCTGCGCTGTCGACCGTCACGTCTCCGGTACCCGACAGCCAGTCATGTCGGAGCTCCACCTTCCCGCCCGCCTCCGAGTGCACGTAGCCTCGGTGCAGGACGAAGCTTGGACCCACGTCCCGGTCGGGGTAGAACTGACGGAAGAGGACGCTGTCGCCCGGCGCCAGCTTCGTCGCCGCGCCCCGTCGGAGCGCGGCCGCGATCTCCAGCTCGATGACGCTGTACATCATCGAGACGTGCGGCACGGTGATCGCGCCGCCCGTGGCGAACGCGGTGTCCCGTGTCCCGGCACTGTCGCGCACCGAGATGTTCACCCGGTCTTTCGAAAAGTCAGCCGTCACCCGGCGGCCACGCTCGCTGGGCGATCGCCCGTTCGGCGTCCGCACGTCCATCACCATGTGCCGGATCGTACCGTCCTGGTTCAGGTCGAACTCCGTGTGTCGCCGCCGCACGAACGGCCAGCGATCCACGTCGTCCGTGACCAGCTTCGTAGGCGAGCGCGTGATGCGCTCGACCGCGACCGTGTCGTTGCCGAGCGTGGTGACGAACCCGTAGCGCTCGGGCGGCGTGGCGTTGCTGCAGGCCAGAAAGAGGACGGGAAGGAGTGCCGACCGCGTCATCCGAGGGTCCTCGGCAAGGTGTGAGCCCGCGCGACCGGCCGAAAACGATAGAGCCCAGCCGCACAGTGCGGGAACCGACCGCGGAGGGGGCCTGCCGCACCGGGGTCCGCGACGTAGTCCTTTCCCTACGCAATTCGGCCACGCGAGGTTCATACGAGTGTGTGTCGCGAGACCTGCGAGCGGAGAGCTCGTCCATGAAGTAGACGCGCATACGGAGGGACGACGAGCCGCTGCCAAGACACAAGGCAGGCCTCGGGCCGCCCAGCAACCGACCCTCGCGACGTACGCCGCGCGCGTCTACCGTCCGCCTGCTCGCCCGAGCGCCTGTCCGCCGGCCAGATTCCTCGCGGTGACGTAGAAGCTCTCGTTCACCGTCACGTCGGCCCCCGATGTCGACGGCACCTTGAGCGCCCGCCACTGTGCGGTCGGCTGGAGCCACTGCTCGTGCGAACCCGGGATCTGGACGCGCACAGGCATTGCGAAGCCGGCGACGACCCCGGCCCAGCGGTAGGACAACGTGCCGTGCGCCACGCGGTACTCGAGCTCCGGAACCTTCGTGGTCGTGAAGTACTGGGCAAAGACCGGGCGCAGCCTGAGGCCCGACGCTCTGGCGATATCGTCCTCGATCTCCGCGCCGGTGACCGTCTGGTGGCGGAAGGTCCGGGTCAGCCCGCGCAGTATCGCGTTCCACTTGGTGTCATCGTCCACGAGCTGACGGATCGTGTGCAGGACGTTGGCACCCTTGTAGTACATGTCCGTATTGTACCAGCCGGCCACACCCCGGGGACCGACCACCGGACCATGGTTGCGGATGCCCCGACGAAGCCCGATCAGATAGGCCGCCCCCGCCGTGCGCCCGTGCTCGCACTCCACGTACAAACCCTCGGCGTAGGTGGCAAACGCCTCGTGCACCCACAGGTCGCCCGGTTCACGGGTCGAGATGCTGTTGCCGAACCACTCGTGGGCGCTTTCGTGGATCACGATGTAATCCCAATCGAGCCCGAGCCCCGTGCCCGAGAGGTCACGGCCGAGATAGCCGAGCAGGAACTTGTTGCCGTAGGCGATGCCGCTCTGGTGTTCCATCCCCAGATATGGCGTCTCGATCAGCTTGTACCCGTCCGCGTACCACGGGTACGGACCGAACCAATGCTCGAAGCACTTGAGCATCGGCTTGGCCTGCGCCCACTGCACCCGGGCCGTGTCGAGGTGCGAGGCCAGTGGCCAGAAGTCCAGGGATAGCGGCCCCGCCCCGCCCTGGAGCGTGTCGGCGAAGTGCCCGTAGCGGCCGGCGTTGACGGCTACGCCGTAGGAGTTGATCGGCCCGCTGACGAACCACTGATAGGTGGTGGTCCCGTCGGGGTTGCGAGTGGTCCCGCGCAGCCTCCCGTTCGACACCTCTACCAGCGAGTCGGGGACAGTGATCGCAATCCGCTGGCTGTCGGGCTCGTCGCCCAGCCAGTCCTTGAGCGGCCACCAGATGCTCGCGCCCGGCAGCTCGTCGGACGTCGCGAACCAGGGCGCGCCCAGGCTGTCGCGACTCCACACGACTCCGCTGCTCCGCTCCGGCCTCCCGCGCCCAGGCTGTCCGTGGTAGTACGCGGTCACCGTGCGGACCTCGCCCTCACGAGCCCGGTTCGGGAGCGTCACGAACCAGGCGTCACCGGTCCGGCGTGCCTCGAGCTTTCGGGCGTCCTGCACCACGCTGTCGAGCACGAGCGGCGCCTGGAGGTCGAGCTGCATGGTCTGCCCCGGCCGCACGGTCCGGAACGTGATGCCGTTCCACCCGGTCATGCTGCTGTCACGTGGGTTCACCCGCACGTGGAGGTCGTAGAACGTCACGTCCCACCACGATCGGTCGGGGGTGTCGGCGCCGCGCACACTGTCGGCATGGGTGGGGATGTCCGCGTCCCGGCCCTGCGCGAGTACCGGAGTCGTGGCGAAGGGCACGAGCGTGGCGAGGCAAACGACGAGAGGTACCGGCTGGGCCGAGAGGCGCATTGGTCGACGAAATTCCGGAGCGAGAAATAGAGATGAAGGCGGGAGACATCGCGCCAGACGAGCGCCGACGTCGTGGGTCAGAGCAGATAGTCGGTCGCGAGCCGGACCGCGGCCCAGAGTCCCACGCCGGTGCCGATGGCACTCAGGATGACGGCAGTCATGAGCCCGACGTGCGCGCCAATCCACCAGCCCAGCGCGCTGCCCACCGTGGCGCCGACCAGACCGAGGAGTCGGGTCACGGTGCCGTTCGCGGACGGCCCGACGACAAATGCCCGGTCACGCGGGCCACGAGGTACGCGAAGATTCGGGCGATCTGCTCGTCCGTCAGCACGTCCTTGAAGCTTGGCATGCCTTTGCCGCGACGACCGGCCGATACGACAGCAGGAAAGGACACGGAATCAATGACACCCCTCGCGACGGACGCGCGCAAGTCCGGCGCCATAATTCCTCCAACGGCGTCGTCGCCGTGGCAGCGGGCACAGTGCACCATGTACTGCCTCCAGCCCTCGTATTCGATCGGGCTGGCTGGCGCGCCTGGGGTGTCCTGCGCCGCAGCGGCGTGGGTGCCGCCGGCGGCCGACACGGCGCCAAGCAGCACGAGGAGTTTTCGGCCTATGCCACGACCATCGTTGTTCACGGACCCTCTCGGGTACGCGTCGTGGGGGACACAGCGGAGCGAACGCGGCAGGTCGTCACGTCCTGCGGGTCACGCGCGTCGGATCCCCCAGCGCGGCGTTCAGCCTGCACGCGGCCGCCGTCAGCTTCCGCACCCTGGCCGGCGGGACGCGCTGGCCCCCACTTGACGACTTCTTCCAGGCGCCCGGCGCAACGGACGCCCGCTCGCAGCTCTTCCACGCAGGCGCGGCGCCAGCCGGTGAGACCGACGACGTAGGCGTCGGGATTCGCCGCCGGCACGCTCCGCTTCATCGGCATTTGGGGTCTCCGGTTCACACCAACCTGAACGGAATGCTCGGCGTTGTCGAGGCCGTATCCGGCACTCCTGCTCCCAGCGCACGAACGGCAGCATGGCCGGATCGATCGTCGCTATGTGAGGCTCAGCTTCATGAAGACCAGCCAGTCGCGCAGATCCTGCGGCACGCCGTAGTACGGCTCGATGTCCAGAAAGCCCAGGCGGCGGTAGAGCGTCTGCGCCTCGTGTTGCCGGATGCTCGTGTCCAGGTACATCGTCCCATAGCCCGCAATGCGGGCTTCATCGACGATGGCGACGCCGAGTGCGCGACCGACACCCTGCCCCTGCAGCCCCTCGTCCACGAACATGCGCTTCATCTCGCAGGCCTCATGGTCGATCCGCCGAAGCGCCACGCACCCGGCCGGGCGGCCCTCGTGCATGGCGAGCAGGAGACGTCCGTGGGGGGTCGCGTACTGTCCTGGGAGCGCGGCGAGCTCCGATTCGAAGGCCGCGGCATCGAAGTAGGCATCGATGAGCGCGAGGTCCTCCCCATGCCGCCGGCGGTGCCAGGCAACGAATGCCCGCATCAGCTGCCGGACGTGGTCGAGCTGTTCGGGGGTGCGCGGGGTGAGGATCTCGGCCATCAAGAGCTCGTCGACGGACGCCAGACCATCCGCGGGGCGTCTGGACATGGTGGACATGGCTCCATAGCCTTGATCGGCCGCGCCGGATGTCCCCGCTTTGCGCCTACTAGGAAGCGGTGGAAAGGCTGGAGGTCTCGAACTGTCCAGGGTTCACATGGTAGACCAATCCGACATCATCTTCGACGTAGGCGCGCACAAAGGCGAGGACAGCGCCTTCTATCTGAAGCTGGGCTATCGGGTGGTCGCGGTGGAAGCTAACCCTGTCCTTGTCCGTGAGCTCAAGGAGCGATTCAAGCGGGAGATTGCCAACGGGACCTACACGGTGATCGACAAGGCTATCGCCGATGGCGACGGCGATGTCAGCTTCTTCGTGAACGAAGTACGTTCCGTCTGGAGCACGACCGATCCTGCGTGGGCCGTGCGCAACGAGCGCCTCGGCGCCCAGTCGCACGAGATAACGGTACCCTCAATCAGGTTCGCCGAGATCCTGCAAACCTACGGCTGCCCGCACTACCTGAAGATCGACATCGAGGGGGCCGACATGCTTTGCCTTCGCGACCTTGGAATGGTCACGTGCCGCCCGAAGTACCTCTCCATGGAATCCAGCAAGACGTCCTGGGCGGAGCTCGTGGCTGAGTTCGATGCGTTGGAACAGATGGGCTATACCAGGTTTCAAGTCGTGGATCAGTTCCGGCACAAGGCAGGGACCTTCAGAGATCGCTCGAACCGCGACACACCCCACACCTTCGATCACGGGGCCTCGGGCCCGTTCGGCAGTTATCTGACGGGCCGCTGGCTGTCGAAAAGGCGCGCGCTTCGTAGATACCTTCCGATCTTCCTCACCTACAAGATGATCGGTGACTACAGCATCTGGGTCCGATGGCTGGGGCGCCTGCCGCTCCTGGGGAAGAAGCTCCCCCGGGCTCACTGGTACGATACCCACGCCGCGCGCGATTGATGCCCGTCATGATCACCCTTTGCGCTTGGCCGTGTTCAGCGCGACGGCCGCACGGATAAGCGCCTTCAATCCCTTCTCATCGATCTTCTCGCCCTCATGAAAATCGATGGCTCGTCGGGTGTTGCCTTCGAGGCTAGAGTTGAAGAGACCCGACGGATCCGCAAGGGCCGCGCCCTTGGCGAAGGTCATCTTCACGACGTTCTTGTAGGTCTCGCCCGTGCAGATGATGCCATCGTGCGACCACACGGGCACCCCTCTCCACTTCCACTCCTCGACCACATCGGGGTCGGCCTGCCTGATCAGCGTGCGGAGTCGGGCGAGCATCGTGCCTCGCCAATCACCCAGCTCCTCGATGCGCTCGTCGATCAGGCGAGAGGCAGACGTGTCCTTTGACGACCCGCTCTTGGGCATGAGAATATCCCTTGCATCCCTGTTGGAGAACGCGCTAGGTCGCGGGCGCCCAACTCGGCGCTTCCACACCGAACTGCCGGGCATACTCCGCGTTCAGCCGCTGCCAGCCCGGGAACTTCAACGCGTCGCCGGCCACGAGACGGCCGATGGGAGCACCGCCGAGCAGGTGATCCAGCACATCGAAGCAGATGTGCCAGCCGGCGGCGCCCATCGAGACAAAGCGGCGATCGATGTTGTGCCACAGCGTAAGGCGCGTGCCGCCGCCCGAAGGTTCGAGCTCCCAGCGGATGTCCTGGCCGCCCCAGGCGTACTCAAGCACCTTGGGCGCATCGGCGCGCTTCACGGTAGTGTCGGAAACGGGGGCCGATGGTGCGCCGACCGTGGTGAGCTTGACGGTTGCTCCCGGGGTGGCCAGGCTGCGGTCGGCATCGAAAGGCGCCCACTCGTGCAGCTGCGCCGGCTCCGTGAGCGCCTGCCATACTCGTTCCGGCGAGTGCCGCAGCTCGCGCACCAGAACGAGCGTCCAGGTGTCGCCGTCCTTGTGTACCCTCGCCCCGCTCGCGAAGCCAGGCGTATAGTGCTCGCGATCCATGATTTATACCCTCCTCGTCTTCCGTTTTCCTGGCGTGGAATGGCCGATCCGGTCGAGATGCCGTTCGAGCGCGTCCACGTGAGCGGACCAGAACCGGCGGAACGGCGCCAGCCAGTCGTCCAGCTCGTGGAGCGGCTCGGGGTTCAGCCGGTAGAGGCGGCGTTGTCCATCGACGGTCGATTCCACGAACCCGGCCTCGCGCAGCACCCGCAGGTGCTTCGAGACGGTGGGCTGCGGCATGCGGAGCCGCCGCTCGATCTCTCCGACCGATTGCTGTGACGAGGCCAGCAGGGTCAGGATGGCGCGGCGGTTGGGCTCGGCGACGACGTCGAAGACGGAGGCCATACTCGTATATACCTAAAGTGGCATATATCTGTCAAGGTATATAAGTGCGCGTAAGGACCATGATCGATGTGCCGGGCGGGGTGCGCCGTTGGAGCGCCGAGTGGTGCGGGGAGAGCGCTACATGCCCGAGAGGCGCGGCCCGTCCGAGGCCCGCTGGGGCGCGGCCTGGCTGGGCACGCCGAAGCAATGGGAAAACCCGTCCTCGTCCGTGAGGAAGAACTCGGTTTGTCCGTAGTCCCGGTCCACCATCTCCGACACCACATACCCCAGCCGAGCCAGGCGCTGGCGTATCTCGTGGATGTCGGAAGGAGCCCAATACAGCCGGATCCCCTCGTAGTTGGCCGGCCGGAGCGGCGAGCCTGATCGTTGGTTGAGCATGAACGACAAATCGCCGTTGCGCAGCATGCAGAAGGTACGCCGGCCTTCGGCGTGCATCTCTGATTCGATTCTGAAGCCGAGCCCGTCGACCCAGAGACGAAGGGTCCTGTCCAGATCGGCGCTCGGGATGACCGGAATGCAGGATCGGAGGCTCATGGCTGTTCCTCGATGCGTGCTCTCGGCGCCCGCCGACTCTATTGGTGTGGCGGCAGGTCGAGGTCCTTCGCACATCCTTCCGCAAGGGCCTGCTGGGTCACTCGCACCACAAACGCTGTCTTGTCGTCCGCGTAAGCCTCGTGCGACTCCGGCGTCGCGACCGCATGGCGGTGCGCCAGCTCGCGCTTCAGCGCCTCGTACGCCCGAGCCACCCCGGGGCGCGCGCGCAGGTAATCACGAAAGGCAAGCGTACGGCGCTCCTCGGCGCTTCCCGAGCGCACGAGGTGCACATGGTGGGTATGTGGCCGACCGGCGGGACGATGAAAGAAGGGGCAGACCGCATCATCCGCGTGCGCGACATGCACGTAGTCCAAGCTCGCCAGACGCGTCTCGTAGATCTCGAGTGGGTGCAGCCGAGCAACGGATACCTGGATGTCGATGATCGGCTTCGCTGCGAGGCCAGGTACCGAAGTCGAGCCGTGGTGATCGATCCGGATCGCGAGATCGCGGAGTATGGCCGCGATCCGCGCACGCTCCGCGCTGAAAGCCGCGGGCCACCCGGGGTCGTAGGGCACGACCTCGAGGCGTTCACCCACCCGTGCCGCCGCGGCGCGGCATCCGCTTCTTCGATCGGCGCGACACCTCCATGGCTCTCCGGGCCCAGACCCCCAGCTCCTCCGGGTCCTCGAGCAGCTCGCCGGGCACCTGGTAGTAGCTCATCACCTCGTCGTGCTCACCGTATGGGCGAAACGCGCTCATGCCCCGTGCCTCGAAGTCCGGGCGATTCGAATCATCGACCTTGAAGTAGAGCACGTCCTCGGCGATCAGCGCGAAGAACAGCTCGCCGGCGTAGATCCCGACCCCACCGAACATGCCTTTCCCCCGAACGCCCTGAACGGCACGGCCAAGTTGCTCGAGGACGAACGTCCGGAAGCTTGGACTGACGCTCATAGGGGCTCGACAACCGGCGTTGATGCCTCAGCGATAGTCATCGCGCGGCGGATGGAACACGTCGAGCACGGCGCAGGCCGTGAGCGCGCGCGCGGAGTGCCGCTCGTGCGGCGCGATGTAGAGCACCTGACCCGGCCGCATGACGTGAGGAACCCCGGATACCGTCAGCTCGAAGGAGCCGCTCAGCAGCAAGGTCCACTGCTCGTGCGGGTGGGAGTGATCGGGAATCACGGCGCCGGGCGCGATGTCGACCCGACCTTGGGTGATGTGGTCGGAGTGGAGATACCGACCAAGGTAACCGGGAGCGACCTCGCGCGGCGTCACGGTCGTGAAGTCGAGGAATCTCATGATCGCTGTTCTCCTGGGTGCAGCGTGGACCGCGCCGCGGCATCTAGCCGAACGTGTCGGCCTGGGGGTCCCAGAACGGATCGCTCAGCCCGATGCGCGCGAAGATCTGACGTATTTCGGCGGGCCCTGGTCGCCGCGCCTCCGCCGAGAGTCGGGTCGCATACCAGGCGACCGCCAGCTGCCAGAGCTGGGCCATGCTCACGAGCGGACGGGGCGCGATCGCGCGCGCCTGACACCACGCCTTCACGAGTTCTTCCGACCGGAAGAAGAGCATGGTGCTTCAGGTGAAGACCAGGTCTGCCCACCAGCGCGCCGCGGGGACCTGGCAGTGAAACACCCACTCGCTGGCCTCCGGTCCCTCGAGACCGACCCGCAACCGAAGCGGGGCGCCCGACTGGCCGCACCGGGAATGCACCACGGCCTCCCGGTGTAACGCCGCCGGAATTCCGAGCGCGTCCCAGGCGCAGTTCGCCATGTACACCAGTCCACCCACCTCGACGCGGTGCAGGGTAGGGACACCTGAAAAGGGCGGAGCCATGCGAATGGTCTCCGCGTCGGCCTCGAGCAGGAGCACGCGGTTCGCCCGGAGGCGCCCGAACGCGCCCCGCACCTCCTCGGGTGAACACGCCAGCTGACCGGTCAGCTCGCCCGCCGATGGCGCTCTGCCCGTGCTCGCGAAGTGCCGGTAGACGGCCTGCTTCACCTGGGTGTCCAAGTCCATTCGAATACCACCTCAGCCAACGGCTCGAGAAGCAGACGATCTTGCCATCCATGCCAGTCGCGAGCATCCGTACCGGGTCTTCGGCGAAGGCCACCGACTGTGATGTCGCCGACGGCGCTCCTGGCCCGGCACGAGCGGGCGAGACTGGTCAGTAGCCGACCGCCATCCCGTCCTTTCGCGGGTCACTCCCCGCCGCATATCCCCTCGGCAGCCGCACGATCGCCTGCGCGCCACCGAATGCGTCGGACGGCTCGTCGATCAGCTCGTGCCCCATCGCCGTAAGCGCCGTGCGCACGGAATCGTCGATCGGCGACTCGAGCGCCACCCGCAGTCCGTCGTAATGGCGGAATCGCGGCGCGTCGATCGCGGCCTGGAGATCCATCCCGAAGACGAAGTAGTTGAGCAGGAACTGCACGTGCCCCTGCGCCTGCATCCCCCCGCCCATCAGCCCGAAGCTCATGTACGCCTGCTCGCGTCCCTTGACCGTGCGGGTGACGAATCCCGGGATCAAGGTGTGGAACGGGCGCTTCCGGGGCCCGGCGGTGTTGGGCAGCCCGGGCGTGAGCGTGAAGTCGGCGCCGCGGTTCTGGAGTGCGAACCCGGTGCCCGGCACCACGATTCCCGACCCGAAATAGTCGTAGTTCGAGTTGATGAACGACACCATGTTCCCCTCGGCGTCGGCGGCCGTGAGGTAGATCGTCTCACTCTGCGTCCGCAGGACCCCTGGGTCCACCTGCGCCCGGGCGCGCGCTGAATCCAGATGGCTGCGGCGCTCGGCGATAAACTCGTCGGTCAGCATGGCCCCCGCGGGCATGTCCAAATCCTCCGCGTCGCCGACGAAGCGGTCGAGGTCGGCGTAGGCCAGCTTCTTGGCCTCGATCAGATGATGCAGGTAGGTCGCCGAGTTGTGTCCCATCGCCTCGAGGTCGTACGGCTCGAGGATGCGCAGCATCTCGAGCGCGGCGATCCCCTGACTATTCGGCGGCAGCTCCCAGACACGGTAGCCGCGAAACGGGAGCGAGATCGGGGTCACCCAGGTGGGCATGTTCTTGCTGAGATCGTCGAGCGTGATGAACCCGCCAAGCGCCGCAAGCCGGGCCACGATGCGCCGGCCGAGGGGGCCGCCATAGAACTCGCCGATCCCGCGGTGCACGATCTCCTCCAGCGTCCGTGCGTAGTCGGGATTCCGAAACCACTCGCCGGCCTTCGGCGCGTGTCCGCCCGGGAGAAAGGTTGCCGCCGCGGCGGAGTCGGCCTGCAGCAACGTCGTCTGGCCGCCCCACTGCGCCGCGATGATCGGCGTGACCGGGAAGCCGTCGCGCGCGTAGCCGATCGCGGGCTGTAGCGCCTGGGCGAGCGTGCGCCGGCCATGCGTGCGGAGCAGCATGTCCCACCCCGCGAGCGCGCCGGGCACCGTGACCGACATCGCACCCTGCTGCGAGCCTGGACGAAAGCCACGCGCCGCGAGGTTCTCGCGCGTCATGCGGGAGCCGGACCGACCGCTGGCATTCAGTGCCACCAGCTTCTGCGCCTTCGCGAGCCAGACGATCGCGAACATGTCGCCACCGATGCCCGTCATCTGCGGTTCCGTCACGCTCAGGACCGCCGCCGCGGTGACTGCGGCGTCGATCGCGTTGCCTCCCCGGCGCAGGACCTCGACGCCGGCGGCGGAGGCGAGCGGCTGGCTGGTGGCGACGATGCCGTGCGGGGCATACACGGTCGAGCGGCCGGCCAGGGTCGTGGGTCGCTGGGCGTGGAGTGCACGAGTGAGGGGGCTGGCAAGAAGGCAGAGCCATCCGGTAGCAGCAACGATCAGCCTGAAGCGCGGCATCCACACTCCGCACGATATGGGACCGCGAGCACCAGCCAAATCGTCTTGTTTCCGGAGCCGAGCAAGAACCAGACATACGACAGCGAGGACCACGCCGAGCAGTAGAGACAGGAACGTCATTACACTCTGCAGGCCACTTGAAGTTGCGGTATCAGGCCGCCGCCGGGGCGACGGACTCGCGTCCGCGCCACCACCAGAGTGCGCGAAGCCCCTGCGCCAGGAAATAGGCGACGGCCGCCGCCAGAACGAACAGAATCGGCTGGCCCTGCCGCCAGCCGGCCAGCGTGAGCGTGCTGACCAGGTACACCAGCAGGGCCGCCGCGGCCACCCAGCTCCGCTGCAGCATCCCGTGGCCCAGGCCGACGACGATCAACCCGCCCAGCAGCAAAGTGAACGAGAGGGACACCACTCCACCGGCCGCCATCACACCCGCGCTGCCAAGCGCGGTGTACCAGGCGCGCTGCAGGTGCACGGGGGCCGTGACGTCCGTGATCGGGCCTCGAGGAAAGAGTTCCACGTTGCCTCGCTTGGAGAAAGTCGTGGATCCATCGTCGAACATGCCGGTGAGGCAGGCGCATGCCTGCCGGCCCAGCTCCGACTCGTTACCGGCGATCCATTGGGGGGTACCTGAAGGTAGCCGTGCCGCCCTCGCGACGCATCATGGGGCATGGCGGCTCGGCAGGGCCGGATCCGAGCCGCAACCGTGACGCCCCGGCGTTCCGCTGCGCTCGGGGGATTCACCGGTCCACGCTCGGGACGGCGGCGAGACACCGGTGTGCCGCCTCCAGCCACGGCATCCATTCGCGGCGGCCGTCAGCGAACTCGATCTGGAAAAAGCCTGCGAGGATCCCGCCCGGGCTGGCGTATGGGCAGGCGAGCGAGGTGATTTGACCGACATAGATGCGGTCGGCCCGATTGACGAGCCGGGCACCGAGCCGGGTCCCCGTCGCGAGCGATCGGTGCCCGGGGAACGAGTCCACCGCTGCCGGTGGGGACGGCGGCGCAGGCGGCGCGTCGAGCTCCTTGGCCCATGACTCAAACTGGAGGATTGCCGCCGTCAGGCCGACGACGGCCAGCGCGAGGACCCCGCGATGGCGGCCGAGCCCGCCAGGTCGTCGTCCGCGCTCGCAAGCGGGCGGGGCACGCCGCAGGCTCCCGCTCGGCAGCCCTCACCAGCTACCGCCGGCTGGCTGGAGGCACCACGCCGTTCATTCGCAGGTACACCACCATCTGACCATAGTGATCGTACGCATGGATCATGGCCTCGGCGATCAATCCGACCCGAGTCGCGCTGGCGCCCTGCAGGGGCGAGATCGGTGACGGCCTGACGGGAATTCGATCGTTGCCGATCGCATCGATGGCCCGCTCCACCGCGTCGAACGAGCCGATCAGGTACGCGACGTACTGCGCCTTCGTCACCACGGAATCCGGCCCCGTCTCGTCGCCGGCGTCCGCCGGAGGTGCCTGTCCCAATGCGGCGGCGGCGAGGATGTAGTTGGTGGCCGCAAGGTGCAGGACCTGGTGCCCGAAGGTGCGCACCCCGCGGAACTCGCCGATGGTGGGGGCGAAGCCGTATTTGTCGGCCGGCATCGCCTCGGCGGCCTCGACGATGTTGCGGCGGAGCGGACCGTTAAGCAGCAGGCGAAGGTTGGCCTGAATTCGTGCCGTGGTGCTATCGGAGGTGCTGAAGACGGAAGACGGCTGACCGAAGGCGGTGACCGCCGGAGTGAGGGCAAGAGCAACGAGGCAGATGATCGTCCGACGCATGGGATCCCCGAGGTGAGCGATGGGACCAACGGTAGGACCTCATCCGCGCTTCAGGTCAATGCCTCCTCCGCCTCCATCCTGGCCGATCGCCTTTGCACGCACAGGGCCAGCGTGGTGCAGCGGCACTGCAGCAGCCGCAGCAGGAGGGCGCGGGTGCGCTCGGCGCGCGCGATCACTTCCTGGGTCTCGTGGAGCTTCCGCTGGGCCAGCACCTGCCACCGCACCGAGGCCGGCGTCGAGCCTTCGAAGCCGGCCAGTAGCTGCCTGATGTCGCGGATCGAGAAACCCGCCTCCTGCGCCAGACCGATGAGCGCGAGCGCTTCGAAGACGTTCGCGTCGTAGACTCGCTTGCCGCCGTGGCGTTGGGGCGGGGAAACTGCCCTCGCGCTCGTAGTAGCGGATGGCCGAAACCCGGACCCCCGCCCGCCTGGCGACCTGACCGATGGAGAGATGTCGCGTCGCTTCCATGAGCCATCACCATCCTGGTGTGAGAATACGTCGAACGTCTGTGCTGAACTGCGGTTGAGGTCAAGGGAGTTCGGGGTTCACCGGGAGCGCTGGCGCTATTGCGACGGGACTACGCGCCGCCCCGTCGGAAGGCCTCAACGCCTCATCGTCCCATGCGTGCCCTTGACGGCTCCAGCCGTCAGGCGGCGACGGAAACCCTGTCCGACAGTACCCTCGCCGAGCCTCGAAGTCGAACACGGCGTGCGGGTAGGAGTTGAGCAGGAGCGCTGCCTGCTGCCCGTCCTCGCTCCAGACGACCTCCAGGTCCGACGGAAGCTCACGATCCACGACATTGCGCACTGCATAGATCTGGACCGCGTCCAGGATGCGCCCCGGAGCTTCCAGGTCTTGAGATCCGCTTGACGGGCGGACGCTACTCATTGGGCGTTCAGCCGACGGGTGTTACCCACCGGCGCTCGCTCCTTCCGCCCACGAGGTACCAATGCCGCGACTCATTCCCGGTCACATCCTGCGGCGGCCCGACCTGGCAAGAATGGTCGCCCTGCGACCGGTCGGGCAGAAGAGCCACCCGTGAAGCTGCTCCGGACGCTCGTAGCCTGGATGGTGCTCGCCGGGTTCGCCATCATCGCTCTGGTGATCACGTTCGGGGTGCTTCCCGTCGTGGACTGGGCGGCGGATGTGGTGGAGGACCGGCGCGGGTGCCGCCTGGTGATGACGCGAGAATCTCACCCGCGCGCGCTGCAATGGTTCCTCCCGAGGGTTTCCGGCCGCCAAGGGTGCGGGACCGGTCTGATGCACACGCAGTCGAAGAGGGGAGCACCGCAGCGTCGGCGCGCCCCCCTCGACCACTTCAGGCGCGAGGCCTCTCGTCATTCCTCTGGAGCATGAATCTCCAGCCGAGTCGTCGCCGCGAGCGCCCTGAAGTCTCCACGCCGCGGCGCCGTGGCGCCTTTGCTCAGCACCCCCTCGTTCGCCGCCCAGGTGCCCGCGTCGGGCGTGTCGGGGGTGCCGGGCGCGTCGTATGTCCCGTTGCCTTACGTCCCGCAGAACACCCGGACCGTCGCGGCATTCGCGGACACCGTCCAGAACCCGGTCTTGCCGACGGGAAACGTGGTGCTGCCGGAAAACGCGCCGTTGGTCGCCGTGTAGTTGCCCGTCAGTCCATACCCGCCGCCCGCCAGCACGAGCTGCGGGTTGGCCGTCGGGTCGTAGGTGCCCGACAGCGAGATGGTGCTCCCGCCCGTGAGCGCCAGCGAACCGGTGGCGGTCCGTGTTACGCCTCGGCGATCACTGCGATCGAGACCTTGAGACCAGGAACCCGCACCGGCAGCTTTGCCCCCTGGCGAGCCGGAGGGTTGGTGGGAAACCACCGGATCCATTCCTCGTTCATGCCGCCGAAGTCGTCCTCATCCGCGAGCACCACGGTTGCGCTCACGATCTGGTCGAGCGAGCTCCCCGCCTCCAGCAGGATGGCGGAGATGTTGGTGAGGCACTGCCGTGTCTGCTCCTGGATGGTGGCGCCCACCAGGCTGCCCGTCGCCGGATCGGCGGGCGCCGTGCCGGACACAAAGACGAAGCCCGCCGCCTTGACGGCCTGGCTGTAGGTGGCCGGCGGCTTCGCGGCCTTGGTCGTGAAGACGATCTGCCGAGCCATCGGACCTCCGGGGCGAGTGACGGAAACACGGTCGGCATCCGGCTGCGCGAAAGGTAGTTCGCGATCACCGCTCTCACGTACCCTCGCTCACGGATCACGGCCACGCTTCGATCGATAGTGTAGCACTGCCCGAACGTCGACTGCCCGAGCACAAACTCAGGTCACGGCCAGGAAACGCTACATCCCTAAGCTCCTGACGTCCCTTTCAGGAGCCTGGATGGCCGGCTATGTCGCTCTCCCTGCTCGCCTGCTCAAATCGGTCGTTGCGTACGCCGCGGCGCTGACTTCCCTGAGCTGCGCGTCTTCGGGCTGGATGCCCGTGTCGGCGCCCGTGCCCTGCGTGCTGCCCCCTACCACGCGCCTGCAGGTGTGGCGCTCCGGTCACGCGGTCACCCTCCGGGAAGCGAGCATCGAGGCCGACTCGATCAGAGGCCTGGAGGTCGATCCCGTCAACGGGCCGACGGGCGCCCGCCTTGTGCTCGCGCGCGCCGACATCGACTCGCTTCGCCAGCGGCCGCGGGACGAGTCGAACTATTTCGGGGCAGGCGTCGGCGCCGGCGCGCTCGGTATCGTCGTCTTTTGGTATCTGATTCAGACGATCGGCCCCCGCGGCACCTGACCCCCCTTCATTATTCATGCTGGACTGGTGGTGCCAGGCTGCGGACCCGTGCAGCCGTTCCGTCAGCGGCCTCGCCGCGCATCTGCCGCCGGTTCTCGCTCCCCCGCCCGCGACCTCCTCCATGCCCGTGAGCTGCCGGATCCGTCTCCGGCCACCGCTACGGCGACCCGCCCGGCCGGAGGACCTCGAGGAACCAGGCTCGCCCTCCTCGCGCTCTCGCTCGCTGCTCAGCAGATCGGTCGTCCTGCCCATGGTCCCGCCGACACGCACTCGCAAACGGTGGCGGTCGCCCCTCGAACAGACGAGCCCCCGCGAGGGCCACCGGGACAGAACTTCCGATCCCGGACGGTGTTCGCGCCCGGGTCGGAGCGCTGGACGCCTCTGCCGCAGAACCACCGGTACCCGCCGACCGACCGATACTCCAGACGATCCGGCGTGTGTGATCCAAGCCCCGGCATCGTTCCGCCCACCGTGCATACGTGATCGTGGACGGGCTCGCTCCGGCCTCGGCATTCTCGTCCTCACCGCGCTCGGCATCCCCGGCGTGAGCGG
>JBQCGH010000049.1:0-4078 GCA_051955835.1 Gemmatimonadales bacterium
CGTAGCAACGAGCGGGCCAGAACAGGGCCGGCGATGGACTCGGATCGCCCTGGGGAAGAATGAGCACGAGCGCACCGCGCCCTGTGCCGGTGTGCGCTTCCTGCATGCGTCTTCCCGGGTCCCGGTCGCTTACCTCTTCCCCCGGATTCGTTTAGGCTTCCCTCGTGCATACCGCGCGCCGAACCCATGGTTTCCGCGAGTCCGTCATCCGCGGAATGAGTCGCCTCGCGCGCGAGCATCGGTCGATCAACCTCGCTCAGGGCTTCCCCAACTTCGCGGCTCCGGACCTCCTCAAAAATGCCGCGGCCCAGGCCATTCACGAAGACATCAATCAGTATGCGATCACGTGGGGCGCGCAGTCCCTGCGTGAGGCGATCGCGCGGAAATACGAGCGCTGGTACGGCCTCCGCGCCGACCCTGAGCGGGAGATCACCGTCACCTGCGGCGCCACCGAGGCGATGATCTCGAGCCTCCTCGCCCTGGTCGACCCGGGCGACGAGGTCATCGTGTTCGAGCCGTTCTACGAGAATTACGGCCCCGACACGATCCTCGCCGACGCCCGGCCGGTGTACGTGCCCCTCGAGCCGGGCACGCCGCTCGACCTCGACCGGCTCGCCGCCGCATTCTCGTCACGGACGCGGGCGATCATCGTCAACACTCCGAGCAATCCGTCGGGCCGCGTGCTCACGCGGGCCGAGCTCGGCGCCATCGCCGAGCTGTGCGTGCGGCACGACACGCTCGCGGTGACCGACGAGATCTACGAGCACATCCGGTTCGACGGCGAGCACGTGCCCATCGCCACGTTGCCCGGCATGCGGGAGCGGACCGTCACCATCAGTGGCGCGTCCAAGACCTTCAGCGTCACCGGCTGGCGGATCGGCTGGATCATCGCCCCGGCCATGCTCACCGATGCGATCCGAAAGGTGCACGACTTCCTAACGGTTGGGGCACCGGCTCCCCTGCAGGAAGCGATCTCCGTCGCGCTCGACCGCCTAGACGCCGCGTTCTACGACGGTCTGACCGCGATGTATCTGGGCAAGCGCGACCTGCTGCACGGCGCGCTGCTCAATGCCGGCTTCCAGTGCCGCGCGCCCGAAGGCGCGTATTACATCCTCGCCGACTTCACTCAGCTCGCGGAGACCGCTGGCCTCCCAGCCCTGCACGATACCGCGTTCGCGGAATGGCTGAGTCGCGAGGTTGGCGTCACGCCCGTTCCGGGCTCGAGCTTCTACCGGGATGGAGGCGGACGCACGATGGTCCGATTCGTCTTCTGCAAGACGGAAGACATCCTGGTCGAGGCTTCCCGCCGACTCCGGGGGCTTCGTGACATGTCGCATCGCCTGGAGCCCCGCGAGCACCGTCCCGCGATCGAAAGCGGCCTCCAGCGCTGACTCGTGGAAGGAACCACGCTCGTGTGATCCAGGCCATAGCCTGATTCGCGGCGAGATGGGTAGCGTCACACCATGCGGGGCGCGACCGCACTCCTCAGCCTCTCCCTCCTGTTTACAGCCGCCTGCGGCGGCGATGATCTCACGTTGCCCAGCAAGGGCACCCCCCTCCTGACCATCGTCGGCGGGGACCAGCAGAGCGCCACCGTGGGAGAGTTTGTCGCCGAACCACTGATCGTCCGGCTGGTGGATGGCGCGGGGAATCCGATCGCCGGTGCCACCGTCTCGTTCCAGTTCGATGCGAGCGTTCCGGGCGCGGAGGTCAGCCCAAGCGCACCCGCCACGGATGAGCGGGGTGAGGCTGGCGCCAACGCCCGACTCGGCAACCAGGCCGGCGACCAGCCGATCCAGGCCCAGGTGACCATGCCCGCCGGCGCCCTTGAGGTCGTCTTTCGATTGACGGCGGTGGCCAAGCCCGGTGGGGGCCCCGGTGCTGGCGGTGGCGGCGGCGGCTCTGCAGGTCCCCCGCCCGCCGGCGGCGGCGATCCTCCGGGCGGCGGCGGGAATGGCGGGAATGGCGGGAATGGCGGGAATGGCGGGAACGGCGGGAACGGCGGGAATGGCGGCAACGGCGGCGGAGGCGGGCACCACCAGGGCGGTGGCGGTGGGCACCATGACCAGCACGACGACCACCATGGAGGGGATCATCACCATAACGACGATCACGGCGACCATGGAGACGGCGGCGGACAGGGCGGGGGTGAGGGTTGATGCAGTGCCGGATCGCGAATTCCTGAGCGGAGATAGCAGGTTCCTGCCAGCGATTGCGCGTACCCATTGTTAAAGTAAAGTGTGATCCAGGTCACATTAGGTCGGTGAGGGGTAGCGACTTGGGTGCGGCCTGATTATCCTTGGGGCGCCTTCGACCCAGCTACGCATTTCCGGAGTACGGCTCCCTCTGGCCGGTGCACCCGCCCACGTCCGGGCGGGCGCTCTCGTGCGGACTGGTCGCAGGCTTTCGTCCGTGCGGGGTACCCTCAAAAATCGCCGAGTGGGAGGTGCGAATGCGGAAGTACGCCTGGACTCTGATCGTGGCCGGCGCGCTCGCGTCGACCGGCTGTAATCAAGCCGAGCTCAAGAAGGCACTGGCCGACGCGAAGTCTGCCGAGGCCCAGAAGGACAGCCTGCTCACCGAGGTGCTCGAGACCACCCAGTTCGTCACCGACGTCAACAGCGAGCTGGCCAAGGCCAAGAGCCTTGCCGTGACCAAGACGAGCTCCGATCCGGGGTTGCCGGGCGCCCGCAAGGACCGTGACGACCGCAAGGCCGCGCTGGCGCGGGTGGAGGAGGTCATCAACAAGCTGAACGAGAGCGAGTCGAAGCTGGCGGAGACCGAGGCCCGCGCCAAGACCTCTCGTCAGCGCAACGCGCGCCTGCTGGCGCAGATCGAGACCTACAAGAAGACAATTGACGACCTCCGCACGACCGCCGAGGCGCAGAAGTCCGACTTCGAGGCCCAGCTTGCGGCAGCCAACACGCAAATCGCGACGTTGGCGGGCAGGGTGGATACGTTGACCACGGAGAAGGGACGGCTCGAAAGCGACAAGGCCGCGCTGAGTGACACGGTGGTCAATCTCACCGCCTACAAGAACACGGTGTACTACGCGGTGGGCACCAAGGACGAGCTGATGAAGAAGGGCATCATCACGAAGGAGGGCTCGAAGTTCCTGGTGTTCGGTGGCACGCGGCTCGAGCCGGCGAGGAATCTGAGCCCCGAAGGCTTCACGGCCATCGACAAGACCACCAACACGTCGATCCCGCTGCCCCGGACGGACAAGAAGTACAAGATCATCTCGCGCCAGAGCCCGACCTATCTGGCCCAGGGCGCGAGCAAGGACGGCAAGATCTCGGGGACTCTCGAGATCGCGCAGCCGGAAGAGTTCTGGTCCGCCTCGAAGTATCTGATTCTGGTCCAGGACTGAACGCCGCCAGGGGGAGCCGAACCCCGGAAGGGAACGCGACGGCCGCCCTCGGGCGGCCGTCTTTTTTGGCTCGTTCTCCAATTCATTTGACGATAAATTGACCATTGTTTTACGTGCTTAATGCTTTGATGGCAATGACTTTGAAAATCGTTTGTCAACAGTTTCGACATCGAATGAGGAAAACCGGTGACGCCGAGCACAGGCGCGTTTCCTGGCCTCAGCCAAATTGCGGCGCGCAGTCGACACACGTCATCTGACTGGAGGCGCTCGTGAGGAGACTCACGCTGGCCGCGGGGATCGCGGCATTGGTCGCTACCGGCGCTTGCCGGAAGACTGGCGAAGGCGAGTACGAGGTCCAGAAGCCGACGATCGGCACCACCACGGACACGGTCCACACGCCAAGCGTCGAGACCGGCACCGTGAAGGACACCGTCGACGTGCCGAAGGTGACGACGGAGAAGCGGGAAGTGAACGTCCCCAAGGTGGACGTCAAAAAGCCGAGCGAGCGCAACCCGTAGCGCGCGCGTCGCTCCGCGAATCCGGGACGGGTATATTCGACGGCCGGCACCAGGTGGTGCCGGCCGTCGTCGTTTCTCCATGATCCTCGGAGTGACCATGCTCGCACCGGCGGGGTTAGCGCGATTCTCCCCCACGCACACGGAAATACTTGCCGCCAGGATACAGCCGGCGCCCCCCCTGGCGCAGAGC
>JBQCGH010000050.1:0-41017 GCA_051955835.1 Gemmatimonadales bacterium
GCCGCGCTGTCGCGCGCACCGAGCCGTTCGAGCGCGCGGGCGAGCAGAATCAGCCGCTCGCCGTCGATCGCGGCCACATTGGACGGTGGGGCGGCGAGGGCGTGGCGCAACGCGGCGGAGTCACGGCCGGCCTCGAGTGACGCGCGGGCCAGCAGGAGGCACCCCCGGCCGTCCGGGACGCTGTCGATCCACCGTTGGCCTTCCAGCAGTCCGATCACCTCGGTCCATCCGCCCCATCGACTGGCAGCGGTCGCAGCGAGCAGCAAGGCCTCCGGCGTCCGACCGGCCGAATCGGCCAGCACTCGGCTGAGGAGCCGGCTGGCCTCCCAGGGGCGCCCCTGCTCCAGGGCGGCCGAGGCGGCGGCGATCGTCGTATCGCCCCGAGCGGGCGCAAGCCGTGCTGGCCGGGAGGCGAGCGGCGCCCGGACAGGCGCGAGGGCGATCGCCAGGCTGATCCAGACTGGCGGCAAGGGCAGCAGCATATTGTTCCGGGAATGCGGGACGGCTAAGTGGCTGCAAGGATTGCGCCTAACCGTAACCCCGCCCGACCAGCAGGCCTCAGCGCGTCGGCGGCAGGCATGTACTATTGAGCATGCGAGACATCGGGCAGACTGCGGATGGAGAGGTCCGGCTGGACAAGTGGCTCTGGGCGGCCCGCTTCTTCAAGACCAGGTCGCTGGCGGCGGAGGCAATCGCCGGCGGCAAGGTCCAGGTGAACGGCGACCGGGCCAAGCGTGCCCGCCACCTGCAGGTGGGAGACGAAATCCGGCTCCGGCTCGGCCCCTACGAGCACACGGTCACGGTCTGCGCCCTGTCGGCGCGCCGCGGCCCCGCCTCGGCGGCCACCGAGCTGTACGAGGAGCGACCCGAGAGCGTGGCGGCACGCGAGGCCATGGCGCTCCAGCTCAAGAGCATGCACTCCGCGTTCGTACCGGAAAAGGGCAGGCCGACGAAGCGGGACCGGAGGGAGATCGAGCGGCTGCGGGGACGCCGGTGAGAAACGTTGTTTGGTGGCAGCCAGGGGCGCCACGACTTCGCTAAGCGGTGAGCGGGACCATCACACCCGATGCAGGCTGGTGTGCCCGGCCTGCGCACCGCTCATCCATCACAGGTCACATATTCTCCACCATCGCGTTCCCGAACTCACTCGTCTTGAGCAGCGTTGCCCCGGTCATGAGTCGCTCGAAGTCGTAGGTCACCCGCTTCTGCGCGATCGTCTTCTCGAGCGAGGAGACGATGAGCTCCGCCGCCTCGTGCCAGCCCATGTGGCGGAACATCATCTCGCCCGAGAGAATGACGGAGCCAGGGTTCACCTTATCCTGCCCGGCGTAGCGGGGCGCGGTGCCGTGGGTGGCCTCGAACACGGCGTGGCCGGTGACATAGTTGATGTTGGCACCCGGTGCGATCCCGATGCCGCCCACCTGGGCCGCGAGGGCGTCCGAGATGTAGTCGCCGTTGAGGTTCATGGTGGCGATGACGCTGTACTCGCGCGGCCGGGTGAGGATCTGCTGCAGGAACGCGTCGGCGATGACATCCTTCACCACTACGCCGGACGGAAGCCGGCACCAGGGTCCGCCGTCGATCTCGACCGCCCCGAACTCCTCCCGGGCGAGTTGGTACCCCCAGTCGCGGAAGCCGCCCTCGGTGTACTTCATGATGTTGCCCTTGTGCACCAGCGTCACGCTGGGCACCTGCCGGGCCACGGCGTAGTCGAGCGCCGCGCGGATCAACCGCTTCGAGCCTTCCTCGGAGACCGGCTTGATGCCGATGGCGCTCGAAGCCGGAAAGCGGATGGTCTGAGCGCCCATCTGCTGCTGAAGGAACTCGATCACCCGTCGCGCCTCGTCGCTCCGAGCCTTGTACTCGATGCCGGCGTAGATATCCTCGGTGTTCTCGCGGAAGATCACCATGTCCACGTCCTGCGGGGCCTTGACCGGCGAGGGCACGCCTTCGAACCAGCGCACCGGCCGCACGCAGGCGTAGAGATCGAGCTTCTGCCGCAGGGCGACGTTGAGCGAGCGGAAGCCGCCGCCGACCGGCGTCGTGAGCGGTCCCTTGATGGCGACGAGATAGTGCTCGATTGCGGCGAGGGTATCATCCGGGAGCCAGCTGTTGAGCTGGTTCTTGGCCTTTTCCCCGGCCAGGACCTCCAGCCAGGCGATGCGGCGCCTGCCGCCGTACGCGCGCGTCACGGCGGCGTCGAAGACGTGCTGCGAGGCGCGCCAGATGTCGGGGCCGGTGCCGTCGCCCTCGATGAAGGGGATG
The DNA here is from genome assembly GCA_051955835.1 of Gemmatimonadales bacterium. Lineage (GTDB taxonomy): Bacteria > Gemmatimonadota > Gemmatimonadetes > Gemmatimonadales > GWC2-71-9 > CAVVWJ01. The sequence continues at coordinate 2,266 of JBQCGH010000050.1, forward strand.
ACGGGTTGGGCCGGCACCTGGAGCCGGCCGTCGCGCATCGTGATGGCATCGCCGCGGACGGAGGCTGTCATGGACCTGTTCCTTCGGACGAACCGCAATGAGTGCGACTGGCGCTGAGACGACGCTCAATCTGCCCGCCTGCCCCGAGAACGGCAACCGAGCCGTGGATGCCATTCACGCGGCGTACGAGCGCTACCAGCGCGGCTTCGACGAAGTCACCCGCCGGGCGCGCGAGCGGTTCGAGCAGCGCGACTGGCTGGGTGCCCAGGCCGATGCCACGGAGCGTCTCGCGCTCTACCGTACCCATGTGGACGGCGCCGTCGCCGACGTGCACGACATCCTGGAAGACGCCGTCATGGAGCGCACGCTTTGGGCCGCGATGCGCGCCCGGCACGCGGCCCGCGCCCTCCGCCGCGCCGACGCCGAGCTGGCGCAGACCTTCTTCAACTCGGTGACACGCCGCGTATTCAGCACGGTCGGGGTCGACTCGGCCATCGAATACGTGGATCCGTCGCCCGCGCCAGTCCACGACGATCGACCTTCCCTGTTCGACCGCGATCGCATCGCCGCCGTCGACCCGGCGCTGGTGCGCCGCATTCTCGGTCGGTTCGTCTGGTCGGTGCCCTACGCCTCGTTCGAGCGCGATGCCGCGATCGTCGCCCACCAGATCACGGAGGCTCTGGACGCGCTGCCCGAGCAGGGCCCGATCGAGGTGGACGTGCTCCGGCCGGTGTTCTATCGCAACAAGGGCGCCTATCTCGTCGGCCGGATCCGGCGCGCCGGCGCGACCCTGCCCCTGGTTCTGCCGCTCCTCCGGGCCGAGCGCGGCATCGTGGTAGACGCGGCGCTCCTCACCCAGAACGAGGCGAGCGTCGTCTTCGGGTTCAGCTGGTCGTACTTCCGGGTAGATGCGCCCGGGCCGCGCGAGCTGATCGAGTTCCTGCTCTCCATCATGCCGAACAAGCGCATCGACGAGTTGTACAACGGCATCGGCCACAACAAGCACGGCAAGACCGAGCTGTTCCAAAGCCTCGTGGCGCACCTGGCGGACCCGTCGGCACGCTTCAGCCGCGCCGAAGGCGAGGAAGGCATGGTCATGGCGGTCTTCACCCTGCCGGCGCTGAACCTCGTGTTCAAGATCATCAAGGACAGCTTCGGCGCGCCCAAGAACACGACGCGCCAGGCGGTGATGGACAAATATCACTTCGTGTTCGTGCGCGACCGCGTCGGACGGCTGGCCGACGCGCAGGAGTTCGAGCACCTCGAGTTCCCCCGGAGCTGCTTTCCCGAGGACCTGCTGGCGTATCTCCTGGGGGTGGCATCGCGAACGGTGCGGGTGGAGGGCGACCGGGTCATCGTGCGGCACGTCTACACCGAGCGGCGGGTGACGCCGCTCAACCTCTATCTCCGCGACGCCGACCGGGCGGCCGCTCGCGAGGCCGTCATCGACTACGGCAACGCCATCAAGGACCTTGCCGCAGCGGACATCTTCACCGGTGACATGCTGCTCAAGAATTTCGGTGTCACGCGCAACGGGCGAGTGATCTGCTACGACTATGACGAGCTCTGCCTGCTCAGCGACTGCCGTTTCCGCCGCATTCCCGAGCCGGCGACGTACGAAGATGAGATGTCCGCGGAGCCGTGGTTCTCGGTGGGGGTGAACGACGTGTTCCCCGAGGAGTTCCACGCCTTTCTGGTGCCGCCCGGCGCCCTGCGCGACGCGTTTCTCGCCGCGCACGCCGATCTGCTCGACGTCGACTTCTGGCAGGAGGCCCAGCGCCGGCTTCGTGCCGGGGAGGTGGTCGACGTCTTTCCCTACAGGCGGAGCGCCTCCCTGCGCAGGACGTAGCCGAAGCCGATCGCGAGAGACCGGAGGCTGGCTCGCCTCCTCTCACTCCTGTCTAGTCCCGCGCGTCCCCTGCCCCGCGGTCGGGATCTCGCTCGAACGTCCGGAGCCGCCGCTCTGCCTCGCGAATCCGCTCGACGTACATCCCCACCGGCTCTCGGGCCTTTCGCTCGGGCAGAACGAATTGCGGGTTGTCGGGCTCAGAGGAGTCGGGCGCATTGGTGAAGGTGTCGCCGCCGCGGGCCTCCACGGCCGACTCGAACCGGTCGACTGCCGACCAGAGGTCGGCCAGCTCATCGTCGCTCTCGTTGCCGAACAGGCGCACGCCCCGCTGGCCGAGGACATCCAGGTTGTGCTCCCGGGCCCGCGCCTGCTGCTCGTTCCGGTCGGGATTCAATGCCGCGTCGAGCTCGGCGGCGGGAATGCGGTCGTTTGGGTCGGGCATAGAGCCTCCAGGCTAGGTGCGGCGCCGGCCGACCGGGCCGCGTAAGAACCGCTCGGCCAACTGCTCCAGACGATCGTCACGGTCCTCGCGCGCCTCGGCGAGAATACGCTCGACGTGGGGGAAGAGTGCAGGGTCGCCCCAGAAGTAGCCGGTCGCTGCCTCGGCACCGGCCGTGTCGGCCTGGTCGGCACCGTGCAGAAGGGCGCGGGCGGCGGCACGGTCGTAGTCGGGATCAGTGCGCTCGGGGAGCACATAACGGCCGGGCGCCTCGCCGCCGCCGGCGTCCTCGTCCACAAAGGCTCTCGACATGGCCGAAGTCTACTCCGCCGCACGGTGACGGGTCCATAAAGCGTGAGAGTCGCCAGCAGCGGCGGTGTCTTGGGTCACAGGCATGACCCTCCATCGGGAAAACAGATACGACGTGGGGCGAGAAACGGCGGAGCGCGGACCAGAGGGGCCGGTTGCGGCGGGTCTGAAACGATGAAGGGGACATGCCCGAAAGCATGGCCCCTTCCGTGGAGCGGCGCGGCGGGCCCTCAATCGGCGCCCGCGCAGTTCCGAGACGCTCAGCGCGTGAACGGCCCCGAGAGCGTCACCTCGACCTTCGAGTTCGCCGGCACGACAACGTCCCGGTCCTTCGTCTCGACGGCGCGCTGCGCGCCGACCGCGCCACCGATGATGCCACCGATGATGGCACCCTTGGTGCTGCCGCCGACCACCCGACCCACGATCGCGCCCGCGGCCGTGCCCGCGCCGACCTTCGCAATGTCGCCCGCATTGGTCTTGCGGTCGCGCAGGGTCCGGTCGAGCGCGGTCGCAGAACCGTCCATGGCGTAGCTCTGGCCCTGGATCTCGACGGCGGTCGGCGTGAGCGTGAGCTTGCCGGTCTTGTCGCCCTTGTTCTCCGACTCGTGGATCTCGGTGATGGTGAGCGTCACCTTCGAGCCCGCGGGAATGACTACCCGTCCCGAAGCATCACGCACGTCCGTGGCCACGGTGCTCGTCACCGTCGCACCAGCCTTGTCGGTCCTCGACGAGATCTCGCGATCCATGTCGGTCGCCAGCGTCGTCCCCGAGGCCAGCGCGAGCGGAGCCGGCGCGGCGGCCCGCTTCGGAGCCGCTTTCACAGTGGCCGGCTTGGGCCTGGGCTTGGGCGCTGGGGTGGCCGCCGCCGGGTGCACAGGAGTGGCCCCGGCCTGATCGCTCAGGGTGGCCGATGAATCCACGGGAAGCCTTTGCAAGTCGCGGCTCAGGCTGTCGGCCGCCATGCTCGCGTTGCGGTCGCCGCCGCAGCCCGCGAGCACCGCGAGCGCAAGGATTGCCAGTCGGTTAGCCGCCATGCGTCCTCCTCTACAAGGTGATGCCAGGGATGGCAAATGGAGAGTCGCCCTGGAAGGGGCAAAACCGGGGCCATGGGTCCTCGGCACCGGCCGAACGAGACACCTGACGGGCTGCCAAACAACAGGGCGGCCGCGTCGGGGCTGGGAAGCTACGGGCGGCAAACTGGAGTGCCGCCAAGGTGCCCAGTTCTCGGGTCCACGTGCGATGTTGGATCGGCGGCACGGCAAACGAAGAGGCCACGCGCGAAGGCGTGGCCTCTTCGTCTTCCTTGACCGTCCGAAATCATCGGCCTTCGGAATCCGACCGGATCGCTCCCTACGGCTCCTCCGGTGGTGCCGGCGGCCCGGGTGGCCGCAGTCGCATGCTGAACGGCGCTCGCACCATGACCCGATACGAATATTCCCAGGGCGAGGTGCCGATGGCGATGCTTCGGCGATCGTCGATGCGGTGAAATCTGAGCTCGGTATCGAGCGTGAGTCCGGACTCGATCGGCGTGAGCCTCGCGACGCCGATCTCCTGGTACTTCCGGTAGGGGTGGTAGAACCCGGGGTTCGACCCCTGCGAGTTGTAGTTCGCGTCGCCCTCATTGGACACGAAGTCCCGACCCCACCACTGGATCGCGAACAGCTCAAGCCAGTTCCCCGGCCGGAACCCTGCCCGGAGATAGGTGCCGTGGCCGTGATTCAGGCGACCGGTCGGCAGGCTGTCGACGTCGCCGTGGCTCAGGAGCTGAAAGGCGCGGAACGAGCTCGCGCCGAGCAGCGGCAGCCGACCACTGACCTGTCCGCCGAGGGCGAGCACCTGGTTGTTCACGACTCGCTGGCCTGCGTTGTAGAGCTGACCACCGTGGTGCAGCCCGTGCCCCTGCATCTCGAGCCGGAGCCAGGTCAGCGGGTCGGCGTGCAGCAGCAGGCCGTAGTCGAACACCTCTCGCCCGGTCGAGGTATTGAGGCGCTGCCAGTTGAGAAAGGCCTCGCCGCCGCCCGTCGGGTGCTGCTCGCGCCACTGCACGCCATACTCGACCGGGCGCGTGATGTCGAGCAGCGTGCCTTCGAGCGGCTCGAGGTATCCGTGCCGGTCTTCGGTGACCAGCGTGCCGATCACGCCGAGCGAGTTGTCGGTCCGGTAACGGAAGCCGAGAATGGGCCTGAATGGGCTGAGGAACCGCGAGTCGCCGCTCTGGTGGTTACCGTGAAAGCCCGCCACGACCTCCGTCCGCGGGCCGAGCGCGGCGGCCACGTAGCTCAGCACCTGGCCGCCGAGCAGGGTCTCGCCGGTGCGGTAGGGGTTGAAGAACTCGGTGTTGTCGAGGTAGAACGTGAGCGCGTTGTTCCAGGTGAGCTGCTGCGCGCACCCTGTCCCGGAGTAGCCGACGAGGAGCGCCGCAACGACCGCGATGGCGAAGCACCGACGAGGCTGCATGAAGCTCGGGCCCGGGCTGGGTGGGGAGAGCGTCAATCTACAATCCGGGGCCGTTTGGCGCCTAGGGCCCGCAGCCATCGGGTAGCCCAGTACCCGCGGTCTCCGAGCTTTCCGCGACGGATCCGTCGCGCCCGCGGGCGCCTGGCGTGCTCACGTCGGTACAGGCCATGACCCCCTGGCGCATGCCTCAGCCTTCCGCGCGGCAGGCCGCCACCCGCTCGAGCAGCAGGGCCTGTTCCCGCGCGTTCCGCGTCAACCCTGCCGCGCGCTCGAACTCCGCCCGCGCCTCGTCCAGTCGGCCGAGCTTGAACAGCAGATCGCCGCGCACGCTCGGGAGGAGGTGGTATCCGGCGAGCGCCCCGGCCTCCACCAGTTGGTCGACCAGCTCCAGCCCCGCGGCGGGGCCGAACGCCATGCCCAGCGCGACCGCGCGGTTGAGCTCGACCACCGGAGACGGTGCGAGCTGCGACAGCGCGTCGTACAGCGCCGTGATCCGCTGCCAGTCCGTGTCGTCCGCGGTCCGCGCGCGGGCATGACACGCCGCGATCGCGGCCTGGAGGGCGTACGGCCCCATCGCCCCGCCCAGTGCCTCCGTCCGATCGAGCCCCGAAAGGCCCCGGCGGATCAGCAGCTGATCCCATCGGGCTCGGTCCTGGTCCAGCAGCAGCACCGGCTCACCCGAGGGACCGGTCCGGGCGCGCAGGCGCGACGCTTGAATCTCCATCAGCGCCACAAGCCCGTGGACCTCGGGCTCCCGGGGCACCAGCTCCGCCAGGACCCTTCCCAGGCGGAGCGCCTCGCCGCACAGCGTCGGCCGCGTCCAGTTGTCGCCGGCAGTGGCCGAGTAGCCCTCGTTGAAGATGAGATAGATCACCTCGAGCACTGAGGCGAGCCGCGCGGTGAGCTCGTCGCCACGTGGCACCTCAAAGGGGACCCGCGCCTCGGCGAGCGTGCGCTTGGCGCGCACGATCCGCTGCGCGATCGTCGGCACAGGCGCGAGGAATGCCCGCGCGATCTCGTCGGTGGTGAGTCCGCCGAGCAGGCGGAGAGTGAGCGCCACCCGGGCCTCGGTCGAGAGCACCGGGTGGCAGGCGATGAAGACGAGCCGGAGCAGGTCATCGCCGACGGGATCGTCGAGGGCGTCATCCAGCGCCGGGACCGCCTGCTCCTGGCGCACCTCCAGCTCGCGGCTGAGCTCCTCGTGCTTCCGCGCGAGCATCTTGTCGCGCCGGAGGAGGTCGTACCCCCGATGCTTCGCGGTGGCGGTGAGCCACGCGCCGGGGTTTCTCGGGATCCCTTGCTCCGGCCAGCGCTCCAGGGCCGCGACGAGCGCGTCCTGCGCCAGCTCCTCGGCCAGCCCCACGTCCCCGACGAGCCGCGTGAGGGTGGCGATCACCCTGGCTGACTCGATCCGCCAGACGGCGTCGATGGCGGCGTGGATATCGGGCGCGGTCACCGGGCCGGCATCAATGCCAGGGTTCGCCACCGGACCGGAAGACTCGGTCTCCTCGACTATTTCCGGGCGGCGGTCTGGGCGCGAAGCCGTTGTTCCGCCTCGCGCAGCTCGGGCGTGAGCGCGGGGCCGAAATCATCGGCCTCGAACACCTGCCGCACCTCGATTTCCCCCTCCTGGAATGGCACGCGCTTCACCCACTCGATCGCCTCTTCCTTCGACTTCACCTGGAGCAGCCAGAAGCCGGCGATCAGCTCCTTCGATTCGGCGAACGGCCCATCCACCACCGTCCGCTTGGAGCCGGAGAACCGGACCCGCGAGCCCTTCGAGCTCGCGTGCAGCCCTTCTGCGGCCAGCAGCACACCCGCCTTCACCAACTCCTCGTTGAACTTGCCCATCTCGGCCAGCAGCTCCCGGCTGGGCAGGACCCCGGCCTCACTGTCCTTGTCGGCCTTCACGATCACCATGAAGCGCATGTCAACCTCCTCGTCTGGGATGGTGGCCGGCGGACCCCTGTCCGACCGGCTCTACCCGGACGTCGAATGACCTTCCTGGAATTCGACACGATTCAGCCTCCCGCCATGGCGCCGACCACCAGATACGGCTCGGCGCCGCTGGCCACCGCCTCCGGGAGCGGCGCGTCGGGGGGTTCATGCGTGAGATCTTGCTCGCAGGCGAAGAAGCGGAGAAATGGACGGCGGGCCTGCGTCGCCTGGTCACGGATGGTGCCGCGGAGCACCGGGTGCGCCGTCTCGAGCGCGTCGAGCACCCGGGCACGCGTGGCCGGCGCCGATACGGTGAGCCGGACCTCGTCGCCGACACGCGCAAGCGTGCGCAGGTGGGTCGGAAGCACCACCCGAATCACGGCAGCGACTGAACCTCCACCGACAGGACCGCGGGCAGGTCGCGCACGATCGGCGCCCAGGTGTCGCCAGCGTCGGCCGACGCGTAGACCTGTCCTCCGGTGGTGCCGAAGTAGACCCCGCACTTGTCCAGCTGGTCGACCGCCATGGCGTCGCGCAGCACGTTCACGTAGCAATCCTGCTGCGGCAGCCCCTTGCTCAGCGGCTCCCACTCGTGGCCTCCCGTCCGGCTCCGGTAGACCCGAAGCTTGCCGTCGGGCGGATAGTGGTAGGAGTCGCTCGTAATCGGCACGACGTAGATGGTCTCCGGCTCGTGCGCGTGAACGTCGATCGGAAAGCCGAAATCGGTGGGCAGGTTGCCGCTCACCTCGTGCCACGACTCGCCGCCGTCATCGCTCCGCATGACGTCCCAGTGCTTCTGCATGAACAGCACGCCGGGCCGCGACGGATGCAGCGCGATCCGGTGCACACAGTGGCCGACCTCCGCCTCGGGGTTCGGGATCCCCTGCGACTTGAGCCCGCGGTTGATCGGCGTCCAGGTGGTGCCGCCGTCGTCGGTGCGGAACGCGCCCGCCGCCGAGATGGCTACGAACATCCGATTCGGGTTCCTGGGGTCGATCAGGATGGTGTGCAGGCACATGCCGCCCGCACCAGGCTGCCAGCGAGGTCCTGACGAGTGGGTGCGCAGACCCGGCAATTCCTGCCAGGAGGCCCCACCGTCGGCCGAGCGGAACAGCGCAGCGTCCTCCACACCGGCATAGACCGTATCACGATCGCTCAGCGAAGGCTCGAGGTGCCACACCCGCGCGAATGCCCAGGGGTGCTGGGTGCCGTCATACCATTGATGGGTCCCCGGGACGCCGTCGTACTCGAACTTGTTGCCGACCGCGTTCCAGGACTTGCCACCATCATCCGACCGTTGCATGACCTGCCCGAACCAGCCGCTCGTTTGCGACGCGTACAGCCGATCGGGATCGATGGGCGAGGCCTTCACATGATAGATCTCCCACCCCGGGAAGTGCGGTCCGCTGACCTGCCATCGGTCGCGCTTTCCGTCTGCGGTCAGGATGAACGCGCCCTTGCGCGTCCCCACCAGCACTCGCACGCTGCTCATGCCCGCCCTCCCGTATGGACTGCGCTGATCGCCCGATAGTCTGGCCCCGACGATGGGCCGGCGCAATGGCGTCGCCGTTTCGATTTTCAACGTAACGTGGGTGCGAACGACGGGCGCCACACTGTGCGGCGCAACGGCCTCCGCTAAGCAAAGGCAAAACCACTACGAAATATGTGGGATGACGCGACACGGCGAGGTGCGCGCGCGACGAGGATGCATGTTCCGCTGAACTCGAACGACACCCGGCGTAATGACGCCGGACACTCTTGACCGTCAGGGACGGGATGGCCACTTTGGGAGCCCGCGGCATTTCTCCTTTCAAGATCCCAAGCAATTGTGCAGGAGGGTAGCATGAAGCTGGCCCATTATACCTTCCCGGTGGCCCTCGCGCTTACCGGGATCGTTGTCCTTGCGAGCGGATGCGGCGAGGAGCCCAACTCTCCGGATCAGGCATCGCCCTCCGCGGCGGCCGCGAACGCGCCTGCGAGCACCGATCGGTACATCGTCCTGTTCAAGCAGGGGAAGAGCGGCGCCGCGATGGCCTCGAGCGCGGTCTCGGCGGCTTCCGCCGCCATGGCGCAACTGGGCGGCAAGTTGGAGCGGTCGCAGCCCGATATCGGGATCATGCAGGTGCGGATGACAGCTGCCGCCGCGGCGCAGCTCCGCCAGCGCGCCGACGTCGAGGGCGTCGCCAAGGACCGCATCGTGCAGTGGCTGCCCCCCGAGAACGTTGCGGCTGAGACGCAGCGTTTCACGGGGCAGGGAAACCCGCACAAGGCGCAGTTCCTGCCGTTCCAGTGGAACTTGCGCCGAATCCAGGCCGACAAGGCCTGGGACCTCAGCAATCAGGGCAAGGGCGTCCTGGTCTGCATCCTGGACACGGGCGTGGATCCGCGCGAAATCGATCTCCAGGGCAAGCTCAACCTCGATATCAGCGCCTCGTTCGTCGCGACGGAGCGGGCCGATCGTGATTTCGCCGGTCACGGTACCTCCATGGCGTCGCTCGTGACGGGCAACAGCATCGGCATGGCCTCGGTCGCGCCGCAGGCTTCGCTGTGCTCGGTCAAGGTCCTCAACAAGACTGGCGGCGGCACCTTCGGCGATGTCGCCGCCGGCATGCAGTACGTCGGCACCGCGGGCATCATCGACGGCCTCAAGAGAGTGCAGGTCGCCAACATGAGCTTCGGCGCACTGCTCCCTGCCGGCGATCCCGACGTGAAGGTGCTCATCAAGGCGCTGCAGCGCGCCGTCGACTTCTCGACCAACCATGGCGTGCTGTTCGTCGCGGCGGCGGGGAACAATGGCGCCAATCTCAACGACCCGACCATCATCTCGATTCCGGCTCAGCTCAATCATGTGGTCAGCGTAGGCGCGACCGGCCCAATCGACCAGATGAATTTCGACCACATCGCGCACTATTCGAATTTCGGGAAACGCGGGGTCGATGTCTTCGCGCCGGGTGGAGAGGATGGGTTCCCGAAGAACGTACAGAACGACCTGATCCTCGCCGTCTGCAGCCGGAGCATCACCATGTTCGACTGCAGCGACGGCCTGAGCTATGTCGTGGAGGACGGCACCAGCCCGGCCGCCGCCCACGTCTCCGGCGAGGCCGCGGTCATCGAGGCCGCGCTCCCGGGCAACCAGACCCCGGAGGAGCTTGCCACCTGCATCGAGCAGTCGGCGGACCCGCTCGCGAACCCGTTGAAGACGAGCTTCGGCCGGATCAACGTGAAGTCGGCGCTCAAGTGCCCGGCGTGATTTAGCGGACCAAGGACGTCGAAGACCGGGAGGGCCGGTCGGAGTGGCTGGATACCGCTCTCCGACCGGCCCTTCCGCTTTGCCCTCCGGTCCGCGACTCTTCCCGCCAGCCATGCATCCCCCGACCGGCTGCCCCTTGATGCAGCCCCGACGTCGCGATAGTATCGTGCCGGCGCAACTAACAGGAACCCGTCTAACTCTATGTCTTTACTCGCCCTCGACGGGGTGTCGAAGCGATTTGGCGACATCCCGGCCGTCGATCAGGTCTCCTTTCAAGTGGATCGTGGCCAGGTCGTAGGCTTCCTCGGGCCCAACGGGGCCGGGAAGTCGACCACCATGCGCATGATCACCCAATTCATCGAACCGGACGCCGGCTCCATTCGGCTCGACGGCGTGCCGCTGGACCAGGCCGGCCGCGAGGCCAAGCGCCGCATCGGCTACCTGCCCGAGAACAATCCGCTTTACGGCGAGATGCTGGCGTCGGAATACCTCGATTTCGTCGCCCGGCTGCGTGAGCTGGCCGGGCCAGAACGCCAGCGCTCGATCGACGAGGCCGTGGCCGCCACCGATCTCGAGCCTGTCTTCCACCGTCCCATCGGCGAGCTGTCGAAAGGCTTCCGGCAGCGCGTGGGCCTCGCGGCCGCCATTCTCCACCGGCCCGACCTGCTGATCCTGGACGAGCCCACCGAGGGCCTCGACCCCAATCAGCGCGTCGAGATCCGCCGGCTCATCGGCGACCTGGGCCGCGAACGCACCGTCCTTCTTTCCACCCACGTGCTGCCCGAGCTGCAGTTCACCTGCTCCCGCCTGCTCATCATCAACCGCGGCCGAATCGTGGCTGATGGACCGATGGAGGGGCTCGTGGCGCAGGCCAAGGGCGCCGCGCGAGTCGCGGTGGAGGCGGCGGGCAAAGCCGTGGCCGAGCGGCTCGCGGCGTTGCCGGGCGTGGGCGACATCGAGATCCACGAGGCCACCGACGGGCGTACCCGGGTGGTCCTGACCGCCAGCTCGGCCGACGACCTGCGGCCCCGCGTCTTCGAGACGGCCATGGCCGAGCGCTGGACCCTGTTCGAGCTGCACCAGGAGGCGGGGAGCCTCGAGGACCTCTTCCGCGAGCTCACGCTCGACCAGGAGTCGGAGTAATGCGTCTGTGGACCGTCGCGCGCCGGGAGCTCAAGTCGCTGTTCGACCTGCCCACCGGCTATGTGCTGCTGGTCGCCTTTCTCGCGATCAACGCCTTCCTCTTCTTCCGCTCGGCCTATCTCGCCCAGGTGGCGAGCCTTCGGCCGATGCTCGACGTTCTTCCCTGGGTCTTTCTGTTCTTCGTGCCGGCGGTCACCATGCGGTCGCTCGCGGAGGACATCCGGGGCGGCCAGATCGAGGTCGTGCTGGCCCAGCCCCTGAGCGAGCTCGAGCTGCTGCTTGGCAAGTTCCTGGCTTCGGTGCTGTTCCTCTGGATCGCACTGGCGCTCACGCTCCCCATTCCGCTCGCCTTGTCGCTTGGCGCCGACATGCCGTGGTCCACCGTGCTGGCGCAGTACGTGGGCGCGGGACTGCTCGCGGCGGGCTTCGCGGGCATCGGCACCTGGGCATCGAGTCTCACCCGCAGCCAGATCACAGCGTTCATCCTGGCCGCCGTCCTCATGTTCCTGCTCATCCTGGTCGGGCTCAACCCTCTGCTCGTGGGGCTGCCGCCCGTGCTCGCCGCGCCGGCCGCCCGGATCGGCGTGCTGTCGCACTTCGAGAGCATCGGCCGGGGCGTGCTGGACCTGCGGGACATCGTCTACTTCCTCTCGCTCGCCGGCATTTTCCTGGCGTTGGCGTACGGGGCGCTGCTCGGGCGGAAGCTCGCGCCCAGCGGGGGCGCCCGACGGCGGCTTCACCTCGGTGTGGGGCTGCTGGCGGCCTCGCTCGTGGTGGTGAATCTGCTCGGCGGTTACATCGGCGGGCGGCTCGACTTCTCGCCGGGCAAGGCCTACACGCTCTCCCCGGCCACGCGGCGGGTGCTCGGCAACCTCGACGATCTGGTGACGATCAAGCTGTTCGCCTCGGCGGAGCTCCCGACCGAGGTGGCGCTCATGAAGCGTGACGTGGACGACTTGCTGCGCGACGTCCGCTCCGCCGGCCACGATCGCATCCGCGTCATCGAGCGCGATCCCTCGGCCGACGAGGCCGCACGGCGGGACGCCGAATCGCTCGGCATCCAGCCGGTGCAGTTCAACGTGATCGGGCAGTCCGAGCTGCAGGTGAAGCAAGGCTATCTGGGCCTCGTCATCCAGCACGGCTCGCAGACCGACGCGATCCCCTTCGTCGACCAGACCAACGACCTCGAGTACCGGCTGGTCTCCAGCATCCGGAATCTCACCCGCGCCAAGAAGCCGGTCATCGCCTTTGCCAGCATCCCGGCGATGGAGCAGGGCAACAGCTACGCGGAGCTGCAGCAGCAGCTGGCCAAGTCCTACGACGTGCGGAACCTGGGGCCGTCCGACTCGACCCGGCTCGACAGCACCGTCGCCGCCGTGGTGCTGGCCGGCGTGCCCGACTCGGCGCCCGGGCCGCTGATCGACCGGCTCAAGCAATACGTGGACAAGGGCGGCAGCGTGCTGGTGCTCGCGGGCGGCATGGCGGTCTCGCCGCAGGAGCCCCTGGCGACGCCGCGCGAGGTGGCGTGGAACGCGGTGCTCGAGCACTTCGGGGTCGCGGTGCGGCGCGACCTGACCTACGATCTCGTGTCGAACGAGGCGATCCCGGTGCCGAGCGACTTCGGCCGCGTGCTCCAGGTCTATCCGTTCTTCATTCGCGCGCAGAGCACTCGCCGCTCGGCCGTCAACCAGGACCTGGACGACGCAGTGCTCACCTGGGCCAGCACGATCGACACCTCGAAGGCGGCACGTGGGACGGTGACGCCGCTGCTGATCTCGAGCGCGTCGGCCGGCACGTTTACCGACCCCACCTCCATCGACCCGCGCGCCAACTTCCCGCACACCAAGCTCGCGCGGCAGCTCCTCGGCGTCGTCGTCCAGCCGAAGGCGGGTCGCAGCCGCGCGGTGGTGGTCGGCAGCACCGACTTCGCCACCGATCGATTCGTGCAGAACGCGCCCGAGAACCTGGCGCTCGCGCTCAATGCGACGGACTGGCTGGCGCAGGACGAGGACCTGATCGCCATCCGCTCGAAGGACCGGCGGCCGGTGCCCCTGGTCTTCGCCAGCGCCGCGGAACGGGAGTTCGCCAAGTACGCGAACATCGCCGGGCTGCCGCTGCTCGTCGCGCTGGTCGGCATCGCACACTTGGTGCGCCGCCGCCGCCGCACGCGCGATCCGTACCGGCCGCTGGTGCCGGCGGAGGAGGCGGCGTGAGTGGGAAACAGCTCGCCCGGCTGGGCCTCGTCTTTCTCGCGCTGGTGCTGCTCTGGGGCGCGGCCGCGCTCACCCGCCGCGCCAGCGGAGCGACCGGCTCACACGATTCGCTCAAGCTCCCGGCCGTCGCCCGAAACGCCGTCGACTCGGTGACGCTGGTGCGGGCGAGCGACACGACGGTGCTCGCGAAGGTCGACTCGAGCCACTGGACCGCAAACGGTCATCCCGCGTCGATGTCGGCCGTCGGTGAGCTGCTCGACGCCCTCGCGGACAGCACCAGCAGCAGCGACGTCGTGGCAGAGCAGCGCTCGTCGCAGGCTTCGCTCGGCGTGGATGGCGACAGCGGCACACACGCGGTCGTGCGGGCCAAGGGCAAGACGGTAATCGACGTGATCGCGGGCAAGCGCGCGGCGGACTTCTCAGGAGGCTATCTGCGCCTGCCCGGCCAGGACCGCACCTGGGAGGTACAGGGACGGCTGGTCGAGGCGTTGATCCGCCCCGCCGACAGCTGGCGCGATCATCGCATTGCCACGGTGCCCGACGACAGCGTGGCCGCGGTCGAGGTCACCCGCGGCAACCGGCGCTATACGCTCAGGCGCGAGGCCGCAGGATGGACGGTTTCCCCCGGTGGCGCGGTCGACTCGGGGGCGGTGACGCAGCTGCTCGAGGCATACCGGACGATCGAGGCTGAAGGCTTCGCCACGCCTGCCCAGGCCGACTCCGCGAAGTTCAGCCCGCCAGACCGGCGGGCGCGGGTCCTCCGGAAGGACGGAACCCCCATCGTGGCGCTCGCGTTCGATTCGACGGCAACGGGTGACTGGGTCAAGGCGGACACCGGGCGGACGATCTACCGGATGGATGTGTACAGCGTGGAGCGCCTCACGCCGGCAGACACGGCACTCAAGAAGCATGGGCCGGCACCGGTACGGATCATCCCGGACCGGACAAAGCCGGCCGGCCACTAGGACAGACAGTCGGAGGTTGAGGAGTGGAGCGCCGGCGACCTCAGGCCGGACCCACCTGAGCAACGCGGAGGGGGCCTGGTTCCTCAGGCCCCCTCCGTGTTTGCTCCGTGACCTCTCTCGTGCGACCGGCCCCTACGATCGTTTCGCCGGGGTGGTCGCGTCGCTGGCGGTGGCCGTTCCCTGGCCCGTGGCGCCGTCGAGCACGCCGCTCCGGCCCACGAGCTGGGCCGCCAGCACCGTCTGGATCACGCCCACGATGCCGTTGGCCGTCGAGTCCGGGGCGCCCCGGCCATCGCTGGCGATCGTCACGAGCTTCGCCTCTGCCAGCGCCGCCGCCACTGCCGGCGCGATCTGGGGCAGCAGCTCGATCTGCTTGTAGCGGAAGTAGCTCTCGCCGCCCTCCCGCACCGAATCGTTCACCCGCCGGATGCTTTCCGCCGTCGCTTCCGCGATACGGCGGATCCGGATGGCCTCGGCGTCGGCCGCGGCTTCCGCCTCGATCTTCACCCGCTCGGCGTCGGCCTTGGCCTGCGCGATCTGGGTCGCGTCGAGCTCGGCCTCACGCTGCACCGCCAGCGCGTCCTGCTTCTTGGCCTCGGCCTGGGCGATGAGCGCGGCGTTCGCGGCCTTGGTCTGCTCCAGGTCGCGCTGCTTGTCGCTGATGGCCCGCTCCGCCTCGAGCTGCGCCTCTTTCGCGCGGCGGGCCTGTTGTGCGGACACGATGTCGGCGTTGGCCTGGGCCTCCGCGGCCGACTGGCGCCGGCGCGCCTCCGCCACTTCGCTCTGCACCACCTTGATGTTGAGCGAGTTGAAGATGAGGCCAAGGTCGGTGAGCTCCCGGCTGCAGGCCTTGCGGATGATGACGGCGAGCGGATCGTCGTCGTCCTCCGCTGCGGCGACGGGGGTGCTGGGGAGCGCGACCGCGGTGCCGGTCGTGCTTGACGCCGCGGGCAGCGCCTTCGGCACCGGCGCCGTCTTGGCGGAGAAGAGCTGGTCGTGCGTGAGCAGATTGATCGCCCGGCGGCCCGAGCTCGAGAGCAGGTCGGTGAGCGTGTTCACCTGGTCGGCGTCCGGTTTCGAGAAGAACCGGTTCGCCGCCGTCTTGATCAGCTCGTCGCTGTCGCCCACGGAGACGATGGCGCTCGCGAGCACGCGGACCTTGATGGGCCGGGGCGTCCCGGTATCGTCCACGTCGGCCGTCTGGTCGGTGATGTCGAGGTCGACGTTGATGACCTTGCTCGAGATCGTGGTGCCGGTGGTGAACAGCGGCACCTCCTTGGACTTGCCGGGACCACGGTAGATGACCGTGGAGCCCTGCAGCCAGCTCACGAGCCGGATGGTGCCGGCATCGACGTCGCGCAGAAAGGCGGCGACCACGGCGGGCAGCAGCAGTAGCACCAGCGCGATCAGCGCGGTGATGATCATCCAGTCTTGGATCATCGCACGACTCCTCTCAGGATCCGAGCGCCGACACCACACACCGGTTGCGCGCCGCGTCCACCTCTTCGACGCGGACGAGGTCGCCGGCGCGCACGCGTACGCCCGCCGCGCGGTCGGCCGCGCGCAGCGTGGCGAGCACCTGCACCACTTGGCCGTCGAGCTCCAACGCCACCAGTCCGTGCCCCTCCCGGTCGAACCCCGTGACGGCGCGAACCTCGTCCTCGACGCACGCCTCGAGCGTGGTCGCGGGACGCGAGGCGAACCGGAACGCGAAGTTCCAGAGCGGCCGGGCGAGCAGGGACTCGAACAGCACCGCCCCCACCACGGCGAGGGCCGCGCGGACGGGACCGGTCGCCACGAGCGGCCGGACAAGCAGCCCGGCGGCGCCGAAGCCTGCCAGCAGGGTGAACCAGAGCCTGGGCGAGACCAGCACGGGGGCCCGGAGCAGGCCCGCATCGTGGTGACCGGAGGCATGCCCCGAATGGTCATGGCCGGCGTGATCGTGGCCCACGTGACCCCCACCCGTGTGGCCGTGGCCCACGTGGTGACCCATGCCGAGCAAGGCCATCGTCAGGAGGCCGACGACGCCGAGTGCGAGGGAAAAAGCGTAGGGGTTCACGGGGCTCCGATCCGACGACCAGGCAGGCACCGCCCGCCCGGAGGCCGGCGTCGACCGATGCGACAAAGGGTGAGCCCTGCCGCCACCTGCGCGGACTCGAGCACACCCTCAAGGAGAATGCGGTTCATGTTGGGCTGCCTGCATGAAAGCTACGGGCGGGGTGACGGCAGCGGCAGGGGGCTTCTTAACCTTTTGTGAACCAGCACCTTACCAGCTCGATCACTGGCCATCAGCCTGACGCGGCGCCGCCGCGTCACCATCTCGCACGTAGGTGTACGAGCGCCCGCTTGATGACGGCTGTATCTCCCGCCAATCGAGCAATGTCCTGGAGTACACGGGGATAGTTGTCGCGCAGGCGTTGCAACTCGACGCGCGCGCTATCCGGATGCAAGCCGATCCGATTGCCGGTCTGCACGAGCGACACGAGAGCATCGGGCGGCCAGTCGGCCGGCCACAACTGCTCCAGCACGGTCATGGATTCGTGCAGCCGGTGCAGCACGCCCGGCACGCCGTCGAGCAATCCATCCCTCGAGGCGATCGGCGTCGAGTACACGATCAGTTCCTTGCGTGCGCTCACATCCGAGGCGGGCAGCGAGACGATCGTCAGGAGGCTATCACCGTCGTAGCGCCACGGGACCGGTGCACCCTGCCAGGTCACCAGCGCCGGCGGCCACGCGAACGGCAGTCGTACCTCATAGCTGCGCTCGCGTTTCATGCCGGGGTACGAACCTTCGACGGGTTGGATCTCGAGGTGCAATGCACCGGCGCCGTCGCGATGCTGCCGCACCGGTGTCCAGCTGTACTCGTCGCGTTGGTAGCCGAGCGAATTGCCGGCATCGTCGTAGATCCGTGCGCTGCCGTCTCCGCCCGGGAAGAGCTCGAGTACGAGCGTGTCGGGCGCCATGTCGCCGATACGATGCGCGAGGGGCTGCATCGGCACGATGGCGCCCGCACGCACCCACACCGGCACCTGATCGAGCGAGAAGCGACGGGTGACCACCGCCGGTCCGCGCAAGCGCGCACCCGTCGCCCACTCGATCCACTCGCCTCCGGGCAGCCACGCTCTGGTCGTTGCGAGCAGTGTGTCGGGCGACATGGGCGCCACCACTGGGCTGACGATCATGTCGTCGCCGAAGCGATACTCGTCCTTGAACTCGTAGGCGTCCCTCGCCCCTGGATCGTCGTAGTAGAGCGGCCGCAGCAGGGCGACGCCGCTGTCGTACGTCCGGCGCGCCGCGGTGTAGAGGTAGGGCACGAGCTGGTAGCGCAGGTTGAAGGCGTCCCGCATGGCGGTCGCGTACTCGACCGGAAACGCCCAGATGCGGCGTTCGGCGCTCGCGTCCTTGGTCGTGTGCGTGCGAAGGATCGGACTGAAGACGCCGAACTGCACCCAGCGCGTATACAGCTCGGGCGAGGGATCCGATGCGACGTGCCCGCCGATGTCGTGGCTCCAGTATGCATAGCCGACGTTCGCGGCGGTGGCGGTGAATTGCGGCTCGTACGCGAGCATGTCCCAGGTCACCCGGGTGTCGCCGGAAAAGCCGACCTGATAGCGATGGTTTCCCAGGCCGCCCCACCGGTGAAGAATCAGCGGGCGCGCGCGCCCCTCGCGTTCCATGTCGGTGAAGAACGTGTAGTTCAACCACCAGGTCGGTGTGAGACCGGCGACCGACGTCGTGCTCCACTGCTGCCAGTCAAGCCAGAAGAAGTCGACACCCTGACGCTCGAGCGGATGAATGACGTGCTCGAAATACGACGTCGCGAACGTCTTGTTCTCGATCTCGAAGGGCACGTAGCGGCGGGTGGCGGGATCGATGCCCATGGCAAGCGCCATCGCGGGATACTGTGCCTCATGCGGCTGGATGCCCGAGGCGGGATGCAGATTGAGCGTGCGATGGAGTCCCTGGCGGCGCACCCACTCCAGAAAGGCTTCCGGGTCCGGAAAATATGTGCGGTTCCACGTGTAGCCGGTCCACCCGGGCGTTTCGCCGGCCTGATCCTTCCGCGGACTGCTCCAGCGCAGCTCGAACGTATTGTGCCAGTCCATGTCCATGACCAGGACATCGAGGGGCACGTCGTTGCGGTCGAAGTCGCGCACGAGCTGCTGGAACTCCGCATCGGTGTACGCCCAGTAGCGCGACCACCACGCCCCGAAGGCAAAGCGAGGAGGCATCGGGATCTTGCCGGCGACCCGCGTGAAATCGCCGAGCGCTGTGCGGAACTGGTGGCCGTAGCCGAAGAAGTAGAGGTCCTGGGCGTGCGTCGAGGTATCGCGTGGTTGCACCCACGGCCAGGGCGAGTCGTCGAAGAGCGGGCGCTCCGAGTCATCGACCACGACCCAGCCGTCGCGCGAGAGGAGGCCCGGGTCCAGCGGTACGGGTCCGCACGCGCCATCGAGGGTGCGAGTGGTGCCGAACAGGTTCGCGGTGTCCGGCATGCCCGGCTTCCATGTTCGCCCAAACGTCTTCAGCTCGATGGCCAGATTGGCCGGACTGAACCGGCCGCTGCCGGTGCGGTAGCGCAGCGTGAGCGCGTCGGTGTCGATCACCTGCCACGCGCCGCTGCGTCGGGCCCGAAAGGTCGGCACGGGCAGGCGGCGGTTGATGAAGACAAGCGAGGCCCGGTCCTCGAACTGCGCGCCGGGCGACCATTCCAGGCGGATCAACTGCGGTGTGAGCACGGTGAAGCGCGCATCGCCGGCCACGACGATCGCGGATGGGTCGGCGGTGGGATTCGGTTGCTGGGCGGCGGCCGGAACGGCGCCGCAGAGCAGCATCGTGATGGAGGCCGCGAGAGGGATGTTCGTCATAGGCGTTGCTGCTGACCCGGCCCGCCGGTCGTCGGTGGCGCACTCGCCGCGATCCTGAGCCTGGGTGCGTCAGCCGGCAACGTCGCGAGCATTGGGGATGGGTGTGAGCCGCCGGGGTCCGTGACGGCAGGTGCTGCAGCGTCGGTCGGTTCGAAGAAGATAGCCCGGCACACCGACATTCGCAGGGGTCAGATCCGGGCCAGCGTATCGCATGTCCGAGAGACCGCCAAGGCCGGCAAGGCGTCGCGCTCCCAAAGACGCAGCGGGCGAGCATCTCTGCTCGCCCGCTGCGCCGATTGGGTTCTCCACCCCTGTGACCATCCCTCCAGATCCACCGCACTACAAACGACAGGTGCCGACGAGCGACAGCGACCAGGGACGCGGTGATCGAAGACGGCGTTGCGCGCCGTCGCCTACTGCACCGCGTTCATCATGTCGAAGATCGGCAGATACATGGCGATCACCATGCCACCGACGATGACGCCGAGGATCACGATCATGGCGGGCTCCATGAGGCTCAGGAGCGCGCTCACCGCCACGTCCACCTCTTCGTCGTAGAAGTCGGCGATCTTGCTCAGCATCTCGTCCAGGCCGCCGGTCTGCTCGCCCACCGCGATCATGCTGATGACCATGGGCGGGAACACCTTCGACTTCTCCAGCGGCGCGGCGATCGTCTCACCGCCCGCGATGCTCTGGCGCGATTCCATGACCGCGTTGTGCACCACCTGGTTGCCGGCGGTCTTGGCCGTGATCTCGAGGCCCTCGAGGATGCTCACGCCCGAGCTCACCAGCGTGCCGAGCGTCCGGGTGAACCGCGAGACGGCCGACTTGCGGAGCACGTCGCCCAGCACAGGTGACTTGAGCATCGCGGAATCGATCTGCAGCCGGCCGGCCGGCGTGTTGTAGTAGCTCCGCACGCCGAAGACGATGCCGCCGATCGCGAGCAGGATGGCCCACCAGAAGTGGATCAGGAAGTTCGACATCCCGATCACGATCCGGGTGGGAAGCGGCAGCTCGAGGTTGGCCGACGCGAACATGCTCTGGAACGTCGGGATCACGAAGATGAGCAGCACCGCGATGGCCACGCAGGCCACCGTGATGATGACGCCCGGGTACACCATCGCCCCCTTCACCTTGCGCACCAGGGCGTCGTTCTTTTCCAGGAACGTGGCCAGCCGGAGCAGGATGGTATCGAGAATACCGCCCGCCTCGCCCGCGGCCACCATGTTGACATAGAGCGGCGTGAACGCCTTGGGGTGCTTGGAGAACGCGTCGGCCAGGGTGTTTCCGCTCTCCACGTCGTACACGACCGCGCGTGTGACCTCGGCGAGCGCTTTGTTCTCGGTCTGCTGGGCCAGGATGGTGAGCGACTGTACCAGCGGCAGGCCCGCGTTGATCATCGTCGCGAACTGCCGCGTGAAGATGACGATGTCCCGGGTCTTCACGCGCGGGCCGCCAAGGCTCAGCTTGATCTGCTTCGGCGCCTCGCGCACGCTCACCATGATCAGGCGGTTCTTGCGCAGATAGGCGGTGACGTCGTCCTTGCTGGCGACGTCCATCTGCCCCTTCTGGATCTGGCCCGTCTGGGAGCGGGCCGTGTACTCGAACATCGGCATTGCGAGACTCTCCGATTAGCGGCGGCCGGCGTTGGCACGCGCCCGGTCGATCGGCG
Organism: Gemmatimonadales bacterium; assembly: GCA_051955835.1. Lineage (GTDB taxonomy): Bacteria > Gemmatimonadota > Gemmatimonadetes > Gemmatimonadales > GWC2-71-9 > CAVVWJ01. The sequence continues at coordinate 23,369 of JBQCGH010000050.1, forward strand.
CGATGTCCTGGTCTTCCATCGGCGTCACCCCGATCATCCGGAGGAACTCCTTCGGCTCCGACGACACCCGCTCACACTCCTCCTGCAGCACCTCGTGGTTGGTGTAGAGCTGGAACAGTGCGTCGTTCATCGTCTGCATGCCGTGCTTCTTGCCGGCCTGCATGGCCGAGTAGATCTGGTGGATCTTGTCGTCGCGGATGAGGGCGCGGATGGCGGGTGTCGCCACCATGATCTCGCAGGCCATCACCCGGCCGCGGCCGCGCGCCTTGGGCAGCAGCGTCTGGGTCACCACGCCCTCGAGCACGAAGGCGAGCTGCGCCCGCACCTGCGACTGCTGGTTCGACGGGAACACGTCGATGATGCGGTTGATCGACTCCGCCGCCGAGTTGGTGTGCAGGGTGGCGAGCGCCAGGTGGCCGGTCTCCGCGATGGTGAGCGCGGCGCTGATGGTCTCGAGGTCGCGCATCTCTCCGACCAGGATCACGTCCGGATCCTCGCGCAACGCGTACTTGAGCGCGGTGGCGAAGCTCTTGGTGTCGGTGCCGATCTCGCGCTGATTGACGATGCAGGCCTGATGGCGGTGGATGAACTCGATCGGATCTTCCACCGTGATGATGTGTCCCTTCCGCTCCTTGTTGATCTTGTCGATGATCGCCGCGAGCGTGGTGCTCTTGCCCGAGCCCGTCGGACCGGTGACCAGGATGAGCCCCCGCGGCCGCTCCGCCAGCTTGGCGATGACCGGGGGCAAGCCCAACTCCTGAAAGGTTCGCACATTGAAGGGAATCATGCGGATTACCATGGACACACAGCCGCGCTGCTTGAAGCAGTTGCCGCGGAACCGGGCCAAGTTCTGAATTCCGAAGGAGAAGTCGAGCTCGTCCTCGGTCTCGAACCGCTTCTTCTGGTTCTCGGTGAGGACCGAGTAGGCCAGCTGGAGGGTGTCCTTGGGGGTCAGGACCTCGCTGACCGAGCTGTCGACGATGTCGCCGTCGATACGGATCTTAGGCCGTTCGCCCGTGGTGATGTGGAGGTCGGACGCCTCCTTTTCGATCATCTCCTCGAGCAGCGCCCGCAGATTGAAGCTCATCCGGCTGTCTCCTTGACCACTTCTTCGAGGGTAGTAATCCCGCGCTCGATCTTCTTGATCCCGTCCATCCGCAACGTGAGCATACCCTCGGAAACCGCCTGCTCCTGCATCTCGGAGACAGACGCGCCTCGGAGGATCATCCGGCGCAGCTCGGGAGTCATCGACATGATCTCGTAAAGCCCTGCCCGGCCCTTATATCCGGTGCCGTTGCAGGTGTCGCAGCCGGTGCCCTTCATGAACGGAATGGCCCGCATTTTCTCAAGATCTGTGCCCAGGGAGGCCATCTGGTCATCGGTGTACTTGTGCGGACCTTTGCACTCCTTGCAGACACGACGAACCAATCGCTGCGCCGCCACCAAGTTCACGGCGCTGGCCACATTGAAGGCCTCGATGCCCATGTCGATCATACGGGTGATCGTGCTGGGCGCGTCGTTGGTATGGAGCGTCGAGAGCACCAAGTGTCCGGTGAGCGCTGCCTTGATGGCGATGCCGCCGGTCTCGAGGTCGCGGATCTCGCCGATCATGATGATGTTCGGGTCCTGGCGCAGGAACGCCTTGAGCGCCGCCGCGAAGGTGAGGCCGATCTCGTTCCGCACCAGCACCTGATTGATGCCCATCAGGTTGTACTCCACCGGGTCCTCCGCGGTCATGATGTTGACCTCGGGCGTGTTCACCCGGGAGAGCGCCGAGTAGAGCGTGGTGGTCTTGCCCGAGCCCGTCGGACCGGTGACGAGTACCATGCCGTACGGGTTCAGGATCGCCTTCATCAGATCCTTCTCCGCCTTCACCTCGAACCCGAACTTGGTCAGGTCGAGCGTCAGGTTCCCCTTGTCGAGGATTCGGAGCACGATCTTCTCGCCGAAGAGGACGGGCAGGGTCGACACGCGGAAGTCGATGACCCGGTTGCCCATCTTGAGCTTGAGCCGGCCGTCCTGCGGAACCCGCCGCTCGGCGATGTTGAGCTGAGAGAGGATCTTGATGCGCGAGGTGAGCGCGGCCTTCATCTTGAGCGGCGGCCGCATGATCTCGAGCAGCGCGCCGTCGATCCGGTAGCGCACCCGGATCTCGTGCTCGAACGGCTCGATGTGGATGTCGCTCGCGCCGCGCTTCACCGCCTCGATCAGGAGTCCGTTGATCAGCTTGACCACCGGCGCGTCCTCGATCTGCGCCTGGGTGGCGGTCTCCTCTTCCTGCTCCTCGACCACTTCCAGGTCTTCGCCCGCCGCCTCCATGTCCTTGAGGAGGGTCTCGAGCTCCTGCTGGTTGTTGGCCTGGTAGTGCTTCTCGATCAGCGAGCGCAGCGTGTACTCGCCGGCGATGACCGGGAACAGATCGAACCGGGTGATGAACTTGAGGTCTTCGAGCAGGCCGAGGTCGCTGGGATCGGCCATGGCGACGGTGAGCGTGCGGCCCTCCCGCTTGAGCGGCAGGACCACGCCCTTGGCGGCCATATCCGGCGGGACCAGCTTGAGGATCTTGGGATCGACGTCGAACCGCGACAGATCCACCGCCGGCATGCGATACTGGCGGGCGAGGATCTTGGTGATCTCGAGCTCGGGTACCAGGCCCAGCTTGACCACCACGTAGCCGAGGCGATGCTTGGTGGCCTTTTGCTCCGTGAGTGCCTGGGCGAGCTGCTCGCGCGAGAGAAGTCCGTCGCGCAGGAGAGTTTCGCCGAGCCGGTCGCTGCCGCCCGCCGCTGCGGTCGCCATGGGTTCTGTGAAGTCCGAAGCTGGGGGTTTCAGGGAACTTCCAGAAGGCCGCGACGCGGGGCATCGGGCTCAGGGCCCTCCTACCCGAACACGATCTCGCAGCCGCGCCAAGGCAGCCGGACCAAAGCCGGGCACCCGAGCCAATTCTTGCACAGCATGGAACGGGCCGTGGGCCTCCCTCCAGCCCACGATGGCCTGCGCCTTTGCGGGACCTATCCCGGGCAGGCCGTCCAAAATCGCGACGCTGGCAGTGTTGAGATCGACGACGACTCCGGGCGGCGCACCGGCCAGAGGTCCCGGCTGGGTTGGGGTTATCAGCGTGCGGGCGCCGGCGGACGGGGCTCCCGAGAAAGCAAGGTGCGGACCGAGGCTGGTGAGGAGCCCGGCGCCCACGCCAGGGACCCGGTCGAGCCCGGCGGGACCCCCGAACGGGCCCCGGGCCTCGCGATCCGCCACGATTTTCTTGGTGAGCGCGAGACCGACCCGGGGAAGCCGGGCGAGCTCCTGAGCCGAGGCCCGGTCGGGGTCGATCCGTTCGGTGGGACCGAGCGGGCGGGCTAGTGCGAGGATGCTATCGCGGTGAGGTGCGGGGGATTCGGGCGGGAGCGCCTGGAGCAGTGCGACCTCGCCCGGCGCCTGGCCCGGGCGCACGATCCACCAGCGCACTCCCTGGCCGGCCAGCCCGAGGGACAGAAGCAAAATGAGCGCACGACGCTCCGCGGGCGACATTGGCCACATCATGCAGAGCGGCCGGTGTTCCGTGCGATGCGGAAATGCCCGGAGCGTAGCGAAGAATCGCGGCGTGCTCGGCTGGATCAGGGGTGCGGGGAAGTGGCAGATGCCTACGGAACAATCTGCTACTGCGGTCAGGACCCAGGCTCCTCCCGCCGCACCAACGCCACTGCGACATCGCCGACGATCTGCAGGCTCGCCGCGCTCACCTTATCGATCGTATCGTCCTTGGTGTGCCAGGACGGATAGTCGAAGTCCACTACGTCGATGGCCCGGATGCCGACCTTCTGCAGCTCGATGTGGTCGTCGATCAACGTGTGCTTCGGCGTGGCCACGAACGTGCCGGCGTAGCCCAGCTCCTTGGCGGTGTCCCATACCAGCTCCACCACCTCGGGGGCACCGACCAGCGAGTTCCCCTCCTGAAAAATCTGCAGATCCTTGTCGGCGATGAGATCGAACAGCACCGCGTAGAGCGGCTGCGGCCCGGGCGCCGGGTGGGCCGCGTAGTAGCGGGCTCCGATGAGCACGTCGTTCGGCGTCTTGGTAAAGTCGCCATAGTCCTCGCCATCGTCGAACAGCAGGTCCACGCCGACCGTCGGTGGGGCGCGCTTGAGCACGTCGGCCACGCCGAGCAGGAGCGCCACGCCCGAGGCGCCATCGTTCGCGCCGGGCACCGGCTTGGTGGAGTCGGTCGAGGTCGGGCTGTCGGCGGTGGGACGACTGTCCCAGTGCGCGAGGAACAGCAGGCGCTTGGTGGCGGCGGGGCGGAAGCGGGCGACGTAGTTCACCAGCCGAAGCGAGTCCCCGTGGGCCGTCACGTGAGTCCACGACTGCACGATCAGCGTGTCGGCGCGGAGGCGGAGCAACGAGTCCAGCCAGGCGGCCTCCCGCCGGTGGGCCTCGGTGTCGGGCACGCGGGGCCCGAACTCGACCTGGGTCTTGAGGTAGTTGAAGGCCGAAGCGCTGTCGAACTCGCGCACGTGCGGTTTCTTCTCGTGACACCCGGCGAGGACCAGCAGCAAGACCACGAGGCGGGGTCGGCGCATGGGCGGATGAAACCGAGGACCCCGGTGAAAGTCAATGAAGCGGTAAGCGGTGAGCGTTTCCGTGTCCTACTTGTAGTCCCCCGCAAACAGCGACAACTGGAACGACAGGATGATCGAGATCTGCGACGTCCGCTGGCTCAGGTGCCGTGCGTCGTTGATGGAGTAGTCCACTTCGAGACCACCGCTCAGGGTCTGCATCAGGTCGGTGTCGAAGCCGCCGCGCACCTCACGCCGCAGGACGTCCGAGACCACGGTGCAGTCGCCCTGGTCGGACTGGAACAGGCAGGTCTTGGCCGCGCTCGAGAGATAGGTGAGCGAGCTCCGCACCTGCTTCCGCGCACGGTCAATCGAGCGCGGCAGCCGGAACGCGTAGTTCAGGGCACCCGAGAGGTCGTTCTGATCGAGCCGCGTCTCGTTTCCATTCGACAGGTTGCTCTGGGTGAGATCCGTGACGCCCATCGTCAGGCTGAGGCCGTTGCGGAACCCGAGCTGCACGTCGGGCGTCACCGAGGACGAGTTGAGGCTGGTGAGCGCCGGTGGCCCGCTGATGTTCGCCTGAATCGAGCTGCCCTGCCGACGTCGGAAGGAAGTGCCGAGCGCGAGAATGGTGATCGGTCCCCCCCGGAAGGTCCGGCTCCAGCGCACGTTGCCGACGGGCCACTCCTCCTGGTTGACCTCGGTCTCCACGAACTGGTCACCGACGAGCTGGAGCCGGGATGTCCGGGTGAGCGCATGCGACAGCGTGAAGGTGATCCCGTAGGGCAGGTCGGCGCCGCTCGCGATCGTCGCCGTGCGAGTCTCCGAGACGCCGCGTGCCTCGCTCCCCTCCTGGTGCATGAAGGTCTCCAACCCGCCAAGCCCGAGCATGTATTTGACGTCCGGATCGAACGCGCTCAAATCGTAGGTCGAGGTGCGGGTGAGCCGGGTGCTGGCGTCGATCGGCCGGACCCGCGCCATCAGCCTGCCGAGGCTGCTGCTGTCGCCCGCGAGCAGCCGGAGCGCGCGCGAGAGGTCCACCGACGCGCCCAGCTCGTTCGAGCGCGCGTTGTTGAGGGTCTGCGGCAGGATGAACGCGCCGCTGTCCTCGTCGGCGCGGACCGGGTCGCGGCTCGAGAGCGTCCGGCTCAGCACGAAGTTGCTGCTCGAGATGAACCGGGGCCGGAGCCACGAGGCCACCACGGGCTGGAGCGACAGCGCGGTGATCAGCGACCGATCCCGCTCGACGCCGACTGGAACCCCGAGCAGGAAGCGCCGCTCCGCGTAGGCCAGCCTGCCGATTGAGGTCGAGTCGGGGTAGACCCGGAGGTCGCGGGTGCTGGTGAGATCGCCGCTCAGGTTGAGCATGCCGAGCGGCTGCCAGCTGAGGCCGCCCGAATTGCGCCACAGATGATTGAGCGCCAGCGTCGGCCGAAGGAGCGCGTCGTCGGCCCGCGCCACCGGAAAGAGGAACGCGGTCGAGTTGGACTCGTCGCGACTCAGGCCGCTCGTGAACCGGATCTGCGTCGGCACCAGGCTCAGGTCCGCCTTCCGGAGCGCCTTCCCGACTTCCCCGCGCTCCATGAAGCCCGGCAGGACGCCGCCCAACCCGCCGAGCGGCAGCTTGAACGCCTTCCGCTTGAGCTGCAGCAGGTAGCGCGCGTTCACGTTGTACGTGTTCGACTGCGCGTCGGACAGCTCGGTCGTGGATCGCCCGTTGGTGTAGCTCGCGCTCAGCGCCAGCGGGTCGAGGAAGCCGCGGGTGATCCAGTCCCGGCCGGGCCGGCTTCGCCGGATGGCCATCGTCACCGTGGCACTCCGCGAGTCGGGCTTCCGGAGGCCGGCGAGCACGTCGCCGGCGATGTCGGTGCCGGCGAGCAGCTCGGGCTCGATGCCGGTGCGCGCGTAGCTCACGGTCACCGGTACGGCGAGCCCGAGGCTGGTCGGCAGGAACCGCTCGAGCTGCAAGTTGCCGTCGAACTGGAGGACGTTGCTGCCCTGGTAGGTCGGGTCCTCATTGATCTGGCGGAACTGACCGTTCTTCCGGACGTAGGCCATTGTGAAGCTGCCCACGTCCGACGCGGTGAGCCGCGCGTCGATCGACGATGCGGTGCCGGTCTGCGAGACCGGATTGGTGAGCCGGATGTCATCCACCCACAGCTCCGCGTCGGACACCGTGACGTTCTGGGCAATACGATAGATCCCGGCGGCGATCTCCTGCACCGACGCGAGATTGGGCGGGTTCACGTTGGGATCGGCCACGTGCACGAGATAGGGCCCGTCGCACGCGACGTAGGCGCCGGGGTCCTGCGTCCCGCACTCCGCGGCGCCCGAGGGCGGCTGGCCACTCAGCCAGCGATTCTCGACGATGGCCCTGAGCTGGCGCAGCTTGTCGAGATCCACCACGAACTCGGGCTCCCAGGTCGTGGTCTTCGCGGGCCCGCGGTAGAGATAAAAGTTGTTATTGTCGCTGCCCAGCTTGATGTAGGCCTGGAGGTCGCCCTCCTCCCATCCGGGGCCGCGGCCCCGCATCCACACCCGAAGGGTCTTGTAGGTCAGCAGATTCTGCGCGCCTGCGGGGAACCGGAGATACGCCTCGGCGCGCTCGCCGACCTGCAGATCGCTCCCGATGAGCCGGAGCGACTTCTCGTTGATCTGGGTGCCCTCCGACTGCTGGTCGCCGCCCTTTCGCGCGACGTTATCGGTGATGCCCGGCGGCGATTCGTAGCCCAGATCGAACCGGTTCTCCGTACTGACCACCGAGGTCACCACCTGCCCGTGCGGCTGGCCGGTCGCGCCGGTGAGGCCGAGGATCGGCGTGTCGGAGCGGCGCGTCCAGGGCGAGCCCACGAACCGGAGCCGCGCCATCGCCACGCGCGCGACCACATCGGAGTCGGCGGAGGGCGGCGCCACGAGCGCGATCCGGAGGTTCTGTACCAGCCGCAGGGTCGGCGTGTTGATCGTCGCGCTGGGCGTGCGGATCGGGACGCGGTAGAGCTTCCAGGTCACCGTGCGGCCCTGCGCGTCCACCGAGGTCTTGCCGTTCCGGACGAAGAAGCTGTCGGCGGCCAGGTCGACGATGTAGCGGAACACGTTCTCGCTGCTGCCGGTGAGGTCGAGCCCGCCGTCGCCGTTCAGGTCCTCGGTGTCGAGCACCCCATTGCCGTGGGTGCAGCGCGAGCTCAGGTCGCCCCAGGGGAACACCGGCACGGCGGTGCTGAGGACGCGAGTGCAGAGCGCCAGGTCCTCGATCGTGCCCACGCCGGCCTGGGTGATCGAGTCGGGGCGGTCCCCCAGGATGCCGATGTCGTCGGTGGCGGCGTTGAACGTGCCCACCTCGCTTCGCTCGGTATCGAGCCGGCCCCGCCCCACGTACTGGCGCCCGGTGAACACGGTGTCGGCGCCGTTGACGGTGAACGAGTCGGGCGCGATCGCCAGCGCGTCCTCGCTCACGGTGCCGAGGTCGAACACGAGGCGCAGGCCGGCCGTGTTGGCCGGATCCCCGGGTGGCTGGATCAGCCAGAATTCGAGGAAGTCGTCGTTGCTCAAGTCGAGCCCGGTGGGACTGAGCGAGGTGACCATCGTGCGCCAGCGCGGACGGCCCGGCCGGGGCGGAAGCGACCAGCGGGAGTGCCGGTCGGTCTCCACCATCCCGCCCGCCGTGTCCGCGTGCAGCGTGAGATACATGATGGTCTCGGGCGCCTCGCCGGCCCCCGCCACCCGGATCAGCGTGTCGATGTCCTGCGGCCGGAGCTCCTGCGCGGTAACGCCGTCGGGCCCCGGAATCAGGTTCTGCCAGGTCATCGCCACGGCGTCGGTCGAGTCGAACCCGCCGAGCAGGATGTCCTCGAGCCCGGTGGACTGCTGCGGCATGCTGCCGAACTCCCACTGGGTCTCGCGCAGGCCCACGTCGAGTCCGGCGTCGGTCTCGAACTCCTCGAGGTACGCCTGACCCGAGCGGTTGGGATCGGGCTTGGTGAATGCCAGCTCGGCGTTGACGTCGAAGGTGGACGGCGCCGACGTCTTGGAGGTGACCAGCTTGTCGAGCGCGTTGTTGATCCAGGTCGGCTTGAAGTGCAGCTCGGTGTTCACCCCGCCGATCAGGTTGGCCGAGGCCTCGAAGCCGAGCTGGGGGCGGGTGAACGCACTCTGCTCGCTCTGGTACATCCCGATCAGGTTGATGGCGCCCCGGTCGCCCAGGGAGTAGCGCGTGGCCATGCCCAGGATCGTGGTCGGGGCCACCGCGAAGAGCCCGCGCTCCTCGAACCGTGCCCGCACCTGTGCCGCCCCTGTGCCGCTGCCGAACAGGTCGTCGGGGTTGAGGAAGGTGACGGTGCCCAGATCGTAGGAGATCTGGTAGTCCACGCCCCGCACCAGCTTCCGGTCGCCGACGAAGAGCTGCTCGCTGTTCTCGCGGAGCTGGAGCGCGTTCAGGTTGAGCGTCGAGCGGTCGCCGCCCCCGGTGGCGTTGTACTGCAGGCGGATGGCGAACTTGGCCGCCGGCCCCTGGGTCAGGAGCAGGAAGAGCGGCGTCCGATACAGCGAGTCCGACGACTCGGATGGTGCAAGCCGGCTCGGATCGTCGAACGGCTGGAGCGTCGGGAAGACGATGTAGGACTCGTGAACGACCTGCGCCGCCTCGGGGTCCTGCGCCCGCGGATACAGCCGGTTCACCCGGTCGAACACCGTGGCGTCGCTGGGGACGGCGAGGCCCAGGTCCTGCAGGTAGGTCTGCGCGTTCCCCAAGAGTGGCCGCGCCGAGCCGTTGAGCGTGATCCCGACCTGGAGCGACGTCGGATCGAGGTCGGCGCCCGCCACGCGGTAGATCTGGCGCATCTCATACCGAAAGGTCGGCAGCGTCGGCCCCTGCTGCGGCTGGACGATCAGCTCGAGCGTGTCGCGCGCGGCCGTCCCGGCGAGCCCGCGGTCCGCCTCGGGGAAGGTGCCCACCGTCGTGCCCGCGGCCGTCTTGTAGCTCACGGCGAGGTAGTCGTTCTGGTCGAGCTTCGTCGCCAGCGCGATCCAGAGGCCCGAATCGTCGAGCGTGTAGTCGGTGCCCTGGATCAGCAGCTCCCACCGCACCGGGCCGAACTGCTGCGGGCTGTCGGTCCGGCGGGCGAGCGCCGTGATACCGCCGAGATTCGGGTTCACCCCGCTCTTGCTGGCCGCGGCGCGGTAGCGGTAGACGCGCACTTCGGTCGGCCGGGCGGTCACCGGAACGGCGGTGCCCGCGACGTTGAGAATGTCGATCGCCGGGTAGCCGGGCAGGGTGGCGGGGTCCACGGTCCAGAAGAACCGGCCGCTCTCGAAGTCGAGGTCACGTACCTGGCGGTCCTGCGCCTGACTGGTCGTCTGCCCGACCGTGTAGGTCCGCTCGGCGACGACACTCCCCTTCTGGGTGGCGGCCAGCGTCTGGAGCTGGATCGGGCCCATCTCGAAGGTGGCATTCACCCCGAAGTTGTTGGACGGCACGGCGGCGGTGATGAAGCGGGAGGGCGGCGGCTGGAAAACCACCGTGCCCACGTCGATCCGCTTCACGATCTCGTCCTGAAGACCCTCGTAGTAGATCTGTACGTTCTGGTTGCCGGCGTAGTCGCGCTCGGTGTCGAAGTCCACGTTGACGTGGACCCGCTGGCCCAGGAGACCGGTCGAGCGGATGTTCACCTGGTTGTCGAGCGTCGGCGCACGGAATCCGCCACGGCAACCCGAGGTCGGGTCGAGCGAGAGTGCTGGTGTGCAGAGCTCCTCGCGCACCTTGTCGCTGCGGATCTCGAGGCGGGCCTGTCCATCGAGCGCCAGGTCGGCATACTTCGTGGGAAGCCCCAGGACGTTCTGGTGCCCGGGCGGACCCTCCTGGGCGGCCGTCTCGGTGGGCACGACCGGCAGCCCGTAGAGCGCCTTGAGCCGGAGCGTGAGCCGGCGGTCGGCCCGGTCGGCCACCAAGACAGCCGTGACCGAACTGTCGTAGGCGGCCAGGCGAACCCCGGGCGGGAGCCGGGGCGCGCCCATCCAGGTTTCGCTGAGGGCGGCAGGAGGCGTCAGTTCGAGCTTGGGTTGCTCGAAGTGGAGGCGCAGGCCGGGGCCGGTCGTATCCGCCTGCGCCCTGTTCGCCTGTGCGTTGAGCACCCCGGGCAGCCAGACTAGGCAGCCCACGGCGACCAGGAACCGAGTCACGCTAGAGGATCACGACGAGGCTTGAGGATGATGGATCACGCCAATATAATGCGCCGAACAACTCCTTACAACCATATGAGTTAGCCCTTCGTGCGCCTGCTCAGTCGATACCTCCTTCGCCAGCTGGTGGCGCCGTTCCTCTTCGGGCTCGGCGCGCTCACCAGTCTCATGCTGCTGAGCCAGGTCGCCAAGAAGTTCGGCGGCCTGGTGGGGAAGGGATTGTCGTGGGGAGTGATCGCCGAAGTGTTCGCGCTCAGCCTCCCGTTCATCGTGGCCATGACGATCCCCATGGCGGTGCTGCTGGCCGTGCTCTACGCCTTCAGCCACCTGGCGGCCGACAACGAGATTACCGCCATGCGGGCGAGCGGGATCAGCGTGTACCAGATCCTCGCGCCGGTGCTGTTATGGGGCGTGGTCATGTCGGTGCTCAATTTCGTGTTCGTCGACCAGGTGCTGCCGGAGACCAACGCACGGCTCCGCACCCTGCTCATCGACATCGGCCGGAAGAAGCCCACGCTCGAGCTGCGCGAGCAGGTGATCAACGAGGTGCCTCCGTCGCAGTATTTCCTGCGGGCCGGCCGGATCGACGCGGCCACGGGCCGCCTCAAGGACATCACCATCTACGACATGGGAGGCGAGACCAGCCGACGGATCATCTATGCCGATAGCGGGCAGATGGCCTACAACGAGGGGCGCACCGACCTCAACCTGCGGCTGTACGACGGCAGCATCCACCAGTATCGCCCCAGCGACCCACTGTCTTTCCAGCTCACCTACTACCACGTCAACAACATCCGGGTGAAGGACGTGTACGACGAGCTGGTGCGGAACAGCACCGAGACGGTGCGGGGCGACCGCGAGATGAGTACCTGCGAGATGCTGTCGGTGATCCACGATGCCCGAACCGACGAGCGGAACGCGGAGCAGGATCGGCACGCCCTTCTGGTGGGCGACCTCCGGACCCTGCTCCATCTTCCGCCGACCGGGCGGCCCGCGCCGATCAAACCGGTGACCCACCTGCCGGCCTATTGCGGGTGGATCGACCGCATTCAGATGGCCTTTTCCAAGACGGCCGAGCCGACCGGAACCGCACAACTCGACACGGGACAGATCGTCCGGCAGGGCGGCATGGTGGCTGACCGGGAAAATGCTGGGGCCGCGAGAGATACGGGCAGCCAGGTGGGCGCGCCGGGTACCCGCGGAGCGGGTGTGGGCGGTCAGGTGGGCGGGCCGCGTAGTCCCGGAGCGGGCGTTGGCAATGCAGCGGGCAAGGCCGCGCCTCCAGGGGAGCTGCCCGAGGGGTCGCGGAAGGCGCCCGAGGACCCGCAGGAGGTCGCCCGGCGGCGCTCCGGTGGGATCGGCGGGGTGCCGGCTGCGCCGGCCCAGCCAAGCGGGATGCCGGGAGGGCCGGGAACCCCCGGCGCTCCTCGGCCACTGGCCGGGAAGCTCCAGGCCGCGGAGGCCCTTAAGGCAGCCCAGGTAGCCAAGGCGCGAGCGGCACAAGCGGGGCAAACACCGCAGGCCGGGGGTGCGAGGCCGAGTGCCCTCCTTCCCGGCCAAGGGAAACCGGGGCACCCGAAGGCAGGGGTGCCGGCGCCCGGTCAGCCGAGGGGCGCCGCACCGCTGCCCGGCCAGGCGAAGCCCCTCCCGACCAGGACGGGGCAAGGCAGACCCGGCGTGCCGGCCTCGCCGCTCGAGAACGCGGCCACTCCGACTCCGCCGAGACCCACGGTCGCGCGGGTGCGGCTCTCCAACTGGGCCCAGGTCGCGACGGCGAACGACCGCTGGCAGGACGCGAGCGGCCGGATCGACCGCTACGCGGTCGAGGTCCACAAGAAGTGGTCGATCAGCTTCGCCTGCATCTCGTTCGTGATCATCGGGATCGTGATGGCGCTCCGGTTCCCGCGCGGCGGCATCGGGCTGGTGATCGGCGGCGGGCTGCTGATCTTCGCCATCCACTACATCGGGCTCACTGCCGGCGAGAGCCTGGCCGACCGCGGGCTGGTTTCGCCGTGGGCCGCCATGTGGATGCCGAACATCGTGCTGACGGCGATCGGGCTCATCGGCCTGTTCCGGGTGAGCCGGGAGTCGGGCTCGACCCGCGGCGGCGATGTGCAGGAGATCGTGGACGGAGTGCGGCACCTGTTCCGGCGCCTCCGGCGGCGCCGCGCGGCCCCGGCTTCGGCAGGTGGGGCGGCCTGACTGTGGTCCGGACGCTCGATCGCTACGTCTTCAGCAGCTGGGTCAGGATCTTCGTCCTGACCGCGCTCGGCTTTCCGCTCGTATCCATCCTGATCAACCTCACCGACACGCTCAACAAGCTGCTCGACCGCGGGCTCACCATGCGCGACATCGTGGTGAGCTATATCTATTCGGTACCCGAGAACGCCTTCATGGTAATGCCGGCGGCGGTGCTGTTCGCCACCGTGTTCACGGTGGGCGCAATGGGCCGCCACTCGGAGCTCACCGCGGCCAAGGCCGGCGGGATGAGCTTCTACCGGGTCATGCTCCCGATCTTCATCGCCTCCGCGTTCGCGACGGTGCTCGCGTTCGTGGTGGGCGAGATGGCGCCGGGCGCCACGGCCAAGCAGCTCAAGATGCAGAAGGCCACGCCGCCCCGCTCCACCAGCTCACGCTACAACTTCGTGTACCGGGGCGACGCGGGCTGGGTGTACACCATCCGCTCGCTCGACCTGGGTAACCGGCAGCTCAAGGGCCTGATGCTGGAGCGCCCGGGCGACGGCGTCCGCTATCCCGGCCTCATCATTACCGCCGACAGCGCGACGTACGACCGCACCCGCCGCGAGTGGCGCATCCGGGACGGCGCGAGCCGGGTGCTCGAGGGCCCGGAGCGTCAGGTGAGCTTCACCTTCCAGACGATGCACCTCCGCGCGCTCACCCAGGCGCCGGCGGATTTGCTGGCGGAGTCGAAGGCGCCGGAGGAGATGCGCTACGCCGAGCTGGGCCGGTACATCGACGGGCTCAAGCGCTCGGGCAACGACGCGAACAAGCTCATCGTGGAGCAGGCACTCAAGCTGGCGCTGCCGGCGACGTGCATCATCATCGCCTTGTTCGGGGCGCCCCTGGCGGTGCAGGCGCCGAGGGCTGGCGCGGCGGTGGGCATCGCCATCAGCCTGGGCACGACGGTGATCTTTCTGCTGCTGACCCAGATCATGAAAGCGGTGGGTGCCGGGGGGGTTATAGATCCCACCGTGGCCGCATGGTTGCCGAACGCGGTGTTCTTGTTGGCTGGGTTGGTGCTGCTGTCCAGGGTTAGGACCTGAACGCTGCGGTGAGCGGTAAGCGCTCACCGCTCACCGCCTCCCTTATATTTGTCCCATGCCGACCCCCCGCCCCGTGGTCGTCGGAACGGGCATCGCCGGCCTGTGGACGGCCTGGCGGCTCGCCTCCGAAGGTCAGCCGGCGATTCTCGTCACCAAAGAAACCCTCGCCGACAGCGCGAGCGCGTGGGCGCAAGGCGGCATTGCGGTGGCGCTGGGGCCAGGCGACAGTCCGAGCCAGCACGCGGCCGACACCCTGGCGGCGAGCGACGGGCTGGCGGACCCCGAGGCCGTCCGGATCCTCACCAGCGAGGGACCGGACCGCATCTACGAGCTGCTCGCGCTGGGGGCGCGATTCGACCGGGGGCCCGACGGCCGGCTCCGGTTCGGGCTCGAGGCGGCGCACACCAGACCCCGCATCATTCATGCGGGCGGCGACCGCACCGGTGCGGCGCTGATCAACTGCCTGAACGAAGTCGTGCGGCAGCACCCCGAGATCGAGATCCTCGAGCACACCGAAGTCACTCGGCTCGTGGTGGCCGGCGGGCGGATCGCCGGGGTGACGGTGCTCCCGCGCGGCGGCGTTCGGACCTCGATCCTGACGCCATCGGTCGTGCTCGCCACCGGGGGGGTCGGCCAGCTCTACGCGGTGACCACCAACCCGCGGGTCGCGACGGCCGACGGCTGGGCGCTCGCCCACCGCACCGGCGTTCGGCTTCGCGATCTCGAGTTCCTGCAGTTCCATCCCACCGCCCTCAAGCTCCCCCACGTCAACCCCGCCCCCCTCATCTCGGAAGCCGTGCGCGGTGCGGGCGCGATCCTGGTGGACAAGGCGGGCCGACGTTTCGCGCTCGACGCCGACCCACGAGGCGACCTCGCGCCGCGCGACGTGGTGGCCCGCGCCGTGGCAGCCGCGGATGCCGCCGGCGGCGCGTGGCTCGACGCGCGCCAGGTCGAGGATTTTCCCGGCCGCTTCCCGGGCATCACCGCGATGCTCGCCCGCCACGGGCTCGAGGCGTCACGGGATCTGCTCCCGGTGGCCCCGGCGCTTCACTATGCCATGGGCGGCATCCAGACCGACTTGGACGGCCGGTCGAGCCTGCCCGGCCTCTGGGCCGCCGGCGAGGTCGCGTCCACCGGCGTCCACGGCGCCAACCGGCTCGCGTCGAACTCGCTGCTCGAGGGGCTGGTGTTCGCCGACCGCACGGGGCGGTCGGTGGTCACCGCGACGTCGGCCGCGTCGAGCGCCGATGCAAAGGCGACGGACCCCGCCGCGCTGGACGAGACCCTCGGCAACCGCGACACCGACGCCGACGAGCGCGCCGAGCCGATCCGCCGGGACATGCGCGCGACCATGACCGCCGACGTCGGCGTGCAGCGCACCGAGGCGTCCCTGCTGCACGCCGAGGAGACGCTCGACCGTCTCACCGACGAGGCGCCGCACGGCGCGTGGCGCACCGCGAATCAGCTCCTGGTGGCGCGGCTCATCACCCAGGCGGCGCGCCGTCGTCGCGAGAGCCGCGGGGGGCATCGCCGGCTCGATTATCCGCCGGCGACGCTCAAGCGTGAGACCGCGTGACCGGGCTCCCTCCAGTCACCCGGACCCGGGAAGGCAGATCGTGAACTGCCAGCCGAACGTCGTGCGCGAGGACCAGCCGTGAGCACGATCAGCCTCCCGGTCATCGAGCGCTTCGACGAGCCCCCCGAAGAGATCGCGGCCCTCCAGGCCGAGATCCGCGCGCTCGCCAAGCGCCGGAACGCGGTGGTGCTGGCGCACAACTACCAGCGGCCCGAGGTCCAGGACGTCGCCGACTACGTGGGCGACTCGCTCGGCCTGTCGCGCCAGGCGGCGGCCACGCCGGCCGACGTGATCATCTTCGCCGGCGTGCACTTCATGGCGGAGACGGCCGCCATCCTGTCGCCACAGAAGCGCGTGCTCCTGCCCGACCTCAAGGCCGGCTGCTCGCTCGCGGCGACGATCACGGCGGAGGACGTGCGCCGGTGGAAGGCGCAGTTCCCGGGCTACATCTCCGTCGGCTACGTCAACACGACCGCGGAGGTGAAGGCCGAGCTGGACTACTGCTGCACCAGTGGCAACGTGCTGGAGGTGATCGACGCGATCCCCGAGGACAAGGGCATCCTTTTCCTGCCCGACTTCTTCCTCGGCGCGCACGTGCGGCGGATGCGGCCGAACCGCCGGGTCGAGGTATGGATGGGCGAGTGCCACGTGCACCGGGGAATCCGCGCCGAGACCCTGAACGCCGCGCGCGAGGAGTTCCCCGACGCCGAGGTGCTGGTGCATCCCGAGTGCGGCTGCGCCGGGCAGCTCATCTACGAGATGGGGCACGGCGACATCAAGCCCGAGGGCCTCCACATTGCCTCGACCGAAGGGATGATCCGCGCGGTCAAGGAGCGGCCGGTGCGGCGGTTCATCGTCGCGACCGAGACCGGGATCATGCACCGCATGCGGCAGATCGCGCCCGACAAGCAGTTCATCGCGGCCGACCCCGAGGCCGAGTGCGCCTTCATGAAGACGATCACGCTCACCAACGTGCGCGATTCGCTCCTGCACGACCGCTATCACATCACCGTACCGGCCGACATCGCGGCGCGGGCTCGGGGCGCCATCGACCGCATGGTCGCGCTCGGCAAGTGAGCGACGACGCGGCCCGCCTCGCCGCCCTCGCGCTCGCCGAGGACGGCGACACCGACGTGACCACCGATGTCACCGTTCCGCCCGAGCTCGCCGCCGAAGGCGTCATCGAATATCGCACCGGCGGCGTGGTGGCCGGCGAGACCTACGCCGATGCGGTGGCGCGCGCGTGCGACTGCCGGATCGAGTGGCAGTCGGCCGACGGCGCGACGGTTCAGCGGGGCGCGACCGTGGGTGTGATGCGCGGCCGGCTCGCGCGCATCCTCCGGGCCGAGCGCCCGATGCTCAACCTGCTGCAGCGCGCGTGCGGCATCGCGACCGAAACGCGCAAGTACGTAGACGCCGTCGCCGGCACCGGCTGCCGCGTCCTCCACACGCGGAAGACCGCGCCTGGGCTTCGCACGCTCGACATCGCCGCAGTGCTCGCCGGCGGCGGCACCACGCACCGCGCCGACCTGAGCCACGCGGTCATGGTGAAGGACAACCACGGGCAGGCGGCGCACCGCAACGGGCGCACGCTGGCCGACGCGCTCGCCGAGGCACGGCGGCGTGGGATCACGGCGCTGTACGTGGAGGTCGAGTCGTCCGAGCAGGTGGAGGAAGCGTGCGCCGCGGGCGCGAGCCGGCTCCTGGTGGATAACCAGTCGCCGGCGACGGTGAAGGGGTGGACGCGGCGCGCCAAGGCGCTCCGGCCGGGCATCGAGATCGAGGCAACCGGCGGGATCACGCTCGAGAACGTGCGAGCGTACGCGGAGTCCGGAGCGGATTACGTATCGATCGGCGCGCTCACACACAGTGTGCGGGCAGCGGATCTGGCGGTGGAGGTCAGAACGCGGTAAGAGGTGAGCGGTAAGCGGTGAGGGGGGAGGGCACACCCGGATTGTGTGGTGTGCCCCTACCCCGCACCCCCCAACCCCCACCCCCCCCCCAACCGGCCCCGGTACGGCGGTGCCCCGTGCGGGTGGCGGAGCCCAGCCCCCCACCCTCG
>JBQCGH010000051.1:0-6141 GCA_051955835.1 Gemmatimonadales bacterium
GGTGTGGTAGTCGGCCATGGATATGAGGGAAAATGGGTGAGATTTAGCGCGAGCGGTGTGCGGTGGGCGGGCTCAGCACACCCGTGGCTTCCGGTGTGCCCCCCCCGCTCACCGCGTACCGCTCACCGCTTACCGTTCAGATGATTCTCCAGTCCACCCACACTCCCATCGAGCACAACCGTACGTACAGGTCCGCGAAGGCGACCGAGAAGAGGCTGCACCATGCCCACCGCATGTGCGCGCGGTTGAGGCAGCTCGAGCACGCGTAGAGCTGCCGGCGCACCGGTCGTCCCGAGAGCCGGTCGAGGTACCCACCGATCACGTGCCGCATCGAATGGCAGCCCAGCGTATATCCGCCGAGCAGCGTGACATTGACCGCGAGCACCAGCGTGCCGACGCCGATGCCGAACGAGGTCCGCCCGGTCGCCGGGTCGGTGAACCACAGCGCCTTCCAGACATCCGAGAGCAGCACGATCAGAAAGAACAGCGCGACGTACAGGAAGTAGCGGTGGATGTTCTGGAGAATGAGCGGAAACGACGCCTCACCCCGATAGCGCGAGCGCGGCTCGCCCACGGTGCAGGCGGGCGGGTCGGCCCAGAACGCCTTGTAGTACGCGCCGCGGTAGTAGTAGCAGGTGACGCGGAACAGCCCGGGGAAGGGGAGGATCAGGAGCGCCGGCGAGAAGACGAGCCAGGCGGGCCACCAGGCCGGCTTGGGACCGAACCACGCGTGTGACGAGCTGCCAAACAGCTCCGGCGAGTAGAACGGGGAGAGGTACGGCCCGTACGTGTAATGCGCGCCTTGAAACGCGGCCCATGTGGCATACACGATGAAGCTCGAGAGCAGGACGAATACCAGCGCGGGCTGGAGCCACCACGCGTCCCGGCGCATCGTCGCGCCGAACCCGCGGCGGGTGAGCGGATGGGGCACATCGGCCATCGGCCTCGAGTCTCCTGACCTGGGAGGTCGCCTGCACGAAGAGAGGGCGCCGGGCGGTCCGCCCGGCCTCCATCATCGCGATCGTGGTGACTGGAGAGGTCGGCGGCGCAAGCGGGCGCCGGCCGGCCAGCAAATTCATGCCCCCTCACGGGGCGCTTGTCAATGGCGGGGTATCAGAGGAGGACGTACCGGCCACCGGCCGTCGTGGCGATCACCAGGCACATCACGAGGAACAGCAGATCGTAGTGCCATCCGTCGGTGCCGTGCTTACCCCAGAATCCGGTGTGCCACACGGCGATTTTCTTCTGGATCGCGCCGAGCATGATGAGGATGAGTCCCAGGGCCGCGAGCTGCGTCAGCACGCCGATCGCGACGCCGATGCCGCCCGCCAGCTCGGCGATGCCGAGGAAACGGGCGAAGCCGGGCGACATGCCGATGCTCTTGCCGCGGGCCACCGGGTCCTTGGCATGGCGCCATCCGCTGGTCACGAACACGGCGCCCACGAGGAGCCGCATGAGCAGCACGGCCACATCGGCGTAGGGAAGGAGCCGCGGCAGCGGAACGGGCAGGTGGACCAGCATGGGGTCCGGCCTTTCAGCGAATGGCCTGGATCACAGGCACCTTGGACGCCCGACGAGCGGGGAAAAAACCTCCGAGCGTCCCCATCACCACGGCGAAGACGAGGCCCGCGAGCAGCAGTCCCGGCGTGACCCGGAAGCTGAAGGCGGTCTCGCTGAAGTTGGCCCAGTTGGTGGTGCTGGTGACGACGCCGTTCATCGGTAGGGCGAGCAGGCAGCCCACCACGCCGCCCGCGGCCGCGATCACGGCCGATTCGACGAGGAAGCTCGCCAGGATGCTCCGCGGGCGGAAGCCGAGCGTGAGCAGCACGGCGATCTCGGGTGCCCGTGAGGCCACGGCGGCGTACATCGTGTTGACCGCGCCGAAGATGGCGCCGACCGCCATGATGCCGGTGATCATGATCGCGAGCACCCGGAGGATGTTGCCGAGCAGCTCCGACTGCTTGGCATAGAACGCGCTTTCCCGGTAGACGTCCACCGTCACCCGCTTGTCGGCCTCGAGCAGCCGCTTCGCGTCGTCAAAGGACGCCGGGTCGGCCAGCCGGAACGCCAGCGACTGGAAGCCCTCGCGGCGCATGGCGGGCATGATCTGTTCGTTCTCGCCCCAGATCTCCGACTCGAACGCCGATCCCGCCGCGGCGAAGTGGCACGTCACCGTCCACGGGCGGCCGGCGAAGTGCATGGTCTCGCCCAGTCCGGTCCCGGGGAACCGGCCGACCAGCCGCTTGCCGACGCAGACCTCGTTCTTGCCGGTGGACGGGCGCGTCCCCTCGTACACCGCCACGTTGGACCGCACCTGCCAGGCCTGCTCGCTGACCCCGCGGACGACCACGTTCGCGAGCTGGGTGGTGTCGCCCATGCGGCCGAGTGGAATCACCACGTAGACCTCGGGGCTGGCGAGGGCGCGGCCATCCGACCCCCGGGCGACGTGCGGCGAGGAGGTCAGCGCGGCCACCGCGTCGCGGTCGAGGTTGCTGGCCATTTCCGAGTCGGCGCCCTTCCGGAGCACGAGCACGTTCTGCTCCGACCCGGTGCGGGTAAGCGCCGTGGCGAAGCCGTTCGCCAGTGCCAGCATGCCGATGAACACGGCCACGACCAGCCCGATCCCCAGGGCCGTGAGCGCAGTGGACACCGGCCGCTGACGGACGCTGCGCAGATTGTAGGTGAGCGGAATCTTCACGGAAACTCCGGGTTGGGGAGTGGGAAGCGGTCAGCGGTGAGTGCTGACCGCTTCCCGCCCACCGCCTACTCCACGTTCCTGAGCGCCGCCACCACCGGCAGCCGCGCGGCCCGCACCGCGGGCACGATACCGCTTGCGAGCATGAGCAACAGCGCGATCGCTCCCCCGAGGACGAGCGTCGGCACGGTGACGTCGAAGCCGGGCAGGAAGCCCGCCGCGTTGAAGTTGGTGGCGCGGTAGAGGATCTTGGCCGCGCCCAGCCCGATCACGGCGCCGGTCACGGTGATGAGTCCCGCCTCGAGCATCACCAGCGCGAACAGGCGGCGGTCGGAAAACCCGATCGTCTTGAGCACGGCCAGCTCGCGGGTGCGCTCGCGCGCGCTCATCATCATCGCGTTGGCCGCCACCAGCAGGATCGCGAACACCACCGCCATCCCGATCGTGTTCATGAGCAGGCCCACGTTGCCCCACATGGTGGCGAAGCTGGCGTTGAACGCCTGCTCGGTGCCGGTCTTGGTGGGTGCGCTCGAGTTGCGGAACATGTCGTCGATCGCCTTCGCGATCCGCGGCCCGTTCTCGGGGCGATCGATCTGCATGATGTACCATCCCGCAAAGCCGCTCCGCCCGGCGCGCTCGTCCAGGTACTCCCAGTGGAACATCATCGCGTCGTCGTTGATGACGGGATCGGTGGGGGTGTAGACGCCGCGGACCGTGAAGGTCCAGTCGCCGGGAAAGATGGTGCCCCGAAGCGTGACGTTCTGCCCCACCTTCCAGCCGAAGAGGTCGACGAGCCGCGCGCCGATCAGGGCACCCGAGCGATCCTGCAGAAAGGCCTCGCGCTGGTCGGCCGGCACCGACATCTCGGGATACAGGTCGAGGTAGCTGCGGGCGTCCACCGCGAAGTTGGCGAAGAACCGCTTGCCGTCCCCGTACTGACCGCCGAACCAGTTGGCCCAGGTCACCTTCTCGACACCGGGCACGGTCTGCAAGCGGTTGGCGTAGGCCACCGGCAGCGGGAAGATGAGGCCGCTCGCGTTGGTGGAGACCAGGCGCCGGGCGCTTCCGAACTCCGACGCGGCCCGGAGCGTGGTGATCACCGTGCGAAGCGACGCGAACAGGAACAGCGCCAGCGCCACACTCGTCATCGTGAGGAACGTGCGCCGCTTGTGCCGCCCGAGGTTGGCGCGGAGCAGGGTCCAGAATCTCATGCGCGTGCCCCCGCCGCCAGGGGTCGTGCCTGTGCCTGCTCCACGAAGGTGCCCTTGTCGAGGTGGAGCTGGCGCTTGGCCCGCTCCGCCGCATGCGGGTCGTGCGTCACGATGACGATCGTCTTGTTGAACTCGTCGTTGAGCCGGCCGAGCAGCGCCAGCACCTCCTGCGAGCTCCGCGCGTCGAGCTGGCCGGTGGGCTCGTCGAGCAGGACGAGCGTAGGATCGGCCACGATGGCCCGGGCGATCGCCACGCGCTGCTCCTGGCCGCCGGAGAGCTGCCGTGGGTAGTGCGCCAGCCGGTCGTCCAGCCCCACCACGCCGAGGGCGATTCGCACCCGCTCGTCGCGCTCCTTCTTGGACAGCCGCGTGAGCAGGAGTGGGAGCTCCACGTTCTGGAACGCGGTGAGGACGGGCAGCAGGTTGAATTGCTGAAACACGAAGCCCACATTGCGCGACCGCCACTCGGCGAGCTGTGCCGGCGTCATGGCGCTCACCTCCGCGCCGCCCACCCGCACGCTGCCGCTGGTCGGCTTGTCGAGCCCGGCGATGAGGTTGAGCAGCGTCGACTTGCCCGAGCCCGACGGCCCCATCAGCGCCGTGAAGCTTCCCTGCTCGATGTCCATGGACAAGCCACTGAACACGTCGATCCGCTCGGCGTCGCGGCGGAAGCTCTTGGAGACGTCACGAATCTCGACCAGCGCCATGGATGCCTCGCTTGGAATGACTTACCGACCGGCTGACCGCCCGACCGCCCGACCATCCGCGTTCACCCGCATGCCGTCTTTCGGATTCTCCACCGCGCTGCTCACCACCTGCTCGCCGCCGCTGAGGCCCCGGGTGATCTCACGGAAATCGCCGCTCACCGGCCCCGCCTCGACGTCCCGGGCGCTCAGTCGGCCATCGCGCACCAGCCAGACGATGGTCTTCCCGCCGGCATCGTGTACGGCCGCGGCGGGAAGTCGGAACCGGACTGCCGTGGGGGCTGCCGCGGCGGCGGCCGTGCCATCGCTCGAGTCGCTCGCGAGGAAGTCCACGCGGGCGCCCATCTCGGGCAGGATCCGCGGGTCGCGGTCGAGGATGCTCACCTTGACCTGCACCGTGGCCCGCTGGCGGTCGGCGGTCGGCACGACTTGCCGCACCGCGCCGCGAAAGGCCGTATCGGGGTAGGCGTCCAGCGTGATGCGCGCCGGCTGCCCACGCGTCACCCGTGCGATGTACGCCTCGTTCACGTCGACCTCGACCTCGAGCGACTTGAGATCGGCCATCGTGACGACGGCGCCGCGGGTGAGCCCGCCCCCGACGGAGGGGGCCACCACCTCACCCACCTCCGCCTCCTTGCGGAGAACCGTGCCCGAGAAGGGCGCGCGGACGTAGGTGTTCTCGAGCGTGGCCTCCGCGAACCGGAGCGCGGCCTCCGCCGCGGCGACCTTGGCCTGCGCCGAGGCGGCGCGCGCCGCCGCCTGGTCCGCCCGGCTTCGCGCGGCCTCAGCGTCCTGCGCCGACATGAGCTCGGGATGTTCGGTGTGGATCTGGTTGACGCGACGGGATTCCCGCCCTTGCTGATCGCGATCGGTCACGGCCTCGGCCAGCTCGGCGCGCGCGCTCGCGACGTTCGCGGTCGCCTCCGCCGCGGCGGCGGCGTAGTCGGCGTTTTCCAGCCGCGCGATGACCTCGCCGCGGCGCACCTCCGATCCGCCGTCCACCGTGAGCGATGCGATGCGGCCAGGGATCTTGGCGGAGACCGACGCCCGAATCCGGGCAACGACATAGCCGTTCGCGGTCACCGATGTCGCCTCGGCGCCGCGGCCCCCGCCGGCGCTTGCGATGGGTGTCGCGACGACGGTCTGAACGGCGACGGCGGATCGGGCGCGGGCGTAGAACACCCCCGCCGCGACGATCAGGCCGGCGATCAGGACGTACAACAGCGTGCGCCGGAAGGCCCGGCGGACTTCGGGCGGCAGATCGCGATCGATCCGGAGCTTGGAGAGATCGTGGGTGGGGGCGGTCACGGCAGCGAATATATGCCGAAGCCGGTAGGGTGTCGACCAGCGCACAGGGCGCTGTTTGGAACGGATGACCCGAGCGGCCGGAGCCGTCAGCCCCGTCCACTCATCGTGCGGGGTGAGCCGCGGCGCGCTCCATCAACCGCTTGTCGTCGAGTCGGTCGCCCCACGCGGGGAACGCCTCGGTCGGCCCCAGCCAGCGGAGCGATTCCACGTCGCTGAACAGCGG
>JBQCGH010000052.1:0-26567 GCA_051955835.1 Gemmatimonadales bacterium
GGCGGCCCCGACGGGGGCGATGGCGGGCGCGGCGGCAGTATCTTCGTCCGGGGCGATGGCAACCTGACCACGCTGCTCGACTACCGCTATCGCACCGTGTGGAAGGCGGAACGCGGCGAGCACGGCAAAGGCAAGACCAAAACGGGGGGCTCCGCCGAGGATCTCTATCTCCCCGTGCCACCCGGCACCATCGTGCGGGACGCAGACACAGAGGAGGTCCTGGGGGACGTGCTGCACGACGGCGATACCCTTCTCGTCGCGCGCGGCGGACGAGGCGGCCGGGGCAACGCGCGCTTCGCCACGCCGACCCACCAGGCGCCGCGGGAGTGGGAGCCGGGCGAAGAAGGCCAGGCGCGCCAGATCGAGCTCGTGCTCAAGCTCATCGCCGATGTGGGACTGGTGGGCGAACCCAACGCCGGCAAGAGCACGCTGCTCTCGGTCCTGTCCGCGGCCCGGCCCAAGATCGCGGAGTATCCGTTTACCACCCTCGAGCCCAACCTCGGCGTGGTTCCGCTCTCGGGGCATCGCACGTTCGTGATGGCCGACATCCCCGGCATCATCGAAGGCGCCCACCAGGGGCGCGGGCTCGGCCTCAAGTTCCTGCAACATGTCGAGCGAACTCGAGTGCTGGCGTTTCTCGTTCCGCTCGACAACCCTGCGCCACACGAGACGTACCAGCGCCTGCGCGAGGAGGTCCGGCGCTACAGCGCCACGCTCGCCGAAACGCCGCACATCCTGGTGCTCACCAAGCGCGATCTCCTGGCGCCCGATCAGCCCGTGCCCGCGGTGGACGCGTCCGAAGCGGCGGGCGTGCTCGCCATCTCGAGCGCCACGGGCGCCGGCCTCGAGGAGCTCAAGGAATTCCTGTGGACGTTTGTCGGCCGCGCCAAGGCGGCCGCACTCGAGTTGCCGGCGGAGTCGCCCGGCTTCTGGGAGTTCATGGATGACGAATAGATGGATCGCCAGCGTCTCGCCTACCTGGCGCTAACCCAGGTTCTGGGCCTCGGCCCGTCCCGGCTTCGCCTTCTCCTCGACAAATTTGATACCCCGCTCGGCGTCCATTCGGCGCCGTTCGCGTTTTTGAGCACCATCGTTGGAAGTGCCTGCGCCACCGCAATCAAACAACAGCCGCTCGACTCGGGGCGGCAGCTCGTGGACGCCGCGGACGCCATCGGGGCCCGGATTCTCGTGCCCGAGGACGACGTCTTCCCAGCAATCCTGCGCACGATCCCTGAACCACCTCCTGTTCTGTTCGCCCAGGGTGAACTCTCGCTGCTCCGCCGTCTTGCGATCGCGGTCGTGGGAAGCCGGGACCATTCCAGATATGGCAGCACCGTCGCGCGCACGGTCGCCGGGCTCGCCGCACGCGCCGGGGTGGTGGTGGTCAGCGGGATGGCTCGGGGGCTTGACGCGGTGGCCCACGCAGCCGCGCTCGAGGCCGGCGGCACCACCATCGGCGTGCTGGGCAACGGACTTGGCGTCATCTACCCGGCGGCCAACCGGGCCCTGTACGAACGGGTCGCCGCGAATGGCCTCCTCCTGAGCGAGTTCCCGCCCGGCGAGCGACCAAGCGCGGGGAGCTTTCCGCGACGAAACCGACTGATCAGCGGACTGGCGCGAGTTACGGTGGTGGTGGAGGCGGCCATCGGCTCGGGGGCGCTCATTACGGCCGGAACGGCATTGGAGCAGGGGCGTGAGGTCGTCGCCGTTCCGGGCCCGATCACGAGCACACTCTCCGATGGGTGCAACCGCCTGATCCGCGATGGAGCCACTCCCTACCTCGAGCCGTCAGATCTGGTACCGCTCTACCCAGAGATCGTCTTCGAGCCCCCGGCAACAACAGCGATTGCACGGGCAGGACTGCCTCCGTCGCTCTCGCACGCCGAGCGCCGCCTGGCGGAGCTGCTCGGACCGGATCCTGTCCACCTCGACTGGATCGTGCCGCGGGCCGGGCATCCGGTGGGAGAGCTCCTCGCCATGCTGTGCGCCCTCGAGCTGCAGGGCGTGGTGATCCAGGAGCCGGGCCGGAGGTTCCGAAGGGCGGTAGATGGTGAGCAGTAGCCGACGGGCGGGCGGGCACAGCGCAATGGGACGTCGTACCCTTCCCGCTTCCCGTTTCCCGCTTACGGCCCGCCGACCCCCATATTTCCCGCGTGCACATCTACGTCCACATCCCGTTCTGCGCCCGGCGCTGCAGCTACTGCGATTTCGCGATCGCTGTGCGACGCATCGTGCCGTCGGCCCGGTTCGTCGAGGCGGTGCGACAGGAGTGGGCCGGCTGGCTGACCGATCCCGTGTGGGATGTCTCGCCAACCGTGGAGACGGTGTACTTCGGCGGAGGGACGCCCTCGCACCTCGAGCCCGCCGCGATCGCGCGGCTGCTCGAAGCCATCGGCCGGGAACGGCGCGTGGGGCCGGGCGCGGAGATCACACTCGAAGCCAACCCCGACGACGTCACGCCCGCCGCGGCCTCCGCCTGGCGCGAGGCCGGCGTCACCCGTGTATCGCTGGGTGTCCAGTCATTCGACCCCTCGGTGCTGCGCTGGATGCATCGAACCCACACGAGGGAGCAGGTCGCGCCCGCTGTGGACACGCTCCGGCACGCCGGCCTCGGGAACCTGTCGCTGGATCTCATCTTCGGGCTGCCGGCCTCGCTTGGCCGCGATTGGGCACGTGACCTCGCCAGGGCGTTCGCGCTCAACCCCGATCACCTCTCGCTCTACGGCCTGACCGTAGAGGATCGGACACCGCTGGCGCGCTGGGCGTCGAGGGGAGAGGTGGTCCCGGTGGACGAAGAGCAGTACGCCGAGGAGTTTCTCGCGGCCCATGAGGCGCTTGGGGAGCACGGGTTCGAGCACTACGAGGTGTCGAACGCCGCCCGCCCTGGGCGGCGCGCGCAACACAATGCGGCGTACTGGCGCCGAGCGCCCTTTATCGGGCTGGGCCCGTCGGCACACAGTGGCCTGGGCCGCATCCGCCGCTGGAACCTGCGTGACTGGGCCGCGTACGACCGGGCCCTCGCCGCCGGCGCGCCCGTGGTGGCCGGCTGCGAGGAGCTGACGGACCAAGCGGTGGCGTTGGAAGAGGTCTACCTCGGGCTCCGGACCATCGAGGGACTTTCGAGGGACCGACTCCCGCCCGATGAGCTCAAGACCTGGGAGGCCCGGGGCTGGGCCTGCACAGGCTCGGACGACCGCGTGCGTCTGTCGGCCGAGGGATGGCTCCGACTCGATGCGCTGGTGGGGTCGGCTACGCGATAGCGCGCGCCATCTCGGCGCAGGAAAGGGCGCAACGGCGGCAGATCTCGCTGCAGGCGGCCAGATACGGGTCGTCGCCCATGCGGTCGCATTCGTCCGCGCACCGGGCGCACACGGCGGCGCAGGCGCGGCAGATATGGGGATGGAGCTCGCTGCCCCGGATCATGAAGTCCGCGCTGGTGCGGCAGATCTCCGCGCAATCGAGGAGGAGCCGCACCATCGGCTCATCCAGCTGCGGCGCGCGCTCGCCACGAAAATGGCGGGCCGCGGTTTCCAGGCAGATCCGGTGACAGTTGGTACAGTTCTCGATGCACAGCTCCATCGTGTGCGCCCGCTGGGTGCTCGTGCCCGTCATGCCGCCTCCGCGGAGTCGCCCACGGGGTCATTCCCGGGGCTTATCGCACGGTACGTCCGGGGCAGGAAGCGGTCAACCCGGATAGATTTCAGGCGTGAGGCCCCAGCCAGACCAGCTGACCGAGCGGGAGCTCAAGGTTCTCGAAGCGGTCGTGCAGACGTACATCGAAACGGCGGAGCCCGCCGGGAGCCAGACGATTGCTCGCCGGTTCGGGCTCGGCGTCTCGCCCGCCACGATCCGCAACACCATGAGCGAGCTGGAGGACAAGGGCTACCTGTTTCACCCCCACACGTCGGCAGGACGGATCCCGACGGACCGGGCCTATCGCGTGTACGTGAACGAGATCATGCGCCTGGCTCCGCCCAGTCACGAGGCGCGTCATGCGCTGCACGCCGAGCTGATCGGAGCGCGCGCGGCGGTCGAGCAGGTTCTTCGGCGGGCAGCCCAGGTGCTCGGCGTACTGACGCAGGAACTCGGGGTCGCGGTCGGCCCCGCCTTGGGCGAGATGGTGCTCGAGCGACTGGAGCTGGTGCCGGTGAGCTCGGAGCGCCTGCTGCTCGTGTTCAACCTGCGCAGTGGGATTGTCCGGACGATCTTCGTCGAGGTGCCCGGCCGGGTATCGTCCGAGACGGTGCAGGACGTCGCGCGCGTGCTCAACGAGCGCCTTGCCGGACACACCCTGCAGCGGATCCGCGCGACCCTCCCGGAGCGGCTGCGCGATGCCGGTGGCGTCGACGGCGGGCGCGAGCTGCTCAACATCTTCATCGCCGAAGGCGAGGAGATCTTCGCGCTGGGCGACGAGCGGGACGGCGTGGTGCTGGGCAGCGCACAAATGCTCGCCGAGCAGCCGGAGTTCGCCTCGAACGAGCGCATGCGGGAACTGCTCCGGCTCACCGAGGGGCGCGATCTGCTGCGCCAGGCCCTGGCCTCGCGCCGGCAAACCGGTCTCTCGATCACCATCGGCGGCGAGAACCCGGATACCCGGCTGTCGGGGTTCACCTTGGTCACCGCCTCGTACGAGGCTGGCGCGCTCCAGGGCGTCATCGGGGTCATGGGACCGACCCGCATGCCGTACGACAAGATCATCGGGCTGGTGGAGCACACCAGCCGTCTCGTGGAGGACCTGCTGGCGTGAGCGAGTTTTACGCGCTGCTCGGTGTCGCGCGCGACGCGACCGAGGCCGACATCAAAAAGGCCTACCGGAAGCTGGCCATGGAATATCATCCGGATCGGAATCCGGCCCCGGAGGCGGAGGCCAGGTTCAAGGAGATTACGGAGGCCTACGAAGTCCTCCGCGATCCCCAGAAGCGCGCGGCATACGATCGCTACGGCAAGGCCGGCGTCGCCGGGGCCGCGGGTGGCTTCAACTTCCACCACGTCGATCTCACCGAGGCGCTCAACATCTTCATGCGCGACTTCGGGGGACTCGGGGGGTTCGAATCGCTCTTCGGCGGCGGACGCCCCCGCACGGACACTCGGCGGGGACAGGACGTGCGGGTCACCGTCAAACTCTCGCTGGCCGATGTCGCCGCGGGGGTCAAGAAGTCCGTGCGGTTCAAGGCGCCCGATCGATGCACCACCTGCCAAGGGACGGGCGCCAAGCCCGGCACCCGGGCGGCCACCTGCAGTACCTGCGGCGGCAGCGGCGAAGTGCGCCGCGCCGCGCGCAGCATGTTCGGGCAATTCGTGTCGGTGTCGCCCTGTCCGACCTGCGCGGGCGAGGGCGTCGTCGTCCAGGAGCCGTGCGAAGTCTGCCGGGGCGAGGGGCGCGTACGGGCGGAAAAGACCGTGACGGTCGACATTCCGGCCGGCGTCTCGACGAACAACTATCTCACGCTGCGGGGCCAGGGCGCGGCCGGCGCGCGCAATGGCCCGGCCGGCGACCTGCTCGTGATGCTCGACATCAAGGAGGACGACCGCTTCGAGCGTCAGGGCGACGATCTGATCTTCGATCTGCCGCTCTCGTTTTCCCAGGTCGCGCTCGGCGTCAGCGTGACGGTGCCGACGCCGTACGGCGACGAGGAGGTCCGCATCACCCCCGGCACTCAGCCGGAGACCGTGGTACGGCTCCGGGGCCGGGGCCTGCCGGTGCTGGGCCAGAGCTCGAAGGGCGATCTCATCGTGCGGGTCCACGTCTGGACGCCGGAGCGGCTCTCGGCAGAGCAGGAGCGTCTGTTCCAGGAGCTGGCCACGCTCGAGGGCGAGCCGCCCAAGCGCTCGCCGGGATTCTGGTCCAAGCTCAAGGAAGCCCTCGGCGCATGAGCTGGTGGGCCATCGACGTCCGGCCCGACCCGGGACGGCGCGACTGGGTTGGCGCCTGGCTCGTGGCCCGCACGGGCCAGGCGGTGGAGGAGCGCGAGGATGGCACGCTCGTGACCTTCGCCGAAGACGAGGCATCGGCCGATGCCCTCATCTTCGCGCTCACGACGGCAAGCGGCTTGCCGCTCGACGCCTCGCGCCGGCCGCTCGAATCGGTTGATTGGTCGACTCGTTGGCGCGATGGGCTCGGCCCCCGGCGTATCGGCCGGCTCACGGTCGTTCCCTCCTGGGTGGACACTCCACGCGACGTCGACGGGTCCACGGTCGTGCTCGATCCCGAGTCGGCGTTCGGCAGCGGCGAGCACGGCTCGACCCGCGGCGCGCTCGCGCTGCTCGAGCGCCATCTGCGCCAGGGTGACCTCGTCCTCGATCTCGGCAGCGGGAGTGGCATCCTCGCCATTGCGGCCGCGCGGCTTGGCGCGGGCCGCGCAATCGGCATCGAGCACGATGCCGAGGCCACCCCCGTGGCCCGGCGCAACGCCGCACGGAACGCGGTGGGTCACGCGGTCGACTTTCTCGAGGGCGACGCCGCCGACCTTGCGCCGCTGCTCGGTCCCGTCGATCTCCTGCTATCCAACATCCTGCGCACGGTCAACACCGCGCTCCTGCCGGTCATCGCGGCTGCGCTCCGCCCCGGCGGGCTCGCCGTCCTTTCGGGCATGGAAACGACAGAAGCCTCGGTCTTCCGATCCGTGCTCATGGGTGCGGGCTTCGCAGTGCGTGATGAGGTGGTCGACGACGGTTGGTGGGCGGTGGCGGCGGTGAGGCCATGATCACGCTGCTCGTCCCCCCCGGCGCCGCACCCGGCGTGCGGGAGCCCCTCGACGATGCGGAGAGCCATCATCTGCGCGTGCGCCGCGCCGCGGCGGGGGAACGCGTGGCGCTCCGCGACGGATTGGGGCTCGTCGGTACGGGCCGGCTTGCAGCGCAGGGGCCCGACTGGACCGTCGAGATCGAGTCGGTGGAGCGGCGGCCACGTCCCGCGGAGCTCACGCTCGCGATCGGCGCGGGCGATCGGGAGCGGTTCGCCTGGCTCGTCGAAAAGGCCGTCGAGCTGGGAGCGACGTCGGTGGTGCCGCTCGAGACCGAGCGCGCTGGCAGTGTCGCCACCCGACTCCGCGACAGCGGGCTCTCCCGGCTGCGCCGGCAGGCGCTCGAGGCGATCAAGCAGTGCGGCGCGGCCTGGGCCCTGGAGGTCGAGGCGCCGCAGCCCCTCGCCGAGTTCATCGCGCGGATGGAGCCCGGCCTCCACTGGTTGGCGGACGCCGCGGGCGCCGCGCCGCCGGCCGCCCTGGACAGCACACCGGTCACGGCCGTGATCGGCCCCGAGGGCGGCTTCACCGAGCGGGAGCGCGGTGCGCTGCTTTCAGCCGGCTACCGGCCGCTCGCGCTGGCGCCGCACACCTTACGCTTCGAGACCGCCGCCCTCGCCGCCGCGGCCGTCGTCACCAGCGCCAGATTTCGGGGAGCCCATGGCTGATTGTCTCTTCTGCAAGGTCGTGGCGGGCGAGATCCCGGCCCGCATCGTAACCCGCACCGACGACGCGGTCGCGTTCCACGATATCGATCCGAAGGCGCCGGTCCACGTCCTCGTCATTCCCACGCGTCACGTGCCGGCGGTCCGCGCGGCGACGGGATCCGACGGGGAGCGCCTGCTGGGAAGATTGCTGGCATGGTCGGCGCAGGTGGCGACGCAGTTGGGACTCGACACCTCAGGCTACCGCATCGTCGCCAATACGGGTCCCGATGCAGGCCAGAGCGTGGACCATCTGCATCTGCACGTCCTGGGGGGTCGGCGGCTCTCCTGGCCGCCGGGCTGAGCGGCGCGGAACGACGTCAGAGTGACCCGCGGGGGCCAACTGTGGCCCCGCACGGTGGCCAGCCTGGCTCGGACCTCGCCTCAAGTCTTCGAAAGCCGGCGTGACAGCGGACGTTCGTTCCAGGCGCTGGGCGGACCTGAAGGCGAGCGCCAGGTGTATTCCCGGTCGGTGCCATCCGGGCTCGGGAGAACGCATCCCGTCGCCGCGAGCGCCAGCTTCCAGCCTATTCGTCCGGGGCGATCTGGCCCGAAGATCTGAACTCTCGGAAGACACCAGAACGGTCGCCCGGCATCGGTCCACAGAGGCTCTACGGTCATGACCGTCGCTGCCCCGCACGCGCGCGCATGGAGGGCGAGCTCGGCCGTGTAGTTCCCATTGGGAAACGCGAACGTCGAGCACCTTCCCACCTCGGCCGCCACCCGCGCCAGGCTGTCCCGGATGCTCTGTCGCGCCGTGTCGGGTGACTCCCTCGTCAAGATCGCGTGTCGTACCCCGTGAGCGCCGAGCTCGAACCCCCGCTGGCGCAGGCGACGGGCCTCGTCCCAGCTCATCGGTCGCACGTCGTCCGAGCCGGGGTCGGCGTCGAATCCACTCCGGGCACAGGCCTCATCGAGCCGGGCCAAGAGCGTGGCGTAGGGCAGGTGTTTGACCCGAGTGGTCTCTAGACCCGGCGGGGGGCTGCCCAGCCCCGCCACCAGTGCGCGATAGCGATCGAACCAGAGGGGGCGGCCGTCAGTGAGAAACTCGGTGACCACATAGAAGACGGCCGGGACGCCGGCGCGCTCCAGTTCATCCGCTGCGACCGTCGCATTGCTGCGCTTACCGTCATCGAACGTCACTAAGCAGAAGGGCCGGGCACGAGGCCGGTCCAGCCTGCCGGCGAGCTCGTCGAGGGCGATGAAGTCGAACCAGCGCCCCAGCGCCTCGATGTGGCGCCGGGTTTGGGACGCGCTGAGCACGTGCTCGTTGATGATCACACCGCCCCGCCGGCAGCGGACGGCGAGAGCCATCGTGGCCGGGCCGAGCAGGGATTTCCCGGGGATCATGCTCGTCCCAACCCTTCTGACCGTACCCGCCCGGCCGGCATCGCCATGGAGGGCCGCCGCTTGCCTGCGGGTCCGCCTCCCTCTAGATTTACTAACTTGTTTCGATTTCTGCCCTTACCGGGCGCGAGAGGGGTGATTCCAGGCATGCCGGAAGTCATCATCCACGATGACGAGAGCTTCGAGCGGGCGCTCAAGCGATTCAAGAAGAAGTGTGAAAAGGCGGGCATCTTGTCCGATCTCCGCAAGCACCGCCACTTCGAAAAGCCGAGCGAGAAGCGGAAGCGGAAAATGAACGCCGCCGTCCGCAAGAACCGTCGCGGGCCTCGTGTCGCCCGAGCCTAGCAAGGCCGACGCCTTGCGAGCCGCGCTGACTGCCGCTCGCAAGGCGCAGGCCAAGGATCGTACGCTCGTGCTGGGGACCATCCTGGCGAACCTCAAGAACCGCGAGATCGAGCTGCGCCACCCGCCCACCGATGACGACGTGATCGACGTGCTGCGGAAGGGCATCAAGACCCGGCGCGAATCGGTCGAGCAGTATCAGGCGGCCAACCGGGCCGACCTGGCCGATGCCGAGCGGTTCCAGATCGCGGTGCTCGAGGAGTTCCTCCCACCGGCGGTGGACCCCGAGGAAATCCGGGCGGCGGTGCGGGCTGCCATCGCGGGCGGAGCGAAGGACATCGGCAAGGTCATGGGACAGGTGCTCCCGCAGTTCAAAGGGCGCGCCGACGGCAAGGACGTGAATCGGATCGTGCGTGAGGAGCTGCAGGCGAGCTGATGTCGGAGTCGTCAGACCTACCTTCCCACGGGGTGTCGGCCCAGACAGCGGGCGGCACCCCGTCGCCTTTGCCGCCCGAGCAGTGCGCCGACGCACTCGAGACGGTCGAGTTCGCCGAGGTCGTCGGCCTCGTCGCCGCGCGCGCCGTCGGCCCGCTCGGCGCGGCGCGTGTGCGAGGACGCCGGCCGACTGACGACGTCGTCTGGATCGCGGACGAGCTTGCGCGGGTCCGCGAGGTGGCCGCTCTCTTCCGCCGGGGTGACGCGCTCTTGGCCGAACCCATTCCCGACGTGGGGCCGGGGCTGGGCCGGCTCCGGATCGAGGGCAGTGTGCTGGAGGGCGCGGAACTGGCGCGGCTTCAACGGCTGCTGGCGGCGGCACGGCTGGTCCAGGCGGACCTGCGACGCGTCGCGGAGACCGCGCCGCTTGCCGCCGGGATGGCGCGGCCGTTGCCCGACACGCGGCTCGAGACCCGGCTCGAGCAAAGCGTGGACGCGGACGGGGCGCTGCTGGACACCGCGAGTCCGCGACTCGCGGCGGCGCGACGCGAGGTCCACGCGGCACGCCAGCGATTGCTGCGCAAGCTGGAGACTTTGCTCAAGGGTCTTGAGCCCAGCACCGCCCCGGCCGACGCGAACGTGACCGTGCGAGGCGGCCGGTACGTCATTCCGGTGCGACGGGATTCACGCCACCGGCCCGGCGGCATCGTCCATGACGAGAGCGGCAGCAGCGGAACCCTGTTCATCGAGCCGGCTGAGGCGATCGAG
Source organism: Gemmatimonadales bacterium (assembly GCA_051955835.1). Classification (GTDB taxonomy): domain Bacteria; phylum Gemmatimonadota; class Gemmatimonadetes; order Gemmatimonadales; family GWC2-71-9; genus CAVVWJ01. The sequence goes on from JBQCGH010000052.1 coordinate 10,340, forward strand.
CTGGGCAACGCACTCCGCGAAGCCGAGGTCGAGGAGGAGCGCGAGGCGCTCCGGGTCCTGCGCGAGCTCACCGATCTCCTGCGGCCCGAGCGCCCGCGCCTGCTCGAGCTGGTCGAGATGTGTGTCGCCGTGGACGACCTCGTCGCCCGCGCCCGGTACGCGGTGGATGTGGACGCGGAAGTCCCCGCCGTCGCTTCCGCGCCGGCCGAGCTTCGGGTGGTGAACGGCCGGCACCCGCTGCTGCTCGCGGGTTCCGCGCCCGTGGTACCCTTCGACCTCGAGTTGCCCGTCGACGAACGGACCATCCTGGTGAGCGGCCCCAACACCGGCGGCAAAACGGTGCTGCTCAAGGCGGTGGCGCTGGCGGCCGCGTTGGCGCAGAGTGGAATCGTGCCGCCGGTGGGCCCGGGCACGCGGCTCCCGGTGTTCCGCCGCTTCTACGCCGACATCGGCGACCGACAGAGCATTGCTGCGAGCCTCTCCACCTTCAGCGCGCACGTGCGCACGCTGCGGCGTATCCTCGACGACGCCGATGCCGCGAGCCTCGTGCTGCTCGACGAGGTGGGCAGCGGGACCGATCCCGCGGAAGGCGCGGCACTCGCCGCGGCGGCACTTGTCTCGCTGACCGGCCGGGGAGCCCTCACGCTCGCCACCACGCATCTGGGGTCCCTCAAGGACGTGGCCAGCCGTACGGCGGGCGTGGTGAACGCCTCGCTTCAGTTCGATGCCGCGACGCTCACGCCGACCTATCGCTTCCTCAAGGGCGTGCCCGGGCGCTCCTACGGGTTGGCCATCGCGCGGCGCCTGGGTGTGGCGCCGGCGATCCTCGCCGACGCGGAGGCGCGCGTGCCGGACGCCGAGCGGCGGCTCGACAGGTTGCTGGCCACGGTCGAGGAGCGGCAGCGCGCGCTCGACGCGTCGCAGACGAACCTGGCCGAGCGCACCGTGGAGCTGGATGCGCTGGGGGCACGGCTCGAGGCGCAGCAATCCTCGCAGGAGGCACGAGACCGGGAGCTTCGGCGCCGGGAAAAGGAGGCCGAGCGTGCTGCGCGAGCGCAGGCCCGGTCGTACCTGCTCGAGGCCCGACAGCTGGTGGAGCAGGCGCTCGGAGCCGCCCGGGCAGAGGCAGGAGCCAAGGAAGCGAGGCGGGTGGTAGAGGAGGGGATCACGGACCTGAGTGCGGCGGAAGCCGTGGAGACGATGGAGAGGGCCGAGGCCGAGGTCGTCGCGGCGCTTGCGGCGGGCGATCGGGTTCGGCTGGCGAGCGGTGGCAGCGGGCGCGTGCTGGAGGTCCGTTCGGACGGCAAGCTCGTCGTGGCGATCGGCGCCATGAAGATGGTGGCCGACGCCGATGAGGTGGTGCGTCTCGAGCACCAGCCCTCCGCGCCCCGCCCGGCTGCGCCATCCTCTGGGTCCGCCGTCTCCGGCCCCGCATCGTTCGAGCTCGATCTGCGCGGTCTCACCGGGGACGAGGCCGAGCAGGCCACGCTGGCGGCGGTGGATGCGGCGGTGCTGGCGGAGCAGCCGTTCCTGCGCATCATTCACGGCATGGGCACGGGGGTCGTCCGGGAGCGTGTGCGGCGGGTGGTCTCGGGCGACCGTCGGGTGGCGCGATTCACCTTCGCGCCGCGCAACCAGGGCGGCACCGGCGTCACCATCGTGGAGTTCTCCGCGTGAGCCTGATTCCCGACGAGACCGTCGAGCAGGTGCGCGACAGCGCGGACCTGGTCGGCATCATCGGCGAATCGGTCGAGCTCAAGCGAACGGGATCGGACTATCGCGGTCCCTGTCCCTTCCACGGGGGCACCCACCGCAACTTCGCCGTCATCCCTAAAAAGGGACGCTACTACTGCTTCGTGTGTCACGAGAGCGGTGACGTGTTCTCGTGGTTCATGAAGCGGACTGGGATGGATTATCCCACGGCCGTTCGCGAGGTGGCCCGGCGGGTGGGGATCCCAATCCCCGAGCGTCAGGCCCGCAGCGGCCCGGACCCGCTCGAGCCGCTGTTCGGGGCGGTAGCCGTCGCCCAGGACTGGTTCACCCGCCAGCTCCTCGAGGCACCGGCCGCCCAGGAGGCCCGCGAGTATCTCGACAGCCGCGAGATCGCGATGGAGACGGCAGCGCTCCTCGGGTTGGGGTTCGCGCCGCCCGAGCAGGCGTTTCTCACCGCGATGCGAGAGCTCGGGCTGGAGCACAGCGTGCTGGTGGACGCGGGGCTCGCCGCGACTCGTGACGATGGACGCGTGGTCCCGCGGTTCCGCGGCCGGCTCATGTTTCCGATCCATGATCTCCGCGGGCGCGTGGCGGGGTTCGGCGGCCGGCTGCTCCGGCCGGGCGAGCCCAAGTATCTGAACTCGCCCGAAAACGCGATCTTCCACAAGGGCCGTCAGCTCTACAACCTGCACCAGGCCAAGCATGCGATCCGCAAAGCCGAGCAGGTCATTCTGGTCGAGGGCTACTTCGACGTGATCCGGCTCGTGCTCGCGGGGATCGAGCACGTCGTGGCGCCGCTGGGCACCGCGCTCACCTCCGACCAGGCGACGCTGCTGCGACGCTTTGCGCCCACCGCCGTCCTGCTCTATGACAGCGACCAAGCCGGCCTCCGTGCGACGTTCCGCGCCGGCGACGAGCTCCTGCGGCATGGCATTCGAGTCCGGGTTGCCACCATGCCGCCGGGAGAGGATCCGGACACACTGGTCCGGCGCGGCGGGGCCGACGCCCTGGAGCCGCTCGTCGCCGACGCCATGGATCTCCTCGAGCGGAAGCTGCAGCTCCTCGAGCTCAAGGGGTGGTTCGAGGGCGTGGACCATCAGCGCGAAGCACTCGATCGCCTGTTGCCGACGCTGCGGGCCGCTGCCGACCCGATTACGCGTGACTTGTATCTGAAGGAGGTATCCCTCCGGACCGGCGTGAGCCGCGAGGTCCTGCTCCAGCAGGCGTCCGCGAGGCCGGACACGCCGCGGGCTGCGGGGTCCCACCCCGCCGACGCGGGCGACCGTGAGGCCGGAGATCGCGCTCGGCCCGGCCCGCGGCGGCCGCGAGTCAAGGCCGATGTCAACGAGACGGAGCTGCTCCGTACGCTCGTGCGGCATCCGGACTGGATCCGGCGGGCCGTGGACGAGGTCCCGCTCGAGTGGATCGAGACACCGGTCCTGCACGAGGTGTACGAGGCGATGCGGCGCGCGCCCGCGGAGGCCGGGTCGCCGACGTTTCTCGACGGTTTGTCCGAGGTGGCCCGGCGCGCTTGGAAGAAGCTGGGCGCGTTCGACGCCAAATACGGCACTACTGATCCGGATCAAACCTATGTAGCGTGCTGTCAGGCGCTGGAGGTGCGGCCCCTGCAGCGGCAGCTCGACGCGCTGCTCGCGCGACAGCGGCAGGGCGCCCCGCCCGAGGAGTACGAGAGTTTGGTGGAGGAGATGAAGCGCATCAAACTGGAAATCGCTTCACGCTCTCCGACCGAGCGGGTGAAGCGCTACAACAGGAGAGCCATGCGGGATGCACGCTGATCTGGTCAAGCTGCTCGATCTGCAAGCCAAGGATGCGGCGGTGGTGGAGGCGGAACAGCGTCTCAAGGAGCTCGACAAGGAAACCGCGGTGCTGGACGAGGCCATCCAGCGCGCGCGAGATGCGCTCGACGCGGCGCGGCGAGCGGCTGCCGAGGGCGCGCGACGGCGTGACGAGCTCGAGGCACGGGTGGAGAGCTATCGGACGCTCCAGAACCGGCGCGTGCTGCGGCTCGAGACCGTCCGCAACCCGAAGGAGGCGTCGACCCTCATGGCCGAGCTGGAGCTGGCGCGCTCGGTCATTGCAAAGGAAGAAAACGACTGGGTGCGGAGTGCCGAGGCGGTGACGGCGCTCGAGCGAAAGGTCTCCGAGGAGGAGACCCGGGTCGCGCAGGCCGACCTGGACCAGGCCCCGGACCGCGCCCGTCTCGCGGAACGGCGCCGCGCCCTGGAGACCGAGCGGGACGCCGCCGTGCTGGCGCGGGAGGCCAGCGCGGGAAAGATCGACAAACCGCTGCGCACACGGTATGACCGGCTGCGTCGCTCCCGGGCACGGGACGTGGTCGTGCCGCTGGTGGGCGGTACCTGCGGCGCCTGCCATACGTCGATCCCGCTCAACCGCAGAAGCCAAATCCGAAGCGGCGCCATCCTGGACGGGTGTGAGGGCTGTGGCGCGATCCTGTACCCCGCCGATGGTCCCGGGTCGGAGTGAGCCCCGGGTCTCGAGGTACCCTGTGACGGTGAACATTTCCCCGGCGCCGGTGCTCCGGTGGGTGGTGGCTCCGCGTCCCGACCCCGCCGCCGTGAGCCGCCTGGCCACCTCACTCGGCCTGCCGCCCGCGCTGGCCGCGCTCCTGGTCCAACGGGGGCACGGCGACGAGGCCGACGCCCGTACGTTCCTCCGCCCCTCCGTCACCGAACTGTCCGATCCTGCGCGACTCGCCGGCATGGCCGAGGCGGTGGAGGCCATCGCAGCGACCGTGCGGGCCGGCGGCACCATCCTCGTCCACGGCGACTACGACGTCGACGGCCAATGCGCCACCGCGCTGCTGACCCGCGCGCTCCGCGAGGCGGGCGCCGACGTGGTCGGCTTCGTGCCGCATCGCTTGCGCGACGGCTACGATTTCGGCCCGGCCGGGCTGGCCGCCGCGCAGCGGATCGGGGCGTCGCTGGTCGTCACCTGCGACTGCGGCATCACGGCGGTCGAGACGGTGCGTGCGGCGCGCGCCGCGGGCATCCGCGTGGTCGTGACCGACCACCATCTGCCCGGGCCCGAGCTGCCGTCGGCGCTCGCCGTGGTCGATCCGCAGCGCGACGACGACACGTCGGGCGCGCGCGGGCTGTGCGGCACCGGGCTCGCGTTCAAGCTGGTGCAGGCACTCGTGCCGGCACTGGGCCTCCCGCCGAATCTGCCCTACCATCTGCTCGACCTGGTCGCGCTCGCCACGGTGGCCGACGTGGTTCCGCTCACCGGCGAGAATCGGGTGCTGGTGCGCCATGGCCTGCGGCTCCTGGCCGCCAGCCGCTGGCCCGGCTTGCGCGCCCTGGTCGACGCGGCGGGTCTCGCCGGGCGCGAGCTGCGCGCAGGGCACCTCGGCTATGTGCTGGGCCCCCGGCTCAACGCGGCCGGCCGGATCGGCGATGCGGCCGACGGGCTTCGCCTGCTGCTCAGCGACGATGCTGACGAGGCGCTCGCCCTGGCGCGCCGACTCGAGGCGCTCAACGTCGAGCGCCAGGCGCTCGATCACCGGATGCTCGAGGAGGCGCTGAGCCAGATCGAGCAGGCCTTCGACCCCGAACGCGACGCGGGCCTGGTGCTCGCGGGCGATGGCTGGCACCCCGGCGTCGTCGGCATCGTGGCGTCGCGCGTGGTGGAGCGGTACGGGCGGCCGGCGTTCCTGATCGCATTCGATGGCGACGTCGGGAAGGGGAGCGGCCGAAGCATCTCGCGGTTCGATCTGCACGCGGCGCTGCAGGACTGCGGCCATCTGCTCGAGCGCTTCGGCGGCCACCAGATGGCGGCGGGCCTCACCATCCGACGCGACAGCCTCGGGGCATTCCGTGAGCGCTTCGCCCACCTCGCGCGGACCAGCCTGGCGCCGACGGACCTCGGCCCTGAGCAGCGGATCGACCTCGAGCTCGAGCTGCACGAGGCCACCCGTGAGCTGGAGCGCATGTGCCGCCATCTCGAGCCATGCGGCGCCGGGAACGCGAGCCCCGTCTTCGGCGTGCGCGGCGTGCGTCTCGTCGGGCGTTCCCGCGTGGGCAACGGACATCTCAAGGGAACGCTCGACGACGGCTCGACCCGGCTCTCCGCCATCGGGTTCCAGTGGGCGGACCGGGTGCCCTGGCTGGGCGAAGAACCGGTCGACGCGGCGTTCCGGCTGGAGTCGAGCGAGTGGAACGGGTACTCGACGCTCCAGGCCAGACTGTGCGCGCTGAGCCCGCACGCGGCAGCGTGAGCGGCGGGGCACGGAGCCCTGAGCCCGAGCGAAGCCGTGCGGCCCGGAGTCACCCCGACCGAAGCGAGGGGGCATGCGTGTGCTCATGCCCCCTTTGCGACGCTCGGGGCACCGCCTGAGGGGTTCGCGCCATGCGAATCGTCGCGGGCGAGTTCGGCGGCCGCCGGCTGGTGCTCCCCAAGGACGCCCGCGTCCGCCCCACCGCCGACCGTGTCCGCGAGGCCTGGATGAGCATCCTCGCCGACGCGCTGCTGCAGGCGCGCGTTCTCGATCTCTACGCCGGCAGCGGCGCGCTCGGTCTCGAGGCGCTCTCCCGCGGCGCCGCCACCGCCGACTTCGTCGAGCTCAGCGCGCCCTCGCTCCGGGCGCTGGAGGCTAACATCGCGGCGCTGGGCGTGGGCGACCGGGCGCAGGTGCTCCGGGGCGATGCGCTCCGCTTTGCCGGCCGCCTGGGGCCCGCAGCGTACGACGTCGCGTTCGCCGACCCGCCGTACAACCGGGACGACGCCGCGCAGCTGATCGCGCTCTTCCGCCGAACCCCGTTCGCGCGCATTCTTTCCCTCGAGCATCCCGGCCACGAACGCCTGGATGGCGATGCCACCCGCCGCTACGGCGACACCGCTCTCACCTTCTGCCACGCCCCATGACGCGCATCGCGATCTATCCTGGCTCGTTCGATCCGCCGACGAAGGGCCACGAGGACCTGATCCGCCGCAGCCTGGCCCTGGCCGACCGCGTGGTGGTGGCCGTGGCGACCAACTCGTCGAAGCAGCCGCTCTTCCCGGTGGAGGAACGCCTCGCGCTCCTCCAGGCGGCCATCGGCGACGAGCCGCGCGTGGCGTTCGAGTCGTTCGACGGACTGCTGGTGGAGTTCGCGCGGAAGGTCGGGGCGGGCATGGTCGTACGCGGGCTCCGCGCGGTGAGCGACTTCGAATACGAGTTCCAGATGGCGCTTATGAACCGCCGGCTCCATCCCACGCTCGAGACGGTGTTTCTCGTCCCCGCGCTCGACCTCACCTCTCTGAGCTCGAGCCTGGTGCGCGAGGTCGCCCGGCTGGGCGGCGACGTGAGCGGCCTGGTGCACCCCGTCGTGGCCGACGCGCTGGCCAAGCGGTACGCCCCATGAGCTTCCGCCGCTCGCTGCTCGAGCGCGCCGCCGCCCGCCGCCGACGCGTCGTGCTCTGCGAATGCGATGACCCGCGGGTCGCGCAGGCCGCCGACCGGCTGCGGCGGGACGGCGTGGCCGAGGTCATCCTGCTCGGCGGCGACGGCGTCGTCCCCGCGCGCGACCCGCGCCTGCCGCGCATCGCGCAGTATCTGCGGGACCGCCGGCCCGACCGGATCGTCGACGGCGTGCACGCGCTCGACGTGGCGGCGGTGCCGGTCAACTTCGGGGCGGCGCTGGTTGCGCTCGGCGAAGCCGACGCGGCCGTGGCGGGCGCCGTCTGCCCGACGCGCGACACCATCCGCGCAGCGCTCTGGGCCATCGGCACGGCGCCCGGCGTCGAGCTGGTGAGCTCGGCGTTCTACATGGCGTTTCCGGACGACACCGTGCTCACCTTCACCGACTGCGCCGTGGTGCCCGAACCCACGCCCGGCCAGCTGGCGCAGATTGCCCTCGCGGCCGCGCGCGACCGAAGCCGCCTGGTCGGCGATTCGCCGCGCGTGGCGTTCCTCTCGTACAGCACGCGCGGCAGCGCCGAAGGTCCGCGGGTCGCGCGCGTGCGCGACGCCGCGACGCGCTTCGCCGAGCTCGCGCCGAACGTGCTGGCCGACGGCGAGCTCCAGGCGGACGCGGCGCTGGTGCCGTCCGTCGCCGAGCGGAAGGCGCCCGGCTCGCCCCTTGGCGGGGCCGCCAACGTGCTGATCTTTCCCGATCTCGACGCGGGAAACATCGCCTACAAGCTGGTGCAGCGGCTGGCGGGGGCGGTCGCCATCGGGCCCATGCTGCAGGGCCTTGCCCGGCCGATGGCTGACCTGTCGCGCGGGGCGACGGTCGATGATATTGTCGAGGTGGCCGCGATGGCCGCGCTGCAGTGCGACTAGGGCGCCTCGAGGAGGATTCTTCCGGGAGAGGGCGATGGCGTTTCACCAGAGCAAGGATGCGAGCGGTATCACGGTGGTGCAGGTCGAGGGCCAGCTCATCGTCGGCAACCGGCAGGAGCTGAAGGATCTGATCCAGGCGGCCGTCGACCGCGGCGATCGCCGCATTCTGATCGACTTCTCCCGCACCGGGTACATCGACTCGTCGGGCCTCGGCGCCCTGGTTTCCATCTCGAAGCGCGTCCGGGAAGCCGGGGGTGAGCTCCGTCTCTCGGGTCTCAACGAGGACCTTCGCTCGCTGTTCGAGCTCACCAAGCTCGATACCCTGTTCGCCATCGCGGACACGCCCCAGCAGGCGCTCGCCAGCTTCTAGCCCGCCCACGGATGCCGTCGCCGCTTCGCCTCTGCGTCCGCCGTTCGCCGGCGCCGGACGGGCGACAGCCCGGTACGCTCGTCACGCTGCGTCTGCCGAGCGAGATCGCCTGCATCGAGGAGGCGGTCGAGCTGGTCACCCGCCACTGCCTGGCCGGCCACGAGGCCACCCGAACCACGCGCTTCCGTCTCCAGGTCGTGTTGAGCGAGGCGCTGAGCAACGCCATCGTCCGGGGCAATCGGGAGGACCGGGACAAGTGGGTCGATGTCCGGGCCGAACTGGGGACCGACGCGATCCGCCTCGAGGTGACCGACGAGGGCGAGGGGTTCGACCCGAGCGCGGTGCCCGAGCCGATTCGCCCGGAGCAGCTCGACGAGGCCAATGGGCGGGGCCTCTATCTCATCCGCAAGCTGGTGGACGCGGTTGAGTTCAACTCGCGGGGAAACTCCATCTGCATGACACTGCGCCGTCCTTAGGACGGCTTGAGGCGGTGCTCGACGGCCTCGGCGCGCTGGCGCGGGCGCAGGTGCGCGTCTGGCGCTGGGACGGGCGCGCCCTGCGCCTGGCCGCCGGCCCCGACCCCGGCGCGGCGCCCGAGCCGCCGCGCACCGCGGGCCCGACCGCGACGCCGTGGGGTACCGTCTGGCTCGAGCCGGTGAGCGAGCTGGAGGGGTTCTGGCTCGAGGTGGGGGGACTTCCCGACGGCGAACTCGCGACGCGCGCCGCGTGGCTTCTGCCCGTGGTGGGCGGCCTGCTCGAGTCCGAGCGCCAGCGCGCGTTCCTCGCCGACGAGCTCACCAGCCGCTACGAGGAAATCGATCTCCTCTACGCGATCAGTGAAATTCTGGGGCAGACCGTGCGGCTGGAGGAAGCGACCCAGGTCATCGCCCGGGAGGTGAGCACGGTGGTCGGCGCGCGACGTGCCTCGATCATGGTGTACGACGAGGGCGCGGGCGTGCTGCGCACGGTCGCGGCGCGCGGCTTCGGGCTGGACGGCCTCGCGCCGGTGCCGGTCGACGACGAATGCTCGGTGGCGGCTCGGGTGTACCGCGAGCGCCGCGTGGTGGTGTACGATCCCACTCACGCCGAGCCTGGCGCCGCCGACTGCGGCGAGGGGCGCGGATATCGCGGCCAGGCCTTTCTCTCGGTCCCCATCTGCTATGGCGCACCCGGCTCGCCACTCCGCTGCGTCGGCGTGATCAACCTCACGGATCGGCTTGGCGGTGACCGGTTCACGCCGAGTGACCGGAAGCTCGTCACCGCGGTCGCCAACCAGATCGGGGCCGCCGTCGAGAACGCGCGATTGGTCGAGCGCGACCTGACGCAGCAGCGGGTGCGGCGCGAGCTCGAGCTGGCCCACGACCTCCAGCTCAAGCTGCTGCCGTCGCCCGCCGTGCTCCAGGGCGACGCGGACGTGGCCGCCCGCTGTTACCCGGCGGATTCGGTCGGCGGTGACTTCTACACATTCACCCGTCTCGGGCGCGGGCGCGTCGGCGTGATGCTGGGGGACGTGGCCTCACATGGGTTCTCCGCCGCGCTGGTGATGGCCCTGGTGATGTCGGCGGCCGGCATCCACGCCGCCGCGTCGGTCACGCCCGACGAGACGCTCACCGCGCTCCTGGACAGCCTGGGCCCTGAGCTGGCTTCGACCGAGATGTACTTCAGCGTGTTCTACGGCGTGCTCGACCCGCTGACCGGACGGCTGTCCTACGCCAATGCCGGACATCCCTACGCGTTCCGCGTGCCCCGCTTCGGCGACCCGGAGCGGCTCGAGGCGACCGCGCCACCGCTCGGCCTCGCGACGGCGGGCAGCGTGCAGCGGCGCCAAGTTCCCTGGTCGATCGACCACGACCTGCTCGTGCTCTGGACCGACGGCCTGGTGGACGCGAGGAACGAGGCCGGCGACGCGTTCGGGGAGCAGCGTCTGCTCGATGTCGTCTGCGGCCGGCGCACCGAGACGCCGGAAGCGATCGTTCGGGCGGTGCTGGACGCCGCCGACGCGTTCGGCGGTGAGGCCGTCGACGATCGCACGCTTCTCATCATGCGGATTTGACGCGGGCGATGCATCATCCTGAGCGACGCGAGGGAGCCATGCTCCGACGCATGCCCCCGATGGTTCGTGCAGGGTGACGGCCGAGCCGTCCCCATGATGCAAGCCAAGCGCCGCCTCGGCCAACACTTTCTCAGCGATCCCCGGATCCTCGGCCGGATCGCCGACGCGGTCGGCGCGGGTCGCGAGGATACCGTGCTCGAGATCGGGCCGGGGCCGGGCGCGCTCACCGCCGCGCTGATCGAGCGGGCAGGGCGAGTCGTGGCCATCGAGAAGGACCGCGACCTCGTGCCCACGCTGCGGGCTCGGCTGCCCGAGGCCACGATCGTCGAGGGCGACGCGCTTGCGGTAGATTGGCGCGCGGTCGCCGGCCCGCGGTTCCTGGTGGCCGGCAACATTCCCTACAACATCACCACCCCACTCATCGATAAGGCCCTCGAGCCCCCGCGGCCTCCCCGCATCGTATTCCTGGTGCAGCAGGAGGTCGCCGACCGGGTGACGGCCCCGCCCGGCACGAAGGACTACGGCGCGCTCAGTGTGGGCGTGCGCGCGGTGGCGCTGGCCGAACGGCTGTTCAGGGTGCCGGCCGGCGCCTTCGCACCGCGGCCCAAGGTCGACTCGGCGCTGCTTCGGCTCACACCGCTCGCCGCGCCGCTGGTCGAGGTCTCCGACCAAACCAACTTCCGCCGACTGGTGGTCGGGCTGTTCGGATTTCGCCGCAAACAGCTGGGGCGGGGCCTTCGTGAGCTGACCGGCTGGGAGCCGATGCGCACACTCGCGGCGCTCGAGCGCGCGGGCCTCGCAGTGGACGCACGCCCCGAGACGGTGGCCGTCGATGGATTCGTTCGCCTGCTGCACGCGCTCGTTGACGGGGGGTGGGCGGCGCAATAGCTTTGTGAAATGTTTCACAAAAATAGCCGTCATGCGTAAGGTCGCCGATTCCACCGTTCGCCGCCTCTCGCTCTACCTGCGGTTTCTTGAGGAGTTCGAGGGGCAGGGCATGGGGACGGTGAGCTCGGGTGCGCTCGCCTCGCGCGGCAGCACCACCTCGGCGCAGGTGCGGAAGGATCTGAGCTTCTTCGGATCCTTTGGCAAGCGTGGGTTGGGCTACCCGGTGCCCGAGCTGGCGGATCGGCTGCGTGAGATCCTCGGGCTCAAGCAGCGCTACCAGGTGGCGCTCATCGGGGCGGGCAAGATCGGCAGCGCGCTGGTCCAGTATCGCGGGTTTCGGCAGCGCGGGTTCGACATCATCGCGATCTTCGACAGCGACGCGTCGAAAATCGGCCGCCAGTGGAACGGGCTCACCGTGCTCGACATCGCGCAGCTCGAGTCCGAGTTCGCGCGCCGGCCGATGGACATGGCGGTCCTGGTGACGCCGGCCGATGCCGCGCAGGCGGTGGCGGACCGGCTCGTGCGCCTTGGCGTCAAGGCGATCCTCAACTTCGCCCCGGTGCAATTGGTGGTGCCGGACGACGTCGTGGTCAAGACCGTGAATCTCGCGCTCGAGCTCGAGACGCTGAGTTACGCGCTCGCCAATCGTTGACCTGTCCGCGCCCGGGCCGAATAGACGTACCCCAGAACCACGGAACGCACGCACAGCCGCAGCACAGCCATGCGGCTAGGCCAACGAGCCTCTCCGTTCGAATGCCGCCGGCGGGCCATCGTCACGAAATTCGCCGAAGCCTTTCCGGTCTTCGGCGCCACGTGCTGAATTCACCATTCTCTTTCTGACCCAGAGTTCGGAGTTCCGATGCCGCTCGGGCGCCTGATGCTGGCCTGCCTCCTCATCGCCGTCCCCTCCGCGCTTCACGCCCGTCACGCCCCGGCCACTCGGGAGGTCGCTCCGCGCGACACCTTCGACCTCGTGATCCGGAACGGCCGCATCATCGACGGCACCGGCTCGCCCTGGTACGCTGGCGACGTGGGCATTCGTGCCGGGCGGATCGTTGCCATCGGGCGGCTGGACAGCGTCCCCGCGCGGCGGACGGTCGATGCCGCCGGCATGGTGGTGGCGCCGGGCTTCATCGACATGCTCGGGCAGTCCGAGATCACGATGCTGGTGGATCCGCGCCTGCCCTCGAAGATCTTTCAGGGCATCACCACGGAGGTCACCGGCGAGGGTGGCTCCGTGGCCCCGCTCGACGATTCGATCATCGCCGCTGATCGCGCCGGTTACGACCACTACCAGGTCACGCCGGACTGGCGGACCCTGGGCGAGTACTTCGCGAAGATCGAGCGGCGGGGCATGGGCATCAACCTCGCGAGCTATGTCGGCGCGACCCAGGTGCGCCGGATGGTGCTGGGCGACGGTGATCGCCAGCCCACGGCCGCCCAGCTCGACAGCATGCGGGCGCTGGTGCGCTCCGCGATGTACGACGGCGCCATCGGCGTGTCCACTGCGCTCCAGTACCCCCCGGCGCCCTACGCCCGGACCGATGAGCTCATCGCGCTCGCGCGCGAGGCCGCCGCGCTGGGCGGCGTGTACGCGACCCACATGCGCTCGGAGGGCTCCGAGATCGACGGCGCGCTCGAGGAGACCATCCGCATCGGGCGCGAGGCCCGCATTCCCGTGGAGATCTGGCACCTCAAGGTGGCGGGCAAGCCTAACTGGGGCACCATGCCCAGGGTGGTCGCCCGGATCGACTCGGCCAGGAAGTCCGGCGTGGACATCGCCGCCGACACGTACGCCTATCCCGCGTGGTTCAACTCCATGTCGGCGTTCGTCCCGCCGTGGGCGCACGATGGCGGCAGCGCCAAGCTGATCGAGCGACTCAGGGATCCGGCGAACCGCCGTCGTATCCGGCGGGAGATGCTGGACCCCAAGGGAAACTGGGACAACGAGTGGCAGGAGATTCCCGGGCCGTCGAGTGTGCTCATCGGCGTGGTGCAGAACCCGGCGCTCGAGCGCTACATGGGCAAGACCCTGGCGCAGGTCGCCGCGGACCGGCACACCGACGCGATCGACGCGTTGTTCGACCTGCTCATCGAGGACAAGGCGTTCACCGACGTCGCAGTCTTCGGCATGGCCGAGCCCGATATCCGGCTCGCGCTCAAGCAGCCGTGGGTCTCGGTGGACAATGACTCGCAGGGCACCTCGCCGGATGGCCTTCTCGGCAAGGAGCACCCGCACCCGCGGGCCTACGGCACGTTCCCGCGCATCCTCCGGAAGTACGTGCGGGAGGAGCACCTGCTGACGCTGGAGGACGCCATCCGGAAGTTCAGCTCGCTCCCGGCGCAGCGGATGCGGATCGGCGACCGTGGCGTGCTCAAGGTGGGCATGTGGGCCGACGTGGTCGTGTTCGATCCCGACAGCATCCGCGACCTGGCCACCTTCGCGCAGCCCAATCAGCTCTCGGTGGGGATGCGGTGGGTCCTGGTCAACGGCGTGCCCGTCATCGCCGACGGCCGGGCGACCGAGGCGCTGCCCGGCAAGGTGGTCCGTGGGCCCGCCTGGAAGCGTTCGTAGGATGACGTGTTGCATGCCGCGTGAGGGACGGCGTGGAGTGCGGGGGGAACCGGGGTGCCCCGCGCCCTGGTGATCCGCTGATCGGCGCCACCCACTGGACCGCCTTGCGCTCCCCCCGATAATTTCCCGTATGCCCGTCGACGTGACTTCGGAAATCGGCCCGCTCCAGACGGTGCTGGTCCACACGCCTGGGCGCGAGCTCGAGGCGGTCACGCCGGGAAACCGCGAAGACTACCTCTACGACGACATCATCGATCTCGAGATCGCGCAGCGGGAGCACCGCCAGTTCGTCTCCGTGCTCCGCCGATTCGCCACGGTCTTCCAGGTGCGCGACCTGCTCACCGAGGTGCTGGGCCAGCCCGCGGGGCGCGAGTTCCTGATTACCAAGACGATGGACGTGCTCGCCTCGGATGCCCTGACCCAGCGGCTCGGGACGCTGCCCGCGGGACAGATCGTCGAGATGCTGATCGAGGGCACGCGGGAGGAGAGCGGTCCGCTGGCGCAGGCCCTCAACGAGGAAGGATTCGCCTTTCCGCCGCTGCCCAACCTGTTCTTTCCCCGTGACATCGGCATGGTGATCGGCCGGCGGGTGGTGGTGGGCGCCATGCGCTACGACGTCCGCTGGACCGAGGAGCTGCTCATCAAGGCGCTGTTCACCTTCCACCCGCAGCTCGCCAACGAGGGCCTCCTGTACGACGGCTCCGAGGAGCGGCGCAGCAACTACACGCTCGAAGGCGGCGATGTTCACTATCTGCGACCGGACCTCCTGGTACTGGGCTTCAGCGAGCGCACGTCGCCTGCGGCGCTGGACGAGCTGTGCGACACGGTCTTCGCGCGGGGGCAGGTCACCGACATCCTAGTGGTGGTGATGCCCAAAGCGCCGACCGCGATCCACCTGGACATGATCTTCACGCAGGTGGACCGCGAGCTGTGCGTGATCTATCCGCCCTTTTTCGTCGGCCCCGAGCGCCTGCCCGTGCTGCACCGCCGCAAGGGAGAGGCGACGGTCCGCGAGATGCCCAATTTCTTCGAGGCCCTGCGCGAGGTCGACCTGCCGCTCGATGCGGTCTTCGCCGGCGGTCAGCACCGGACCAGCCAGGAGCGCGAGCAGTGGAGCTCGGCCTGCAACTTTCTGGCGGTGCGCCCGGGGACGATCGTGAGCTATCGCCGGAACGACGCGACGTTGTGCGAGCTGCAGGCCGCGGGCTTCCGGGTGGTGCCGGCGGTCAACTTCCTCGCCTTCGACGACTGGACGGACGCCAAGCACCGGACGGTCATCACCATCGAGGGCACCGAGCTGGCCCGTGGTGGCGGCGGCCCGCGCTGCATGTCCTTGCCGCTCAGGCGGGCGGCGCTGTGATGGGGCTCGCTGCCCATCCGGAGGGCACCCTGCTCGATCGGGTGCTCGACACCCTGCGAGAGGGTCCGCGGGCCGCGGCCATGCTGTGCCACCGCGTCCTCGGCCTGCCCGGCGCGCAGGAGGCGGTGTGCGAGCGGATCGCCATCGCGCTGCTCGGCGCCGACCCGCGGGTGCGCCAGCTCGCCGATGGCCGGTGGGGACTCGTGGCCGAAGCGCAGGGCTCGCCGCTGCTCGAGGAATGCGCGTTCGCGGTCGTGGACGTGGAGACCACCGGCATGCGGGCCATCGGCCACGACCGGATTACCGAGATCGCCGTCGTGGTCGTGCACGGGGGCCGACGCGAGGTGGTGTTGGATTCCCTGGTCAATCCCGGGCGCTCGATCCCGCCGGCCATCTGCGCCATCACGAACATCACGAACGACATGGTCCGCCACGCGCCCACGTTCGCGGAGATGGCCGACCAGGTCCTCGCCGCGCTCGCGGGGCGGGTGTTCGTGGCCCTCAACGCCCGGTTCGACTGGAACTTCATCAACGCGGAAGTGCGCCGCGCGCGCGACCTCGCTCTCGACGGGCCGCAGCTCTGCACGGTTCGGCTGGCGCGCCGCCTGGTGACCGGCGTGCGCTCGTGCGGGCTCGACAACTTGACGCAGTACTTCGGCTTTGCCAACCCGGCCCGGCATCGGGCCGCGGGTGATGCCCTGGTCACGGCCGATCTGCTCGAGCGGCTGCTGCGTCTGGCCCGCGACGAGGGCGCGCGGACGCTGCAGGACCTCACCGCCATCGCCTCGCGTCGGATCCGCCGCGTACGGCGGAAGCGGCTCGCCATGCCCAGTCCGCCGCGCGCCGACTCGTTGGCGGAGACCGTGGCGTGAGTCTCGTCGGCGTGGGGGGGGGGGGGGGGGGGAGGGGGAGGAGAATAAGGATGTGAACGACAGTGATTTGTTCCTTCGTGATCTATATTATTATTT